>NZ_CP021080.1:4285210-4897383 GCF_000802245.2 Streptomyces pluripotens
CGCGTGGGACACTGGGTCGCAGATAGCGTGCACTGACAACAGGGGGACTTGTGTGAACGGCCAGGCACGGTTGGTCGAGGCGTTCAGGGAGATGCGCACGGGGGATGGGGTGACGCTCGACAAGCTGGATGAGCGTGACTGGATGTTCCCGCTCCTTCTAGTGGACAACGCTGAGCAGGCCCGCAAGAAGCTGGCTGAACTGATCGGGACGATGGGTGATGGAATGGTCGCTCGTTCTGTTCGTGTCGCCCTCGCCATCGGCGCGGGCATAGAAGCGCACATTGGTGTCGTTAAACGCCGTGTGCAGGCAACAGCGACACCAGAGGGCGGAGGAAGGCCATACATTGAGCGGGCTCCTCGTACCCTTTCAGACTACGAAGATGCCATCGGATTTCCCGCGCTTGCAAAGCTCATCCTTGATCGTCATGCCGAAGTCCAGGCAGCAAAGGAGCGCGAACCCGACTTCTTCGATTTGATGACAGACCCTCACTTCAAGCAGGGTTTCGAGCTTGCTCAAGACGTTGTCTTCCGGCTCGACGCGGACAAGGTTGTGATGACCAGGAGAAACTTGCGGTTCATGCAGGTGAATACTATTGTGCTCGCATTCCTAATGTTTTTCTTTGGTGGAATGATAATGTATGGGATCATTGCCACATATCCGAACTTCTTTTTTCACGCCGTCAAGAAGTCGTGAATATATTGACGAATTCGCCTATATGTGATTCTATAGGCTATGGATTGTTGGAATGGTGATTGTCTTACCTCTCATCTTCGGATGGGGCACTCCGCTTGAATGATTTCAACCGGCGGTGTGCCCCACCTGAACCGCACGAGAGGTAAGACAACATGGCCACTGAGCACGGTCCCGGAGACGATCTGTACGAGATGTTCAGAGGTTACGGCTTCGAAGCGGGTGAAACCATCTTCATTTTCACCCCCGGATTCTCCCTGGAAGATCTCAAGAACGCCCAGTTTGGCAACACCTACGCCGATCCCCTGCCGATCCGTATCGGGCTCTCCGCGAGCATCACATTCGACGTGGTCGTTCAGACCACCACGTCAGTGTTCGTGGGTGTCGACCACGACGGCGGGGATACGCCGCTTGGCTGCTTCAAGCACCCGGACTGGTACGTGGAGGGGTGGCTTATGAAGTCGGGTTTCGACCCCTATGAGGAGGCCAGGCGCGTGCGTCTATACCTCCGTGCAGCGGGAGATAACCCGAACCCCACCGAGGGGTTCATACAGGTGGTTCCGAAGAACCCCGACCCCAACGGGACGATTCGGTACACCGAAGACGTCTAGGACCAACTCGGCAGCCCTACCCCGCGACCCCAGCGAAGAACACCCTGTGTCCGCTGGTCGGTCGCGGGGTGTTCTTCATTTTTGGGAATGCCTCGGCGGTAGGCTTCATTCTCGGGTTCATTGCCCTTGAAGCTCCTGCACGATGTAATCTGTGGGCAGCGCAACGCAACGAATACGGGTCAATGTGATAGGCGACCGAGGCATGCAAACCCCTGGGAAAGAGATGGATCGCGGACTGTAGTCGAGGCCCGAAGTTTTCGCTGGGCTACGTCCTTCAGTCCACCCGCTTGCCGACTCATCCAAATCTCAGTTGGGGGTTCAATATCCCCTCGCCGCCAACACTGGAATCGCCGCGATCTTCTCTGCCGTCAGGTCACCCCACAGGATGCCGCTGGGTCGCCGCTGGTCGGGGCAGTGGATGATCTCGTCAGTCGTGACGATGAGATCCACGCTGAAGTCGTGCGGCGTTTCCGGGATCTCGTCATCGACGACCTGGAGTGAGTGAACAGGCGCCACGATCACGGTCTCGTCAGTCACCAGGCCCGCCTCAATCAGCAGGGCCACCTCCAGGTCGGAGTAGCCGGCGCCCTTCCCGATGCGTGCGCCGGAGCGGTTCACAGCCACGCTGCCGCAGATGACCATGTCGATCGGCCGCATCTCCTCGACGCCGATTCGCCTGGCGCACTCCTTGGCCCCGCTCTTTTCGGCGGCCTCCTCCGGCGGCAGCTCCAGCGTCTCGGGGTCGAGCAAGAAGAACGGTTGCTCGCTGGCCATCCGTGGTACTGCCATATAGAGGAGCTTGCCGTCTCGAAGTGCCCGTGTCCGCACGGGAAGTTGAGCCCAGTCGGGGTTCGCCTTGATCGTCCGTGCCGCCTGCCACTCGGGCGTCTCGGCCAGGCGTGCGGCAGTCAGTTCGGCGCCGTAGAACCCCGGAATCTTTCCGTACGAGCCCTCGGGCGCTGCGCCTTCACGCTCCAGCAGCCGCCACACCTGATCGCGTACAGCGTGCTTGGCCTCGTCGATCCCCACGTACACCCCTTGCAGCTCAGATGGCGGCCATCAGGGCAAGGAGCCGGTCGTTGATGTCCTGCACCCACGCCTCGGTACGCCACTCACGCAGCTCCCGGCCCGCAGCGAACGCCAGGTTCAGCCCGCCTCCGCCGCGCGTCAGCTCCACGGCGTCGATCGTGCGGTGCATGGTCTCCGCTGCTTCTTCGAGCTTACGTTGGTGGATCAGCGACAGCGTGAGATTGCCGAGCGCGATGGCCTGGCTCTTCTTTTTGGGCGCGAGGGCGCTGACCGTATTGCGAAGAATCGGCTCGGCCCGGTCGGGCAGGCCGAGAAAGAGGTAGCACGAGCCAGCCAGGCGGTTGTACTCGTTGAGCGTGTAGTACTCGGCGGCCACGTCGTCCGGGCTTATCCGCTCGAACTGTGCCTCGGCCTTCTTCAAAGCGTCCTCGCAGCGCTGGACGTCACCAACCATGGCGTACCCCTCGGCGACGTGCAGCAGGCTCAGGCCCATCAGCGAAGGGCTGGCCAGCTTGGCGACCTCAACCGCCTCCTGGGCCAGCATCACGCCCTTGACCGGGTCCTTCTCGCCGTACAGCGCCACGTAACTCTTCCGCAGCACCGCATAGCTCTCGGCTCCTGGGTCCCGCGCTTGCCGAGCAGCATGAACGGCTTCGTCGAGATAGACGACCGGCCCGCCGTGGTCGCGCCGCTGGCTGACGTCCCAGACGAGTTGTCCCACGAACGTCGCTGACTCGGCCTCGACCTCGTACAGGGCTTTGCGTACGCGTGAGTTGGTGGCGTGCTCGCGTAGGTAGCCGATTTGTCCGTGGACCTGGCCGGCGGGGCCGAGGAGAGCGGTCGACGGAGCCCCGTCATAGGACTCGTCGAGCTTGCGGACGCGCTCGTGCAGGTAGGCCACGGCGACCAGGTCGGCGCTCGACGGATGTGCGAGTGCGTAGTTCAGACGCTCGCTGGGCTCGGCTTCAACAACGACGATGTCTTCGAGTAACGCGTGCAGTTCGTCTGCGGTCACCTTGAGTGCCGACGCGAGTTTCGGCCGGAGCCAGGGCTGTGGGTCGGCCTTGGCGGTCTCCCAGCGCACAACCGTCGTACGCTCGACGCCAAGATGCTCGGCTAATTTCTCTTGACTGAACCCCGCCGACCTGCGGCGTTGTGCAAGACGTACCCGTTTGCTCGCCATTGTCCGTACTCCTCGCCAGCGGCGGGCACCAAGAATATCCGGGTGGCGGCAGTCCGCGCAGGTCAGACCGGGTAATGCCGCACTTCTGCGTCACCCTTGCCACTGTTCTGCGGTGGGTTTTCCCTGGTCACGGCGGTTCGCTGGTTGCACGTCGGGCCGGTGGCGGTGCTCCCCTAACACCCGCTGTCGGCCCGGCAGTCCATGAATCCGGTAACGCTTCGAGGGTGGTCGGTCGTGCGACCAACGATCTACGGCTATATGCGAGTTGCCATCGACGCAGAGGGCAGTGACGAAGCCGAGGTGATTCGACGGGAGTTGGCGACATTCGCCGACCGCGAGGGGTTCGCCCTGGGTGATGTCTTCACCGAGAGCGTTCGGTGCGCCGAGTCAGCGTTCGAAGCGATGATCGGCCGACTCAAGCAGTCCGACGTCAAGAACGTGCTGGTGCCGTCCCTGTGGCACTTCGCTCGGCTTCCGGGCCTCCAGGACGCCATGCGGCAGCACATCGAACGCGAGACCGGCGCACGCATCTGGATCGTGCAGGGGCAGCGCCGATGAGGCCAGACACTACATCGATCAAGGTCTACGGCTACATGCGCGTAGATGATGAGTCGGACGAGGCGTTGTTTGACCTTGAGACGGCGTTGCAACGGTACGCCGACATCCGTGGCTACCAACTCGTCGAGATTTTCGCGGAGTCCACGCCTGGCTGTCAGCGCACGTTCGCGGCTCTCGTTGATGAGCTCAGATGCACGGGTGTCCGTCACGTGGTGGTGCCCTCCATGGAACACCTCGCCCGTCATCCCCTCCTGCGGACTCACATGCTGATTCGTCTGGAGTTAGAGGCAGACGCCCAGGTCTTCGAGGCGGGTGAGGCGTGATGCAACCTCAGTCACCCCAGCCCAGGATCTTCTACACCACCAGCATCCGGCTCGCGGCAGTACCGACGGCGGTCAGCTGCTCACGCATGTTCGTTCGACTGGTCTTGAGGCGCTGGAACCTGCTCGACTACACCGAGGATGCCGAGCTGGTCGTCAGCGAACTGGTCACCAACGCCATACGGGCGACCGGCATCACCAACCCCGAGCCGAAGTTGCATGACATCCAGGGTCACCACGTCATCGGGGTGCAGCTGCGCGTACTCGACACGAGCCTGTTCGTCGACGTGTGGGATCGCAGCACCGAGGAGCCCGTCATCAAGGAACCGAAAGGAGACGCGGAGAGCGGCCGGGGGCTTCTGCTCGTTTCTGCCATGACGAAGCAGTGGAGCGTCTACCGTCCGCCTGCTGGCGGCAAGGTCGTTTGGGCTGAACTTGAGATCCACAAAGCTGCTGACCAGATGGCCACACGTGCGCGGACGCCGCTGGACATTCCCGATGACTCCAGGGCTCCAAGTGGACCGGCGGAGCGCATGGCGTACACGGGTCTGCTCCAACAGGTGATCGACGGCTACGCGCACTGGATGCAGACCGTGAGCCAGGAGCCGCCAATGTCTCGGGCGCCGGCCGTGGAAGCACTGTGTGGCGTCGGAGGCCTCACGACGTGAGCCGTCTGAATCTTCAGCGTAGTGGCAGGGCGCGGCTCAGGCTCGCGCGCTGAATGTGACCGCTGCGCTGGTGACGCACCAGGGAAGAAGGAGGTGACGTAATGACCAAGATCCTGAGTGGTGGCGGTGGTGGTACCCGGGCCTGATGTTCCGGGCCTCTTGCACCACCTGAGAAGCTGACGGCCCCGCGTCGGAACGCATCCGACGCGGGGCCGTCAGTCATCTCGCCATTGCGATGAGCTGTACATTCGTTATAATTGATCTTGTACATGCTCAGTCCACTTGAACGCCTCTACCGAACCAAACTCGCGCTACTCGCAACCGTCGCCACGGCGGTCGGCATTGCTCTTATGGTTCTGGCTCAGTGGACGAGCAGGAGCGCAGCCGGTGACTGGCTGACCAACCTTCCAGTCATGGATGTCGGCTCGGCGCTCTTTACGACCGGCCTCATAGCCATCTTCTTCGAGTACATCGACCAGGCTGACGCCGAGGTTCGCGCCAACGAACGCCTCCGCAAGGTTCTTGCCGAGGAAGCGCCGGCCATCCGCGACGCCGTCGTCAACGGCTTCGCCTTCGCGCCGGACTCGTTGACGAATGTGGCCTCTCCCGAGACGCTCGACCGGATCGTCGAAAACACCCTAGCCATTCAGCTGAAGGACCCAGAGCTGGCGAGCGACGCCTACCGCGACCTCAAAGAGCAGATCATCGGGGCGAGGCAGCGATGGTACGACGCCCACGTATCCGTTGCGTTGGCTCCCTGGACGGACGGCCCCGCTCACGGTGCAGGCTCGATGTTCGTGGCTACCGTGCGCTGGGAGTACAGGTTTACGCCGACAAGCCCGGTACTGCGCTTCTCGTGCATCTCAGACCTGGACGCCTACCGGGAGTCGTTGACCGACCCGGCGTCCGCCGACGTCTGGTACTTCCAGCCGGTCAACGGACTGGACGCGTCCTCTCCCGAGGTCTTCGAACTGGTGAATGCTGCGATTGACGGCAAGGATCAGACGGTTCGCCGCAGCAGCCGCAAGGGGAACCAGACCTACACCGTGAACCTCGGTGAGGCTGATGTACGCGACAAGCGCGAGGTGACGCTTTCGTACACCTACCGCGTGCTCGTTCAGCGTCACGGACACACGCTGCACCTCGACCTTGCGCAGCCGACCAAGGACTTCACGGCTGAGATCTGGTACGGCGATTGCGGTATCCGCTACATGAACGTCTTGGACTACCTGTCTGGACCGCGGCAGCCGCGTATCTCGCAGCTTGAGGCGTCGGAGCCAACACCGAGCGCCAAGATCTCTTACCCGGGCTGGACGTTTCCTAAGGGCGGGGTGGCGTTCGTGTGGGTGCTGGAGGACGAGACGACGGACGATACTGCGCGCGGTTAAGGCGATCGGCAGTGTCAGTGCGGCGGAGTAGGCTCCTGGGCGCCAGGCAGCGACGCTGAGTGACGGCGCCTCGTCTTGATGCTCTTGCGCTCCATAATCCAACGGGAAAATTGAATGATACTAGAAGAAAAGTTGAGCGGTTGGACTGGACCATCCAGTGCGACTGAGCAGGATAAGCAAGACCGCACCGAGCGGATGATTCGTGAGGCCATTAAGGAACACGCTGCGTTCCATGGTTGCGACCTCAGTGTTTACGCTAAAGGTTCATACGCAAACAACACCAACGTCAAGGCAGACAGCGATGTTGATATCGCTGTGCAGTGCGGTGAAGCCGTGTACTGGGACGAGGCTACCGAGGGTGCGCATCCACCGAGCGGGTCCTACACGGGGATCTGGACGCCAGCAAAACTAAGGTCAGAGCTTGAAGCAGCACTGAGGGCTAAGTTCCCCGGTCAAGTTGACTCCTCGGGTTCGACTGCATTCCGCATCCATTCCAGCAGCGCTCGTGTAGATGCCGACGTGGTGCCCTGTTTTGAATACGAGTACCATTTCTCGTCGACCAGTTACCGCAAAGGCGCCAAGGTCTTCAAGAAAAATGGAGCATCCCTAGTCAACTACCCAAAACAGCAGCTAGAGAATGGGCGGGCAAAGAACACGCGCACCAGACAGTATTACAAAAAGGCTGTTCGAATTATGAAGCGCGTTGAGAACGCGATGGTTGCAGAAGATGTCCACCGTGAGGTTCCTTCCTTCTTCGTTGAAAGCCTTGTGTACAACTGTCCGGACAGCGTTTTTCTTGAGCCGACATGGACCAAGACTATTGAAGGCATCATCGTGCACATCTGGCAGGAGCTTGAGGGCGCCGAACCGTCGGAAGAGTCAGAGCGGTGGTTTGAAGTGAATGACTGCAAGTTCCTCTTTCACGGCACTCAGGATTGGAGCCGTCAGGACGCACGTGACTTCGTGAAAGCTGCCTGGAACTATCTGGGATACGCGTCATGAAAAAGACGATCGCTATTCGCGTCATTGTCGGGGTGGTCGTGCTTCTCTTCGTAGTTAGCGCGTGGATGCAAGACGGGAAGCCAGATTGGAGCGCTCTCAAACTTTTCTCGACTGCTGTCCTGTTGTGCACGGTCATCTTCAACCTGTGGGATTTTTTGCTATGGCGGCTTCCCCTGGTTCAGCGAATTCCGGGAGTGGGAGTAGCTCGTAGTGTCCGCGGGACCTGGAAAGGTACGCTCACGTCCTTCTGGACTAATCCGGAAACCGGCAGCAGCCCACCGCCGAAGACTGTCTACCTTGTGGTGCAGCAGACTGCCTCGCTGGTCTCTGTGAAGCTTATGACTGACGAATCGAAGTCCACGTCTGCTTTGGCCAAGGTATCGGAAGTCGATGGATCGGTTCTACTGACCTACATGTATCTCAACAAGCCCGATTTGCGCGTTGAACACCGTAGCCGAATTCACCATGGTTCAACCGTTTTTGATGTATCTGGCAACCCGGCGAGGCGCCTTAAAGGCCACTACTGGACAGACCGCGACAGCAAAGGCGAGCTGGATTTTGTGGAGCGAGATAAGAAGAACCTAGCAGATGACTTCGCCGAGGCGGCCGAACTCTTCGAAGAGGCTGGATGAGGCTGGCATGGTGAAGCCGCAAGAAAACTCGGCAAGTGGAAGCGGCTGTGATTTAGTGAGGGGTGAATAGATCATGGGTGAAGGACGCTCCATCAAACAGTTCATGTGGGCCTATCAGCCTCACTACAGGATCGCGGTAGCGGTTCGGACAGAATCGACTCTTGAGGCGATTGGGTTTTACGGGGACCCGGATGTTGTGCTGGTTGGCTTCAAGGCAGCTGGTGATCATCAATTTGATGTATGCATTGAACCTGAAGACGGCCCCTACTCGCCCGATGAATTGGCGCATGTAAGGAAACGAGCAGCCGAGCTGTACGCAAGCCATCCAGATCGCAATATGATCCACAGCGTTGCCCACGTGCATAAACAACGCCATCAGGAACTACGCGATAGGATGCGCGCGCGAGCACTCGAAGAGGCTTTTGAGGCAATGCCGCGAGAGCAAGGGAGGAGATTCTTTTCAAGTGGCTCAATCCGAGTGGGCGACTATGAAGTACATACGGTCATCAGTGTGGATAAGGCCGCTATCAAAAACGTTCCTCAGATCAAGACTGAGGAGCGTGATCGGTTCCATGTGCATCAGTCACTGGTGCATGCTGTAATTCGGGAGATCTTTCGACGCTCAGTCCGGGCCCTGTACATACCTGGCGATGGCTCCGCCTATTTGCCGGAGAGCGGGGACGAGATCGTAAGGAGCGCCACTGAATCAATGGTCCGCTCCATGTTGTACTGTGCTGGATTCTGGTTTGGCGGCGAGAATCATTTGCTCATGAGCGGCCTCTCTGCTCTGCCATATGAGGGGCGGCCAGGAGCGGGACGACTTATCATCGCCCAGCAGGACGATCCGGCTATTGAAGTATTCCTCAGGCTTAAACACCCAGTGAAGATGCGCAACGTGCCGGCCGTGCGAAAGCTTCTGGAGGCCAGCGGATCTCAATCGGACCTACTGTCGGATGGAGAAAGCGTCTACGGCCTTGGGGTAGTGAAGCCCGATTATGACGCTGATAGTGAAACGGTGTTTTCCGTCAGCTTCACCGCACGGGGCGTTTGGGAGTTTTCGCATGCAGATGAAGCGCTATTGATCGTGCGGGACGGCATCCCCCGTTTGCCGACGCTTGTACTCGATGAAGAGTATTTGGAAGATCTCGTGAGTCGCTTCTTTCCTGAAGCCGACCAGGACGCGCTACGTGAAGCTGCGCAAGCCGCCGGTAATCATAGGCACGGGGCGATGCTTATCATCTCAGGCGATGCGGCAGCCGAGGCTGAACGCCTGTCACCGCAAGCATGGTCAATCGAGCCGACTCGGCTAACTTCCCAGCTTTTGACACAGCTGACAGACATGGACGGAGCGATGCTCGTTGACCTGCAAGGTCGATGTCATGCCATCGGTGTAATTCTCGATGGTACCGCTCATAGTAGAGGAGATCCGGCTCGCGGTAGTCGATTTAATAATGCCATCCGGTACCTCGACAGTGAACGACCGCCAGCGATTGTTATCGTCTATAGCTCGGATGGCGTAATTAACATCCTGCCGCAACTACACCCTCGCGTCGAAAAGCAAATCGTGATGGATGCCGTTGAGCGCTATCTTGCTGTTGCTTCGGCGGAGTCGCTTAATATCAAAGAGTGCAATGAGGCTTGGGACGCAGTGAAGTCCTTTCGTTTCTACTTGTCGGGTACTCAATGCGAAGCCTTGAATGACGCCCGGGAGCGGGTGGACGAGTGGGAAGAGAAGAATCGGAATCTGCGAATCATCGAGTCAGATCTAGAGCCCGATCCAGACATGGATGATACGTACTGGATATGATTTCCGGTTGAGGGATGACCGGAGCTTCGGTTGGCTAGCCTTGTGCTTTCCCCCGGGCGGGTTGTTGGGGCGTCGCCACGTTCACTGTCGATCGGCGAGGGAGCGTTAGACTACGTGACCAGATCGCCCACCAGACTCCGGTTGATTGGGCGCTCCTTGTGCTGCACTGCTCCGCGGCCACGTCGCCGCTGGCGTGTGAACTTAGCCTTAGCCCCACATTCTCCTGACTACTTAGAGTCAGGCAATCTCACTTCAAGCGAAATTGCGGTGTGAGTCTCATCCGACTGGAGCGGCTGCTGGTCGCAATACAGCTTCTCCGTACCTGCGCCGTAGACGCTAAACCTGACCGTCACGTTGCCGCTGCTGAAGCCTGGGTAGTTACTCTTCTTGCCGACAGTGTCCCAGTACTGTTCAACATACGGATACGGAGAACTGTTGCGCACCAGACTATATCCGTTCTCGGCTGCAGCTTTAGTGATCAGCTCGACCGCATCATCTTTACTCGCATCTAACTCGTAAAGTGATGCATAGTGAGGCGCGTAGTTGTCAGGTCCTCGCCCTGGATCGCCCGAACCGCACACTTTTACCGCCCCGCTCTGGACAAGAATTTTCTCCAGCGGAGAAGATGCTTCTTGCGCATAATTGTGTGTAACCCAATAAAAAAGGCCTGCCACAAGTAGTGCAATGGCGATCGCAGCACCAGCACCGATGATAATGAATCGTTTCTTCTGCCCTAGCGCGGCGGAAGCGGAGGTTTTACTTTGCTCTTTCATGTGCAGCTCTCGTTAAATTCACCCCTATTTTAAGTCAAATTCGATCAGTGGGCAAGTGAAGGTAGCCTAAGCTTCCTTGAACTTATTTGCAATTATGTTAATGTATCTATAATCCCTAATTGCTAATTGGGGAGCCGCAGCTTAAAAACAGAAGAGAGGTGAATCAATTGCGCATCACTGCGCAAAGCCGATTGCGGATCCTCCTGCTCTGCATGGCCATGCTGTGCGGCAGTTTGGGCTTGACGATCTTCGGACCGGTAACCTCGGCAAAGGCTGATCCCGCCTGCATGAAAAATGGCGGTGTCTACGTTGTCTTCGCGCGTGGCTCAGGCGAAAGCTTTGACGGCGCGCAAGCAAGGGCGTTCAAAACGTCCGTCCTTAGTATCCTCGCTAGCTACGAGGCGCCTCGTGCTTGGGTTGAGCTCGGCAATCTCGATAACGCCCAGCAGCCACAGGATCAACTGAGTCCGGGCAGGTATCCAGCAGTAGGTTGGGCCGACTGGGGCATCCTCACCGGGATGGACGGCTACTACGATAGCGTCTGGACTGGCGTCAGCGAGCTCGTTACCCATCTCAACGACCGTGCGAGTCGCTGCCCCAGGGAGTCCATCGTCGTCGGTGGTTATTCTCAGGGTGCCGAGGTTGTCGGTTACGCCATGAACAGCATCAGCGACTACACACGGAGCCATATCGGTTACGTGGCGCTGTATGGCGATCCACGGAGTACGGCCTGCAATATGGTCGTTCGCGTTCCGTGGGCACGTGGTGACGCCAATTGCGCTCTGGGGTCGCTCCGCATTCGTGTTCCATACGTACCGAGTTCGCTCGCCGATCGAACTGGTAGCTGGTGTGACAAGCGTGATGGCATCTGCACCGGCAACAAAGCGTATTTGCCCGTTGCGGGCAATCCGTTGAGCACTCACGGTAGCGCTTACCAGGACCATTGGATTCCCGATCCCGATTCTGCGCTGGAGATCGTGAACAAGGCGTTCTCCAAGCTGGGCGAGTTGAGCTCGATCCAGATAGCGGGTCCGAGCTACACCATCACTCCGCCGGATACTTCGGCGGACTCGCCGGCGGCTCCGCCCCCACCTCCCACCGTCAAATCCCTCAAACGCACCACCGACTCCTCCGGCACACCCCAAGTCTACGCCGCCACACAGTCGGCCATCACGGAAGCCTGGTGGCATCCGGGTGGAGATGGTGTCCACACGAGCGAAGTGATTCACATCGCTCAGGACAACATCGTGGGGTTCGACAAGGTCAACTTGCCGGAAGGCAAGCAGGCCGTGTATACCGCGGTTCCGGATGGGATCTGGGAGACCTGGTGGGATGCGCAACATTCCCCGGGGAGTGCCAAGATCATCAGCGGGCTCAGTGGTGTGCGGTCGGTCATCGCGGCCAACCGCTGGGAAGGCGGCCAGTACGTTCACCGGCTGTACGTCCTGGCGAGCGACGGACCGTACGAGTTCTGGTGGAAAGATGGCGACCCGGAGGGAATTCACAAATCCCGCCTGGTCAACATCAACAACCCAGTCACCATGGTCAAGTCCACTGGCCCGGACGGCGAAGACCAGTTGTATGTCGCTAGCGCCGGCTGGGTGTACGAAATCTGGTGGAAGAGTGAGGGCGTGAAGTACGGCACCATCCTCAATATCTCACAGGGCGACATCAACTCGCTCAGCAAGACGTTGGTGAGTGGCGAGCAGCGCCTGTTCACTGGCACTTCCACATCCGTGTGGCAGAGCAAGTGGAACGGATCCACTGCCCCGGCGCACAGCGCCGAGGTCTCGGGCCGAACTGGCATCATCCACTCCCAAGCCATGCGCACGGGCAGTGCCTACCAGATCTACATCGCCACAACCGGTGGCGTGCGTGAGTTCTGGTACACAAGCAGCGGCGCTGGCAACAGCAACGTTGTGAACCGTTCGCAGCAGGGCGACATCTCTACCTTCGTGAAGTTCAACGACGGCGCAGCCCAACAGATCTACACCGGCACCAACCGTGGTGAGGTATACGAGACCTGGTGGGGTGGTGGGACAAGTCCCACCACGAGCAAGTTGTTTGAGGTGGCGAGGTAGATGGAGGCTTAGCTCAGCCCGGACGGCATGTCGCTTAGGAGCGACAAGCGTCCGGGCGGGCTGGCCGCACCTCTCGGAATGTAGTTTGTGGCTTGCCTGCCCTCTGAAGTTTTCGACTTCACGAGGGTGGGTTTTTTAAATTCTTGCTAATTACATGGCGGTCCTAGTTGCCATCCAGCTATTGGCCCGATCAACCGGAAGTCGCTATTCCTCTTGATTATTGTGTGAAGTTCGCGCATACTCTAGTTCCATAGAGTATAGAGAAGGTGATGATGACCGCACCGGAAGAGAAGCTGGTCTACTGGCAAGAGCTATCAAGTAAAATCGAGCAAACAAGCGTTATTGTGCGACGAGGCTTCAGGTGCCATTCCGTCAGGGAGGACAATTATGAAGTTTAGACGTAGGAACTCCGAAGCGCTCGCTGACTTGATTTGCGGAAACCTGGGCGCGGAATCCCCTGGGCCAGGTGAGGAGCCGAAGTACTTCCCCTATCGGTCGAGCATGTATATCACCGAGTTTTTTCAGGAGCTTGATACGGACTGGGCTCACGACGGATCTACTCGTCATCGCTGGGTCGCCGACGTTCTCGACGCCATGCTGAGCGAGCCTCACGATGGCCCGACGCACCCGCCCGAGATTTTCTGTCGCCTCATCGACCAATTGATGAGTCCGAGCGATGCATTGAATGAGGGGCCGGATCGACAGCACGCGTTGGAGCAACTGAACGCTGTGCTCAACCGGGAGGGCTTCGAGGCCTTCTATGGCGACGACCGCCATTGCTATGTACGGCATGTGGGCACGAACACGGTCACGGTACTGCAAGCAAATCCGCATCGACCGCTGACGGCCGTAGAGGTCAAGCGCCGTAACGACCTTGCGGCTTACCTTGATAAGTGCAGCGAAGATGAGCTGATCGAAGAGGTCCTGCTACCGCTCTTCCGGCAGCTTGGGTTCCACCGCATCACGGCAGCCGGCCATCGAGACAAGGCACTCGAATACGGCAAGGACATCTGGATGCGCTACACCTTGCCGACGCAGCACTTGCTCTACTTCGGAATCCAAGTGAAGAAGGGCAAGCTCGACGCATCCGGTGTTACGAGGGCAGGCAACGCAAACGTTGCCGAGATCCACAACCAAGCTTTGATGATGCTGGCGCACGAGATCTTCGACCCGGAAGCCAACAAGCGGGTTCTCGTTGACCATGCCTTCATAGTGGCGGGCGGCGAGATTACCAAAGCTGCTCGGAACTGGATCGGCAACGCGCTTGATGATGCTAAGCGAAGCCAGATCATGTTCATCGACCGGGCCGACATCTTGAATCTCTACGTTGTAACCAACTTGCCCCTCCCTGAGAAGGCGATCCCGAAAGAGGCTAATCCGTGGGGTGGAGGCGGCTTCAGCGACGAGCCACCGTTCTGAGGGGGGTGTCCGCCGCCCAAGCCGTAGCTCGGGCGGCGGTTTGATTCAGTACTCCAACCGCTGACACTGCTCCTTCGAAGCGGCCAACAGTCGGCGCACCAGTGAAGCGAGCTCACCACGCTCAATGAGCGGCAATACAGTGATGCTCTCGAACGCGACGCTGTGACGAATAGTCAACCACTCGTCACCACCCTCGACCTGCTGAATGAAGCACAGGTCGCGGTGGTAGAACGCCGTGCCGATTCCCCACGAGGCAGCCGTGATTCGCTCCTCCAGCTCCTCGACGGTGAAGCACTCCTCGAAGCTGCCCTCGGTGAACGGCGGGTCGGTGGCCGCCACGATCGCCGGGTTCTCCTTCCCGATGCGCAGCCACTCCTGGATGAGCTTGGCCTGTTCGTCCTCGGTTTCGGCCACGATCTGTACGTCCTGGAGCTGGCTGAACATCCGCACCAGATGGACGCCGAAGCCGTACGCCTCGAACCACGAGTCGAACGGCCGTAGGTGTCCGTAGAACTTCTCGTCGCCCTCGCCCTGCACCAACACGCGGTAGCGCTTGGTGTGGAAGAGGAGGTCAACCAGTTCCGTCGGTGCTGTGGTGTCGTCGCCGTGCCTGTCAGGGACGCCGACGATGAAGGCGTCACCGGCGATGACGTCCTGGTCGCGGAACGCGGCGTTATGGGCCCACAGCAGCGCCGTAGCCCTGGGGTTGAACGGCAACCCGTCGAGCTTGCCTTCGTCGTTGAGGTACATGGTCGCCGCCGGCCGTTCCAGGTTGATGACCTGAAGATGGCCGCCGACAAGCGCACGGAACGCGTCGACGTCCCGTTTGTCGAGCTGCTCCAGCCGCGCCGGTTCTGCCGGATCGGCTGGTATCACGATTGCGGTCAGCATGTCCGCTCGCTTCTGGACCCTTCGGGCTTTTGCCTGGTGGGCGGGTCCGGTTCCGCACCAGGCCGATCGCCCGCAGAGGGAGCACGGTCTGATGTGGAAGTGGGGGAGCGGAGGGCGGACAACATGCGTCCGCCGCTCCACTCCCTTCAGGGGGGATGGCCTTACTTGGCCGACTCACCCCGTCGCCGACTTGTCGTCGTGTCGGCGGCTTCGGCTGCCGGGGAGGCCTCCCCGAACAGCCCTTGGATGGCTCCGCGTCGGGCGGCAGCCTCGCGCTCGATCTCCTCAAGCGCGGCAGCAGCGCGAGCCGCAAAGTCCGGCTCGGCCTTCTTGGTGTCCACGTACAGCTCTACGGCGCGCAGAGCTGCGTCACCCAGCGAAATGTTGTCGAGCTGAGCGACCAGGGTGAACTGCGCGTGCAGGGCGTCCGGCACCTTGATGCCGAGCGTCTTCACGCCGCCGTTGGTGGGTCCCGCCATGGGAGCCTCCTCGATGCTGTGCGACCGGCCATCCGATTTCGGATGACGACAACGGCCGCATGACACCGACGAGGTGTCAGTGCGTCGGCGTGCGTTTGCGCCGCTGCGCCGTGATGCGCTGCCGGGCCATAGCGGCGTACTCGGGGTTCAGCTCGATACCGAGCCAGTCACGGCCGTGCTTCTCGGCAGCGAGCGCCGTGGTGCCGGTACCCATGAACGGGTCGAGCACGACGCCGGGCACACCTTCGGCTTTGTGGGTGCAGCTTGGTTGCAGTGCACCCACGGCGAGCAATCGGTCGCCACGACGTTCTAGCTCGCGTTGCCATGCTGCTCCGCAGACAGAACACACGCGCTCCGGGCATGTCGCGAGCAAGGGGCGTTCGGCGAGGCGCAGGGGGAAGGCCGCGAAGTGGCCGCCTCGGAACCCGGCTGTCGGCAGTGTCCAGACGTCGCCGGGGTTCTTGCCGAGCGGATGACCAGCAGCCCCAGATGCCTTGAGGTGCCCCAGCCCGCGGTTGTCGTTGAGCGTCCAGCCGGGCCGGCTGGTCGCGCCGGCGCTTGGGGGCGGGTAGACGCGCGCGGTGTCTCGTGTGGCCTGCGGCTTCGTGGTGACGAGCGGTTGCCGAATGGCATCGAGGTTGAAGTAGTAGCTGCGCGAACGGGTGAAGAAGTAGATCAGCTCGTGCGTTGTGGTCAGCCGGTCGCCGACAGATGACGGCATGGGGTTGGACTTCGCCCAGATGACTTGGTTGCGGAGTATCCAGCCGTCACGGATGAGCGCCAACGCTACGCGGGACGGGCCGAGCAGCAGGCTCTTGGTGGGTGCGCCCTCGGTTGGGTGGCGGGCGTAGCTGTCGCCCAGGTTCAGCCAGAGCGAACCGGTCGGGCGCAGGACGCGAGCGAACTCGTGGGCCGCAACACGCAGACCCTCGACCCAACCGTCTACGTCGGGTTCTGCGCCGAGTTGCTGGTCGTGGCCGTAGTCGCGGACGCCGAAGTACGGCGGGCTCGTGATGATGGTGTCGATGGATGACGCCGGGAGTTCGGCAAGCTGGTCGCGTACGTCGCCGATGAGGATTTTGTTGCGGGGGAGCTTCGTGGTGCGCGCTGAATGGCTTTCGGTTTGTGGATAGTCTCCTTTGCTCACGTGGGTCATAACTGTTTCCTTGTTTAGTTGTGCTTGATCTTAGATGGCTAGGGTACGGTCGGCTTGGCGTTCATTAGACTGAGGATGACCTAACGTCCTGCCTCTGTTTTGACCAGATACCGTACGTTATCTCTCACGCTGGGCCACAGCGTCTTTTGGGTTCGCGATCCTTGTTTTGTTTCGCTGCGCCAATGTTGGATAACAGGGGTTGGGTGGTATATACTCGCGCCCGACATGTATGCGTGTCTTCACGGGATCGTTCAATTTGGGGCAGGGTATGGAAGTTTCTCAGGGTATTACGCCTCCGCTGCAAGATAATGTGGCGGAGGTGCATGAGGGTGATGCCTTCGATCTCATGGGCAAGCTTCCTGCCGAATCAGTCGATCTGATTATCACGTCACCGCCGTACTGGGGACTTCGCACCTACGGCCTCGACCACAACGAGGAAATTCTGCGCGAGTGGGAAGTTGAAGGCGGGAGCAAGGAAGTTCCGCCCCCGTACGACTGGTACAGGCTTCATGGTGGTTGCTTGGGGCTGGAGCCGCTTCCTGAGTGGTACGTCAGTAACCTTGTTGAGATTTTTCAGCGGGGCGCCTCTGCTTTGAAGCCGGGCGGAAGCATTTGGATCAACATTGGCGACACCTATTTCGCTCGGTGGTCGAGCATCCGTTTCGATGGACGCCAAGGGTTGGGTGACAACCCGAGGATGCGCAGGAAGACGCCGATGGGGGGATTCCGTCAGGAGAAGCAACTGCTGTTGATCCCGGCCCGCTTCGCCATCGCCATGCAGGCCGAGCGCTGGATTCTCCGAAACGATGTTATTTGGGAGAAGCGGAACGTGCCGCCACGTCCTGAGAAGGATCGACTGCGGCTAGCGCATGAACACTTCTTCCACTTCGTGAAGCGCCCGAAAGAGGGGCGAGCGAAGTACTACTACGACATGTCCGCCGTGGAGGAGGGCGCTCGGGATGTCGTCAGGGTCAACGCGGCACCCGGTTCCGATGGTCACTCGGCGACCTTCCCCGTGAAGCTGATCGAGCCGCGAATCTTGAGCTCGTGCCCTCCTGGTGGGCTGGTCTTGGACCCGTTCTGTGGCACAGGTCGGTCTCTTGCCGTAGCAGTGAAGAACGGGCGTCGAGGGATGGGCTTCGAGATCACCACTCATTTCTCTGCATCAGCTCGCACGAACGTGACCAACCGGCAATTTGCTATCGCTGAAGCTGACGAGGTGGACATCCCGAAACAAGACGATGGCGATTCTCAATCGCAGCTGTTCTAGAGGTTGAACAGATTTGTTTGAGTGGATGCGACCTTAACCTTCTTCCTGACCTTGGCGACAAAATCTGCGCGCATGGCGCTACCTTCGCCGCTTGAGGTCATGGCTTCCAGGTAATTTGGTAGGGTCGTTCTAACGGTCTCAACCAGGTCGAGGCGCATCTTTCCGTCGGAGTCGAGCGCGCCGCCGTAGTCAAATCCAGCGAACGTGATGTCCCAGGGGGAGTCCGCTGCGACTGGGGCGAAGTTGATCCGCGAGCGGAGCTGTTGCAGGATGCTGTGCTGCATCACTACATAGAGCGGCACGTCTATCTGCTTCAGATATTCGCCCTTCACGGCTACCTGAGTGCCGAGTCGTTTATAGACGTTGCCGGTGTTCACGCCGTAGTCCACCGTGTCGCGACGGCCTTTGCGTTCGGCTTCGGCGGTGAAATATGCGCGCCAGTTATCGACATCGTCTGCTTCCCAGGCTTTCCATGCAGGCCCGACTCCACCACCCCTGAGGTCGATCGCCTGAGTCTCGATCGCGATGAGACTTGTTCCGTCCGGAGCGGACGGGTCGTCTGCGAAAGCGACATAGTCGATGTTGAGCCTTGGGGTGAGCGTTGCCGCTACCTCAGACACGAGGGTCGCCTGGCGGTCTCCGAAGAAGTCCGTCACGGCCCATTCGACTGGCGGGCCATCGAGCCGGTGGTCGCAGACGGCGTAGGTGCGTTGCTGGCCGTCGTTCCACTTGGCCGCATAGGTGACCGAGCAGTAGCCGAAGCCGTACTGTCGCTGCTTCTCGCACAGGCCACCTGCGAAGGGACAGCTCTTCTCGTCCCACGCCTTCGCGGCCGCCGGCGACTCGCTGTCGTGTGGAAAGCCGAAGGCTTCGACGATAGGGAACACGTTTCCTCGTACGTTCCGACCTGCGCTCTGAGCCATCTGCACATGCTATCGGTGGCTGTTGGGCTCACGACACACGCTTACTGGCAGCGTGCTCACGGTGCTTGCATCGCGGAGTCATGAGTCGTGTGTTGAGCTCCGGCACCCGGTGAAGGTGCCGGAGCGGCGTCGGGCTTGAAGCCCAGACGCGTAAGATGGGTGGCCACAGACGGGGTCCCCTGACGCTCTATGCGGTGTGTTTTCGGACGTACCGCATGAGCACGGGGTTCAATTTGGTTCCCTTCAGGGCCACGCAGCTCAAAGCCCCGGTAGGGATCTCCCTATCGGGGCTTTGACGTGTCGTACAGCAGCGGAGTGCAGCAACTCCTTCGGATCTTGCTTCCCGAGGTCGCTGGTGAGGCATGGTTTCGCCGCTTGCCCCAGGGCTGTTGCAAAGTCTTTTGATCTTGCGTGGGAGCGCTGGTCAGGCAAGGCCGAGGAGGTCCAGTGGTCGGCGGAAGCCGTCGTAGGACATCTCGCGGAGTCCGGCCGCGATGTTCGCGTGGCCGGAGGCTCGCAGTGTGTTGATCGCGAAGCTGCGGAGGGTGGCCATGTTGTCCGGGCCGTGTCCGGTTCGGACCGTGGAGGCGTCCTCGGCGAAGGCGGTGTCTCGGACGAAGTGGAGACGGTTCTCGATGATCCACTGCGAACGGACGATCTTCGCGATGCGCTCGGGGGAGGCTTCGCGGCTGGCCAGGTCCGTGATGACGTAGACCGTCTCGCGGCTGCGTTTGCCGGTCTTGCGCTGAGTGCGGTGCCGGACGATCTTCGCGACCTGGACCGCGTGGGGGAAGTCGACGCCGAGGTCGGTGATGGTCAGGGCCTGCACGACGCGGGTCTCCAGGCGTCCGTGGGCATCGGTGCGGTCGTAGAACTTCGCACTCGCCTTCTCCCAGGGCAGGGTGGCGAGTTGGCGGTGCAGGTTCTTCTGGTTGCGCTTCACGGTGAAGGCGTAGTGCGCCTTCTTCTCCTCGACGAGGAACCGGGCGTGATCGCGCTGGCAGTGCAGGGCATCCGCGGAGACCGTGACGCCGGTCAGGTCGTAGGGCGCCAGCAAGGCGTCAAAGCAGGTGATTTCGTTCGTCTTGCCGGGGACCCGCAGTTGGGTGACGGTCAGGCCGGCGCCGGTGATCGCGGCCAGCAGATGGGCGGCCGGGATCTCGCCGTGGCGCGAGCCGCGGGCGCTCTTGCCGTCCACCGCGAGGGTGTCCGCCCCGGCCGGATCGGATCCGAGCAGGTCGGCGAGCCCGCCGGGGCAGGCGGCGTTCAGGACGCGGCGGATGGTCGCCGCACTCGGCGCGATGCGCACGTTCAAGACCGTCGTGGCGCGGGCGCCGAGCCGGGCGAGCGTGTCCTGCGGGGCGCTCGCTGCCCACTGGCCGATCGCGGCGAAGGAACGGGCTCCGGTCAGCACCGCCGAGCAGGCCACCAGCAGCACGCTCACGAACGAGTGACGCTTCCCGCGCCGATGCCGGGGGTCGGCCAAGGTCCGCAGCCGCAGGGCCAGCGGTCCGATCAACCGGTGCTGACGGGTGGGCGACTTGATCAGACAGACGGTGGCAGACTGACGGCACATCGAAGCTCCGGGCGGTGCGGGCGACTTGATCGGTCACCGGCATCAACCGGAGCTTCGTTGCGTACGGACCGGGCCGACCGCGCATCGTCATACCGTCGCGACCTGCGCACTCACGTGATCACCGGGACTTTGAAACCGCCCTGCCGCTTGCCCGCCCTGCCCTTGCCTTGCGGCTGGGGCAGGTGGCGCGGGTCTTCTGGCCGGCTCCACGAGGCTTCGACACCGCTGGGGTGTCCTGGCCTCCGCCGACTCCGGTACGAGTTGTGCATGCTGTCGCGAGGGCGGTGAGGTGGCGGGCCGTGGTGGAGTCCCGGTCGATGACCAGGCCGCGGGCGTCGCATGGGTAAGTCCGCACGTGCAGCAGCGACTTGTCGCTCATCGCGCCGCATCCGGAACAGGTCTTGGCGGAGGGGAACCAACGGTCGGCGGCCAGTCTGCCGTCGACCGTACGGTGGCTGCCTGCGGCGAAGCGGGCGTCGTCGCGGCGGAGGTCCTCCACGAGGCGGCCGAGCACATCACCGCCTACCACCGACTGATGCTGCGCCTTCGCGCCCTGGGACCGGTGACGGGCGGGGTACCCGTGCGCCATGGTCGGTCGCACCTCGCGGCTGCTTGTCCATCACGAGTGGACCCTGAGCCATGTGCTCGCCCGCGTCCGGGCGGCGGGCACCGACACGCGCTGCGAGAGGGACCGTCACCGCCTGAGCAGCCGCGGGGCGGTCGCCGACGACCTGCGCTCCTCTGCGACGAGGCCAGACGGCTTGCCGACCGGGCGGGTGGAGAGGCCGACTGGGCCGGTGACCAGGCCGAACGGCCCTGTGGGCCCGGGCGGGCGCGTGACACCGTCCTGGAGGTGCCTGAAGTGTCAGCGGCTGCTGTGGCTCCTTCGACTGTGCCCGGTTCCGCCGGGCTTTGCATCCCCGAGCCCCGGCGGCCCCGGCGACCTTGGCAGCCCTGGCGTGTGTGGCGGCTTCGGCTGTCGCGGCGAGAGGAGGTGGTTACGACCCCGACCCCGACCTGCACCCCTGTGTCCGAGGGGGCGGCACCTACCTGAACCCGCACACCGGCCGGGCGAGGGCCGAACTGGTCGCCGCTGAGGGCCAGTAACCGACCACACCACTTGTCACTGCCATCCGCCAGTCGCCATCCGCCAGTCGTCCCCAGCGTAGGGAAAGAGCCCATGCCTCTGCAGATCACGGACCTGCACGCCGTCGAGATCCTCGACTCCCGTGCCCGCCCCACCCTCGCCGTCACCCTCACCACCGTCGATGGCGCCCGTGTGCGTGCCGGTGTCCCCTCCGGGGCGTCGACGGGCACCCGGGAGGCCGTCGAGCTCCGCGACGGCGACGCCTCCCGCTACAACGGACAGGGCGTACGGACCGCCGTCGGGCACGTCAACGGCGAGATCGCCCAGGCCCTGACCGGCCGTTCCTTCGACTCCGCCGCCGACGTCGACCGCGCCCTGCTCGATCTCGACGGCACCGACACGAAGGCGCGGCTCGGCGCCAACGCCGTCATCGGCGTCTCCATGGCCGCCATGCGTGCCGAAGCCGTGCTGGCCGGACGCGAGTTGTGGCAGCACATCGCCCAGGTTGCGGGCACCACTCCGCGCCTTCCGGTACCGCACTTCAACGTCGTCAACGGCGGCGCCCACGCCACCAACAACCTCGACTTCCAGGAGTTCATGCTCGCCCCGCTCGGCGCGCCCAGCCTGCCCGAGGCAGTACGTGCCGGAGCCGAGGTCTACGCGAAGCTCAAGGCGATCCTGTCCGCCCAAGGACACGCCGTGGGCCTGGGCGACGAGGGTGGTTTCGCCCCCGCCGTCGACCGCCCGGAGGAGGTCCTCCAACTCCTCATCGACGCCGTCACCGCCACCGGACATGCCGCCGGCCGTGAGGGCATCGCCATCGCCCTGGACCCGGCGGCCAGTGAGTTCCACCGCGACGGCGGGTACGACGTCGCGGGCGAGAAGCTGACCAGCGACCAACTGATCGAACGCTACGAGGCGATCGTCGACCGCTTCCCGCTCTGGTCCATCGAGGACGGCCTCGCCGAGGATGACTGGGGCGGCTGGGTCCGCCTGACCGAACGGCTCGGCGACCGTGTCCAGTTGATGGGCGACGACATCTTCGTCACCAACCCGGCCATCATCACCGAGGCCATCAGCAAGAAGATCGGCAACTCCGCCCTCATCAAGGTCAACCAGATCGGCACCGTCACCGAGACCCTGGAGGCGATGCGGATCTGCCGGGAGGCCGGCTACACGCAGATGGTCTCGCACCGCTCCGGCGAGACGGAGGACTCCTTCATCGCCGATCTCGTCGTCGGCACCGGCAGCGGCCAGATCAAGTCCGGCGCCCCGGCCCGCGGCGAACGCGTCGCGAAGTACAACCGCCTCATCGAGATCGCCGAGGCCAACCCGTCCTTGCCGTTCGGCCTGGCAGACGCCTGACGGCGGCTGACGGCACTCGCCGACGACCGAGCCGCCCCGCCTGCCGGCGACGTCATCGGAAGGGGCTCTTCGAAAACCGCGTCGCGAACCCCGGCAGCGATCTGTGGCACGTCGACGGTCTCGGACGGCAGCGCCTTTGGCCACCTGCGCCGCGAAAGGGGTCCGCAACGCAACAGGCCGCCCGTGTCCCTGGGGGAAACGGGCGGCCGGAGCGCCTGCTGCCCGGGTCCGACCCGTCCGCGGCTGCCGGGACGTGGTCTCCAGCAGCCCTGCGAACGCTCCTTCTCACAGCTGCTTCGCGAAGTACCGGCTCTCCTCGTAGTCCCGGTAGTAGCCGAAGCCGGTGCACGGCTCGTAACCGCTGGAGGTGTACAAGGCGATGGCTTCCGGCTGCTTGGTGCCCGTCTCCAGGACCATGCGCAGCCGCCCGGCGGCCCGGGCGTCCTCCTCCAGGGCCGCGAGCATGCGGCGCGCGAGGCCCTGGCCGCGCATCCGGTCGATCACGAACATGCGCTTGAGTTCGGCGTCACCGTCCTCGGTGCCCTCGCCGCTCTGGTCCTGGCTGCGCCAGCCGCCGGTGGCCACGGGGTGGTCGTGCTCGTCGTACGCGATCAGGTAGGCGCCTTGAGGTGGGTCGAAGTCCGAGACGTCGAGGGGCGTGGCGTCGCCACCGTCGCCGTAGCGTAGGTGGTACTCGGCCTGGACCTCGTCGTTGAGCTTGACGGCGTCGGGGTGATCGAAGCGGACGCGGCGTATGTTCATGCTGTGTGTCGCACCTCTATGCGGGTGGTGGGTCTTGGCGTGAGGGCTCCGACCAGTGTGCCGGTATCGTGCCGTGGATGCTGATTGTGACCTCGGACGACGTGTCCGGCGGCCGAGGTCGACCATGAGGTCGAGGAGAGTGCTTTGCTGACGGTGACCTCGGTGAACGTGAACGGATTGCGGGCCGCCGCGAGGAAGGGCTTCGTGGAGTGGCTCGCCCAGACCTCCGCGGACGTCGTCTGCCTGCAAGAGGTGCGCGCCGAGCCGCACCAACTGCCCGAGGAGGTCCGGCAGCCCGACGGCTGGCATGTCGTGCACGCTCCGGCCGCTGCCAAGGGCCGGGCAGGTGTCTCCCTCTACACCCGGCGCGAGCCCGACCGGGTCCGGGTGGGTTTCGGCTCGGCCGAGTTCGACGGCAGCGGGCGCTATGTCGAGGCCGACCTGCCCGGCGTCACGGTCGCCTCGCTCTACTTGCCCTCCGGTGAGGTCGGCACCGAGCGGCAGGACGAGAAGGTCCGCTTCATGGACGAGTTCCTCGCCTACCTGAAGCGGCTGCGCGAGCGGGCCGCCGCCGACGGGCGCGAGGTCGTAGTCTGCGGCGACTGGAACATCGCCCACCAGCAGACTGACCTCAAGAACTGGCGCGGCAACACCAAGAACTCCGGCTTCCTGCCTGAGGAGCGGGAGTGGCTCGGCAGTGTCCTCGACCCAGCCGGCGGCGGGTACGTCGACGTCGTACGTGCCCTGCACCCGGACGCGGCAGGGCCGTACACCTGGTGGTCGTACCGCGGGCGCGCCTTCGACAACGACTCGGGTTGGCGCATCGACTACCTGATGGCCACGCCGACGCTGGCCGAGCGAGCGGTCAAGGCGTTTGTCGAGCGAGCCGCCTCCTACGAGCAGCGCTGGTCCGATCATGCGCCGGTGACCGCGGTCTTCGGCCTCTGACCGGAGCGGCCGAGGTTCACCGGTCGGCGGGCTGGTTCAGCCGACGGTCCAGCGCGAGTGACAGCTCCGCCTCCACCACGGTCCGGGCCAGTGGCCGCAGGCGTTGCAGATCCACCTCGGCTGCGTGCTGGAGGACCAGGTCGGTGAAGAGCTGGGCCAGGGCGTCGGCGTGCGCGCGGACGCGGGCGCCGGCGGCGAGCACCTCGGCGAGCGGGATCCCCTCGCGGACCAGGGCGGCGGAGACGTCCAGCAGGCGGGCGCTGATGTGGACGATCTCGTCGCCGTCGGTGCCGAGGTAGCCGAGGTCCATGGCAGCGGCGAGGTTGTCGGGGGTGACCTCGTCCTCGAAGCGGGCAGCCAGTTCCTCGGGGGTGAGGCGGACCGGTTCCTCCTCGCTGGGCGTGCCGACGCCCAGGAGGTCGGCGACGTCCCGGCCGTGGTCGAAGGCCTCGGCCAACTCCGCGATGCCGGTCAGTGTGTGGCCGCGCTCCAGCAGGGCGGAGATGGTGCGCAGACGGGCCAGGTGGTGGTCGTCGTACCAGGCGATACGGCCCTCCCGGCGGGGCGGCGGCAGCAGTTTGCGCTCGCGGTAGAAGCGCAGTGTGCGCACGGTGATGCCGGCCAGGCGAGCTAGCTCCGCCATGCGGTACTCGCGCGGTGCCCCCGGGTGTTCTGCGTCCTCTGCCACACCCGCAGCCTATGTTGTACCGCCGGTAACTTTCCCTCCCCGGACCCCTACCGCTCGGTACGGAGCTGCTCTACAGTCCCATTGCGCCAGTATTCACTGGCAGAATCCAAGGCGATGCGTGGAGGCTTCGGGATGGCCGAGCACGAACATGTACGGGTGGCGGTGATCGGGTCCGGGTTCGGCGGGCTGGGAGCCGCCGTGCGGTTGCGCCGGGAGGGGATCACCGACTTCGTCGTCCTGGAGCGGGCGGACAGCGTCGGCGGCACCTGGCGGGACAACAGTTACCCCGGGTGCGCCTGTGACGTGCCCTCCCACCTGTACTCCTTCTCCTTCGCACCCAACCCGGACTGGCCGCGCACCTTCTCCGGCCAACGGCACATCCGCGCCTATCTGGAGCACGTCACCGACCTGTTCGGCCTGCGTCCGCATATCCGCTGCGACTCCGAGGTCAAGCTGATGACCTGGGACGCGGACAACCTGCGCTGGGAGATCGAGACCACCCGCGGGTCGCTGTCCGCCGATGTCGTCGTCTCCGCCACCGGACCGCTGTCCGATCCGAAGATTCCCGAGATCCCGGGCCTGGAGTCCTTCCCGGGCAAGGTCTTCCACTCCGCCCGCTGGGACCACGACTACGACCTACGGGGCAAGCGCGTCGCCATGGTCGGCACCGGCGCCTCCGCCATCCAGATCGTGCCTGCCATCCAGCCGCAGGTCAGCCGGCTCACCCTGCTCCAGCGGACCCCGCCGTGGGTGATGCCCCGGGTGGACCGCGCCGTCAGCGCCCCCGAGCGGTGGCTGCACCGGTCGTTGCCCTTCACCACCCAGCTCAGGCGCGGACTGCTGTGGGGCATCCGGGAGCTGCAGGTGCAGGCGTTCACCAAGCACCCCGACGAACTCGGCCTCATCGAACAGCTCGCCAAGCGCAACATGGCGCGTGCCATCAAGGACCCCGCCCTGCGCGCCAAGCTCACCCCCGACTACCGCATCGGCTGCAAGCGGATCTTGCTGTCCAGCGAGTACTACCCGGCGCTCGCCCGGCCCAACGTGGACGTCGTCGCGAGCGGGCTCAGCGAGATCCGCGGGTCGGTCGTCGTTGCCGCCGACGGTACCGAGGCCGAGGTCGACGCGATCATCTTCGGTACGGGATTCCACGTCACCGACATGCCGATCGCCGAGCGCGTGGTCGGCGTGGAGGGCACCACGCTCGCGGAGTCCTGGAAGAACGGCATGCAGGCGCTGCGCGGTGCCTCAGCCGCCGGATTCCCGAACTGGATGACGATCATCGGGCCCAACACCGGCCTCGGGAACTCCTCCATGATCCTCATGATCGAGTCCCAGCTGAACTACCTGGCCGACTATCTGCGCCACCTCGACGTCCTCGGCGGCTCCGGCGTCCGTACCGCGCTCGACGCCCGGCCCGCCGCCGTCGAGGCCTGGAACCACGAGGTCCAGGAACGGATGAAGCGGACGGTGTGGAACACGGGTGGCTGCACCAGCTGGTACCTGGACGCGAGCGGACGCAACACCACCATCTGGCCCGGTACGACAACCGAGTTCCGGCGCGCGACCCGACGGGTGGACCTGGCGGAGTACGAGGTCATCCGCAAGCGCGAGGAGAACCGGGCGGGCACGGCTGGGAAGAAGGCGGGGGCGGCGGGCAAGGCAGCGGCCGGGAAGAAGGCCGCGGCCGGGGAGACGGTGCGTGCCGGGAAGCAGAGCGGGGCCGCCGCATGAGCCGGCTCACCTCCGTGGCCACCGGCCCGTATGCCCCGCCCGCCCCCTCCCGTGCACTGACCGTCGCCTCCACCGGCGGAGCGCGGTTGCACGTCGAGGTACACGGGCCCGAGAAGGCGCCCGCTGTCGTCCTCTCCCACGGCTGGACCTGCTCGACCGCCTTCTGGGCGGCGCAGACCCGGGACCTGGCGGCCGACCACCGGGTGATCGTCTATGACCAGCGGGGTCACGGACGCAGCCCCGCGAGCCCGGTGTGCAGCACCCGGGCCCTGGCGGACGATCTGGAAGCGGTGCTCGCGAAGACGCTGTCCCCGAAGGAGAAGGCCCTGGTCGTCGGCCACTCCATGGGGGGAATGACCATCATGGCCGCTTCTACCCGCCCCCGCTTCCACGCGCACGCCGCCGCCGTCCTGCTGTGCAGCACCGGCAGTTCCCGGCTGGTGGAGGAGGCGTCCGTGGTGCCGTTGCGTGCCGGGCGCGTGCGCACCTGGATCACCGGACAGGTGCTCGGGTCGTCCGTTCCTCTCGGGCCCGTCACGCCAGTGGCGAAGAGCATCCTCAAGTACGCCACCATGGGTGCCGGTTCCGCCCCGCACGTGGTGGAGGCGTGCGCACGGATCGTGCACGCCTGCCCGCGCACCGTGCGTCATGCCTGGGGCGGTGTGCTCGCCACGCTCGATCTCGACCACGGTGTAAGGGAGTTGCAGGTGCCTGCCGCAGTGGTGCACGGCGCCTCGGACCGGCTCACGCCTCCCGTCCACGCCCGCGCGCTGGCCGCCGGACTGCCGAACTGCGTCGGTCTCACCGAACTGCCCGGCATCGGCCACATGACCCCGATGGAGGCTCCCGACCTGGTGGTCCGCAGGATGCGGGAACTCGTCACCACGTACGTCACGGGGGCCGCCCCCGAGCAGGAGCAGGAGCACGGTTCCACCCCCGTGCGGAGCAGGGAGGGCGCATGAACGGGGTCAGCCTCGAAGGGCAGGTCGCGGTCGTCACCGGAGCGGCCCGCGGCGTCGGCGAACTGCTGGCGCGCAAGCTCTCCGCGCGCGGCGCGAAGGTGGCGCTGGTCGGGCTGGAGGAGGAGGCACTGAAGGAGGTCTCCGGACGGCTGCACAGCGACAGCGCGCACTGGTATGCCGACGTCACCGACCACGAGGCCATGAGCAGGGTCGCGCGGGAGGTGAAGGCGCGCTTCGGCAAGGTCGACATCGTGGTCGCCAACGCCGGTGTGGCCACGGGCGGTCCGTTCGCCGACTCCGATCCGCAGGCCTGGCGGCGGGTGATCGAGGTGAACCTGATCGGTTCGGCGGTGACCGCCCGCGCGTTCCTCCCGGTGCTCGTGGAGAGCCGCGGGTATCTGCTCCAGGTCGCTTCCCTCGCCGCGATCACCCCCGCGCCGATGATGACGGCGTACTGCGCCTCCAAGTCGGGAGTGGAGGCGTACGCGCACAGTCTGCGGGCCGAGGTCGGCTACCAGGGTGTGCGCGTCGGCGTCGCCTACCTGTCCTGGACCGACACCGACATGGTGCGCGGCGCCGACCAGGACGACGTCATGCGGGAACTGCGGCAGCGACTGCCGTGGCCGTCGAACAAGACGTATCCACTGGGGCCTGCGGTGGACCGGCTCGTCGCCGGGATCGAGCGCCGTTCGGCGCATGTGTACGGACAGTGGTGGCTGCGTGGGATGCAGGGTGTGCGCGGCTGTCTGCCGGCGCTCATCGGGACGGTCGGCCAGCGCGAGATGAAGCGGTTCGCGCACCGTCTGCAGGGGATGCGCTCCGGACTCGTCGGTGCAGGTGGGGCAGCGGACGAGGCGAGTCGCGCTACGCACGGTAACTGATCGAAATGCGCTGCGTGTTTGCCCGTGTGACGCTGGTCGAGGCCCCACCGAGGGGTCGCCCCCCCATCCTCATTCACCGCAGGAGTGAACCCACATGGGTATGAAGGACCAGTTCCAGGACCGGGCCGGCGAGTGGCAGGACCAGGCCAAGGACAAGACGGGTCAGGCGCGCGAGCGGGCCGCCCAGCGCAGCCGGCAGCCCCAGTCCGAGCGTGGCCGCCAGAGCACGCGCGACATCGATGACGCGGACCGGGAGATGGAAGAGCGCTTCGACCAGGACTACGACGCTTAGTCGCTGCGTTCGGCCTCGGCCGGTTCAGACAAGGCGTCCTCCGTCACGGAGGGCGCCTTGCGCCGTGCGCGCGGGGTGACGAGAGGCCAAGGCCGGCGACGGTCAGGACGACGACTCTTGCGCCGTGCGCGCGGGGTGACGAGAGGCCAAGGCCGGCGACGGTCAGGACGACGACTCTTGCGCCGTGCGCGCGGGGTGATGCCAGGGGTGTGCATGGTTTCCGGGGCGTGGGCGGTGGGCTTCCGGGGCGGTTGCGGTACGTCGTTGGGCGGGGGCCGCGGGGGCGCGGGGCTGCGAGGGTGGTGAGCGGGAGGTCACCCACGCTGCGCAGCCGCACACCGGTGGGGCTCGCGCCCCTTTCCCGGCTGCGGGCGTCTGCGGATGCCTGTCGGACGGAGCCGGCGGACGGGCCTCACAGGGACCTCGGGGGCAGTTTGGGTCGCGAGCGGTCGGGGGTGTCGCCGTAGTCGGGGGGAACGGCCGCCGGAGTGGTCTCCAGGAGGTCCAGGGCCAGCCGGACGGCGTCGTCCAACTGGGCGTAGCGGCCCTCCGCCCAGTCCAGGGGGGTGCGCAGGACCTCCAGGTCGGGGGTGACGCCACGGTTCTCCACGGACCAGCCGTAGGCCTCGAACCAGGCCGCGTTCATCGGCACCGTGATGACCGTGCCGTCGCCCAGCCGGTGACGGCCGGTCATGCCGACCACGCCACCCCAGGTGCGCTGGCCGACCACCGGACCGAGCTTCAGCAGTCTGAAGGCGGCGGTGATCATGTCGCCGTCGGAGGAGGTCGCCTCGTCGGCGAGGGCGACCACGGGGCCCCGGGGGGCGTTCGAGGTGTACGACACCGGTTGCGCGTCCCGAGTCAGGTCCCAGCCCAGGATCGTGCGGGTCAGCTTCTCGATGACGAGTTCGCTGATGTGTCCGCCCGCGTTGCCGCGCACGTCCACGATCAGTGCCGGCCGGGACACCTCCATGCGCAGGTCGCGGTTGAACTGCGCCCAGCCCGAGCCGCCCATGTCGGGGATGTGTAGATAGCCGCATCTTCCGCCGCTCAACTCCCGGACGACCGCGCGGCGTTTGGAGACCCAGTCCTGGTAGCGCAGCGGCCGTTCGTCGACGAGCGGGACGACGGCGACCCGCCGGGGGCGCCCGGCCCCGCCTTCCGCCGGGATGAACGTCAGCTCCACGGTCGTACCGCCCGAGCCCGCCAGCAGGGGATAGGGGCCGGTCACTGGGTCGACTGGGCGGCCGTCGACGTGGGTCAGCACGGCACCCTCGCGGATGCCCGTACCGGCCAGTGGTGAGCGGGCCTTGGAGTCGGAGGAGTCGCCGGGCAGGATGCGCTTGACCGTCCAGCCGGCGTCGCGGCGCACCAGGTTGGCGCCCAACAGGCCCTGTCGGCGCTGGTAGTGGGGCGGGCCTTCGTTGTGGCGGGCCCCGGTCACGTAGGCGTGGGAGGTCCCGAGTTCACCGAGGACTTCACGCAGGAGGTCCGCGAACTCGTCGGGTGTGGCGACCCGTTCGACCAGCGGGCGGTACTGATCGAGCACCGCGTCCCAGTCGATGCCGCACATACCGGGGTCCCAGAAGTAGGCGCGGATGAGGCGGCCGGCCTCCTCGTAGGACTGGCGCCACTCCGCGGGCGGGTCGGCTTCGTGCGGGATGCGGCGCAGGTCGATCCAGACGGTGGTGTCGCCGTCGCCCGGCTCGGTCGAGGGCACGGCCCGCAGTTCCCCCTCGTCCACGACGACCAGCCGGGTGCCGTCGCCGCTCACCTCGAACCAGTCAAGGTGGCCGACGAGTTCGGACTTCTTGGCCTTGCCGATGTTGAAGTACTCAAGGGTCGGGCGGCCAGTGGTGTCGTCCGGGCTGGCGAAGGTCTCGCCGAGCGCGCCGGAGATCGGCCAGCGCAGCCAGACCAGTCCGCCACCCGAAACCGGACGCAGCGCGGAGTACTTGGAGGCGATGACCGGGAACGGTGTGACCCTGCTCTCTAGGCCCTCCGCCTCGACGGTCACCATGCCGCCCTCGCCGCTCTCTTCGTCCCCGGCCGGATCGAGCCCCCCGGCGGCCGGACGCCCCTCGGGGCTCAAGGCGAAGGGGGACGGGGTCGCGGAGGAGAGCGGGACGAGGTAGGGGCGGCAGCCGAGCGGGAAGGACAGGTCACCGGTGTGGACGTCGTACACCGGGTCGAAGCCGCGCCAGGACAGGAAGGCGAGATAGCGGCCGTCACGGGTGAAGACCGGGTTCTCGTCCTCGAAGCGGCCGTTGGTCACGTCCACGACGAGGCGGTCGTTGATGCGGGCCAGTTTGATCTGGCGCAGGGAACGGCCGATGCCCGGGTGGGACCAGGCGAGCCAGGAACCGTCGGGGGAGAAGGCCAGGTCGCGGACGGGGCCGTTGACGGAGTGGATCAGTTCGGTGACCACGCTGTCTGGGGCTGCGGTGCCCGGGCCGGATTCGTCCGGGCCGGCGGTGGTCTCCGCGGACGATCTGCCGGTGGTCCCGACTCCGGAGTCGTCCGCGGTGTCGATCAGCAGGAGCCGTCCGTCGTGCGAGGCGATGGCCAGGCGTTCGCCCAACGGGTCGGAGACCATTTCCAGGACTCGGCCCAGCTTGCCCGCGGCCAGCCGGCGCGGCGCACGGTCGCCGGTCGCGCGGGGCAACTGGGCGATCTCGACCGCGTCCTCGCCCTGGGCGTCGGTGATGTAGGCGACCTGTCCGGTGGAGCCCAGCATGTCCGGCAGCCGGACCCGGACACCGGGCGTGTCGGTGATCGTCCGGGCCGGGCCGTCGCGATGGGTGAGCCAGTACAGACTGCCTCGGACGACGACCGCGCTGGCCCGGCCGGTCTCGTCCATGGAGACGCCGTCCACGTTCTGTGCGGCCGGTACTTGGTACCTCCGGCGGCCGGTGGCCGGTCCGGCGAGGCGGATGCCGAGCTTGCGCGGTACGCCGTTCGGGGACAGGTCGTCCACCAGCCACAGGTCCCCCGCGCACTGGTAGACCACCCGGGTGCCGTCGCTGGAGGCGTGCCGGGCGTAGAAGGCGTCGTGGTCGGTGTGGCGGCGCAGATCGGTGCCGTCGTGGGTGCAGGAGTAGAGGTTGCCGACACCCTCGTGGTCGGAGAGGAAGACGATCCGGTCACCGACGAACATGGGGCAGGCCAGATGACCTTCGACGTCCGGCAGCAGGCGTCGCCCGTGCAGCCAGAGCCGGCCCATGGCGCCGCCGCGGTAGCGCTTCCAGGAGGCCGGTTCGTGCGGCGGGGTGCCGGTGAGCAGCAGGCTCTGGTGTTCGCCGTCGAGGTCGGCGACCTGGATGTCGCAGACCGGCCCCCAGGGCAGCCGTGCGCCCGGGTCGCCGTCGGTGGGGACCTTGTAGGCCCAGGTGAAGTAGGAGAAGGGCTGGCCGTGGGAGGCGACGGCGAGGATGTGGCTCCTGCCGTCCGGGTCGGGAGGTGTCCAGCCGCAGACGCGGGTGTCGGTGTTGCCCCAGTACGTCAGCCGCCGCGCGGGACCGCCGTCGACGGGGACCAGGTTGATTTCGGGGACGAGGCTGCGCCAGCTGGTGTAGGCGATGTGACGCCCGTCGGGCGAGAAGCGGGGATGACCGGCCTTGGTGCGGTCTGCCGTGAGCCGCCAGGCGCGGCCCGGGGCGTCGAGGGGTGCCAGCCAGAGGTCGTCTTCGGCTGCGAAGCACACCAGGTCGCCGCTGAGGTGGGGGAGGTGCAGATAGCTCACCTCCTCATGCTTTTCCGCCCGGTGGGGCCCAGCAACTCGTGCGGCCCTTATGCGTCCTTCACCTTCGTGACCCAAGACACGTACGAAACCGTTTCGTTTCGATAAGGGGAGGGGTACCCTCGTGGAGGTACGAAAGAAGATGCGAGTTCCGGAGTGGGAAGGTGACCGGCATGAGCGAGGCCGTCGCAGCGACGCGTCGCAGTCGGATCACGCCCGAGCGCGAGGCCGAGTTGTACGAGGCCGTGCTCGGTCTGCTCCGGGAGGTCGGTTACGACACCCTCACCATGGACGCCGTCGCCGCCCGCACCCGGTCCAGCAAGGCCACGCTCTACCGCCAGTGGGGCGGCAAGGCACAGCTGGTCGTCCAGGCGTTGCGGCACGGCAAGCGCGGCCACGTCGAGGACATCGACACCGGTTCGCTCCGCGGTGACCTGCACGCCCTAGTGGCGCTGGAGGACGACTGCACCATGGAGCGGAACTCCGCGCTGATGCGGGGTGTCGCCATGGCGATGCACCACAATGACGATCTGCGCCAGGCCTTCCGGGAACAGCTCATCGCCCACGAGGTGGGCGGGTTCCGGCAGGTGGTGCAGCGCGCGGTCGACCGGGGCGAGATCCGTCCCGACTGCCCGGCCATCGATTTCATGCTGCACATGATGGTCGGCGGTTTCGCCACCCGGACCTTGCTCGACGACCAGCCGCCCACCCGGGCCTTCCTCACCTCGTACATCGACGCCGTGGTCCTCCCCGCCCTCGGCGTGTCAGCCATCTGACCTTCCCCAACAAACCCACTACCTGACGTCACCGCTCACGTCGTCGGGCTGATCAACCCTGCCCAGATGAACCCCACGACCTGACCGGGAGTACGCCTCCATGGCCACGTACCTCTACAAACTCGGCCGGCTCGCCTTCCGGCGACGGCACTTCGTCGCCCTGATATGGGTCGCGCTGCTCACCCTCGCTGGGGTGGGCGCCGCCTCCGCACCGACCGCCGGCAACACCTCCTTCTCCATTCCCGGCACCGAGGCACAGAAGGCCTTCGACCTGCTGGAACACCGCTTCCCCGGCATGAGTGCCGACGGCGCGACGGCGCGGGTCGTCTTCCAGGCGCCGAGCGGCGAGAAGATGACCGACAAGGCCAACAAGGCGACCGTCGAGAAGGCGGTCAAGGAGCTGAAGCACGGCTTTGAGGTAGCGTCCGTGGCCGACCCCTTCAGCGGGCACGCCGTCAGCAAGAACGGCACCATCGCCTACGCGTCGGTGAAGTACAAAGTGTCCGGCATGGAACTGGAGGACTCCTCCCGGGACGCCCTGAAGACGGCCGCGCAGCACGCCCGGGACACCGGGCTGACCGTCGAGGTCGGCGGTGACGCCCTCAACGCGGCCCCCAAGAGCGGCTCCAGCGAGGTGATCGGCCTGGCGATCGCCGCGGTCGTCCTCGTCATCACCTTCGGTTCCCTGGTCGCCGCCGGGCTGCCACTGCTGACCGCGATCATCGGTGTCGGTATCGGCGTCTCCACGATCACCGCCCTCGCCAGCACCCTCGACCTGGGCTCGACGACCTCGACCCTGGCGACGATGATCGGCCTCGCCGTCGGCATCGACTACGCCCTGTTCATCGTCTCCCGCTACCGGGCCGAACTCGCCGAGGGCCGCGAACGCGAGGAAGCCGCCGGCCGGGCCGTCGGTACCGCGGGCTCGGCCGTGGTCTTCGCCGGCCTGACCGTCGTCATCGCCCTGGTCGGCCTGTCCGTCGTCAACATTCCGATGCTGACCAAGATGGGCGTCGCCGCCGCGGGCACGGTCGCCATCGCCGTGCTCATCGCCCTGACGATGATCCCGGCACTGCTCGGCTACGCGGGCCGCAAGGTCAAACCGGCCGGTGAGAAGAGCAAGCTGCTCGGCGGCGGCCGCACGCCGAGGAAACCGGGGCGCCCCAACATGGGCTCCCGCTGGGCGAGCTTCGTCGTCCGTCGGCCCGTCGCGGTGCTACTCCTCGGCGTGATCGGCCTCGGCGCCGCGGCGGTCCCGGCCGCCTCCCTCGAACTCGGCCTCCCCGACGACGGATCCCAGCCGGTCTCCACCACCCAGAGGCGCGCCTACGACCTTCTCTCCGAGGGCTTCGGACCCGGCTTCAACGGCCCGTTGATGGTCGTGGTCGACGCCAAGGGCAGTGACGACCCCAAGGCTGCCTTCACCAAGGTCGGCGACGAGATCAAGGGCCTGAAGGACGTCGTCACCGTCACCCCGGCCGCGCCCAACAAGGCCGGTGACACCGCGACGATCACGGTCATCCCCAAGTCCAAGCCGTCGTCGACGACGACCGAAGACCTGGTGCACGCCATCCGCGGCAAGGGGCCCGGCATCGCCGCGGAGACCGGCTCCAAGGTCCTGGTCACCGGCTCCACGGCGATGAACATCGACGTCTCGCAGAGGCTGAACGACGCGCTCCTGCCCTATCTGGCGCTGGTGGTGGGCCTGGCGTTCCTGCTGCTGATCGTGGTCTTCCGCTCGGTCCTGGTCCCGCTGAAGGCGGCCCTCGGCTTCCTGCTCAGCGTGCTGGCGGCGCTCGGTGCCGTGGTCGCGGTCTTCCAGTGGGGCTGGCTGTCCGGCCTGATGCACGTCGAGCAGACCGGCCCGGTCATGTCGATGATGCCGATCTTCATGGTGGGCGTCGTCTTCGGTCTTGCGATGGACTACGAGGTGTTCCTCGTGACCCGGATGCGGGAGGCACACGTACACGGTGAGAAGCCCAGCCAGGCCATCGTGACCGGCTTCCAACACGGTGCCCGGGTGGTGACCGCCGCCGCCGTCATCATGATCGCCGTCTTCTCCGGCTTCATCGGCTCCAGCGAGTCGATGGTCAAGATGATCGGCTTCGGCCTCGCGATCGCCGTCTTCTTCGACGCGTTCATCGTCCGCATGGCCGTCGTCCCGGCGGTGCTCGCCCTGCTCGGTAAGCGAGCCTGGTGGCTGCCGAAGTGGCTCGACCGCGCGCTGCCCAACGTCGACGTCGAGGGCGAGGGACTGCGCACCCGGTCCGGCGCGGACAGCAGGGATCCCGACACCGAAGGGGAACGGGAGCTAGTACGCGCCTGACGCACCGCTGCTGACCGACGTTGACCAGCCGGTGAGGGTCCCGCGGGGGACGACGTACCCTCACCGGCTGCTCTTTGTGGCGCACCGGGGACGTCACGGTGCGAGAAGCTGAACACAGACCACGACGACAGGGAGCTGTCGATGACCGACAAGCCGACCGTCGGTGTCCTCGGCACCGGCATCATGGGCGCAGCCATGGCCCGCAACCTGTGCCGCGCCGGACTCACCGTGCGGGCCTGGAACCGCACTCGGGACAAGGCGGAGCCCCTCGCCGCCGAAGGCGCGCGCGTCACCGGCACGCCCGCCGAGGCCGTCGAGGGCGCCGATGTCGTCCTCACCATGCTCTACGACGGCGACACCGTCCTGGACGTGATGCGCGAAGCCGCCCCGGCGCTGCGCTCCGGTACGGCCTGGGCGCAGTGCACCACCACGGGCGTCGAACTCGTCTCCGCGTTGGCCGCCTTCGGCCGTGAGCACGGGCTCCTCTTCTACGACGCCCCCGTCCTCGGCACCCGGCAGCCCGCGGAGACCGGGCAACTGACCGTGCTGGCCGCCGGGCCGGAGGAGGGACGGGAGACGGTCGCGCCGGTCTTCGACGCGGTGGGCGCGAGGACCGTGTGGACCGGGGCGGACGCGGACGCGGGAAGCGCCAGTCGGCTCAAGCTGGTCGCCAACAGCTGGGTCCTCGCGGCCACCGCGGCGGCTGGCGAGGTGCTGGCCTTGGCCGAAGCCCTCGGCGTGGACCCGCAGGACTTCTTCGCCCTCATCGAGGGCGGCCCACTGGATATGGGCTACCTGCGGGCGAAGTCCGCGCTGATACTCGACGGCAGGCTCTCCCCGCCGTCGTTCATGGTGGCCACCGCCGGGAAGGACGCCCAGCTGGTCGTCCGGGCGGGGGAGCAGAACGGCGTCCGGCTCGATGTCGCCGCCGCGACCGCAGCACGCTTGGCCCGGGCCGCCGCTCAGGGGCATGCCGGCGAGGACATGGCCGCCGCGTACTTCGCCAGCTTCGGCGATCAGGCTCCGTCCGACCCGCCGAAGTGACGTTCCCCGCCCGCGGGAGCACCCTGGAAGCAGCGGTTTTCCGGAGGTGGTCGACATGATGCACACAGCTGTGGGATGGCACATCGAGCTGGAGTTCCAGGAAGACGACGAGCACACGCGCGCGGCCGCCCTGGTGCGGTTGCCCGACGGTAGCGAGGTACGGGCCCACGGGCACGCCAGCCGCCACCACGTCGACGCGAACCAGCCCCGGGTCGGCGAAGAGATAGCGGGCGCCCGCGCCCTCAACGAACTGGCCATGGAGCTGCTGACCAAGGCGCACGGGGAGATTGACGCGGAGTCCGGGCGGACTTCGCATCCGATCCACATGTAAGGCACCGGCCCGCAGTCCGGGTGCGCCGTTACCCGAGTACCGTGCGCAGCGCCCGCACCAGTGCCTGTGCTCTCGGGTCCGCCGTCACGCCCTGCCGGAACCCGTTGGTGACATAGCCGAAGGCGATGCCCGATTCGGGGTCGGCGAACGCGAGGGAGCCGCCGCGGCCCGGGTGGCCGAAGGAACCGGGGGAGAGCAGCGGGGACGCAGCGCCGTGCAGCATGTAACCGAGGCCGAACCGGGTGCCCACCACCAGGACCCGGTCCGGTCCGGTCGAGTTCTCGGCGCGGGCCAGTTCCGTGGTGTCCGCGGAGAACAGACGGGTACCGCCGTCCACGTCGCCGATGAGCGAGGCGTAACAGCGCGCCAGGCCCTCGGCGGTGGCGATGCCGTTGGAGGCGGGCAGGGCGGCGGACTGGTGGGCGGGGGCGTTCTCGTCGGGGAGCGGGGTGATCGCGGCGAAGGCCCGGCGGGTCAGGGAGGCCGGGTCGGCGTAGGCATCGGCCACGGCACGTTTGGGCCGGATCTTCAGAGCGCCGGCGGCCTCGGGCGCCTCGACCGGCCCGACCCGGCCCACGCGCGGGCGTTCGGACCCCGGCAGGCCCAGCCACAGGTCCGCGCCGACGGCGGTCGCGATCTCGTCCGCGATCCACTCGCCGATCGGACGGCCGGTGACGCGCCGGACCAGTTCGCCGGTGAGCCAGCCGTAGGTATGGGCGTGGTAGCCGTGATCGGTGCCCGGCTCCCACACGGGTGCCTGTGCGGCGACGGCCGCCGCACCGAGATCGGGATCGGCTGCCTCGGCGGGGGTCAGCGGACGGTCCAGGACCGGTACACCGGCGCGGTGCGCGAGCAGGTGCCGCACCCGGGTGTGTTCCTTGCCGGCCGCTTTGTACTCTGGCCAGTACGCGCCCACCGGGGCGTCCAGGTCCAGCTCGCCGCGCTGGTGCAGGAGCAGGAGCGCGGCGGCGGTGACGCCTTTGGTGGCGGAGCGTACGACCTGCGCGGTACCGCGTTCCCAGGGGATGTCACCGTCCACGTCCTTGGTGCCGGCCCACAGGTCGACGACCCGGTGGCCGTCGCGGTACACGGCGACAGCCGCGCCGCGCTCGCCGAGCAGAGCGAAGTTCGCTGCGAATGCCTCCCGGACCGGCTCGAAGCCCTCGGCCACGGTGCCGTTCACGTTCACGTCTGCGTTTGCGTCCACGCTCGCCGTCCTTGCCGATCGCACGTCCGTCGTCCTTCCGATCGCCTGCGACAGTGGGTGTAACGGCGGTTGTGTGCCTGCGATTCCTTGGTTGGATCAGCCGAGCAGAATCGTTACCTCGATGTTGCCGCGGGTCGCGTTCGAATAGGGGCATACCTCGTGTGCCGCGTCCACCAGCTCGGCCGCCAGCTGCGGGTCCAGGACCGGCAGGGAGATGCTGAGAGCGACCGCGAGGCCGTAGCCGCGATGCCTGTTCGGGCCGATGCCCACCTTCGCCGCCACCGTGGAGCCGGTCAGGTCGTAGCCCGCGCGGTTGCCGACCAGGATGAGCGCGTTGTGGAAGCAGGAGCTGTAGCCGGCCGCGAACAGTTGTTCAGGGTTGGTGCCGTTGCCGTCGCCGCCCAGTTCCGGAGGCATCGCGACCTTCAGTTGCAGTCGGCCGTCCTGGCTGGTGACGTGGCCGTCCCGGCCGCCGTGGGCAGTGGCTTCGGCGACGTACATGATCTTCGTCGGACGGGTGTCGACGGCGGTGTCCTCGGCCATGGCCGGCCTCCCCGGAATAAGTGGCGCGCAAATGTATCGCGCACAAGGTACCGGCCGGTAGGTCAGCTTGAGTGGGCAGGGGGGCGACGACCTGTGCGTCACGCGAGCCGGGGCCGCGTCGCCTGGATCAGGTCCGTGTGGTGCGGGCCGGGAGGCTGCCTTGCCCGAGTGGGGGCTGCCGCGCGCGCATCAGGGGCAGTCGGTCGCCGTGTCGGCGCGCTCGGTGAGCTTCCGCAGCTCCTCCCGCAATCGCGCTGCCTCCTGTGCGCCGAGTCCCGTGGTGGTGAGCAGTGCGCCGGGAACACGCGCTGCGCGTTCCCTGAGTTGCTCTCCCTGTCCGGTGCATGCGACGAGTACCGAGCGCTCGTCGCTCGTGGCGCGCTCCCTGCGCACCAGGCCTGCCCTCTCCAGCCGCTTCAGCAGCGGCGACACGGTGCCGTAGTCCAGGCGGAGGGCACGCGCCAGCTCCTTCACACTGGTTTCGCCCCGCTCCCACAGCACGAGCAGCACGAGGTACTGCGGGTAGGTGAGCCCGAGGGCGTCCAGATGCGGGCGGTACGCAGCGGTCACAGCCCGCTGGGCCGCGTACAGCGCGAAACACAGTTGGTCGTCCAGCAAGAGCGACCCGGCGGCGCCCCGGTCGGCTCGGTCTTCTTGACGCGTCACGCGCCCATTGTCACGGACTTCGGGTCGAACCCGAACGGCAGCTCCAGCCGGTGTGCCCGCATCAGCTCGTCGTCGGAGAGCAACTCGCCGGTCGGGCCGTCCGCCGTGATCACGCCGCCGCTGAGGATCAGCGAGCGCGGGCACAGTTCCAGCGCGTAGGGCAGGTCGTGCGTGACCATGAGGACCGTGACGTCCAAGGAGCGCAGGATGTCGGCGAGTTCCCGGCGGGATGCCGGGTCGAGGTTGGAGGACGGTTCGTCCAGGACCAGGATCTCCGGTTCCATCGCCAGTACGGTCGCCACGGCCACGCGCCGGCGCTGACCGAAGGACAGGTGGTGCGGTGGTCGGTCGGCGAAGTCCCGCATGCCGACCTGTTCCAGAGCACGGTGCACCCGTTGCTCCAGTGCCGCACCCTTGATCCCGGCGGCGGCCGGCCCGAACGCCACGTCCTCCCGCACCGTTGGCATGAACAGTTGGTCGTCGGGGTCCTGGAAGACGATGCCCACCCGCTGCCGGATGGCGGCCATGTGCTGCTTGCCGACGGGCAGCCCCGCGACGGTCACCGTGCCGGTGCCGCCGCTCAGGATGCCGTTCAGATGCAGCACCAGGGTCGTCTTGCCGGCGCCGTTCGGGCCGAGCAGGGCGACCCGTTCGCCGCGCCCGACGGAGAAGTCGACTCCGAACAGGGCCTGATGGCCGTCCGGATAGGCGAAGGCCAGTCCGGCCACTTCCAATGAAGGTGTCACAGGAACCATCCCAGCAGACAGACGACGAGGGCGGTGAAGGGGAGCGCCAGGGCGTACGACCACTGCGCCCGGGATGCGGTCGCCTCGTCGATGACCGGCATCGAGCCGGCGTATCCCCGGCTCATCATGGCCAGGTGCACCCGCTCCCCCCGCTCGTAGGAGCGGATGAACAGCGCGCCGGCCGACTTGGCGAGCACGCCCCAGTGCCGCACGCCCTTCGCCTCGAAACCGCGCGACTCGCGGGCGATCCGCATCCGGCGCATCTCATCGGTGATGACGTCGCCGTAGCGGATCATGAAGGAAGCGATCTGCACGAGCAGCGGCGGCAGCTTCAACCGCTGGAGGCCGAGCAACAGTTCGCGCAGCTCGGTGGTGGCGGCCAGCAGCACCGAGGCGGCCACACCGAGGGTGCCCTTGGCGAGCACGTTCCAGGCACCCCACAGCCCGCTCGCACTCAGCGACATGCCGAGCACCTGCACCCGTTCACCCTCCGCGACGAACGGCATGAGCACCGCGAACGTCACGAACGGCACCTCGATCAGCAGCCGTTTGAGCAGGAAGCCGGCGGGCACATGCGCGCGGTGCGCGACGAACGCGAGCAGGACGGCGTACAGCGCGAACGCCCACATCACCTCGCGCGGGGTCGACACCACGACGACCACGAACAGGAAGGCGGCGGCCAGTTTGGTGTGCGGTGGCAGGGTGTGCACGGGCGAGTGGCCGTGCCGGTAGAGCCGGTGTGCGTGTCCCGCGCCCACGTCAGACGCCCGTGCCCGCCGTCGAAGCGGGCGAGACGCCCGCGCTGCGGCGTCTGCGCACCGCCCAGAACACCGCACTGCCGGCCACCACCGTGACACCGACGCCGATCACACCCGCGAGACCACCGGACAGCCGGGCGTCGGAGACGTCCCTGAGCCCGTAACCGGCGAGCGGGGAACCGGCCGCAGCGTGCTCCTCCTCCTTCTTGTCGATCCCCTTGTCGTGCGCGACCTTCTCCAGGCCGTCGGGATCGGCGGAGGCGTAGAAGCTGACGAAACCGGCGAGGACGAGTGAGGTGACGAGGCCGGTCACCCACAGCGTGCGCCGGGAGGCGCGGGCCGCTGCGGGCGCCGCGAGGGCCGGCGCGTCGACCAGCTCTCCGTTCACGCGCAGTTTGAGCCGCTGCCGCAGGCCTCGTGCGCCGTGCACCAGGTCCGGACGGACCGCGACGACAGCGCTGACGGTGAGCGCGGTGATGACCGCCTCGCCGAGGCCGATCAGCACGTGCACACCGATCATCGCCGTCGCCACCTTGCTGATCGAGACGTCCGTGGTGCCACCGGCCGCGTAGATCAGGGTGAAGACGACAGCGGCGGCCGGGACGGACACCAGCGCGGCGGCGAAGGAGGCGATCGTCACCGAGCGCCGCTTGCGGGGCAGCACGGCGAGCAGTCCGCGGAAGACCGCGTACGACACCACCGTGGTGACGATGGCCATGTCGGTGATGTTCACACCGAGTGCGGTCAGCCCGCCGTCCGCGAACAGCACGCCCTGCATCAGCAGCACGACCGACACGCACAGCACGCCTGTGTAGGGACCGACGAGTATCGCGGCGAGCGCACCACCCAGTAGGTGGCCGCTGGTCCCGGCCGCGACCGGGAAGTTGAGCATCTGTACGGCGAAGATGAACGCCGCTACCAGGCCGGCCAGCGGTGCCGTCCGGTCGTCGAGTTCGCGGCGGGCGCCACGCAGGCTCACCGCGAGGGCGCCGGCGGCGACCACTCCGGTGACGGCGGAGGTGGGGGCGTCGATGAATCCGTCTGGTACGTGCACCGGATGATTTTAAAGCCTTCTTGCGAACTCTTTGCAAGAGAGACAAGGTCTCGTCTTCTCGCCGGGTGGAGGACGGAAAATGTGCGACATTAGAGAGAAAGCGGATGCGTGGCTTTCACGTAGGTCACACAGCGTGAGAGGGCGGTACGATGTCTGTAGTCGAACAGTACGCGCGCGCCCACATCGTCACGGACGAGGAGGATCCGGGGGCCGTACCCGTAGTGCTGCGGTACGACCCCGACACCGATCCACGGTCGGTCCGGTTCAGGCTGCCGGGCCCGCACGAATGGACCTTCTCCCGCGCGCTGCTGGAACGGGGGCTGCGGACACCGGCCGAGAGCGGTGCCGTGCGGGTGTGGCCGTGCGGGCGGGTCCAGGCGGTCGTGGAGTTCCATACGGACCACGGTGTGGAAGTGGTGCAGTTCGACTCCAAGACCCTGCTCAGATTTCTACGCCGGACCTACACTGCCGAACCCGTGCACAGCTGACGTCCCCGGCCTACCGGAACCGGCCGGGTCAGCCCGTTCCTTCGGCCGGGTCAGCGGTCCTCCTGTCCGTCAGCCGCCCTTCTTCAGCAGCGCCGCCACGATCGGGCCCGCCGTGTCGCCGCCGTGACCGCCCGCCTGAACCACGCCCGCGGCGGCGAGGTCGCCGCGGTAGGCGGTGAACCAGCCGTTCGGCTTCTTCTGCCCGTCGACCTCGGCCGAGCCGGTCTTCGCACCGTAGTCCGGGCCCAACCCGGACATGGCCTCGGCGGCGGTGCCGTAGGCGGCCGTGTACTGCATCAGCTCGCGCAGCTGGGCCAGGGTGCCCGCCGACAGGGTGCGTGAGGCGGTGGCCAGCGTGCGGTGGTCGACGGACGGGGATACCAGGTACGGCTGGTGGAACGAGCCCGACTTCACCGTGGCCGCCACCGAGGCCATGTTCAACGGGTTCATCCGGACCCCGCCCTGACCGATCAGCGAGGCCGCCATTGAGGCCCCTGACTGCACCGGCACCGAGCCATCGACGCTGGGCACGCCGATCGCCCAGTTGTTCATGGACAGGCCGAACACCTGCTCTGCCTGCTTGGTCAGGTCGCCGTTCCCCAGTTTCTTCGCCTGACTGATGAAGGCGGTGTTGCAGGAGCGGGCGAAGCTCGCCTTGAACGTACCGCCCTTGATCTCGAAGCCGTCCTCGTTGTGGAACTTCCAGCCGCCGTAGGCGGACGTCTTGGGGCAGGGGTGCCCCTTGTCCGCCGATGCCAGGCCCTTCTCGATCAGCAGCGACGAAGTGATGATCTTCATCGTGGAGCCCGGTGCCAGGGCGCCCTGGAAGCCGACGTTGAAGCCGTGCCCGCTGTTGGCGACCGCGAGGATCTCGCCCGTCGACGGCCGCAGCACGACCACCGAGGCGTGCTCCCGTCGGTCGACCAGCCGCTCGGCCTCCGCCTGGAGGGTGGGACTGAGTGTGGTCTTCACCTTGCCCGGGCTGCCCTTGCGCAGCTCCAGGAGTGTCTTGTCGGACACCTTGGCCGCCTTGGACGCCTTGCCGCGGACCACGCGCAGCTCGACGGCTGCTTTGCCGCCGGCCGTCTTGCCGTACTTCTCCCGGAGACCGTCCAGTACCGTGCCGAGCGACGGGTACTCGACGGTCGTCAGCTCGCCTCCGTCACGGTCCACCGCCATCACGGGTGGGGTGCCGGTCTCGCCGGTGACCAGTGAGTCGCCGCTCCTGAGGTCCGGGTGGACAACGGCAGGGCGCCACTTGACCAGCGGCTCGCCGTCGCTCGCCCGCCGCACGACGGTGAGGGAGCTGCCGTAGGACAGCGGCTTGGTGAGGTTCCGGTACGACACCGTCGCCTTGACGCAGAACGGCACCTTGCTACCCGTGGCTGTTCCGGCCGTGAGCGCGACGTCCTTCAGGTGCGCGTCCTTGGCGTAGCTCGTGAGCAGCTTGCCCGCGGCGGACGGGTCGTCGGTATCGGCCGCGGCGTCGGTGACCTTGCCCTGCTCCCAGGCGGTGAGGAAGCGCGTGGCTGCCGTGCGGACCTCGGCCGCGGTGAGCGGGCCGGTCTTGACGGCCTTGTGGGCGGCCGTGGTGGCCGTCCGCTCGTCGGCGGCGGCACCGCCCCCGTACAGCGCGTACACACCGACTCCGGCGCCGACGACCACGGCCATCATCCCGCCGAGCACAGCGGGTCTGGTCTTCCGTCGCTCGACGACGCGCCTTCTCTTGCCCACGGTCTCAGTTCCTCCGCGCCTTCCCCAGGGTCCCCGCAGCCCTCGCACTCCCCAACGACGCCATCACCCTAAAGTCCCGGCCTTCCCGGGTGGCCCCGGATGGTGTTCCGTAGCACGCCTGCGACAAACGGTCCGGTCCTGCCGCCTGCCTCGTCGCCGTGCCGCCTGGGGCAAACCCGGCAGAGGTGGAGTCGCGGGCCTCGGCGAGGCAGGCTTGGTTCATGAAGTCGCTCTTGCGCTCACCTCCCTCGACGGGAGCGGGCGGGCACGGCCGGGTCCTCTTCGCGCTGATGCAGTGCGTGCCCTTCCTGATTGCGCTGGCCGTGCTGGTCATCGAGCTCACGCCTGCGCACTTCATCTACACCGGCCCCTTCCTCACCGCGGTACCGGCGCTGGCGGCGGTGACGATGGGCCCTAGGGGCACCGCCGCGGCGGCGCTGCTCGCACTGGCGATCAGTGTGACCACCGCGACGTACAACCAGGCCTGGGGCACTCTGCAGGTCTATACCAATTTTCTGGCTCTGGCCCTGGTGACCGCTGCCGGTCTCGTCACCAGCCGCGCCGTGCAGGCACGCCGGCAGAGAGAGCTCGACCAAGTCCGCCGGATCGCGGTGGCGGCCCAGGACGTCGTCCTGCGACCCGTTCCCCCGCGACTGGGCCCGCTCCTGGCGGGCAGCCTGAGCCTCGCGGCCGGGACGGGGGCGCAGGTGGGCGGTGACCTGTACGAAGCCGTGCAGACGCGCTACGGCGTCCGGATGATCGTCGGGGACGTCCGGGGAAAGGGGCTGTCCGCGGTACGGGCCGTCGCGGTGGCGGTGGGGGCGTTCCGGGAAGCCGTGCACTACGAGAACGACCTGGTGGAGGTCATGAACCACTGCTCGGCCGCGCTCCGACGGGCGGTCGCCGCGTCGGCCGCGCATGACTCGGACATCCTGCTGGAGGGGTTCACCACCGCTCTCATCGCCCAGGTGCCCGACGAATCCGTGGTGCAACTGGTGAATCGCGGCCACCCCCCGCCGCTGCTGCTACACCGGGGCAGAGCCACGGCGCTGATGCCCTCCACGCCGTCGCCGCCGCTCGGCCTGGAAGACCTCGGTCCTCCCGCCGAACCCGAGACCTACCCGTTCCTCCCTGGCGACCGCCTGCTGCTCTACACCGACGGTGTCATCGAGGCCCGCAACCGGGGCAACGAGTTCTTCGCCCTGCCGGAGACCATGGAGGGGATACACGACAGCACCACCCCGCCGGAATTCCTGGAGCAACTGCACCTGAGGTTGACCCGCCACACCGGGGGTGACCTGACGGACGACGTGGCGATGATTCTCGTCGACCGGCTCGACGGCACCGCGCCGGAGCCGCCCGCCGGTCACGCCCGCTGAAGCCGCCACGCTCCCGCGCCGTGTCCGCCCAGCTAGACCCAGGTGTCCAGCCACATCCGCGACTGCCACTCGTCGAGCGGGATCGGGGTGCCGGTGTACAGAGGCCAGAAGAAGATGAAGTTCCAGGCGATCAGCAGCACCAGCACGCCCGCCGCCGACGCGCCGATCACCCGACGGGTGTCGCTGGAGCCCGGCGGACCGACGATCGCACCGATCAGCATCGCCACCGCCAGACACAGGAACGGTACGAAGACGACCGCGTAGAAGAGGAAGATCGTCCGCTCCTGGTAATGGAACCAGGGAAGATAACCGGCCGCGATCCCGCATGCGATGGCACCGGCGCGCCAGTCGCGGCGGAACGCCCAGCGCCACAGCACGTACAGGATCGCGATGCAGGCCGCCCACCACAGCAACGGCGTGCCGATCGCCAGTACCTCCCGCGCGCACTTCTGGCCGGCGTCCGCCGGGCAACCATCGGTGCCCGGGGCCGGGGACTGGTAGAAATACGACACCGGGCGGCCCAGCACGATCCAGCTCCACGGGTTGGACTGGTAGGTGTGCGGGGACGTCAGGTGGATGTTGAACTCGTACACCTCGTGCTCGTAGTGCCACAGGCTGCGCAACCAGTCCGGCAGGAAGGTCCAGGAGCCGCCCTTGCCGGCGGTGGCCGCCCAGTTGCGGAAGTAGCCGCCGGTGCCGTCGGTGGGGGAGAGGATCCAGCCGGTCCAGGAGGCGACGTACACGACGAGCGCCACCGGGACAGTGGCCAGGAAGGCGAGGCCGGTGTCGTACTTGAGAACCGCGGTGTACGGGTGACGGGCGCCGGCCACCTTGCGCGCGCCGACGTCCCACAGGAGGGTCATCACGCAGAACGCGGCCAGGAAGAACAGGCCGTTCCACTTGGTGGCGGCGGCCAGGCCCAGGAGCAGCCCGGCCGCCCAGCGCCAGGGCCGCAGGCCGAAGCGGAAGGTGTCGGAGAGGTGCGCGTTCGGGCGGACCCGACCGTCGGGGCCGGCCGGCAGCGCATCGGCCAGTTTCTTCCGTGACCGGTCCCGGTCGAGGATCAGGCAGCCGAACGCGGCCACCACGAAGAACATCAGCACACCGTCGAGCAGTGAGGTCCGGCTCATCACGAAGTGCAGCCCGTCCACCGCCAGCAGCGCGCCCGCCAGACAGCCGAGGAACGTCGAGCGGAAGATCCGGCGCCCGATCCGGCACAGCAGCAGTACGCTCAGCGTCCCCAGCAGGGCCGTCATGAAGCGCCAGCCGAACGGGTTGAACCCGAAGACCAGCTCGCCGAGCCCGATGACGTACTTGCCGACCGGCGGGTGCACGACGTAGGACGCGTCCGTCGGGATCGCCAGATGGCCGTGCGTCTGCAGGACCAGGTCGTTGGCGTTCTTGTCCCAGTTGACCTCGAAGCCGCGGTGGACGATCGCCCAGGCGTCCTTGGCGTAGTACGTCTCGTCGAATATCACCGCGCGCGGGCTGCCCAGGTTCCAGAACCGCATCAGGCCCGCCATCAGTGTCACCAGGAGCGGGCCGCCCCACCCCGACCAGCGGGTGATCCGCTCGGCGAGGACCGGTGGCACGCCGAGGACCTGCCACAGGCGGGGGCTCGGCTCGGCGTATGGGGGCACGAGCCGGTCGCGCACGTCGTCCGTGGGCGCCTCCCCGGCCGGTGTGTACCCGTAGCGCCGCAGCCGCCGCTGCCACGACGGCCGCCGGTCGTGCGGTGCCTGGTCCTGCCGGAGGTGGTCCATGGAGGACGCGGTACTGGTCACCGCGCCATCGTAGGGAACGGCGCTGTGCGAGTCCCGCGCATGTGCGCTACCGGTCGTGAGCCGGTCGGTTTCCCCCGTTTCCCGGGGGACCGCAGGCCGGCGCCCACTCTCCTGGGAGGATGGGGGCGTGACTGGAACCCTTGTCCTCGCAGGTACTCCCATCGGCGACATCGCGGACGCGCCGCCCCGGCTGGCCGAGGAGCTGGCGGGCGCCGACGTGGTCGCGGCCGAGGACACCCGGCGGTTGCGCCGGCTCACCCAGGCGCTGGGTGTCACGCCCCAGGGGCGGGTCGTGTCCTACTTCGAGGGCAACGAGTCCGCCCGGACGCCGGAACTGGTGGAGGAACTGCTCGGCGGGGCACGCGTGCTGCTGGTGACCGATGCGGGGATGCCCTCGGTCTCCGACCCGGGGTACCGGTTGGTCGCGGCGGCCGTGGACAAGGACATCCGGGTCACCGCCGTGCCCGGGCCGTCCGCAGTCCTGACCGCGCTAGCGCTGTCCGGGCTGCCCGTCGACCGGTTCTGCTTCGAGGGGTTCCTGCCGCGCAAGGCGGGCGAGCGATTGTCGCGACTGCGGGAGGTCGCGGACGAGCGGCGGACACTGGTGTACTTCGAGGCCCCGCACCGGCTCGACGACACGCTCGCCGCCATGGCCGAGGTCTTTGGTGCGGAGCGGCGGGCCGCCGTCTGCCGCGAGCTCACCAAGACCTACGAGGAGGTACGGCGCGGTCCGCTCGCCGAACTGGCCCGGTGGGCCGCGGACGGCGTTCGAGGGGAGATCACCGTGGTGGTCGAGGGCGCCCCCGAGGCCGGGCCCGAAGCGCTCGACGCCGGGGAACTGGTCCGCCGGGTCCGGGTGCGAGAGGAGGCCGGCGAACGCCGCAAGGAGGCCATCGCGGCGGTGGCGGTGGAGGCGGGGCTGCCCAAGCGGGTGGTGTTCGACGCGGTGGTGGCGGCCAAGCGCTCCGCTGAGTGACCCGGTCCGGGGACGGCCCTGCTGTCGGGCCGGGCCGTCCCCGGGCCTGCTGCCTGTCTCCGGGCCTGTCCTGTGCGAGAGCCCACCTCCCGCACAACAGCCTGACTTCCGGCCGGGACTCGTTTCTGCCTGGGCGCGCCCCGTTCCCCTCCGGTCCCGTTCCCCTCCGGTCCCGTTCCCTGCCAAAGAGCCTCGCCGAAGAGCGTCAGACGGGCGAAAAACGACCTCTGAGCAGGGGTGTTCTCGGGTGAGCGCATGCCCCATGAGCGGGCAAAAGGCTGTCGCCAAAGGCAAAGCGGAGAGGCTGCCGCCGCGGCCGTTTTGGCAAGAAACGCCCAAATCGCATCCAATACTCGACAGGCCGGATGCATTCGCGCCGGGAGAAGCGTCCACTGGTCAAAGGGACGCACCCGTCCCTCGCCCCATGGGGTTCCGGGGGGTTCCCCGTGCCGGGGCGCTTGTCCAGCGGACAAGAGGAGCTGGCATGAGTGAGATCGCAGGGCAGACCGGCCTCCGCGGTACGGCCGCAGCCGTCGTTCACGAGTCGTATTCCTTCGCCTGCATGAGTTGCGGGCACGGCTGGGAGCAGTCGTACGAGATAGAGCACCACACGGACGCCGACGGGCACCAGTTCGTGCAGTACGTCACCGACGGCCGGTTCGTACCGTCGCCGCTGAGCCGGCCCAACTGCCAGAACTGCGATGGCCGAGTCCTGCGGATCATGCGCGCCGGACGGGTCTCGTCGGTGCGCGGCTCGGCGGATCGGCACCACCGAGTGCCCCTGGCGGGCCCGATCGAGGTCCCGGACGTGCCTGCGCAGCGCAGGGAGTCCCGCCACTGGCACCTGTCCGATCTCCTGCATCCGTTCCAGCGCAAGGCGAGCTGAACGGCTCACCGGACCGCGGTGGCATGCCCCTTTCGTAGGATCGGGGCATGCCTTCGAACGCCGGCCAGACCACCACGGACGACAAGAACGCGGCACCGCCGCTCCCGGCCCCCCTCCAGGTGCCCGTCGCCGACTCCCACACGCACCTCGACATGCAGTCCGGCACGGTCGAGGAGGGGCTGGCGAAGGCAGCGTCGGTGGGCGTCACCACGGTCGTACAGGTCGGCTGCGACCTCAACGGCTCGCGGTGGGCGGCGCAGACCGCCGCCGCGTACGACAGCGTCCACGCCACGGTCGCCCTGCACCCCAACGAGGCCCCGCGCATCGTCCACGGCGACCCCGACGGATGGTCCCGGCAGGGCGCACGCGAGGCGGGTGGAGACGGTGCGCTGGACGACGCCCTGGCCGAGATCGAGCGGTTGGCCGTGCTGCCCCAGGTGAAGGGCGTCGGCGAGACCGGGCTGGACTACTTCCGCACCGGGCCCGAGGGCAAGGCCGCGCAGGAGCGGTCCTTCCGCGCCCACATCGAGATCGCCAAGCGGCACGGCAAAGCGCTCGTCATCCACGACCGGGACGCCCACGCCGACGTCCTGCGCGTCCTGAAGGAGGAGGGCGCCCCGGAGCGCACCGTCTTCCACTGCTACTCGGGCGACGCCGAGATGGCCCGGACCTGCGCCCGCGAGGGCTACTTCATGTCCTTCGCCGGCAACGTCACCTTCAAGAACGCCGGGAACCTGCGGGACGCGCTCGCCGTCGCCCCGCTGGAACTGATCCTGGTGGAGACCGACGCGCCCTTCCTGACCCCGGTTCCGTACCGGGGGCGGCCCAACGCCCCCTACCTCGTGCCGGTCACGGTGCGCGCAATGGCTGCCGTGCGCGGCTTCGGCGAAGACGCGCTGGCGACGGCGCTCGGCGCGAACACCGCCCGCGCGTTCGGCTACTGAGCGCGCGTTCGCGGCACAACGGTACGTAGCCGAGCCGCTTTGGAGAGTGACCGTCGCTCCGCTAGGTTCTTGGGGCCCGATTCCGGAATCCGGACCCCTCTGGCCCTCTGGAGCATGTCGGCGTGAGCGATTCACAGTACGAGACCTACGCGGCGTACGGCCCCCGCAGCGCGCCGCCCGGCACACCCGGCGAGTCCGGCACGCCCGGCGGCGCAGGGCCCGGTGTGCACAACGCGGAGACCGTGCCGTACGGGGCGGTGTACGGAGCACCGCACGGCGGCACGTACCGGACCGCGTACGAGGCGGTGGCGCAGAAGGCCTCCGTGCCGGCACCCGGGTACACAGGCGTGAGCGAGCCGGTGCTGCCGCGACAGAGCGGGAGCACACCGGGCGAAGCGGCCCGTCAACCTGGTGCGGCCCCTCAACCCGGTGCGCGCGGTGGAGTGGGCCGGCGTGCCACACGTCGGCGCAGGCCCCGTTCCGCGGAGCGCCCGGAGTCCGCCGTGCGCCGTCTGCTGCCGCAGGCGCTGGTGGTGGCCTTCCTGGCCTGCGGCACCACCGCCTTCGTCGCCAAAGACAAGGTGATCGAGCTGGACGTCGACGGCAGACAGCGCACGCTGCACACCTTCGCCGACGACGTGAGTGAACTGCTCGCCGAGGAGGGCGTGCCCGCAGGAGCGCACGACGTGGTCGCGCCCGCCCCCGACGCGGCGCTCGCCAGCGGCGACGCGGTCGCGGTGCGCTACGGACGTCCCGTACGGCTCACGCTGGACGGCAGGCGGCACGAGGTGTGGACGACGGCGAGCACGGTGGAGGGAGCCCTCGACGAGCTGGGAGTGCGTGCGGAGGGCGCGTACCTGTCCACCTCGCGCTCCCGGAGCATCGGACGCGCCGGGCTCGCGCTCGACGTGCGCACCGAACGGGCCGTCACGATCATGGCGGACGGCCGGGCCCGCACCATCCGCACCAACGCGGCCACCGTTCGTGAGGCGGTTGAGGAGGCCGGGATCGCTCTACGAGGCCAGGACACCACCTCCGCCCCGCCCGGCAGTTTCCCGCGCGACGGACAGACGGTGACCGTACTGCGGGTGCGTGGCACCCGGGAGGTCCGCGAGGAGCAGATCCCGTTCGAAGTCGAGCGGACCGAAGACCCTTCTCTCTTCAGGGGCACCGAGGTCGTCACCGACCCCGGTCGGCCCGGGCTGCGCCGGACCACCTACCTCCTGCGCACCGTCAACGGGGTTCGGCAGAAGCCGCGTCGGGAGAAGTCCGAGGTGGTGCGCCGGCCGCGCAAGCGGGTGGTGCTGGTGGGTACCAAGCCGCTGCCGCGTTCCGTGCACGGCGCCGACCACCTCAACTGGGGCGGCCTCGCCGCCTGCGAGTCCGGTGGCCGCCCGCACGCGGTCGACCCCTCGGGGACGTACGGCGGGCTCTACCAGTTCGACACGCACACCTGGCACAGCCTCGGCGGCAGTGGGCGCCCGCAGGACGCGGCGGCTGAGGAACAGACGTACCGCGCGAAGAAGCTGTACGTGCGCCGCGGTGCGAGCCCCTGGCCGCATTGCGGGGCGCGCCTGCACGGGTGAGGCACGGACCGCAGGACGTGGACGTGGTGAGCACTGAAGGACTGGGACCCGGGGACCCTCGGCTGAGGACTGCGGACCAGTGACCGCGGATCGGTGACCGCCGGCCGGTGGCCGCGGGTCGAGGCGTCGGGTGTCGGGGGTCCGGAACGCGGTGCCGGACCCCCGACACCCACCTCCCGGCACCGGGCGAAGGGGGCCCGGTCCGCCCCGTACCCTTGTCCCGTGAGCAGCCCCACCTCCGATGCCCTCCTCGGCCCGGCCGACGTCCGCGAACTCGCGGCAGCGCTCGGCGTCCGTCCCACCAAGCAGCGCGGCCAGAACTTCGTGATCGACGCCAACACGGTCCGCCGTATCGTCCGCACCGCCGAGGTCCGGCCCGACGACGTGGTCGTCGAGGTCGGCCCGGGGTTGGGCTCCCTCACGCTCGCGTTGCTGGAGGTCGCCGACCGGGTCACCGCCGTCGAGATCGACGACGTCCTCGCCGCCGCGCTGCCCGCGACCGTGGCCGCACGCATGCCGGAGCGCGCCGACCGATTCGCACTGGTCCACTCCGACGCGATGCACATCACCGAACTGCCGGGCCCCGCGCCGACCGCGCTGGTGGCGAACCTTCCGTACAACGTCGCCGTGCCCGTGCTGCTGCACATGCTCGACACCTTCCCCGGCATCGAGCGGACGCTGGTGATGGTGCAGGCCGAGGTCGCCGACCGACTCGCTGCCCGGCCGGGCTCCAGGGTGTACGGCGTACCGTCGGTGAAGGCCAACTGGTACGCCGAGGTGAGGCGGGCCGGCGCCATCGGCCGCAACGTCTTCTGGCCCGCACCGAACGTCGACAGCGGGCTGGTCTCCCTCGTCCGGCGGGCCGAGCCGATCCGGACGACCGCCTCCAAGAAGGAGGTCTTCGCCGTCGTCGACGCGGCGTTCGCGCAGCGCCGCAAGACCCTGCGGGCGGCGCTCGCCGGATGGGCCGGTTCCGCCCCTGCGGCGGAGGCAGCGCTGGTCGCGGCCGGGATCTCGCCGCAGGCGCGCGGGGAGTCGCTGACCGTGGAGGAGTTCGCGCGGATCGCGGAACACGGGGAGATGGGCAAGTGAGCGTCACGGTACGGGTGCCGGCCAAGGTCAACGTCCAGCTCGCGGTCGGCGCCGCCCGCCCCGACGGGTACCACGACCTCGCGAACGTGTTCCTCGCCGTCGGTCTGTACGACGAGGTCACCGTCTCCCCGGCCGACGAACTGCGGGTCACCTGCGAGGGCCCGGACGCCGACCAGGTCCCGTTGGACCGTGGCAACCTCGCCGCACGCGCCGCGATCGCCCTCGCTGAGCGGCGGGGCATCGCACCGACCGTGCACCTCCACATCGCCAAGGACATCCCGGTCGCTGGCGGGATGGCGGGCGGCAGCGCGGACGGTGCGGGCGCGCTGCTCGCCTGCAACGCGCTGTGGAACGCCGGCGCGTCCCGCGCCGAACTCCTTGCCATCTGCGCCGAGTTGGGAAGCGATGTGCCGTTCAGCCTGGTGGGCGGTGCGGCCCTCGGTATCGGGCGCGGCGAGCGGCTGACTGCTCTGGAGACCGGCGGCACGTTCCACTGGGTGTTCGCGATGGCCGGACGCGGGCTGTCCACACCTGCGGTCTTCCGAGAGTTCGACCGGCTCGCAGAGGGGCGGGAGATTCCCGGGCCGGTGGCCTCCCCTGATCTGCTGGAAGCGCTCGCGAAGGGCGACCCCGAAGCGCTGGCAGCCGCCGTCTCCAACGATCTCCAGCCGGCCGCCCTGTCCCTCTTCCCGGAGCTGGCCGACACCTTGGACGCGGGGCGTGCGGCGGGCGCGCTCACCGCGCTGGTCTCCGGATCCGGGCCGACCACGGCCTTCCTCGTGCGGGATCCCGGGACGGCCGAGAAGGTCGCACGGGCACTGCGGGGGTCGGGGACGTGCCGGACCGTACGGACGGCTGCGGGGCCGGTGGCGGGGGCGACGGTCGTCTGAGGCGTGCCCTGCGGCGGCACCGCCGGCGACCCGGCCGCCGCGCAGGCGGAGGGCTCGTCGACCTGGATCAGGGTGGCCGGGCACGTGCGCGGTCCGGTCGTTGCGGGTGGCACCGGACGCCGGACGCAATGCGGCATGGATGTGGTGCTCCGGGCCCCGGTAACGGGCGGGAGCCCGCTGCCGACGGCAGCGGCAGCCGGTCTACCACGGCGGCGGCCGTACCCGCGACGGCGTCGTCACCGAGGGTGATCATGCCCTCGGCCCCGCCCGTACCCCCCTAGGCCCTACGCTAGAAGGCTGACCGATCCCCGCGCACAGGAGTGAAATGGCCGTCAACCTGGTCAATGTCGAGAACGTCAGCAAGGTCTACGGCACTCGTGCCCTGCTGGACGGCGTCTCGCTCGGCGTGTCGGAAGGGGACCGGGTCGGGGTCGTCGGACGCAACGGCGACGGCAAGACCACCCTCATCCGGATGCTCGCCAAGGTGGAGGAAACCGACACCGGACGAGTCACCCACTCCGGCGGGCTGCGGCTCGGAGTGCTCACCCAGCATGACTCCCTCGACCCCGCCGCCACCGTGCGCCACGAGGTCATCGGTGACATGGCCGATCACGAGTGGGCCGGCAACGCCAAGGTCAGGGACGTCCTGACCGGACTGTTCGGCGGATTGGACCTGCCTGGGTTCCCCAAGGGGCTGGACACCGTCATCGGGCCGCTGTCGGGCGGCGAGCGGCGCCGGATCGCGCTCGCCAAGCTGCTCATCGAGGAACAAGACCTGATCGTCCTGGACGAGCCCACCAACCATCTGGACGTCGAGGGCATCGCCTGGCTCGCCCGGCACCTGGGCAAGCGGCGTTCGGCGCTGGTGTGCGTGACGCACGACCGGTGGTTCCTGGACCAGGTCTGCACCCGCATGTGGGACGTGCAGCGCGGCGCCGTCTACGAGTACGAGGGAGGCTACTCCGACTACGTCTTCGCGCGGGCGGAGCGTGAGCGGATCGCGGCCACCGAGGAGGCCAAGCGGCAGAACCTCATCAGGAAGGAGCTGGCCTGGCTGCGGCGCGGGGCTCCCGCCCGTACCTCCAAGCCGCGCTTCCGGGTCGAGGCGGCCAACGAGCTGATCGCCGACGTACCGCCGCCCCGGGACCGCAGCGAGCTGATGAAGTTCGCCTCCTCCCGGCTGGGCAAGACGGTCTTCGATCTGGAAGACATCACCGTGCAGGCCGGGCCCAAGGTGCTTCTCAAACACGTCACCTGGCAGCTCGGGCCGGGCGACCGGATCGGTCTCGTCGGGGTCAACGGCGCAGGCAAGACCTCCCTGCTGCGCGCCATGGCCGCGGCGGCCCGTACGGAGGGCGAGGAGCAGCCGGCCGGCGGACGCATCGCCGTCGGAAAGACGGTCCGGCTCGCCTACCTCTCCCAGGAGGTCTCCGAACTCGATCCCGCCTGGCGGGTCCTGGAGGCCGTCCAGCAGGTCCGCGAGCGCGTCGACCTCGGCAAGGGACGCGAGATGACCGCCGGTCAGCTGTGCGAGACGTTCGGTTTCAACAAGGAGAAGCAGTGGACGCCGGTGGGAGACCTCTCCGGCGGTGAGCGCCGCCGGATCCAGCTGCTGCGCCTCCTCATGGACGAGCCCAACGTCCTTTTCCTGGACGAGCCCACCAACGATCTCGACATCGAGACCCTCACCCAGCTCGAAGACCTCCTCGACGGCTGGCCCGGTTCGATGATCGTCATCTCCCACGACCGGTTCTTCGTCGAGCGCACCACCGACCGGGTCTTCGCTCTCCTCGGCGACGGCACCCTGCGGATGCTGCCGCGCGGGATCGACGAGTACCTGGAACGGCGGCAGCGCATGGAGGAGGCGGTGGCGGCTCAGTCCGCCGCTGCGACGCCCAAGCCGGCCACGTCGGAGAAGAGCGCCGCCGACCAGCGCGCTGCGAAGAAGGAACTCCAGAAGATCGAGCGCCAGTTGGACAAGATCTCCGAGAAGGAATCCACACTGCACGCCCAGATCGCGGAGAACGCCACCGACTTCGCCAAGGTGGCTGACCTGGATGCCCGGTTGCGGGACCTCGCCGGAGAGCGTGAGGAACTGGAGTTGCGCTGGCTGGAGTTGGCGGAGGACGCGTAAGGGGGCGCGCAACTCGGGGCGTGCAGTGCGGGGTCGGGACATCCCGTCGACGTGAATCGGCCACTGTGCGCCCCCACTTCACCACACGATGTCCGGCTTTCCAGCGCCCCCTCCGCGCAACGCCGTAGTGTGCGGCGCGTGGAGGGGGCGTGGGGGCGCGTAGCAACGCCATCACGAGCGGGTCCTCCCTTGGAAACAGCGGTTCCTCCGGTCCCGTCCGCCATCGGTCCCGGGTGGTAGAAAAGGCCGTCTGTGAACTTTCTGAGGACGACCTTGCGTCCATCACACACCTCAGGGCGTGGCTAAGAATCAGTGAACGAGGGGGAAGAGCGCTGATGACTCAGCCGCCCAACCAGCCGCCCCACGGCGGATTCGGGCCGCCACCGGACCACCAGCCGCAGGGCGGTGGTTTCGGCGCGCCCACCACATCTCCTCCCCCGCACCCCGGGCTCCCGCCGCAGCAGCCACAGCCCGGTTACGGCTACCCCCAGCAGCCGGGCCCGTACGGGGCACCCGCCGCCCCCGGTACGCCGGGCCCCTACGGCTACCCCCAGCAGCCCCAGCAGCCGGGTTACGGCTACCCGGCGCAGCCGCCGACCGTGCCGGCGAACCCCTGGTCCGGGCAGGGCGGGGACGGCCGCCGGAACAGGACCGCGCTGTCCGTCGTCGTCGCGGCGGTCGTCGCCATCGCGTTGATCATCGGTGGCGGCATCTGGTACGCCAAGTCCTCCGGGGGCGACGGCAAGAAACACGACACCGGCACCTCGACCGGCAGCACGGGTGGCAAGGACGGTACCGGCGGTACCTCTGGCGGCTCTTCCACCGGAGGCACGGAGAAGGCGCCGGCCGACTCCGCCTCCAGCGTGCTGTTCAAGATCCCGATGCCCAAGACGGACGGCTTGGGCATCACGTCGGGCTCCTGGCTCACGGACAAGGTGTACGCCAAGAGCGGCATCGCCGAGATCGTCGGCTACGACCCCGCCAAGGGGAGCAAGCTGTGGACGGTCAAGCTGCCCGGGCCGATCTGCTCAGCCAGCAGCCACGTCACCTCCGACAACCGGACGGCGGTCGTCTTCCGGCCGAGGACGCCCGCGAAGAACACCTCGGTGGGCTGCACCCGGATCGCCGCGATCGACCTCGACGCGGGCAAGGCGCTGTGGATGAAGTCGGTCAAGACCGGTGACGTCCTGATGGACTTCTCCCATGTGACGGTCGGCCAGCGCACCGTCGCGGCCGGCGGCCTTGCCGGCGGAACCGCCCTCGACATCGATTCCGGCAAGCTGCTGTGGCGGCCGAAGCCGGACGGGACCTGCCGCGACCTGGGCTACGGCGGAGGTGCCAAGCTGGTCGCCGTACGCACGTGCGACCCGTACGGCAACGAGCAGCTGCACATTCAGACCATCGGCCCTGGGACGGGGAAGGTGATCTCCGACTACACGATGCCCTCGGGCATTGAGGACGCGTCCGTCGTCTCCACCGACCCGCTGGTGGTGGCGGCCGACGTCGGCCACAGCGCGGGCGACGGCAGCGGGGTGTCGGACTACTTCTCCATCGACAACACGACCGGCAGACTGCGCACCCGCATCTCCGCGCCCGGCGACACCTACGCGGGTCGCTGCAACGGCATCTCCCACAGCGAGGACTGCAAGGGGATCGTTGTCGGCAACGACAGGCTGTACCTGGCCACCGAGCGGCACGACGGCAACGTCGAGTACAGCAAGACCAACGAGATCGTCGCTTTCGACCTGGACACGGGCAAGCAGACCGGCCAGCGTGCCGCAGCCGGTGACGGCTACGCGCTGTACCCGCTGCGCATGGACGGCGGCAACCTGCTGGCCTACAAGTCTCCGCCGTACGACAAGGGCGGCCAGATCGTCAGCATCGACGGCGGCAGCTTCCAGACGACCAAGCTGATGGAGAACCCCGCCACGCGGTCCGTGCGGATGGCGGAGGCCCACATGCTGCCGGAGTTCGCGGAGATCCGCTTCGGGCATGGCCGCCTCTACATGTCGGCGGTGTTCGCCAAGAGGGTGGACACCGAGCACGGCGGGGGGTATCTGGTGTTGGCGTTCGGCACGGGCGACTGACCTGCCGTCGGCACCGCTGCTGGTCCCGCCCGAATGGGTGCCTTACCGAGAAGTGCCCCGGATTTCATTGATCCGGGGCACTTCTCACCATAGCGGCAGCAAGACGTCGAACAAGCGTGTAGCTTCCGGGGACATGAAGGGCGGGGGCCGGGGGCCCTCTGTCCTTGCGGGCCGGTGGGCGTCCATAGTGAGGGCATCCACCGGGAGACTGGGGGGTTGCTCTATGGGAGTACGGCTCATGGTCGTCGACGACCATCGCCTGCTCGCCGAGGCGCTGGCGTCGGCGCTCAAACTGCGCGGGCACCGGGTGCTCGCGGCGGCGGCACCGGCTGCGGGTGCCGCGGACCTGGTGATCGCGCGGGCACCGGAGGTGTGCCTGCTGGGCACGGCGGTGCCGGCCGAGCCGGGAGTCTTCGATCCGGTGGCGAAGATCAAGCGGGAGCGGCCGCAGGTGGCGGTCCTGGTGCTGGGCCCGGTGCCGTCTCCGCGGGGTATCGCGGCGGCCTTCGCCGCGGGCGCGTCCGGGTACGTACGGCACGACGAGCGGATCGAGGGGGTCGAACGGTCCATCATGAAGGCCCGGGCGGGCGAGGCAGCGGTGGCTCCGCAGTTGCTCCAGGCCGCGTTCGCCGAGCTGCTCAATCCGGCGGCCCAGCCCGACGACGAGGCCCAACGGCTGCTGGAGATGCTCACGCCGCGTGAGGTGGAGGTGCTGGTGCGGGTGGCTGATGGGGAGGACACTCGGCTGATCGCGGCAGGGATGGGGATCGCGCCGAGCACCGCGCGTACGCACGTGCAGCGGGTGCTGATGAAGCTGGGAGTGGGGTCGCGGTTGGAGGCGGCGGCGCTGGCGGCGAGGACCGGCCTCCTGGACCGGGCCGGGGCGCTGCGGCACGTGGCGGGGCCGGAGACGTGACGGCCTCCGGCACCCGCCGGAGGTCGGACGCTGCGGATGCCGGTCTGACGGGTGCGGGGAGCCGGCAGCGGGCCGCCGCGTAACCGCCCTCACCTGCGCTCACCCGTGTTCGGAAGGCGGCTCCTGCTCCGCCGGCTCCTTCGCAGGGAGTGGAGGCGGAGTCGGGCGCAGCTTCAGCCACACGAGGAAGAAGACGCCCAGCAGGAGCATCCCGATCCCGGTCCACAGGTTGACGTTCACACCCTCGGCCTTGTCGATGGCGGACTGGGAGTCGGTGATGCCGGTGAGCGTGACGATCACGCCGTAGAGCACGAACAGGCCGCCGATGATGCGGCGCAGGTCGAAGATGCGGGCCGCGGTCGCGGACTCGGCCTCCAGCTCGGAGACCTCCTGGGCGATGTCCTCCTCGGTGTAGTGGTGGTGGCGGCCAGGGTGCTCGGGGTGCTCGGTCATGGTTTCCTCGGTCCTCCCGCGTCAGAGCGAGAACGGGATGTAGCAGAGGGCGGCCAGGGCGATCGCGCCCCAGCCGAGCAGCGCGGGCCTGCGGTACCAGGCGTCGTCGCCGGCGGCGGGCGGTTCGGCCATGCCGGGGGACCGGGTGCCGTAGACCAGGCCTTGTAGTTCCTCGGTCGGCTTCGGGCTGGTGAACAGGGACACCACGAACATGACGACCGCACCGGCGACGAAGCCCGCGATCGCGGAGACGAAGTTGGCGCCCTGGTCGGAGGGGAGGGAGATGATGCCCTTCTTGTAGAAGACGAAGTAGTTGATCATCGCCGTGACGGTGCCCGCGAGCAGGCCCCAGAAGCCGGACTTGGCGGATGCGCGCTTCCAGAACATGCCGACGATGAAGACGGCGAACATCGGCACGTTGAAGAAGGAGAACAGCGTCTGCAGGTAGGCCATGATGTTCGAGAACGACGAGGCCAGGAACGCCGTGCCGATGGAGGCGCAGACGCCGACCACGGTGATCAGGCGGCCGAAGCGGACGTAGTAGGCGTCCTCGCGGCCGGGCACCGCGTACTTCTCCCAGATGTCGTTGGTGAAGACGGTGTTGAACGACGACACGTTGGCGGCCATGCCCGCCATGAACGCGGCGAGCAGACCGGTGACGGCGATGCCGAGCACACCGTTCGGCAGCAGGTCCTCCATCAGGTAGGGGATGGCGTCGTTGTACTGGTAGCCGGAGCCGGAGGTGCCGAAGCCCGGCACCAGCGCGGCGGCGACCAGGCCGGGGATCATCACGAGGAAGACGATGAAGATTTTCGGATAGGCGGCGATCAGGGGGGTCCGCTGACCCGCTGAGAGGTTCTTCGCGGACAGGGCGCGCTGCACCTCGGCGAAGTTGGTGGTCCAGTACCCGAACGAGAGCACGAAGCCGAGGCCGAGGACGATGGTCAGCCAGTTGGCGCCGAGCGGGTTGGCGGTGCCGACGCCGGTGCCGCCCCAGGCGGTCGTGAAGTTGCTGCCGTGGCTCGCGGTGAGCTTGTCGGTCAGGCCGCCCCAGCCGCCGGCCTTCTTCAGGCTCAGCGCGGTGATCGGGATGAGGGCGGCCAGGATCACGAAGAACTGCAGCACCTCGTTGTAGATCGCCGACGACAGACCGCCCAGGGTGATGTACGCGAGCACGAAGGCGCCTGCGACCACGATGGCGACCCACTGCGGCCAGCCGAGCAGCGCCTCCACGACGATCGCGAGGGCGTAGAGGTTAACGCCTGCGATCAGGACGGCGGCGAAGGCGAACAGGATCGAACTGAGCAGGTGGGCGCCCCGGTCGAAGCGCAGCAACAGGAACTCGGGGACCGAGCGGACCTTGCTGCCGTAGTAGAAGGGCATCATCACCAGGCCCAGGAAGACCATGGCGGGAATGGCACCGATCCAGTACCAGTGCACGGTGTAGGCGCCGTACTGCGCGCTGTTGGCTGCCATGCCGAGGATCTCGGTGGCCGCCAGGTTCGCGGAGATGAAGGCGAGGCCCGTGATCCAGGCGGGCATCGAGCGGCCGGAGAGGAAGAAGTCGAGGCTGGTCTTCACCGAGCGGCGGGCCGCGAATCCGATGCCCAGGACGACGGCGAAGTAGATCGCCAGGATCGTGTAGTCCAGCCCGTTGGTGGGGAGCCGTAGTTCCGCCGCCAGGTGGGTGGGGGCGTGTGTGGGGGTCTGCATGAGAACTCGCTTCGTCGCGCGAACTGAGCCAGAGCGGAACCTGCACCTCCGCATCCCGTCATTGAACACGCCGCATGACGGACTTTGTTTGATTGTGATGGGCCTGGGTGTGGTCGAGTTGTGGTCTGTTGTGTTTGATTGTGTTGAGCGATGGGGTGGTGCCGAACAAGGAGCCCGCGTGAAGAGGACCTCGACCCAGCTGGCCGACGGTCGTGAGCTGATCTACTTCGACCTCCGTGACGACACCGTGCGGGACGCGGTCGACCGCCGCCCGTTGGGCCGTACGGTCACCACGTCCGAGATCCGCCACGACCCGCTACTCGGCGACTCGGTCGCCGTCGCCTCGCACCGCCAGGGCCGCACGTACCATCCGCCGGCCGACGAATGTCCCCTCTGCCCGACACGGGGGGACCGGCTCAGCGAGATCCCGGACTCGACGTACGACGTGGTCGTCTTCGAGAACCGCTTCCCGTCCCTCGCCGGCGACTCTGGGCGCTGCGAGGTCGTGTGCTTCACCTCCGACCACGACGCCTCGTTCGCCGACCTCACCGAAGACCAGGCGCGTCTGGTGCTGGACGCCTGGACGGATCGCACCTCGGAGCTGTCCCAGCTGCCCTCCGTCCAACAGGTCTTCTGCTTCGAGAACCGGGGCGCCGAAATCGGTGTGACCCTGGGCCACCCGCACGGGCAGATCTACGCCTACCCCTTCACCACCCCCCGCACCGCGCTGATGCTCCGCTCGCTGTCCGCCCACAAGGAGGCGACCGGTGGGGACAACCTGTTCGACGCCGTCCTGGAGCGGGAACTCGCCGGAACGCGGGTCGTCCTTGAGGGTGAACACTGGGCGGCCTTCGTGCCGTACGCTGCGCACTGGCCGTACGAGGTCCACGTGTACCCCAAGCGCCGTGTGCCCGATCTGCTGGCCCTCGGCGAGGCGGCACGCACAGAATTCCCCCAGATCTATCTGGAACTCTTGAGGCGCTTCGACCGGATCTTCGCCAAGCGGGACGGAGGGGAGAGCACCGTGCGGGACGCAGCCGGGAACCCAGGGGGAGCACCGCCCACGCCGTACATCGCGGCCTGGCACCAGGCCCCGTTCGGCGCGCTGGAGGAGTTCGGCGGTGTCCTGCGGGACGACTTCGCGCTGCACCTTGAGCTTTTCACCGTCCGCCGTACTTCCGGCAAGCTCAAGTTTCTCGCGGGTTCGGAGTCTGGCATGAGCGTGTTCATCAACGACGTGCCGCCGGAGCGCGCGGCCGAGCGACTGCGAGAGGTAGCGAGTTCATGAAGTACCTGGTGACGGGTGGCGCGGGTTACGTCGGCAGCGTGGTGGCCCAGCACCTGTTGGAGGCCGGCCACGAGGTCACCGTCCTCGACAATCTCTCCACCGGCTTCCGCGAGGGCGTTCCGGCCGGGGCCGGGTTCGTCGAGGGCGACATCCGTGACGCCGCGAAGTGGCTCGACTCCTCCTACGACGGCGTGCTGCACTTCGCCGCCTTCTCGCAGGTCGGCGAGTCGGTGGTGAAGCCGGAGAAATACTGGGACAACAACGTGTCCGGCAGCATGGCCCTGCTCGCTGCGATGCGTGAAACGGGCGTCCGCAAGCTGGTCTTCTCCTCGACGGCGGCCACGTACGGCGAACCCGAGCAGCTCCCGATCGCCGAGACCGCCCCGACGAAGCCGACCAACCCCTACGGCGCCTCCAAGCTCGCCGTCGACCACATGATCACCAGCGAGGCGAACGCCCATGGCCTGGCCGCGGTCTCCCTACGCTACTTCAACGTGGCCGGCGCATACGGCGCGTACGGTGAGCGCCACGATCCCGAGTCGCACCTGATCCCGCTGGTTCTCCAGGTCGCCCAGGGCCGCCGTGAGGCGATCTCCGTCTACGGCGACGACTACCCGACCCCAGACGGCACCTGCGTCCGCGACTACATCCACGTCGCGGACCTGGCGGAGGCCCACCTGCTGGCCCTGGCGGCGGCGCGCCCGGGGGAGCACCTGATCTGCAACCTCGGCAACGGCAACGGCTTCTCCGTCCGCGAGGTCGTCGAGACCGTCCGCAAGGTTACCGGCCATCCGATCCCCGAGGTCGTCGCCCCGCGCCGGGGCGGCGACCCGGCGGTCCTGGTCGCCTCAGCGGACACGGCCCAGGAGAAGCTCGGTTGGAACCCCTCCCGCGCGGACCTCGCGGGCATCGTCGCGGACGCCTGGGAGTTCGTCCGGCACAACGCAGGCAACCGGGAGCAGTAGTGGGGGCACAGCGGGTCGCGGAGCGCTTCACCGAGCTGTACGGGGCCCGGCCGGAGGGAGTGTGGGCGGCTCCGGGCCGGGTCAACCTGATCGGCGAGCACACCGACTACAACGACGGCTTCGTCATGCCGTTCGCGCTGCCCCACCAGGCGATCGCCGCCGTTGCCCGCCGGGACGACGGGCTACTGCGCCTGCACTCGGCGGACGTCCAGGGCGGGGTGGCGGAAATGTCGCTGGACACCCCCGCTCCGCAGGGCGCCGGCGACTGGACGGCATACCCGGCGGGCGTGGTCTGGGCACTGCGCGAGGCGGGCCACGAGATCACCGGCGCGGACATCCACCTGTCGTCGACGGTCCCGGCCGGCGCGGGCCTGTCCTCGTCCGCCGCTCTGGAGGTCGTGATCGCCCTGGCGCTGGACGACCTGTACGAACTCGGCGTCCAGCCCCGGCAGCTGGCCCGCCTCTGCCAGCGCGCGGAGAACGTCTACGTTGGCGCCCCGACCGGGATCATGGACCAGATGGCCTCCGCGTGCTGCACCGTCGGGCACGCGCTGTTCCTCGACACCCGCGACCTCTCCCAACGGCAGATCCCCTTCGACCTCGCGGCCGGGGGACTGCGCCTGCTGGTGGTCGACACCCGGGTCAAGCACGCCCACAATGCCGGCGCGTACGGCAAGCGCCGTGCGGGCTGCGAGAAGGGCGCCGCCCTGCTCGGCGTCGACGCCCTCAGGGACATCCCGTACGCCGACCTGGACGCGGCCCTCGCGCGCATCGGCGACGAGGAAGAGGTCGTCCGCCTGGTCCGGCACGTCGTCACCGAGGACCATCGGGTCGAGCGGGTCGTGGAACTCCTGCGCGCCGGTGAGATCCGCGCCGTCGGCCCGGTCCTCTCCGAGGGCCACGCCTCGCTCCGCGACGACTTCCGCGTCTCCTGCCCCGAGCTGGATCTGGTCGTCGACACCGCGCTGGCGAACGGCGCCCTCGGCGCCCGGATGACCGGCGGCGGCTTCGGCGGCTCGGCGATCGTCCTGGCGGAGGCCGCCGAGGTGAACGCGGTCACCAAGGCGGTCGAGGAGGCCTTCATCGCGGCCGGCTTCACGGCTCCACAGATCTTCGAGGCGGTGCCTTCGGCCGGGGCCCGGCGGGTGAACTGACGCACCGGTTCCCGCCGCCTGCACCGCCTCGTCCGCGACCTGCGGTTGCGGGAGGCCTCGTCACCCGTCACCAAACCACTCGCCCGGGTAAGGGGCTTACGCGGGCCGGTAACGTACGACGCCGTCACTACTGCATGCCCGATGGCACACCGGGAGATCAGGGGGAGCCCACACATGGCCTGGGAGGAATGGGAGCAGCTGAAGGCCCAGGCGGCCGACCCGCGCCATTCCACGCGGATGCAGCTCAACCAGTATGTGGCCGCACCGGGAGGTGGCGGCGATACCAAGGGCGATCTCGTGGTGGGGCACAAGGATCTCGAGGCGGTTGGCAAGGCGGCCCATGACCTGTTCGACGACTTCACAAACTACAGCGGCCACGCGCGTGTGGCCTCCGAGTCCGCCGCGGGCGGGCTCAAGGGCGAGGGTTTCGCCCTCGGAGGCGCGCTGGAACACGTGACAGAGCGTTGGAATGAGCAGGCCAGAACTCTGCTGGACGCCTGCGCCCACATCTCCAACCACCTGCGGTACACCAAGAACCAGCATGCGGCCGATGATTCCTACATCGCCGGCGCGGTCAGCAGCATCGCCACCCTCGACGAGGGTTTCGACAACCGGAGGGGCTACTGACGCCGATGGATCTTGATGCACTGCGCCACGGCAGCTTCGCCAAGCTCGGTGAAGCGGTCGCCGACTGGCAGCAGATGACGAAGAGACTCGGCGACCTGAAGAAGGACGCCGAGGAGAACCTCAAGGCCAAGGCTGACAAGGCCAAGTGGGCCGGAGCTAACGCCATCGTCACCCGCGAGTTCATCACCAGGACCGCCGCTGAGTTCGCCGACGCGCACACCCAGGCGGATTCCATCACCAAGATCCTCAGCGACACGCACGGCGAACTCATCAGCTACCGCACCCAGCTGAACGACGTGATCGCGCAGGCCGGGAAACAGGGACTGCTGGTACTCGACACCGGTGACGGGTCCTTCGCCGTCATGGGGAAGACCCGTCCCGACTGGGCGTCCGACCCCAGCGGAGGGACCGGCCTGGTGGACCAGACGGTGCTGGACGGCTTCCGCAACGAGATCCAAGGCGTCCTGACCAAGGCGACGCAGAGCGACAGCAGCGCCGCGAAGGCCCTCCGGCTCCTCGTGGACCAGGCCAAGTACGGTTTCACGGACGCCTCCTACACGGACCGGGACGAGGCGGCCAAGGCCGTCGCGGCTGCCGGGAAGCTGGCATGGATGGCCAAGCACCCAGCTGACATGTCCCTCGACGACGTTGCCGCCTTCAACCGCACGATGGACCAGTACCACGACGACCCCCTGTTTGCAGAACAGTTCGTGACTCGCCTGGGAGCCAAGGGCACGCTCCAGTTCTGGACCGAGATGACCCACTCCCATGCCGGTGCCAGGGGCGCGGAACTGGAGACGATGAAGGACCTGCAGACCAGCTTGGGCCTGACCCTGGCCACGGTGTCCTTCTCGGACTCGGACGCCATGCGGGTCTGGAAGAAGGATCTGATCGCCGAACGCAACATCAACTTCCGGGCCACCGACTCGACCAGTGCTTTCGGCGCCCTCGGCTCCCAGGTCATCAGCAGCCTTCTGCACCAGGGCCAGTTCGACACCGAGTTCCTGGACGACTACCGCGAGAAGCTGTTCAAGGCGGACAAGGCAGCAGGGGACTCGGGCACCCATGACCTGTGGGCCAAGGGGTACGACTCCCTGGACCTCGTCTTCGGCGGCGGCAATGGCCGGGACCCGCTGGAGGGGCTGTTCGACGGGCTGTCCCACAACCCCGAGGCGGCCCAGCACGCCTTCGAGTCCAAGTCGGACCTGGATCACATGCTCGGCACCACCAGATTCACAGACCGGGAAGAGACCCTCGGACGCGCCATGGAGGCTGCCGTCACCGGCGTCGCCGACGGTGACACCACCTCCATGGCCCCGCCGCACAGCGCGACCCAGGTCAAGATCATGGCCAACATCATGCATGCGGTGGCCGACCCCGACGGAGGCGCGGACCTGGCGACCAGCGGGCTCGGCGAGAGCTTCGGGGATATGGCGGCGGCTTACATGCCGGAGATCAGCCATGCGCTCGCAGGGCCTGGTTCGGAAGCTGTCTTCGTTACGAACAGCGAATCACCTTCCGGGTTGAGTCTTCCAGACGTCACTCGTTTTCTCTCGGCAACATCTGCAGATCCTTCCGGAAGAGCAGGAGTTATCTACGGAGAAAGTATCTACACTGGCAACCTGGTTGAGGCGCATCTTTCGAATCCAGCCTTGTTTGATGGAAGTCACAAACAAGTCCTCACTGATATCGGCAGAAACGCTGGGATTATCGAGGGTATTGTTGGGCACTCTGCTGCGAATGCGGAAGTTGATGGAGCCATCAATGGTGAGAGAGATTACAACGATGCTATGCAGCAAAAGGGGGACTATGCAAAAACGTGGGTTGCTATTGGTGTGAGCTTCGTCAAGGTTCCCGAAAGGCTTGGTGGGGACGTGATGGGAGCGTTTGTCGGAGGTGGTGTCGGGGCTGTTGCTGGAGGCGCTGTTGACCGTCTGGTAGAAGGTCAACAACTTGACGGCGCCAAAGACGAGGCCCTGTATCGCTCGAGTCGTGACCTGTTCATGATGCGCGATTCGGTGAGTCAGCAGACACAGTGGTCAGTGGAGGATGCCTTGGTCCGAAATGACGTAGACCTGCCGGAGGATGCAATCAAGGACACGATGCGGCAAGCCGTCAACGATGGCTGGAAAGACAGCGACTACTACTTGAATCGCTCCAAGGCGCAATATGAGTGAAGAAGTGCTACAGAAAGACGGAAAGTCGCGAATTGTGAGGGGGTTCGCCATTTGTCTGGCGGTAACGGGACTTGTGGGCGGCGGCTTCTTCCTGTTCTTCTCAAAGGGGCTTTATCTTCTTCCAGAAAAGGTGTGTGACCATGCTGTGTCGCGGGACCTTGTGATTCAAGTTCTGCCACGTGCGCGATCAGCAGAGGAATGGGCTGATCAAGATGGCGTGGGGCGTCGATTTTCTTTTGCTTGCCGCGTTTCCACCAGCGGTGACTCGATTCTGTCGGGGCAGGTGGATCTTCGGGATTCGTCTGAATCCGCGTGGGAAGATCACTATGGGAGTCTTGCAGGCCACCGTATTGTGACAACCTCGAAAGACGGTGTCGAAGCACTGGCGCAGATGGATGGCGATATCGGCTCCGCTTCCATCTATGTCCCTTGCGCTCCGGCGAACGTCGAGGAAGGGAGCGCGTCGCAGGCCTATGCCTTGGTGGCGGAGGCCGGTGTGACCGGCAAGAGCAGGGCCACCGGCGCCGAACTGCGCCAGGCCCTGACTGACTTCGCCTACCAACTCACCCAGCGCGCCTACGGGCTGGCCGAGTGTAAGACCCCTCGTGCGTTTCCCGAGCAACTGCCCCGCTACAAGGATCGCCGATGACGGATGAAGAGATCGTCGCTCAGTTCGACGGCCGTGGGCGGGTGCACATGCGGTTCCACTGCGTCGACGCAGACCTCCGCCGTGCCGAGGAGATCGCTCGCGCACTCGGCTACCGGCTGCTCTCCGGCACAACCCTTCCGCGGCGCGTGAATCCCCCGCGAGGAGGCAGTGTTGTCTGCTGGTACGAACGCGACGACGACCCGCGAGCCCGCCGTTGTGCCGAGCGGACCGTCGAGCGGTTGCGCGCGGGACTGCCGGTGCTGTCGGACTGTGAGCCGCCCGCGTCGCCGCCTGCTCCGCCCCCGCCCCTCAGCCCCCGGCGGCAGCCGCCGCCCCGCCCTCGGCGGTCGCTGAAGCCCCAACCGCCCCCCGGTCGGTCCGCGTGGACCCCGGATCCCGCCTCGGCCGCCCTACCCGCCTCCCCCTCCGCCGCCACCCCCCGTTTGACCGGCGGCCGTCGGTCCTTCCCGGCCAGCACCCGCTTCTTTTCGGCCCGGCCCCACCGCTTTGCCGGACATAGGCGCCTGGGATCCTCCTGGGGCACAGCTCTTCCGGGTGCCCAGCCGCGAGCGAAAAGATCGCGTCGGGCTTTGTCGACTTCTGCCTCAATACGAAACGTGCAACACACCGTGAACACCTTGGACGGTCAGTTCTGCAAATCACCTTCCGCTGTCCGCTCCCATCCGTACTCTGAGGAACAGCACCGGTGGGGGCCGGTGCTGATCAGGGGGCGAGGCAGGCGGGTACGGCGCCCGCGGTGGGGGTAGCAGTCTCTGCGACGGCGGCAGCCGTGCGGCGGGACGACCTTTCCGTGGTGTGTCGTACCCGCGGGTCGTCGTTCTCCGGACCTTTTCCGGGCTTTTCCGGAGCGGTCGAACATGGAGCCGTTTCGGACCTTGGGTATCCCCTGCTCCGCGTGGAGCCTGGGGAAGGGGGTTATGTGGTTCGCATCCGAGTCCTGGTCGTGGACGACCACCGCATCTTCGCCGAGTCGCTCGCCGCGGCCCTGGCCGCCGAGCCGGACGTCGACGTCTTCGCTGCCGGCAGCGGTCCAGCCGCGCTGCGCTGCCTGGAGCGGGCAGCGGGCGACGGCCGACGCTACGACGTCATGCTGGTGGACGCCGACCTGGGCGGCGGCCTGCCCACCACCCGCCCCGCCGTGCCCGTGCACGAGGGCGACGAGGAGGGACTGGTAGACGGCATCTCACTCGTCGCCGGGGTCCGGTCCGCCCAGCCCGCTGTGCGGACCGTCGTCCTCGCCGAGAAGGACGACCCGCGCCGCGCGGCCCTGGCCCTGCAGGCCGGCGCCTCCGGATGGGTCGCCAAGGACTGCTCGCTGTCGAGGCTGCTGACGGTGATCCGAGGGGTGCTGCGCGACGAGACGCATCTGCCGCCCGCGTTGCTCACCGGCGTGCTCAAGGAGCTGACCGCCGCCCGCAGGCACCGGACCGAAAGCGAGCGGCTGGTGGAGTCACTCACCCCGCGTGAGCGGGAGGTGCTGCGGTGCATGGTCGCCGGGCTCGGCCGCAAGGCCGTCGCCGAGCGGCTGTTCCTCTCCCCGCACACCGTGCGCACCCACATGCAGAACGTCCTCGGGAAGCTGGGCGTCCATTCGACGCTGGCTGCCGTCGCGCTCGCGCGGCGTGCGGGCGTGGGGCCCGCGGAACTAACTGGGGACGTTGTCGAACGGGGCGGTCAGCTGGCGTAGCAGCCCGGCCAGTTCCGCCCGCTGGGCGCGGGACAGCTCTACGAGGATCGCCCGCTCCTGTTCCAGCAGCCCTGCCAGCGCCTGGTCCGCACGGTCCCGGCCCGTCCCGGTCAGCCGGACCAGCACGCCCCGCCGGTCGCTCGGGTCGGGGAGCCGTTCGACCAGGCCCTTCTTCGCCAGCCGGTCGATCCGGTTGGTCATCGTGCCCGAGGTGACCAGGGTCTGCGTCAGCAACTGGCCGGGGGAGAGCTGGTACGGCGTGCCTGCGCGCCGAAGCGCGGTCAGCACGTCGAACTCCCAGGGTTCCAGCTGGTGCTCGGCGAAGGCGAGCCGGCGCGCGCGGTCCAGGTGCCGGGCGAGACGGCTCACCCGGCTGAGCACTTCCAGCGGCTCCACGTCGAGGTCCGGGCGCTCCCGGCGCCACGCTGCGACCAGCCGATCGACCTCGTCCTCCATAGCGCTCAGTGTAGTGGTTGTGTCGACATGAAGTCTCTTGATGTCAAGTCTCTTGACATTGAGATAAGTGTCCGAGGACAGTGGGAGGCATGACGAACCCCCATTGGGACCCCGACCAGTACCTCCGGCACGCCCACCACCGGGCCCGTCCCTTCACCGATCTCCTCGCCCGCCTCCCCGCCCTCCCGGGGCAACCGCCCCCGGGGCGACCCCGCATCGCCGACCTCGGCTGCGGCCCCGGCAACGTCACCGCCCTGCTCGCCGAACGCTGGCCGACCGCACACATCACCGGCTACGACAACTCGCCCGAGATGCTCGACAAGGCCCGCACCGACCACGAAGGTCCGACGACCGGGGGAGGCCGCCTGGACTTCTCCCACGCCGACGTCCGCACCTGGACGCCCGGGGAGCCGTACGAACTGATCGTCTCCAACGCCACCCTCCAGTGGGTGCCGGGCCACGCCGACCGCTTCGCCGACTGGATCGCCGCCCTGAGGCCCAAGGGAACCTTCGCGTTCCAGGTCCCGGACAACACCGACGCCCCGTTGCACGCCCTGATGCGCGAACTCGCCGCCACCCCCCGCTGGAAGGACCGCCTCGGCGGCATGCTGCGCCGCACCGACTCCGTCCACACCCCCGGCTCCTACCTGGACCGCCTCGCCCGCCTGGGCTGCGCGACCGACGTGTGGCAGACGACGTACTTCCACGTCCTGGCAGGCCCCGACCCGGTCCTGGACTGGGTGAAGGGCACCGGGCTGCGCCTCGCCCTCACCGCCCTGGCCGACGATCCCGAGGCTCGCGACGCATTCCTCGCCGAGTACCGGGACCTGCTCCGGCAGGCGTACCCGAGCGCCGGCTACGGCACCGTGCTGCCCTTCCGCCGGCTGTTCGCCGTAGCTGTGAAGGGGGCGTGAACGTGCTGATCGCCGTCGACCACGTGCAGCTCGCGGCACCGCCCGGCTCCGAGGACACCCTGCGGGCGTACTACGTGGACGTCCTCGGCATGACGGAAACCCCCAAGCCACCGGAGCTCGCCGCCCGCGGGGGATGCTGGTTCGAGGCGGGCTACGTCCGGCTCCACCTGGGTCTTGAGGAGGACTTCCGTCCTGCGAAGAAGGCTCACCCGGGGCTGCGGGTGACGGGCATCGAGGCGTACGCCGCCCGCCTCGCGGCCCAGGGGGCCCCGGTGACCTGGGACGACACCCTCCCGGGCTACCGCCGCTTCTACTCCGAGGATCCGGTGGGGAACCGCCTGGAGTTCCTGGAGACGGTCACGGCGTCCGGCCCGGGCGGGTGACGAGGGCGCGGGGCCTTGGGTGGCGGACCTGCGGACGTGGGCGCGGGCGCGCCGAGCCGGGCCTGAAACCGGCGGGCGTGAACCGCGGCTCCTCAGCTCTTCCGGTGGCCTATCAGCCGCGGCTTCGGCTCCAACCCGTCCAGCCCGTGCCAAGCCAGGTTCACCAGATGGGCCGCCACCTCCGCCTTCTTCGGGCGGCGCACGTCCAGCCACCACTGACCGGTCAGCGCCACCATGCCGACCAGTGCCTGCGCATAGAGCGGGGCGAGCTTGGGGTCGAAACCGCGCGACTTGAACTCGCGGCCCAGGATGTCCTCCACCTGGGTGGCGATGTCGGAGATCAGCGAAGCGAAGGAACCCGTCGACTGGGGGATGGGGGAGTCACGGACCAGAATGCGGAAGCCGTCCGTGTACTCCTCGATGTAGTCCAACAGGGCGAAGGCCGCCTGCTCGCACAGCTCGCGAGGGTGGCCGGCCGTCAGGGAACCGGTCACCATGTCCAGCAGGCGCCGCATCTCACGGTCCACCACCACCGCGTACAGCCCCTCCTTGCCGCCGAAGTGCTCGTACACCACCGGCTTGGAGACCCCGGCCTTCGCCGCGATCTCCTCCACCGAGGTGCCCTCGAAGCCCTTCGCCGCGAAGAGGGTGCGACCGATCTCCAGCAACTGCTGGCGGCGCTCGGCACCGGTCATTCGGGTCCGGCGGGTCCGCCGCTGCTTGTCATTGCCCGGGGTGCTGCTGGAATCGGTCGCCACGGCGTCAATCATGCCGCCTCGGCCGTCTCCTTCCCGCGCCGGGAGCCGTCTTCCCCGGTGTTACGGCGCGAATCGATACGCGAGCGTGACGGCCAGCGCACGTCGTACGCCCAGCCGAGCAGCTCGAACCAGCGGATCAGACGGGCCGAGGAGTCGACCTGGCCGCGCATCACACCGTGCCGTGCCGAGGTCGGGTCCGCGTGGTGCAGGTTGTGCCAGGACTCACCGCAGGACAGGACCGCCAGCCACCACACATTGCCCGAACGGTCCCGCGACTTGAACGGCCGTTTGCCGACCGCGTGACAGATCGAGTTGATCGACCACGTGACATGGTGCAACAACGCCACTCGTACGAGTGAACCCCAGAAGAACGCGGTGAACGCCCCCCACCAGGACATCGTCACCAGACCACCGATCAGCGGCGGAAGCAGTAGCGACACCGCCGTCCACAGCACGAACTGGCGGGAGATCGTCCGGATCGCGCTGTCCTTGATCAGGTCCGGCGCGTACTTCTCCTGCGGGGTCTGCTCCTCGTCGAACATCCAGCCGAGGTGAGCCCACCACAGGCCCTTCAACAGTGCTGGAACCGTCTCGCCGTACCGCCACGGAGAGTGCGGGTCGCCCTCCGCGTCGGAGAACCTGTGATGCTTGCGGTGATCGGCCACCCAGCGCACCAGGGGGCCTTCCACCGCCAGCGATCCCATGATCGCCAGCGCGATCCGCAGGGGTCGCCTGGCTTTGAAGGAACCGTGGGTGAAGTACCGGTGGAAACCGATCGTGATGCCGTGGCAGCCGAGGAAGTAGAAGAACACCAGCAGGCCCAGATCGAGCCAGCTCACCCCCCAGCCCCAGGCCAGCGGCACCGCCGCCACCAACGCCAGGAACGGCACGGTGATGAAGAGCAGCAGCGTGATCTGCTCGATCGAGCGCTTCTGCTCACCGCCCAGCGTGGCGGACGGAGCAGCTGTGTCGGTGACCTTGCGGGCTTCTTCGATCACATCGGAACTTGAGGTCATGCGCGTCCCCTGTGGGGTCGAGGGTCGGGGGTGGAAGCAGGTGCCGGGCCGCCGGACCGAGCGGGACTCGACAGTACTTCCCTACGGGTCCGTAACCTACGGCGACGTAAGTATGGCAGCGTGTCGAGCGGCGGCAAGAGCCCCAGGACCAGCGCGCCCGCACGGACACCTATCCTTGGAGTCGGTCGGACAGCGCGGTCCGCTGAAGTTTCTTCCCGGACGCTCCGGCCCGTATGCGGCCCTTCGCCGCGTGGCAGACGGACGGGTTCCCTCCCAGACGAGCTTCAACACTGCAAGGAGCCGCACCTGTGAGCAGTGCCGACGACCAGACCACCACGACCAGCAGCGAGCTGCGTGCCGACATCCGCCGGCTGGGTGACCTCCTGGGCGAGACCCTCGTCCGGCAGGAAGGCCCCGAACTCCTCGACCTGGTGGAAAAGGTCCGCCGCCTGACCCGTGAGGACGGCGAGGCCGCCGCCGAGCTGCTGCGCGGCACCGAACTGGAGACCGCGGCCAAGCTGGTCCGCGCCTTCTCCACCTACTTCCACCTGGCCAACATCACCGAACAGGTGCACCGTGGCCGGGAGCTGCGGGCCAGGCGCGCCGCCGAGGGCGGCCTCCTCGCCCGCACGGCGGACCGGCTGAAGGACGCCGACCCCGAGCACCTGCGCCAGTCCGTGCAGAACCTCAACGTGCGCCCGGTGTTCACCGCGCACCCCACCGAGGCCGCGCGCCGGTCGGTCCTCAACAAGCTCCGGCGCATCGCCGCGCTCCTGGACACCCCGGTCCTCCCCTCCGACCGCCGCCGCCACGACGTCCGGCTCGCCGAGAACATCGACCTGGTCTGGCAGACGGACGAGCTGCGCGTCGTGCGTCCCGAGCCCGCCGACGAAGCCCGCAACGCCATCTACTACCTCGATGAGCTACATGCCGACGCCGTCGGCGACGTCCTCGAAGACCTCACCGCCGAACTGGAACGCGTCGGGGTCACGGTGCCCGACGCCACCCGTCCCCTCACCTTCGGCACCTGGATCGGCGGTGACCGCGACGGCAACCCCAACGTCACCCCCCAGGTCACCTGGGACGTCCTCATCCTCCAGCACGAACACGGCATCAACGACGCCCTGGAGACGATCGACGAACTGCGCGGCCTGCTGTCCCACTCCATCCGCTACACCGGTGCCACCGAGGAACTCCTCGACTCCCTCAAGGCCGACCTCGAACGCCTGCCCGAGATCAGCCCCCGTTACAAGCGCCTCAACGCCGAGGAGCCCTACCGGCTGAAGGCCACCTGCATCCGGCAGAAGCTGGCGAACACCAAGCAGCGCCTGGCCACCGGTACCCCCCACGAGGAGGGCCGCGACTACCTCGGCACCGGTCAGCTCCTCAAGGACCTGCGGATCATCCAGGCCTCCCTGCGCGAGCACCGCGGTGGCCTCTTCGCCGACGGCCGCCTCGCCCGCACCATCCGCACCCTGGCGGCCTTCGGCCTCCAACTCGCCACCATGGACGTCCGTGAACACGCCGACGCCCACCACCACGCCCTCGGCCAGCTCTTCGACCGCCTCGGCGAGGAATCCTGGCGCTATGCCGACATGCCCCGCGAGTACCGGGCCAAGCTCCTTGCCAAGGAGCTGAGGTCGAGGAGGCCGCTGGCCCCCACCCCGGCACCCGTCGACGCGCCCGGCACCAAGACTCTCGGCGTCTTCGAGACGGTCAAGAAGGCCCTGGAGACCTTCGGCCCCGAGGTCATCGAGTCCTACATCATCTCCATGTGCCAGGGCGCCGACGACGTCTTCGCCGCCGCCGTCCTCGCCCGTGAGGCCGGCCTCGTCGACCTGCACGCCGGCTGGGCCAGGATCGGCATCGTCCCCCTCCTGGAGACCACCGACGAACTGCGTGCCGCCGACACCATCCTGGAGGACATGCTCTCTGACCCGTCCTACCGGCGCCTGGTCGCGCTGCGCGGTGACGTACAGGAGGTCATGCTCGGCTACTCCGACTCCTCCAAGTTCGGCGGCATCACCACCAGCCAGTGGGAGATCCACCGCGCCCAGCGGCGCCTGCGCGACGTCGCCCACCGCTACGGCGTACGCCTCCGGCTCTTCCACGGCCGTGGCGGCACCGTCGGCCGCGGTGGCGGTCCCTCCCACGACGCCATCCTCGCCCAGCCCTGGGGCACCCTGGAGGGCGAGATCAAGGTCACCGAACAGGGCGAGGTCATCTCCGACAAGTACCTCATCCCGTCCCTGGCTCGGGAGAACCTGGAACTGACGGTCGCGGCCACCCTGCAGGCCTCCGCCCTGCACACCGCCCCCCGCCAGTCCGACGAGGCCCTCGCCCGCTGGGACGCGGCCATGGATGTCGTCTCGGACGCCGCCCACGGTGCCTACCGCAGGCTCGTGGAGGACCCCGACCTCCCGGCGTACTTCTTCGCCTCCACCCCGGTCGACCAGCTCGCCGAACTCCACCTCGGCTCCCGGCCCTCCCGACGCCCCGACTCCGGCGCCGGCCTCGACGGCCTGCGCGCCATCCCGTGGGTGTTCGGCTGGACCCAGTCCCGGCAGATCGTCCCCGGCTGGTTCGGCGTCGGCTCCGGCCTCAAGGCCCTGCGCGAGGCGGGCCTGCGGTATGAAGGGGACACCGTGCTCGACGAGATGCACCAGCAGTGGCACTTCTTCCGCAACTTCATCTCCAACGTCGAGATGACCCTGGCCAAGACCGACCTGCGGATCGCCCAGCACTACGTCGACACCCTGGTCCCGGACGAGCTGAAGCACGTCTTCGACACCATCAAGGCCGAACACGAACTCACCGTCCGCGAGGTGCTGCGGGTCACCGGCGAGAACGAGCTCCTCGACGCCCAGCCGGTCCTCAGGCAGACCTTCGGCATCCGGGACGCCTACCTGGACCCGATTTCCTACCTCCAGGTCACCCTGCTCAAGCGGCAGCGTGACGCCGCCGACGCGGGAGCGACGCCCGACCCACTGCTCTCCCGCGCCCTGCTCCTCACCGTGAACGGCGTTGCCGCCGGCCTGCGCAACACGGGCTGACACGGTCACCCGCATGAGGGGGTCCCGGGGCCACGGTCCCGAGGCCCCTCATGGCGTGCCACGGCACGTCACGTGACGGCGCCGCTCACCGCACCGCCGCGAAAGCCGCCGTCAGCAGCGCCGCACCCGACCCCGCCAGCACCCACGCCAGCCGGGTCAGTCGCATCCCACCCGCCACGACCACCGAGGCCAGCAGCAGCGCACCGCCCAGCGGAACCCAGGCGTACAGGATGCCGCCCGGCCCCGACCGGACCACCACATCGGTTCCGGGCTTCACGACGACGTCGTAGGTGCGCCCTTGGTGCACCGCGACCGACCGCGCGATCTGCACGTGAGCGCGTGCCCGAGCCCCCGCAGACATCGGCCTGAAAGGACCGGTGCACGTGTCTCCCGCACACGCCGTGACGGCGACCGTGCCCAGTTCCCGCCCCCTGGTGAGCATCACGTGCTGCGCCGTCCCCCAGGAACCCCACACCCCGGCGAACAGAATCAGCGCGGCGACCGCACCCATCGCGGCGACCCGCCAGTACCGCCACGCGGACGCGGAGGCATGGCGAGCGTAGCCCTTCCGGGCAGTGCTGGCTGTGGCAGGCATGGCCGGGATCATTGGCCATATTCATACGCTGGTCAACTCCCCTGAGGCCCTCAACCGTGCGGGGGAGTGCACATTGGAAGTACACAGCGAGGGCATGTCGGGAATGCCCGAGGAAGGACATGCGAAAGTGTGCACAAAGGGGTGAATCGGTGAGCTGCTGGGGGCACACATCAGGAGTTGTACGAACTTTGCGCCCGCTCCAGGCCCTCCGTCACCAGACACTCCACCGCGTCCGCCGCACGATCCACGGAGTAGTCGAGCTCCTTGCGCTCCGCCGATGAGAAGTCCCTCAGTACAAAATCAGCCACCTGCATCCGCCCCGGTGGCCGACCGATCCCGAACCGCACCCGGTGGTAGTCCGACCCCATTGCCTTCGTCATCGACTTCAGGCCGTTGTGGCCGTTGTCGCCACCGCCCAGCTTCAGCCGCAGCGTGCCGTAATCGATGTCCAGCTCGTCGTGGACCGCGACGACGTTCGCCACCGGAACCTTGTAGAAGTCCTTGAGCGCGTTCACCGGACCACCGGACAGGTTCATGTAGGACATCGGCTTGGCGAGGATCACTCGGCGGCTGGCCGGACCGGCCGGTCCGATCCGCCCCTCCAACACCTGCGCCTGTGCTTTGCCCGCCCGCTTGAACTTCCCCCCGATCCGTTCCGCGAGCAGGTCGACCACCATGAAGCCGACGTTGTGCCGGTTCATGGCGTACTCCGGCCCGGGGTTGCCGAGTCCGACGATGAGCCAAGGGCCATTGGCGGGGGTGGTCACGTCCATGTCTCCTTGATACGCGCCAGCCGCTGTTCCCACCGGGAACAGCGGCTGACGAAACGACGACTACGAGGATCAGGCCTCGGCGGCCTCTTCGCCCTCGGCGGCCTCGCCCGCGGACTCCTCGGCCTGCGCGGCCAGAACCTGCAGGACGACCGCGTCCTCCTCCACGGCCAGCGTGGCACCGGCCGGCAGCGTGATGTCCTTGGCCAGGACGGAAGCACCGGCCTCCAGGCCCTCGACGGAGACCGTGACGGACTCGGGGATGTGGGTCGCCTCGGCCTCGATCGGCAGCGCGTTCAGCACGTGCTCCAGCAGGTTGCCACCCGGGGCCAGCTCGCCCTCGGTGTGCACCGGAACCTCGACCGTGACCTTCTCGCCGCGCTTGACCAGCAGCAGGTCGACGTGCTCCAGGAAGCCCTTCAGCGGGTCGCGCTGCACGGCCTTCGGGATCGCCAGCTCGTTGGCCTTGCCGTCGATGTCCAGGGAGATCAGGACGTTCGGCGTACGCAGCGCCATCAGCAGCTCGTGGCCCGGCAGGGTCAGGTGCAGCGGCTGGGAACCGTGGCCGTAGAGAACACCCGGAACCTTGTTGTCGCGGCGGACGCGGCGGGCGGCACCCTTGCCGAACTCGGTGCGGGTCTCGGCGGCGAGCTTCACCTCGGACATGTGGATCACTCCTCGTAGGAATTCGGAACGGACGTGGTCACCCGGCCACGAACGGCCTGCTACGAAGAGCGCGTCGATAACGGACCACCGCATTCCGTCCTGGCAACCCTGAGGTCCCTGAGGGCCCAGGGGCCCTGGAACGGAGTACGGCCTCCCTCGCCGAGCAACTGGGGCAGTCTACTCGGAGGGGGAGGCCACACTCAAAAGGATCTTCGGCTAGGCAGCCCGCTGGGGTTGCAGAAACCTCACTGCTTGCTGACGGGGCCGGTCACTGCTCGTCGAAGAGGCTGGTCACCGAACCGTCCTCGAACACCTCGCGGACCGCGCTCGCGATCGTCGGAGCGATCGACAGAACCGTGATCTTGTCCAGATCCCGGCCCAGCTCCGCCGGCGTCGGCAGCGTGTTCGTGAACACGAACTCGCTCACCCGCGAATTCTTCAGCCGGTCCGACGCCGGGCCCGACAGCACACCGTGCGTAGCCGTCACGATGACGTCCTCCGCACCGTGCGCGAACAGCGCGTCCGCGGCCGCGCAGATGGTCCCGCCCGTGTCGATCATGTCGTCGACCAGGACACAGACCCGGCCCTTGACCTCACCCACGACCTCGTGGACGGTCACCTGGTTCGCCACGTCCTTGTCTCGCCGCTTGTGCACGATCGCGAGGGGCGCACCGAGCCGGTCGCACCACCGGTCCGCCACCCGCACCCGGCCCGCGTCCGGCGATACGACCGTCAGCTTCTTCCGGTCCACCTTGTCGCCCACGTAGTCCGCGAGCAGGGGCAGCGCGAACAGGTGGTCCACCGGACCGTCGAAGAACCCCTGGATCTGGTCCGTGTGCAGATCGACGGTCAGAATCCGGTCCGCACCCGCGGTCTTCATCAGATCCGCGATCAGACGCGCCGAAATCGGTTCACGTCCCCGGTGCTTCTTGTCCTGCCGCGCGTAACCGTAGAACGGCACGATCACGGTGATGGAGCGGGCCGACGCGCGCTTCAGCGCGTCGATCATGATCAACTGCTCCATGATCCACTTGTTGATCGGAGCCGTGTGGCTCTGGATCAGGAAGCAGTCCGCACCGCGCGCCGACTCCTGGTATCGGACGTAGATCTCGCCGTTGGCGAAGTCGAAGGCCTTCGTCGGGACGACCCCGACACCCAGCTGCTGGGCGACCTCCTCGGCAAGCTCGGGGTGGGCGCGGCCGGAGAAGAACATCAACTTCTTCTCGCCGGTCGTCTTGATCCCGGTCACAGCACAGTCTCCTCAGAGGTTGTCTCAGCCAGCTGGCTGGTCGGCGACCTCTCGCTGGGCATGAGAGGCCGTATCAGCTGGTAGGGATGCAGATGCACACGTGCGGATGTGCACTTATCACGGTACGCCGTGTTCAGCGCACCCGTTTCCGGTCAGTCCTCGTTCCGGCCCTGCCGGGACGTCGCTTCGGCAGCCTTCGCCGCGGCGCTTCCCGGACGCTTCCGCGCCACCCAGCCCTCGATATTCCGCTGCTGACCGCGGGCCACGGCCAGCGAACCGGGCGGCACGTCCTTCGTGATCACGGAACCGGCAGCGGTGTACGAGCCGTCCCCGACCGTGACAGGAGCCACAAACATGTTGTCCGAACCCGTCCGGCAATGCGACCCGACCGTGGTGTGGTGCTTGTCCTTACCGTCGTAGTTCACGAACACACTCGCCGCTCCGATGTTCGTGTACTCACCGATCGTGGCGTCCCCGACGTACGACAGGTGCGGAACCTTCGTCCCCTCGCCGATGGCCGCGTTCTTCGTCTCGACGTACGTACCGATCTTCCCCTTCGCGCCCAGCCGGGTTCCGGGCCGCAGATACGCGTACGGTCCCACGCTCGCCTGCGGTCCCACGACGGCGCCGACGGACACGGTGTTGTCCACGCGTGCCCCGGGGCCGACGCGAGTGTCCCCGAGCCGGCTGTTCGGGCCGACCTCGGCACCCTCGCAGAGGTGGGTCGTCCCCGTGAGCTGCGTGCCCGGGTGCACCACGACGTCCTGTTCGAAGGTCACGGTCACATCCACCCAGGTCGTCGCCGGGTCGACCACGGTCACCCCGTCCAGCATCGCCCGGGTCAGCAACCGGTCGTTGAGGATCCGCCGGGCCTCGGCGAGCTGTACGCGGTTGTTGATCCCGGCGATCTCCCGGTGATCGCCGGCCACGGAGGCGCCGACCCGGTGCCCGGCCTCCCGAAGGATCCCGAGCACGTCGGTCAGATACTCCTCGCCCTGGCTGTTGTCCGTCCGCACCTTCTTCAGCGCGTCCGCCAGCAGCTGCCCGTCGAACGCGAACACCCCGCTGTTGATCTCCCGGATCGCCCGCAGGGCTTCGGTCGCGTCCTTGTGCTCCACGATCTCGGTGACGGCACCGTTCGCTGCGTCCCGCACGATCCGGCCGTACCCGGTCGCGTCCGGGACCTCGGCGGTGAGAACCGTCACGGCATTGCCGTCCGCTTGATGGGTCCCGGCGAGCTGTCGCAAGGTTTCGCCGGTGAGGAGGGGGGTGTCCCCGCAGACGACGACCACGGTCCCGTCCACGGCCCCGCCCAGCTCCTCCAAACCGATGCGTACGGCGTGCCCGGTCCCGTTCTGCTCCGTTTGAACGGCCGTGCGCACCGTGGGGTCGGTCTCGGTCAGGTGCGCGGTGACCTGCTCACGGGCGTGGCCCACCACGACGACCAGGTTCTCCGGGTCCAATTCGCGGGCTGCGGCCAGAACATGACCCACCAGGGAGCGGCCGCAGATTTGGTGGAGGACCTTGGGTGTGGCCGATTTCATACGGGTGCCCTCACCCGCGGCGAGAACGACGACGGCGGCCGGGCGGATGGCGCTCACGGGGTTGCCCTTCGGCTCTGGATGGGTGGGGGTGACAGCCGCAGGATACCGGGGGGAGGGTGGGGGGATACGCGCGCGGGCCCTGACGGCAGTGTTGCCCGTCAGGGCCCGAACCTGGGACTTGCGTGCTGTGGCTCCCCCGCAAGGATTCGAACCTTGTCCTGCTGGTACCAAAAACCAGTGTGCTGCCAGTTACACCACGGGGGACAGCGCCTCAGACCTTACCCGAGACGGGCCTGAGCCTGAGCCACGATTCCGTTCCACCAGCCTTCGATGCGGTGGTACAGGTGGGCGCTTCTGGCTACGCCGATCACGAGACAACCGTGATAGTCGACGCCGGTGTTCTTGCGGACGGCCTTCGGGTTGTGCCGTTGAAGCGTCGGCCTGGCGAAGACGGAGACGTCAACGTCGGCGATGGCGGCCCAGAAACGATGGGCCGTTTCGACGTCTACGGACTCGTGGACAAGTAGCCGGAAGGCCAAGCGCTCGTGGTCCACGCCGAGCAGGTCCAGCCACGCGAGGTAGGTCTGGATGACGCCGGGGTCGCTGCTGACGAAGACCGCTCGCTCACGGCGGTCGTACGGCTTGCTTTTCGCTCCCTCCGCCCAGTAGAGCGCAATGCCCGCCATGAAGAGCTCGCGGTCCGACAGATCCCCGATCTCCTGCAGCGCAGCCGCCCTGCTGTCCTTGCGCTTCTCGTTCTCCGCCGCGCGACGCCTTGCCAGGCCCTCCTGCATGAGTGCTTGCTGCTCTTGCGGTGTGTACCGGGGCTCGGGGCTCGGGCCTCGGCAGATCCCGGACCCACAGTGACACCGAACTCCGTGAGCAGCCCAGCTCCGCTTCGATCCGGTCGTAGGTCCACCCCTGCAGCCGCAGCTCGCGGGCCCTTGCCCGCAGGCCGTCCTTGGCATTCGGTCGCTTCGTCCACTCCGGCGGCGGTTCCCCCTTGACGAGCTGGTTGAGGACGTCGTTGTTGAAGATTTTCAGCTCATTCCGGATCTGGCGGAGGCTGCGGCCCGCTCGTCGTAGGGCGACCACTTGCTCCCGTAGCCCTTCGAGGTCCGTGCTCTTGCTGGATGGGCTGGATGGGCTGGATGGGCTGGATGGGCTGGATGGGCCGGATGGGCCGGATGAATGTGCCATGTGCATACCGTCCTTCCGGAACGGTCTGCTCCAGAGCCGATAGGGAAGGGTTCACCAGTTCGAGGGATGTGCAGGGGTTTCGGGGGTGTCCGGTCGCGAGCGGCGGCGTGCGGAGGCGGGTGAAAGCCGACGGAAATGCCGTACCCGCCGCCCGTACGCTGGAGCCATGACCATGACGGGGGAAGAGCACGCCAGGGCCGTGACCGGGCCCTGGTGGTGGGCAAGGCGGCGCAGTGCGGTGCTCGACGGGAGCCTTGCGCTGGTGTCCGCCCTGGAGTGCGGTGCGGAGGGGATTCGGTTCGCCCGGGACGCGGGAGTCCCGGTGGCGGTGGGGATCGGGTTCGGGGTGGTCGCCGGTTCGATGCTGCTGGTCCGGCGGAGGTGGCCGATCGCCGTCGTGCTGGTGGCGATCGCGATCACGCCGGCCCAGATGGGGTTCCTGATGGGCATCGTCGGGCTGTACACGCTGGCCTCGTGTGAGGTGCCCCGGCGGATCATCGGCGCGCTGGCGGGGATGTCGTTGCTGGGCACGATGATCGTGACGTTCGTGCGGGTGCGGCAGGACTTGGCGCGGGGTGACCTGACGCTCGGTGACTGGTTCGTGCCGTTCGCGGCGGTCACGACGTCGTTGGGGTTGACGGCTCCGCCGGTGCTGCTGGGCTTGTACGTGGGTGCGCGCCGGCGGCTGATGGAGAGCCTGCGGGAGCGGGCAGACTCCTTGGAACGGGAGCTGCAGCTGCTCGCGGAGCGGGCGGAGGAGCGGGCCGAGTGGGCGCGTGGCGAAGAGCGGACGCGTATCGCGCGGGAGATGCATGACGTGGTCGCGCACCGGGTGAGCCTGATGGTGGTGCATGCGGCGGCGCTCCAGGCGGTTGCCCGAAAGGACCCGGAGAAGGCGGTGAAGAACGCGGCTCTGGTGGGGGACATGGGTCGGCAGGCGCTGACCGAGCTGCGGGAGATGCTCGGGGTGTTGCGGGCCGGGGAGGACGTGGCCGGTCGCGCTGCTTCGGCGCCGTTGGTGGCGGTGGGGGCGGCGGCTGCCGCGGCGGCTTCACGGGCGGCAGGAGAGGAGGCCGGTTCGGCGGAGGGGCCGTGTCTGTCGGAGCTGGACGAGTTGATCGGGCAGTCCACGGCCGCGGGGATGGCCGTGGATCTGTCGGTGATGGGGGAGGTGCGGTCGTATGCGGCGGAGATCGAGCAGACGGCGTACCGGGTGGTCCAGGAGGCGTTGACGAACGTCCACAAGCACGCGGCAGGCGCGAAGACGCATGTGCGGTTGGCGCACCGGGCGTCGGAAATCGCGATGCAGGTGGAGAACGAGCCGCCGCCGGAGCCGGGGTCCGCGGCGGCGGCGAGGTTGCCCTCGGGTGGCAATGGCCTGGTGGGGATGCGGGAGCGGGTCGCGGCGCTCGGCGGTGTGTTCGTCTCGGGGCCGACGGACACGGGCGGGTTCCGTGTGTCGGCGGTGATTCCGGCGGTGTAGCGGTGCTGTGGTGCCCCGTTGCCGCGCCTCTCTGCGCCCGTCGCCGCTGCGTCCGCCGCGTTGTGGTTCAGCCCGCAGTAAGGCGTACGGGGTCGATACCGGTGATGAGTGAGGACAGGGCGTGGTCGATGCTGGGGCCGACGTACCAGTCGCCGGTGTGATCGAGGGTGTAGACGCGGCCCTCGGTGTCGATGGCGAGGAGCGCGGCGGTGTCGGTTTCCTCACCGAGGGGGCAGAGTTCGGTGTCCAGGGCGCGGCCGAGGTCGCCGAGGGTGCGGGCGAGGTGCAGACCGTGCAGGGGGTCGAGGTGGAGGTTGGCGGGGGCGCTCTGGCGGCCGGTCCCGGTGGGGGTGATGGTCAGAGCGCCGAATTCGGCCCAGGCTTCGACCGCGGCGGGGAAGACGGCGTGCCGGTGTCCGGCGGGTGAGGTGTGTTCGCGTAGCGCGTCGGCCCAGATTTCGGCCTGCTTTATGTTCCAGCGTCCGGGCTGCCAGCCGGCGGCGCGCAGCGCGGCGTCGACGGGTACGGGGAAGCGCGTGGTCGAGGTGCGGTCGGGGTGCATCTGCCTTCGTTCGTCGTGCTCGCGCGTCGTGCTCGCGGGGTGTTGCGGGTGTTGCCGGGGTTGACGGGGTTTCTCAGCCGACGGTTGCGGTGGGGTCGACGATGCGGACGCCGAAGTGAGCGCTGAGGGAGGTGCAGGCGCGGCAGGGGGCGGCGAAGCTGCCGTGGAGGGGGTCACCGTCCTCGCGTATGCGGCGGGCGGTGAGTTTGGCGTATTTGAGGGCCTTGCGTGCTTCGCCGTTGGTCATGGGTTTGCGTGCGGCGCGCTTGCTGCGGGTGGCGTCGGTCGTGGTGATGTGCCGGGAGATGAGGATGGTCTCGGCGCAGCGGCCGGTGAAGCGGTCGCGCTGGGCGCTGGTGAGGGTGTCGAGGAAGTCCTGGACGAGGGGGTGCAGGGGTGGGGGGTCTTCGCCGCGGGCGGCTGTGCCGGTGAGGGTGGCGGCACCGCGGACGGAGAGGGCGGCGGCGATGGTGGGCAGGATGCCGTCGCGGCGGTGGAGGAGGGTGGGGGCGGGAGGCGTGTCGGTGCCGCTCCAGTCGATGCGAGGGTCGCCGGCCCGCACGTTGGCACCTCCGGTCTTCAAGATGTTCATGGACGTTTTCCCTCCCCGGGCATCCCCCGAAGGACACAGGGTGCCAAACGCCCTGGCGGGTGCGGAAGCTGGGGCGGTGCGACACGCCGGTTTCGGGGCAGGTGGTGACGGTGAGGTGACGGCTGGTCACGCAGGCGTGGGAGTGCCTGTCCGAGGGGACGCGGTGGGCCGGTGACCGGGCTTCGTGTACCGCTTAGGCTGTCGATATTCCCGATCGACACCGCCGTTCAGGCCAGAGAGTACGCCGCAGGGGGCAACCGCCATGACGACAGGCCGGCTCGGGCTGGGGGCATCGCCCAGCCGCCAGGCTGGGGGACACGCCGCGCCGCCGAACGCGGCTTACGCCGGACAGGTCGTGCACTTCCCGGATCCGGTTCGGGCGGCGCGTTACCCGAGAGGGGTACGGGTCGACGAGCACGGTTATCCGGATTTCTCGCCGTACGCGCGGGTGGCGGCTCAGATCGCCGAGCCGCCGGAGGGTTTCGGCGTCGACGAGTTGCGGTTGACGGACTATGTGTCGGCGAACGCGGCCTTGGCGGCGTCGGGGCACGAGTTGTGGGACACGGTGCCGGACGTGGCGACGCCGCACGGCTGGACGTGGCATCACGTGGTGGGCGCACGGCGGCTGGAGTTGATTCCGGTCGAGGTGAAGGCGTTGTTGCGGCATCACGGCGGGGTGGCTACGGCGCGGGTGGACCCGGCCAAGCAGGGGACGCGGCCGTTGCAGGAGACGCGACCCGTACATGTCGGCTTGCCGAAGTCGGGTGTTGCGGTGACCGAAGTGCAGGTGCAGGCGGTTGAGGAGGACCTCGGTTATCGGCTTCCCGGTGCCTACCGGTCTTTCCTGAAGGCGGCGGGCGGTTGCGCACCGGTGGGTGCGGCGCTCGACGCCGGCCTGGGATTGCTTGTGGACCAGCCGTTCTTCACCGTGCGGGACGAGGCCGCGGTCAACGATCTGGTGTACGTGAACAAATGCCTGCGTGACCATCTGACGAAGGATTACCTCGGTGTGTCCTTCGCGCAGGGTGGTTTGCTCGCGGTGAAGGTGAAGGGCGAGCGGCTCGGCTCGGTGTGGTTCTGCGCCTACGACGACGTGCGGGACACGGATCCGGCGTGGTCGCCGGCGGAGCGGGCGGAGCGTCTGTTGCGGCCCTGCGGTGAGGACTTCGATGCCTTTCTGTCCCGGCTGGCCGGTGATCCGCCGGAGCTGGAGACGGTGGCGAACCTGATGGTGGACGGCGGCTTCGCCCGCGTCGTTCCGGTGTCTTCCGGCTCGTCGGATTCCAGTTCGTCGGATCCCGGCCCGGGGTCTTCCGGCCCGGCGACTTCTGACCCGGCGTTCTCCGGCCCTGTGGGGGAGTGAGTTTCACGCGATGGTGACGTATGCGCAGGCGCAGGAGCGCGCCGAGGAGTGGATCAACGGGGATGTCCCCGCGTACCAGCACCGTGAGGTGCGGGTGCGGGAGTTCGAGCTGGGTTTCGTGGTGTGGGGCGAGGACCGTGCGGAGGGGCCGCGTTCGGACGCGGGCGCGCAGCGGCTGGTCATTGCCCGGGACAGCGGGGACGCGACGCTGTGGCCAGCGCTTCCGGTGGGGGAGGTGATTCGCCGGTACGAGGAGAAGTACGGTCGCGTGGATGAGCCCGAGGACGCGGTTCCGACGGCGGCGCCGGCTCGCGTCGACCTGAACCAGACGTCGTTCCTGTTGTCTCCGCCGGAGTGGTTGCAGGAGGCGGCCGACAAGCTGGGGCTCGGGGAGCGGCCGGTGTCGGACGAGCGGGTCGCCGGCGTTCCGGGGGAGGCCTCTGCCACGGGCGGGGGCCCGGTGCCCGCTGTGGGTGGTGGTGCCGGTGGCGTGCCGACCGGGGCTGGTTCCGGGTCTGGCTTTGGTTCTGGTGGCGGTGCTTCTGCCCGTGGTGGTGCAGGTCTGGCGGAGACGCGGGCCGGGGTGCCGGCGGCTGCGCCGGAGGCGTTTGGTGGGACCCGGGGAGGGCCGGGGGTGGGCGGGGCTCCTGCTCCGGTAGACGTGCCCCCGGGGGCCACACCGTGGTCGGGCACCGACACCAATGCGGACTCCGGTGAGGACGATCGTTGCGTGCCGTTGCCGGCGACGGTGCTTGCCCCACAGGTGGGTGACTCGGACGACGGGGTTCCCCGGCCGACGGCGGTCGTGCCGGATGCGAAGACGGAGTTGCTGCCGGGCGGCAGTCAGCTGCCGCCGACGGCGGTCGCGCAGGCGCTCGATGCCTCGAACGGGCTGGGTGTTCCACCGGGGAGCACACCGCCGCCCGGCACCGTGGCATACGGCTTCCCGCCCGCGCCGGCCGCCCCTGGTGCGCCCGCGCCGGGTGCACCCGCCCATCCTTCGGTGCCCGCCGTGCCGCCCGTGCCTCCTGTTTTTTCCGGTGCGCCGCAGGACAGTGTGCCCCCGCCCCCGCGTCCTGGTGCCCCGTCGTACGGCTATCCGCAGGCGCCGGGCGGTGCGCCGGACGTGCCGCAGCCCCAGGCGGGGCCGGGCGCGCCCGCGCGGCGGCTCGCGCCGAACGCCGGCGACATCGCGGATGCCGCGACGAGCAAGGCGGCGCCACCGCCGAGGAAGGCGCGTGGGGGAGTGGGTGCACCGCCCCCTCCCCCCGGTGCCCCGGGCGTACCTGGCTCCCCTGGCGCTCGCGACGGGGGCGTGCCCCCGTCTGCGCCGGGCACGCCCCCGGGAGGGTACGTACCGACACAGCTCGTGTCGGCGCTCGGACCCGAGGGGGCCGAGGCCCAGGCTGGTGCGGGCGCGCAGGGCGGCTCCGCTGGGCCGCAGGGCGCGAAGGGGGTGGCGGCGCCGGGCGCGCCGAACACCTCGGGTGCTCCTGAGGCGCCTGTCACGCCCCCGGGCGCGCCGGGCGGGACCCCTCCGGGCAACGTGCACCAGGCGGCCACGGTGTTGGCGGATCCGGGTCGGTTGGGCGGGGGCGCGCCGCAGCCTCCGGGGGCCCCGGGAGGGTCCGGCGCGGCGGGGACGGCCGGTGTCCTGGGCGCTGCCGGCGGCGCCCAGGGTGCTGTGCACCATGCCGAGACCGTGCTGGCCGCGCCCCCTATCGTCGGTCCTGGAGTACCCCCGCCGCCCGCCCCGGGCGCACCCGGCGGTCCGGGTGTCCCGAAGCCGGCGCCGCCTGGTGCGGTGCCGCCGCCAGCAGTTCCCGGCCCGGGGCGGCCTCCGGCGTATGGGTATCCGCAGCAGAGCCGGCCGACGGTCGGTCCCGGCTACCAGGCCGTGTTGCGCTACCGTGCGCAGGACGGTTCGGAACAGCAGCTGATTCGACGTTCGGCGCCGGGCACACCCCATCCGGAGTGGCAGATCTTCCACGAGTTGCGTGCGATGAACGTGCCGCCGGCGCAGGTGCTGGAGTTGCACACCGAACTGGAGTCGTGCGAGTTGCCGGGCGCCTATTGTGCCCGGATGATCCGGGAGCAGTGGCCGCAGGCTCGGATCACAAGCATCGCGCCGTACGGCACGGATCACGCCGGCCGTCGGCAGGGCATGCAGCAGTTGCTGGCGCACCAGGGTGAGCTGCACCAGGTGGCGGACGGGCCCGCGCGGCCCGCGCCGGTGCGGGCGCCGCTGCCACCGGTGCAGGCCGCGCCGCCGATCCCGCCCGAGGGCGTTGCGCAGGAACTGGCGGTGGCGTTCGGGCCGGGTGTCTTCCGGTTCGAGCAGCAGGCGGTGTCGCGGCAGGGCGTGCCGCCGGTCGTGGCGCACACCCTGGTCATGGCGGGGCTGCCGCTCGACATGGGTCCGTTCTTCTGGGCGCAGGCCCAGCCGGGCCGGCCGGTGCCGACGCTGGCGGAACTGGCGGTCGAGCGCGGGGTCCAGCCGGCCGGGGACGCGGGGTCGTACCTCGTCCTGGGTACCGACTTCGGCAAGGCGATCTGTGTGCAGTACGGGACGGCGAACATCGTGGCCGTGCCGGTGGAGGCGGGGCCGGGCGGTGCTCCGGTGCCGCCGCAGTTCGTGAACACCGGACTGCCGGAGTTCGTGCGCTGCCTCGCCCTGCTGGGCCGGATGTGGCGCCTGCGGTACGGGCTGAACCAGGAGCAGGCGGGCCGTTGGACCGTCGACTTCCAGGCGCAGTTGGCGGCGTTGGATCCTGCGGCGCTGGGTTCTCCGGAGAGCTGGTGGTCCGTGCTGCTGGAGCAGATGTGGGACGGGCTGCTGTGATGTCCTCGTTCATGTGAAGGTGGGCGTTTCCCGGCTGCCCCGCCGCGCGCCGCGGGGCAGCCGGGCGGGTGCGTTCGCCGGTCGTAGCCGAGACCGGCGCGTGCTGCCCAGGGCTGAGGGGCCTGGTGCGCGTGGGCGGTCGAGCACGCGACGCCCACCACGAAGTGCGATATTCCGGCCGTAACGCGACTACGGAGTGTCGCGTTATGAGTGCTTACGTCCGATCCATCAAGATATGCGCGAAATCATCCTGTCGTGTAGGTCCGGTGGAGAGGGGTTCCCAGGGTGAGCAGCGCATCGATTTCGCCGCACGGCTTCGTGACCGTCCGGGGGCGCGGCTACCGCCCCGATCGGGTCGACGCGTGCATGGAGGCGCTGTCGCAGGATCGGGACGCCGCGTGGGAGCGCGCAGCGCGGCTGACTGTGCTCGCCAGGGACATGGAAGCGGAGGTCGCCCGCCTGCGCGAGACCGTCACCGCTCTCGCACCGCAGGCGTACGACACGCTCGGGGAGCGTGCCCGGCACGTGTTCCAGCTGGTGCTGGACGAAGCGGCGGACGTCCGGGAGCGCGCCCGGCACGAAGCCGGCCAACGGCTCGCGCAGGCCGAGGCCGAGGCCGAGGGCGTGCGCCAGGAGGGGCAAGAGGCGGCCCACGCGCTTCGTGCGGAGGCTGACGAACGCTGCCGCCAGCGGCTTCTTGCCGCGCGCGCCGAGGCCGACGACCTCCGCGTCCGTGCCCGGCGCGGGGTGAAGGCATGCCGTGGAGAGGCTCTCGCAGCGTTGCGCGAGATGCGGCAGCGCACCACCGGCATGCTGGCCGAGCAGTCCCGGGAGCACGCCGAAGGATGGGCCGCGGCCGAGCGTGCGGAAGCCGGCAGGGCCGCGGCGTTCGACGCCTGGCAGGCCGAGCAGGTGAACCGGGCCGAGACCGCGCTGTCCGAGGCCAAACGGGCTCTCAGCGAGGCCGAGGAGTCCGCGCGCCGCTGCCAGGAGGAGGCACGGGCGCGTGCTGCTGAGGTCATCGCCGCCGCCCGTGTGCGCGAGGAACGCATCGCCCGGGAAACGGAACAGGTGTTGTGCGAGCACGGCGAGACCTGGGACGACGTACGGGCGCACATGGACCATGTGCGCAGCAGCCTGATCACACTGACGGGCCGGGCCGCTCTGGAGTAGCGGCCTCCTGGGACCCGGCGCCGAACCCTCCCCCCGCTCTCCGCCAGAACCGACCCCGTGGCCCGTGCAGCTACCTTCCGGAAGGGACGGGGTGCCTATAGAGGCACCAGCACCCGGCGTCGGCGAGCACGATTGTCCACAGCCCCCGGCGGCGCTCAGTGCGGCGTCGTAGGCTGGAGACTCCCGGCCGTTTCCCGCGTCGGGCTCTTTGCGTTGCCCACCCCTGGACGGAAAAGCCCTCATGAGCCTGCATGGTCTGCTCGACGCCGTAGTCAAGGACGCCGCCCTCGCGGAAGCGATTCGGGCGGCGGCGGACGGCAACCGCATGCACGTCGACCTCGTCGGGCCGCCGGCGGCCCGTCCGCTCGCGGTCGCAGCCCTCGCCCGCGAGACCGGCCGCCCGGTGCTGGCGGTCACGGCGACGGGCCGGGAGGCCGAGGATCTGGCCGCCGCCCTGCGCTCCGTTCTGCCTGCCGAGGGTGTGGTGGAGTACCCCTCCTGGGAAACCCTCCCGCACGAGCGGCTGAGCCCGCGCAGTGACACCGTGGGCCGTCGCCTCGCCGTCCTGAGGCGCCTCGCCCACCCCAGCCCGGACGATCCCGAGACCGGCCCGGTCTCCGTGGTCGTAGCGCCCGTGCGTTCCGTGCTGCAGCCGCAGGTCAGGGGTCTTGGCGACCTGGAGCCGGTGTCCCTGCGGACCGGCTGGACGGCCGACCTGGACGATGTCGTGAAGGCCCTCTCGGCAGCGGCTTACGCGCGCGTGGAGCTCGTCGAGAAGCGTGGCGAGTTCGCCGTGCGCGGCGGCATCCTGGACGTCTTCCCACCCACTGAGGAACACCCCCTGCGCATCGAGTTCTGGGGCGATGACGTCGAGGAGATCCGCTACTTCAAGGTCGCCGACCAGCGCTCGCTCGAAGTCGCCGAACACGGCCTGTGGGCTCCGCCCTGCCGCGAGCTGCTGCTCACCGACGACGTACGCGCCCGTGCGCGTGCCCTCGCCGAGGAACACCCCGAGTTGGGCGAGCTGCTCGGCAAGATCGCCGAGGGCATCGCGGTCGAGGGCATGGAGTCCCTGGCGCCGGTCCTGGTCGACGACATGGAACTACTGCTTGACGTGCTGCCCAAGGGCGCGATGGCTGTCGTCTGCGATCCGGAGCGGGTCCGCACGCGGGCCGCCGACCTCGTGGCCACTTCGCAGGAGTTCCTGCAGGCGTCGTGGGCGGCCACTGCGGGCGGAGGCGAGGCACCGATCGATGTCGGCGCGGCCTCCCTGTGGTCCATCGCGGACGTCCGAGACCGGGCACGCGAACGGGACATGATGTGGTGGTCGGTCTCGCCCTTCGCCGCTGACGAGGCACTGACGGATCCGCTCGCCGCCGACGCGGCGGGGGACACCCTCAAGCTCGGCATGCACGCGCCCGACAGCTACCGAGGCGACACCGCCAAGGCCCTCGCCGACACCAAGGGCTGGCTCGCCGACGGCTGGCGCGCGGTGTTCGTCACCGAGGGCCACGGTCCCGCCGCACGCACGGTTGAGGTCCTCGGCGGCGAGGGCATCCCGGCCCGCCTGGATTCCGATCTCGGCCAGATCAGCCCCTCCGTGGTGCACGTCGCCTGTGGCTCCATCGAATACGGCTTCGTGGATCCGGCACTCCGGCTCGCCGTGCTCACCGAGACCGACCTGTCCGGCCAGCGTGCCGCCGGTCGTGACGGTGCCCGCATGCCCGCCCGCCGTCGCAAGACCATCGATCCGCTCACCCTGGAACCGGGCGACTACATCGTCCACGAACAGCACGGAGTCGGCCGCTACATCGAGATGGTGCAGCGCACCGTCCAGGGCGCCACCCGCGAGTACCTGGTCGTGGAGTACGCCCCCGCCAAGCGCGGTCAGCCCGGCGACCGCCTCTACATCCCCACCGACCAGCTGGAGCAGATCACCAAGTACGTCGGCGGCGAGGCGCCCACGCTGCACCGCCTGGGCGGCGCGGACTGGACGAAGACCAAGGCCCGGGCGAAGAAGGCCGTCAAGGAGATCGCCGCGGACCTGATCAAGCTCTACAGCGCGCGCATGGCCGCCCCCGGTCACGCTTTCGGTGGTGACACCCCCTGGCAGCGCGAACTGGAGGACGCCTTCCCCTACGCGGAGACCCCCGACCAGCTCACCACCATCGCCGAGGTCAAGGAGGACATGGAGAAGACGGTCCCCATGGACCGGCTGATCTGCGGCGACGTCGGCTACGGCAAGACCGAGATCGCCGTGCGGGCCGCCTTCAAGGCGGTACAGGACGGCAAGCAGGTCGCCGTCCTCGTCCCGACGACCCTGCTGGTTCAGCAGCACTTCGGCACGTTCTCCGAGCGGTACTCGCAGTTCCCGGTGACCGTGCGGGCGCTGTCCCGGTTCCAGACCGACACCGAGGCCAAGGCCGTTCTGGAAGGTCTGCACGACGGCGCGGTGGACATCGTCATCGGCACCCACCGCCTGTTCTCCTCGGAGACGAAGTTCAAGGACCTGGGCCTGGTCATCGTCGACGAGGAGCAGCGCTTCGGCGTCGAGCACAAGGAGCAGCTGAAGAAGCTGCGCGCGAACGTGGACGTGCTGACCATGTCCGCGACCCCGATCCCGCGCACCTTGGAGATGGCGGTCACCGGCATCCGCGAGATGTCCACGATCACCACGCCCCCGGAGGAGCGCCACCCCGTGCTCACCTTCGTCGGGCCGTACGACGAGAAGCAGATCGGTGCGGCCATCCGCCGTGAACTGCTGCGGGAGGGACAGGTCTTCTACATCCACAACCGGGTCGAGTCCATCGACCGGGCCGCGGCCCGGTTGCGTGAGATCGTCCCCGAGGCGCGCATCGCCACCGCTCACGGCCAGATGTCGGAGGCGGCCCTGGAGCAGGTCGTGGTCGACTTCTGGGAGAAGAGGTTCGACGTGCTGGTTTCGACCACGATCGTCGAGTCCGGCATCGACATCTCCAACGCCAACACACTGATCGTGGAACGCGGCGACAACTTCGGCCTGTCCCAACTGCACCAGCTGCGCGGCAGGGTCGGCCGGGGTAGGGAGCGGGGGTACGCCTACTTCCTCTACCCCCCGGAGAAGCCCCTGACGGAGACCGCGCACGAGCGCCTCGCCACCATCGCCCAACACACGGAGATGGGCGCCGGCATGTACGTGGCGATGAAGGACCTGGAGATCCGCGGCGCGGGCAACCTGCTCGGCGGCGAGCAGTCCGGACACATTGCGGGCGTCGGCTTCGACCTGTACGTCCGTATGGTCGGTGAGGCGGTGGCGGACTACCGGCGCCAGTTGGAGACGGGCGAGGCCGGGGCGGGGGTGGAGGAGCCGCCGCTGGAGGTCAAGATCGAGCTGCCTGTCGACGCGCATGTCCCGCACGACTACGCGCCCGGCGAGCGGCTGCGTCTACAGGCGTACCGGGCCATCGCCTCCGCCAACTCGGAGGAGGACGTCAAGGCCGTACGCGAGGAACTCTCCGACCGCTACGGGAAGCTGCCCGAACCGGTGGAGAACCTGCTGCTGGTGGCCGGGCTGCGGATGCTCGCACGGGCGTGCGGTGTCAGTGAGATCGTCCTTCAGGGCACCAACATCCGCTTCGCCCCGGTGGAGTTGCGCGAGTCCCAGGAGCTGCGGGTGAAGCGGCTCTACCCGGGCACGGTCATCAAGCCTGCCGCGCACCAGGTGCTGGTCCCGCGTCCGAAGACCGCAAGGGTGGGCGGCAAACCGCTGGTCGGCCGCGAACTGCTCGCCTGGGTCGGCGAGTTCCTCGCCTCGGTTCTGGGGTCGTGATCACTCCGTTCGGCCCCGTCTTCCCTGGCTGCCGCGGCAGCTACCGTAGGGGGAAGGCACCGCCGGCGCACGTGCCGGGCGGTCGAAGGCGAGTGGAGGGGACCCAGAGTGGCGCGTTTGGGGGGCGGGGTGGTCGCCGCTGTCATCGTGCTGATCGCCGGGGCCGGGTGCAAGGCCGGGCAGACCGAGGGTTCCTCCGGAACCAGGAGCGCGGGAGAGGCCCTGACCGCTGCAGGGTCGCTGACCGTCAAGGGACGTGCGCCCAAGACCGGTTACTCCCGGGCCCGGTTCGGCACCCCCTGGGCGGACACGGATTCCAACTCCTGCGACACCCGTGACGACATACTCAAACGCGACCTGAAGAACGTGAGGTTCACCGGGGGGACCTGCAAGGTCTCCTACGGCCTGCTCGACCGGGACCCGTACTCCGACAAGGCCATCACCTACCGGCGAGGCCGGAGCCAGGTTGACATCGACCATGTCGTGGCCCTCTCGGACGCCTGGCAGAAGGGCGCCAAGTACTGGGACCCCAGCAAGCGCATAGCGCTGGCCAACGACCCGCTCAACCTCATCGCGGTCGATGCGGGTGCCAACCGCGGCAAAGGAGACGGTGACGCGGCCACCTGGCTCCCGTCCAACAAGGCCTACCGCTGTACCTATGTCGCCACGCAAGTGGCGGTCAAGAAGAAGTACGGCCTGTGGGTCACCGCAGCCGAACGGACCGCGATGAAGCAGGTCCTCGCCACCTGCCCGGACCAGAAGCTCCCCACGGGTGGCAATCCGACCAGGGCGCCGGAGCGCTTCCGAGCCCGCTGAAGGGAGAGGACCACCCCCCGAACCGAGCTCCCTGAAGAGGGAGGCCACCCTGAACACGGAAGCCGGTCGCTGAGCGCGACGGCCATCCGTCGTGCCGGGGAAGAACCCCTGCGCGGACCTGCCGCCGACCACCACCGGCTCCTGAACGGACTTCGGGAAACGGCGAAGGGGCCGACAGCCTGACCGCGCCGCTGGGCGCGTCCGCTTGTCGGCCTTCTGGTGAGGCAGCCTGCCGGTCCCCCGATCCGGCAGGCTGCCCGTTTCGTGGATCAGGCGGCTCTGCCGCCCTTTCGGGTCACGCGGCCGACTTCTTCTGCAGGGCCCCCAGGATCTCGGTCGCCATCTTCTTCGCGGTCGCGGCGCCGTTGTCGGTGCCGGCGGTGGACGCCGTCGTGATCACGGCGTGCCCGGAGCGGACCGCGATGAGGGTGGTGCCGTTTTCCCAGGTGCCGCTCTTCAGCGTGATCGTGAAGGCCTCGTCACCGAGCCCGGGCGTGGGCTTGTTCGTGAGGCTGACCTTGGCGTGTGCGTCGGTGTCCGTGAACGTCGCACACTGCGTGGTGAAGGCCCTCAGCGACTTCATCACCTTCTTGGCCCTGGTGCCCTGGAACTCGTCGATCTCCTGAAACATGTCCTGGGTCTTGTCCCTGATCATGTATTCGTTCTGCGCGAACGACACCCCGCCCTTGTACCCGCTCGCCTGGATCCAGGACGTTTCCTCCAGCCTGGGGCAGTCCGGCTTCGTGGTGTTCTTGGCGGACGGCGAGAGGAAATGGCCTCCGCTGTCCGATGCGCCGTCGGCCTGCGCGGTGAACCCTGCCGGGAACACCGAGGCGGGCGCCAGTGCCGTCTTGAGCTGTGTACCGGTGAGCAGCCCGGCGTTGGGATCCTTGGCTGGCTTGCTGGCGAAGGGGGAACAGGCGGACAGCGCCAGGGGGAGTGCCGCGACGGCCAACAGCGTGACGACACGGGATGGAAGGTGCATGACAGTCCTTCAGAAGGATGGGTGATACGGGGGAAATGCGTACGGCGCGCCGTACGTCGTTCGGAAGCGGCTACAGCGGGAGTTCCGGGCTGGCGGCCGGGAGTCGACGAGACGCAGCCGGACGTGGGGGAGACGCAGAGAGCGGGCATCCCGGGCCACATAGCGGTGACCGAGTCTTCAGAGGCTGGTCAAAGCGCCCGCCTGTGCTGGAATCCATACTCTGCGCTGACGCGGTCTCGTGGCTTGCGGGGGACGGGACGGGGCGGGGTGCGTGCGACGTGTCACATGGCGGTCCTTGGAGGAGAGGTGAGAAGTGGTGGGCGCGCGGGGTGAAGGAGCCGGGGCCGGAGGGCCCGCCGGGTCAGGCGGTCTTCTTCCAGTTGCCGCAGCCGGTCGTCTTGAAGTAGGCGTCCGACGGGCGGATGGTGACGACGGCCGTGCCGGTCACGTTGTTGTTGGCGATGATCGAGTTCAGCCCGTGCTCGGCGTCCTTGGTGCGCTCCCAGTAGCAGGAGTCGTCCTTGTTCCCGGTCGACTTGTACGTGCCCGGCGCGATGTCCGTGCCGACCTTGTACATCCCCCCGTTGCCGTCCATCGAAGAGGCCGGCGTGCCCTTCGCCTTCGGGTCGACGGCCTCCCAGTCCTTGCAGCCCTCGGACTTGAACACCTTGTCGGTGGCCTTGATGGTGACGTAACTCGTGCCGCTGACGTTGTCGTTGGCGAGCAGCGAGTCCATTTCGCCCGAGGCGTCCTTGGCGCGCTCCCAGTAACACATGTCGTCGGCGTTGCCTGACGTGCGGTACGTGCCCGGCTTCACGTCCGAGCCGACCTGGTAGTCGCCGTCACCGGCGAAGGCGACCTTCTTCTTCTCGGTCGTCTTCTTGTCCCCCGAGTCCTTCTTGCCCCCGGACTTGTGTGTGGCGGAGGCCGAAGAGTCCTTGCCGCTGCCGTTGGAGCCGTCGCTCTTGTCACCGTTGCCTGCGGTTGCCGATATGGCACCGATGACGACGATCCCTGCGACGGCCCCCAGCGCGACCTTGGCCTTCATACCCATGGCGATCCCTCCCCAACGTGGCGACCACCCCCTCCGGCAGTCGCTCGGTTCGCTGGGTCAATAAGAACAGAGCCTGTGAACCGAGTCAACACAGTTCACAGGATCGACTGAGTGCACGCGCGTGAATGCGTGGATCGCGTGTACGCCGGTATGCTCGGTGCACACATGGGACGAGGGGAGTGGGGCGGGTGCAGGACAATGCGACAGAGGTGACGGCGGCCGGTATCGCGCGGCTCGCTGGAGTGGGCCGCGCTGCCGTCAGCAACTGGCGTCGCCGCCACGCAGACTTCCCCAAGCCGGTCGGCGGCACCGAGACCAGCCCGTCGTTCGCGCTCGCCGAGGTCGAGGCCTGGCTCCGCAAGCAGGGAAAACTCGCCGAGGTCCCGCTGCGTGAACGTGTCTGGCAGCAACTGGCCGGTCACCCCGAGGGCCCGTTGGTGGCCCTGGTGCACGTCGGTTGCGTGCTGCTGCTGATCCACGAGCGCCCCACCGTGTGGCTCGAAGCGAGCGCTGGTTCCGACGCACGGCTGGCCGCGATGCTGCCCGGCGTTCTGGAGGACGCGCTGGCGCCGCGCTTCGGCGGTCCGTCGGGCCGAGCGGTTCACAGGGGCCGTTCTGTCGGTGGCGCGGAGGCCGTGAACGCCTCCCAGCAGGCACGGAACGTGAACACCCTGCAGGCCGCACCTGCTGTGGATCCTGGCCCGGTCCCGCCTGTCGCGAACTCCGCACCGACCACATCCGACGTGAACGCGGCACCCGAGCCGCCGGGTGTGAACTCCTCATCGACCCCGCACCATGTGAACACCCCACCACCTGTTCCCCGCGTCCCTGCGGCGCTGGGAACGTACGCCCGGCGCAGCGCCCGCGCGGAGCACAGCCCCCATGCGGGGCGCGACACCCTTGCCTTGCGTATGCCCACCGGACCTCAGATCCTCGCCTCCGCCCAGCTTCTACGCGGTGCCGCCGAGCTGGCCGCCGAGGCCGGGGCGCGGCAGACGTTCGAGTTCCTGCTGAGCCGGCATGTGGACGCCAACCCCCGCCAGTACACGCTGACCCCGGCCGAGCTCGCCGGTGTCATGGCCGACCTCGCCGGCCCTGCCCGAACCGTGCTGGACCCGGCCTGCGGCACCGGGGCCTTGCTGCGTGCCGTCGACCCGCGTCCCGACCAGGAGCTATACGCCCAGGACAGCGCCCCCGACCTGGCCGCACTCACCGCGCTGCGGCTTGCCCTGCACTCCCGCGCCGCCGTGCGCGGGGTCGCAGGCGATGCCCTGCGCGCCGATGCCTATCCGGAGCTGCGCGCGGACGCGGTCCTGTGCCACCCCCCGTTCAACGAGCGCAATTGGGGCCACGACGAACTCGCCTACGACCCCCGTTGGGAGTATGGCTTCCCGGCCCGCACCGAGTCCGAGCTGGCCTGGGTGCAGCACGCGTTGGCCCGGCTGGCCGACGGCGGCACCGCCGTCCTGCTCATGCCGCCGGCCGTCGCGTCCCGACGTTCCGGGCGCCGGATCCGCGCCGACCTGCTGCGCCGGGGGGCGCTCAGAGCCGTCGTCGCGCTGCCGCTTGGGGCGGCACCGCCGTACAACATCCCGCTGCACGTATGGGTGTTGCGCCGGCCCGGCCGGACTCCGGTGACGCCCGAGGTGCTGCTGGTGGACGCCGGGAGGTTCGCCGGGGAGGGGAAGGCAGGCCCGGACTGGCAGGCGGTGCGGGACGCCGTCCTGGACGCCTGGGGCGCCTTCGCGCGTGACGGGCGGCTCGGCGAACGACCCGGACTCGCGCGTTCCGTTCCGGTCATCGAACTCCTCGACGACGACGTGGACCTGGCCCCCGCCCGTCATCTGCCGCCGGCGGCAGACGGCGGCGCGGAGCAGCTCACGGAGGTGCGCGAGCGCCTCGGTGCGACCCTGCGCCTGACCGTCGAGCTCACCCCGCCCCCCGCTGACCCGGCCTCGCCGGTGCGCTGGCCGCTCACCACCGTTGGCGAACTCGCGCGTGGGGGCGCGCTGGTGCTGCGCACCGGCGGGAACGGTGGCCACGCGCGGGCGCCCGTGCTCACCGACCACGATGTCCTCTCCGGAACCGCGCCCTCGGGCACGCTCCCGGAGAGTGAGGAGGAGGCCGTACTGACCGAGCCGGGCGACGTCGTCGTACCGGTGCTCGGCGGTGGCGCAGTGGCGCGCGTGGTCGATGACGCCACGGAGGGCGCCGCCCTGGGGCGCAACCTCGTGCTTCTGCGCCCCGACCGTACGGCGCTCGACCCCTGGTTCCTGGCCGGCTTCCTCCGAGGCACCACCAACAACCGGCAGGCCAGCAGCTACGCCTCCACCGCGACCCGGCTGGACGTGCGCCGGATGCAGCTGCCCCGGCTCCCCCTGGACGAACAACGGCGTTACGGCGCGCGTTTCCGCGCACTCGACGAGTTCGAGCGGGTGTTGCGCCATGCGGGTCGGCTCGGAGAGCAGTTGGTGCGCGGGATGTACGACGGGCTCACCGACGGCACGGTCACGCCCGACTGATCCCTGATCGACCGCCGAGTGCTGAGGGGCCCGGCAACGGTTCGGTACAGGCCGGGCCGCTCGTCCATGCCGGGCCATATGCTCGAAGCGACAGGCGTACGACCGGCGTTGCCCGACCCGGAGCACACCGGACGGGCACACCCATTTCAGGCATCAGGAGCAGCCATGCAGGGCCACGGCCACGGTCAGTCGGTGAAGAAGCCACCGCACACCGGGTGGTTGGTCTTCCTGCGTGTGCTGTTCGTGGCGCTCGGCTTCCTCAGCTTCGGCTTGCTGGCTTGGGCGATGATGCTGCGGCTGGCCGCCGTCACGCGCCGGTCACTGGACTGGGGGCTGTTCGTCGCGACGCTGGTCGCAGACATCCTCAGCTTCGTGCTGCTGGGGAGCGAGCCCGGCGACGACATCCACACCACCGGCGGTTACGTCGGCGTCGTGCTGCTGCTCATCCTGTTCGTGGGTGCGCCGGCGTACTACCTGGCCGCGGACATCCGCCATTTCATGGAGCGACAGACGCACCTGACGCAGCAGGTGGCGCCGGCGTACGGCTACCCAGGCCATCCGAGCCCGTACACGGCGACGACCACACCGAGCGCGGGATTCCGTCCCGTGGGGTATGTCTCCGGCACCCCCGCCTTTGCCGACGCACCCGTGGCCCCGCCCCTTCCCCCTCGCCCGTCCGCGGTGCCGCACACGCCCGTCGCTCCGTCGCCGCCGAACACCCCGCCGCCCAGGCACCCGGCGCCCGCCCGGATCGACCAGGTGCGAGCCGAACTGGATGAGCTGAGCGACTACCTGCGCCAGCACGGCGGCGGGCGGGACGACGGCCACGGTGGGGTTCCCGGGCACGAGGGCGGCAGGTGACCGTGGCGACAGGGCGGGTCGTCGCCGGCCGGTACGAACTGTCCACGCTCATCGGACAGGGCGGCATGGGCCAGGTCTGGACGGCGTACGACCAACGGCTCGACCGGCGCGTGGCGGTGAAACTGCTGCGCCCCGACAAGGTGGCGGGCCAGGAGGCGGACGAGCTGCGCCGCCGGTTCGTGCGTGAGTGCCGGGTGACCGCGCAGGTGGACCACCCCGGTCTGGTCACCGTGCACGACGCGGGCAGCGAGGGCGACGAACTGTTCCTCGTCATGCAGTACGTAGATGGTGCGGACCTCTCCGACCATCTCGCCGAACACGATCCGTACCCGTGGCAGTGGACGGTCGCGGTGGCCGCCCAGCTGTGCGCGGTGCTGAGCGCCGTGCACGCCGTGCCGATCATCCACCGCGACCTCAAACCGCGCAACGTGATGGTCAAGCAGGACGGCACGGTCACCGTGCTTGACCTGGGCGTCGCCTCGGTCATGGACACCGACACCACCCGCCTCACCCACACCGGATCCCCGATCGGCTCGCCCGCCTACATGGCGCCCGAACAGGCGATGGGCGGCGCGGTCGGTCCGTACACCGACCTCTACGCGCTCGGCGTACTGATGCACGAACTGCTCAGCGGCGACGTGCCGTTCGTCGGCTCCACGGCGCTCGGCGTGCTGCACCGGCATCTGTACGAGCCCCCGCTACCGGTGCGCCGCATCCGCCCCGAGGTCCCCGAGGGACTCGAAACCCTCGTCCTGCGGCTGCTCGCCAAGGACCCGCAGCACCGGCCGGCGTCCGCGCAGGAGGTGTACGAGGACCTGGCAGTCCTTCTGCCCGCGCGGGGGACGCCGACGGGGGCGCCCTTGGACCCCACGCGGCCTTTCCTGCGTCCGCACGCCCCTTGGCCCGACCGCGCACGGACCCCTGCGCCCCAGCCCGCCTCCGTTGCGCCGGCGCCGCTGGTGGGCGAGAAACCCGATGTCGCCGCGGCCGTGGACGAGGTCAAGCGGCTGCTCGGGGAGGGGCGCATCACCCAAGCCGTCGACATGCTCGGCACGATCCTGCCCGCTGCCGCCGAACAGCACGGCGAGCGCTCCCCGGTGGTGCGCACCCTGCGCAAGCAGTACGCGGCCACGCTCATGGACGACGGCCAGTACCGGCGCGCGCTGCCCGAACTGCGCCGCCTCGCCGACGAACGTGCCGCCGAGGCCGGCCAGGCGGACCCGCAGTCCCTGCGCTTCCGGTACGAGGCCGCGCAGTGTCTGGAACAACTGGGCGAACCGTCGGCCGCGCTGGCCGAGTACCGCGCGCTGCTGCCGTACTACGAGAACCAGTACGTCTCCGGCGACCTGCAGCTCGCCCACGAGGTCCGCCGGCGCATCGGCCACCTGCTGCTCGCCCTCGGCGACCGGCCGGCCGCGCACGACATCCTCGCGCGACTGCTGATGGAGGTGGAACGGATGCACGGACCCGGGTACCCCATGGCCGTGGAGATCCGCCGCACCCTGCAATGGCTGGGACAGGTGCACGGCTAGGATGTGCCGTTCCTTGGGTGCTTCTCGTGAACCCGGGGATCTTGACTTGTGCGAACGCGGTGACGGAGCCCGGTACTTTGCGCTTCGTCGTCGCCGAACAAGCACGCGCGCGGACCGCCGTGCACGATCAGGGGTGGGACTCATGGCCGGCCACCGGCAATCGAAGAAGCGCAGGTACCTCACGTGGGCGGTGGCCGGTGCGGCCGTTGCCGCCGCGGCCGGCATCGCCGCGCAGACGTCCATGGCGGCCACCACCTGGCCCGCCCAGCGCACTTTCAAGGGCCGTGCGTTCGACACCTGTGCCGCGCCCTCGCTGTCAACGATGAAGGCCTGGCACACGGGCTTCTACGGCGCCGCTGCCGTCTACGTGGGCGGCAAGAACCGCGGCTGCTCCCAGCCCCACCTCACCGCCTCCTGGGTGAAGTCGGTCAACACCATGGGCTGGAAGCTCATCCCGATCTACGTGGGAGCCCAGCCGCCCTGCCGGTCCGGCGCCAACCCGGAGAAGCTGACGGCCCGCACCGCCGCCTCCCTCGGCGCCTCGGACGCCGCTGACGCGGTGGCCAGGGCCTCCGCGCTCGGGATGAGGAAGGGCAGTCCCGTCTACCTGGACGTCGAGGCCTACGACATCAAGGACAAGGCGTGCAACGAGGCCGTGCTGACCTACGTGCGCGCCTTCGACAAGGGGCTGCGTGCCAAGACCTACCGGGCCGGCTCCTACGGTTTCAGCAGCTCCAGCGCCAAGGCCGTCGTCACCGCGTCCAACAGGAAAGGCCTGCCCGGCAACCTCTGGTACGCGCGCTGGGACAAGCACAACACCACCGTCTCGGACTGGCCCTGGGGCTCCACCCGGTTCACCGACCACAGCCGCGCTCACCAGTACATGGTCAACAGCAGGGAGAGCCACGGGGGCGTCACGCTCACCGTCGACCGTGACGCGTGGGACGCCCCGGTGGCCATCATCCGCTGAGCCGTACGCCCTCGGGCCGGGCGCGGCGGTGCCCGAAGTGCACGCGAATCGTTGGTCGAATGGGTTGGCCGCAGCCTGCCCACTGCCTACCATCGATCACCGCAAGACCCTGTGCGCCCGCCCGTCGCCGACCACCACCCTTGACGGGGGTGCTGCGCGCCGCACTTGTTATTGCAATCTCCTCGGGAGGTTTCCTTGCACCGCCGTCGTCGCACCGCCCTCCTACTCACCGCCGCGATCGCCGCCGCGGCACCCTTCCTGACCGCCTGTGGAAACGATGCGCACCCGGGCGCGGCAGCCGTCGTCGGAGGGCAGCGGATCACCGTCGCCCAACTGGAGAACCGGGTCAACGAGGTCCGTCAGGCCCAGCGGGCCGCGGTGGCGAACGACGCCCAGTACCGGCAGGTCCTCGCCTCCACGGGCAGCCTGACCCGCGACACCCTGCACAACATGGTCCTCGACCGGGTGCTGCACCGGGCCGCTCAGGACGCGGGCGTCACGGTCACCCGCAAGGAGGTCCAGCAGATGCGGGCGGGCCTGGAGCAGCAGGTCGGCGGGGCCAAGGGGCTTCAGACGGCCTGGCTGCAGAAGTACGGCATCGACCCCGCACACCTCGACGACAACCTGCGCCTCCAGCTGGAGGCGCAGAAACTCGCGACCGAGCTCGGCACCGACACCGGCCAGCCCGCCTTCTGGAAGGCTCTGTCCAAGGCCTCCGGGGAACTCCACGTTGCCCTCAACCCGCGCTACGGGGCCTGGGACGTGCAGAAGAGCAGCCGGGTGGACGTCAAGACACCCTGGGTACGGGAGGTCACGACGGCGGGTGGTCAGCTGCTCACGACATAGACGACGGGCTGACGGACCGCGGGCCGACAGACCGGGGTACCACGGCCCCGCGGCGACCACGGCAGCGAGAGATCGACGTACTGGCGGCGGCACCGGAGTCACCGGCAGGCCGGCGGACCGGTGGGCCAGCCGGTCCGTCGGAGCGGTACGGCCGTGGTCGCCGCGGGGCCGGGATGGTGAGCGATGAAACGGCAGGTCACAGTCGTACGATCGCAAGATCGGCCTGTCCCTGTGGACAACGGAAACCGCTCCCCCGCCGCGTGGGTTACGTTCGGATCGTGAACGCATCCAGCTCCGCAGCCGCCGCCCCCGGCCCCGCCGGTCCCGAACCCGTCGCCGGCCCCGGCCGCATCGTCCTGCTCACCACCAGCCACCGCGTCGCCCCCGGCCTGCTCTCCTGGCCCGCCTGGCAGGCCCTGCGCACCGCCGATGTCGTGTTGTGCGCGGACGGCGCACATCCGCAGTTGCCGTACCTGCGGGAGGCCGGGACGGCCGTGCAGGCGGTGTCCCCCACCGCACAGCAGCTGGTCGACGCCTGCGCCGGTGGCCGGACGGTGGTGGTCGTGGCGACGGGCGAGGGTGAGCCGGCGCTCACCGACGGCCTGGCCCGGCTGGCCGGCTCCGGCCGCATCTCCATGCCGGAGCTGGAGCTGCTCCCGGCCTCTTACGACCTGCCCGGCGCTCGTCTCCTGGACCTCGTGCAGGTCATGGACCGCATCCGCGTCGAGTGCCCCTGGTCCTCCCGGCAAACGCACAAGGGCCTGGCCAAGTACGGCATCGAGGAGGCGTACGAACTGGTCGAGGCGATCGAGGCCGGCGATCGCGAGGAACTGCGCGAAGAGCTGGGCGATGTCCTCCTGCAGGTCGTCTTCCACTCCCGTATCGCCGAGGAGGATCCGGACGCGCCGTTCTCCGTCGACGACGTGGCGGGCGGCATCGTCGCCAAGCTCATCCACCGCCACCCGCACGTCTTCGGCGACGAGAAGGCCGAGACCCCCGAGGAGGTCAAGGAGCACTGGTTGCGCACCAAGGCCGAGGAGAAGCGGCGCAGCTCGGTCACGGAGGGTGTTCCCCTCGGTCAGCCCGGCCTCGCCCTCGCCGCCAAGCTCGCCTCCCGTGCCCGCACGGCGGGCCTGGACGTCCCCCTGCCGACGTCGGAGGGGGTCGGCTACGAACTGCTCGCGCTCGCGGTGCGCGCGGATGCCGCCGGAGTCGATCCGGAGGCGGCACTGCGGGCAGCGGCACGGGCGTATCGGGATGCGATACGTGTGGCGGAGGGACTGGCAGTGGGCGAGGCGTAGCCCTGTGCAGGAGCGTCCACACCAGCTCACCTTCCGCTCCCACAGCTCCCCTCCTGTTCTTCTGTGCGCCTGAGTTCATCCGTGTCCGTCTGTGTCCATCCGTGTCCGTCCGTGTTCCTTCGCGTTCATGGAAGTGATGCGTGTTCGTGCGTGCCAGTCCGCCTCCGTCGCCCGTATCGTGTCCGATCCGCAGGCCTGGTTCCGCCGGCCGCCCCGAAGCCTGGCCACCCGAGTCCGGATACCGTCGTGGAGTGACCAATCCGCCCCGCCCCTCGACGGCTTCCGACTCAGCGCCCGCCTTGTTCACCTGGGAGTTCGCCGCCAACCCCTATCCGGCCTACGCCTGGCTGCGCGAGCACGCCCCGGTTCACCGGACCCGGTTGCCCAGTGGAGTCGAGGCCTGGTTGGTCACCCGGTATGCCGATGCCAGACAAGCCCTCGCCGATCAACGGCTGAGCAAGAACCCGGCGCATCATGACGAGCCCGCCCACGCCAAGGGCAAGACCGGCATCCCTGGTGAGCGCAAGGCCGACCTGATGACGCATCTGCTGAACATCGATCCGCCGGACCACACACGGCTGCGCCGGCTGGTCAGCAAGGCGTTCACGCCCCGACGCGTCGCCGAATTCGCCCCCCGTGTGCAGGAGCTGACCGACCGCCTCATCGACCAGTTCGCGGCGCGCGGCTCGGCCGACCTGATCCACGAGTTCGCCTTCCCGCTGCCCATCTACGCCATCTGCGACCTGCTCGGCGTCCCGAGCGAGGACCAAGATGACTTCCGCGACTGGGCGGGCATGATGATCCGGCACGGGGGAGGGCCGCGCGGTGGGGTCGCACGGTCGGTGAAGAAGATGCGCGGCTACCTCGCCGAACTGATTCACAAGAAGCGCCAGGCACTGCCTGCCGACCCCGCACCCGGCGAGGACTTGATCTCCGGCCTGATCCGCGCCTCCGACCACGGTGAGCACCTCACGGAGAACGAAGCCGCCGCCATGGCCTTCATCCTCCTCTTCGCAGGCTTCGAGACAACCGTCAATCTCATCGGCAACGGCACCTACGCCCTGCTCACCCACCCCGAACAACGCCACCGCCTGCAGGGGTCCCTGGCACGAGGGGCAAGGGACCTCCTAGAGACCGGAGTGGAGGAACTGCTCCGCTACGACGGGCCGGTGGAGTTGGCCACCTGGCGGTTCGCCACCGAACCTCTCACCATCGGCGGTGAGGACATCGCGCCGGGAGACCCGGTGCTTGTCGTCCTCGCCGCCGCCGACCGGGACCCGGGGCGGTTCTCCGAACCCGACGTACTGGACCTCGCCCGGCGGGACAACCAGCACCTCGGCTACGGCCACGGCATCCACTACTGCCTGGGTGCGCCACTGGCCCGCTTGGAGGGCCAGACCGCGCTCGCCACCCTCCTCACCCGGATGCCCGACCTGCGGCTCGCCGCGGACCCGGCCGAACTGCGCTGGCGCGGCGGGCTCATCATGCGCGGACTACGCACCCTGCCCGTGGAGTTCACCCCGGTTCCCGAAGAGGTTCCACGAGCTTAAACGTGACATTCCGTTAACCCTGTGATCTTTGCGTGATCTGTGCGGCATTGACTTGTGACAAGTGATCGTCAGCCGATACGTTCACCCATCAGCGCGGCGGGCACCATCCGTCGCGCTGGTACTGCTGTCGCGCGAAAGGTTTCCGCATGCTCTCCGGGAATGGTCGTCACCGTCGCCCCCGCCAGGCTCCGGCTCTGCTCGTAGCGGCAGGAGTGACCGGCTCGGCCATCGCCATCCCACTGCTCGGCGCCGCGAGCGCCAACGCGGCCGACGGCACCACCTGGGACAAGGTGGCCGAGTGTGAGAGCGGGGGGTCCTGGAGTGCCGACACCGGCAACGGGTACTACGGCGGCCTGCAGATCTCGCAGGATGACTGGGTGAAGTACGGCGGCAGCCGCTACGCCGACAGCCCCGACCAGGCCAGCCGCTCGCAGCAGATCGCCGTCGCCGAGGAGATACTCGGCGACCAGAGCACCGCTCCCTGGGCCACTTGCGCCCAGCGGTCCGGCCTGACGCCGGGCTCGGGCGCTGTGGATGTGGACACGGGGGTCGGAGGCCTGGGGGGCGCCGGCGGTGCGAACCATTCCGGCGGTCTGTCCGACGACTCCGTTTCAACCGGTCTGTCCGACTCCTCGACCTCGTCGTCCTCCGTCCCCTTGTCACCCTCCTCCTCGGGGTCCTCGTCCTTCTCTCCCTCTGGCCCTTCCTCCTCCACTCCGTCGTCGCCCTCTTCGTCGTCGCCCTCTTCGCCCGGGTCCTCTTTGCCCGGATCGCCCTCGTCCGACGTCGACACTGCAACCGGCACCGGCACCGGCACCGGTTCTGGCTCCGACTCCGATCCCGGTTCGGGTTTGGGTCCCGGTTCCTCTCCGGGCTCGACGCCCGTGCCGGGCTACACCCCGGGCGAGGATGCAGCCACGGACCCCGGTATGGATGCCGACCTCAAAGGGTCCAATGCCACTAAGTCCGACAAGTCAGTTTCATCTGGTGCGGGATATGCGCAGGGGGGTGAGGGCTCTTCTGCGGCCGGCCCGAATACCGACAACTCGGGCACATCCCGTCAAGGTGCAGGCTCTTGGAGTCTGGTCGACACCGGCACTCTCGATGGCGGCGGGCGCCACCGTGGCGAGAGTGCGGAAGGAAGCGTGAAAAGCGGACAGAAGGGTGAGGTGTTGGGTCGTCACGCCTCACGTGAGCCGGGCACCTATACCGTCCGCGAGGGCGACTCCCTGACCTCCATCGCCGACTCCTTTGACGTCGACGGCGGATGGCGTGCGCTCTATGCCGGGAACAAGGGGGTGGTCGGTGCCGATCCGGACCACATCGTCGCCGGTCAGACCCTCGAAGTCGGTGCGGAAACGGGTGCAAAGTAGGGGAAGTTGACGCCATACTTCGCCGCTAATGTCCGTTTAGGTGAAAGTGTGGGATGAGTCTCAGAAGCCCTGATCGTCTTTGAAATTCCACGGATCGCGTGTCTACGGTCAGGACCGCTCGTCACCACGAGCCCCGGCAGCTGCAACGCCGAATCCTGCCAGCGGCTGCCCGGGAACATTCGACGCGTAAGCGCCGCAGGCAGGAGCGGGGGACCCAAGGTAAGTGCCGATGCCAGCAGTTGAGCTGGAATCGGCTTGGGGTGAAGCCGCATCGCACGTAGAGCAAGACGTGGGATGCGGCCGGGCAGCCCAACCGGCCCGAACCCGACAGCTCACCTCGCAGGCGTCGGTGAGGGGATCGTTCCATGCTGTTTTCCGGCAAGGGCAAGCATCGTCGTCCGTCCAAGGCCGCTCGCGCCCTCGCGCTCGCCGGTGTCACCGGCGCCGCCGTCGCCGCCCCGCTGATGGCGGCCGGCAACGCCTCCGCCGCCACCGCTTCCCAGTGGGACGCCGTCGCCCAGTGCGAGTCCGGTGGCAACTGGTCCATCAACACGGGCAATGGCTACTACGGCGGTCTGCAGTTCTCCGCCTCCACCTGGGCCGCGTACGGCGGCACTCAGTACGCCGCCACGGCCAACAACGCCACCAAGGCGCAGCAGATCGCCATCGCCGAGAAGGTTCTGGCGGCGCAGGGCAAGGGTGCCTGGCCGGTCTGCGGCACGGGTCTGACGAGTGCCCCCTACAACGGCTCCGCCCCGAGCAGTTCCTCGAACAACTCCGCCGGCACCTCCTCGTCGAGCGGCGCCAGCACCCGCTCGACCGGCCAGCCGGCCGCCTCCCGCTCCGCTGAGCGTCCGGCCGTGGGTAAGACGGTCACTACTCCGGCCGGCAAGAGGGTCAAGAAGGGGGATGGCGAGTACAAGGTCGTCAAGGGCGACACCCTCAGCTCCATCGCCGTCAAGCACGGCGTCAAGGGCGGTTGGCAGAAGCTGTTCGACCTGAACAAGGGCATCATCGAGGACGCCAACCTCATCTACCCGGGCCAGCAGCTGCACCTGAAGTGACACCGGGCTCCGGTCGGAGTCGCGGTGCCCCCACTCCCGGCGCCCCGCGCCGGAGGCCCTCCGGTCTCGTGAGGGACTCTCACCCCTGACTCCCAGGACTCCCCGCCCCGGCGCGTGTTCCCCCGTACGCGCCGGGGCGGGGTTTTTCCGTCCTCTGTAGGGAGACCTCTTTGTTTCGTTTGAAAACAAAAGGTACCGTCGGGCGTGTCCACGGGACGGTCGGTCGGCTGGCCGATGGCCCCGTGGCGGTTAGGCTCTAGTCGCAAGGCGCAGCCGTAAGGCACCCAGCCGTGCACTTCCAGCGTCACATCCAAGAAGGAGATGCTCGTGCCGTCCATCGACGTCGTCGTAGCCCGGGAAATCCTGGACTCCCGAGGCAATCCCACGGTCGAGGTCGAGGTCGGCCTCGACGACGGCAGCACGGGTCGTGCCGCCGTCCCGTCCGGCGCCTCCACCGGCGCTTTCGAGGCCATCGAGCTCCGTGACGGTGACCCGAACCGCTACCAGGGCAAGGGCGTCGAGAAGGCCGTCCTCACCGTCAGCGAGCAGATCGGCCCGGAGCTGGTCGGCTACGACGCCACCGAGCAGCGTCTGATCGACCAGGCCATGTTCGACCTGGACGCCACTGACAACAAGGGCTCCCTCGGCGCCAACGCCATCCTCGGCGTCTCGCTCGCCGTCGCGCACGCCGCCTCCGAGGCCAGCGACCTCCCCCTCTTCCGCTACCTGGGCGGCCCGAACGCGCACCTGCTGCCGGTGCCGATGATGAACATCCTGAACGGCGGCTCGCACGCCGACTCCAACGTGGACATCCAGGAGTTCATGATCGCCCCGATCGGCGCGGAGTCCTTCTCCGAGGCACTGCGCTGGGGCGTCGAGGTCTACCACACCCTGAAGAAGGTCCTGAAGTCGAAGGGCCTGGCCACCGGCCTCGGTGACGAGGGTGGTTTCGCCCCCAACCTGGGTTCCAACCGCGAGGCCCTGGACCTCATCCTGGAGGCCATCAAGGAGGCCGGCTACATCCCCGGCCAGCAGGTCGCCCTGGCGCTCGACGTGGCCGCCTCCGAGTTCTACAAGGACGGCAAGTACCTCTTCGAGGGCAAGGAGCGCTCCGCCGCCGAGATGACGGAGTACTACGAGGAGCTGGTGGCGGCCTACCCGCTGGTCTCCATCGAGGACCCGCTGTTCGAGGACGACTGGGCCGGCTGGAAGGTCATCACCGACAAGCTCGGTGACAAGGTCCAGCTGGTCGGCGACGACCTGTTCGTCACCAACCCGGAGCGCCTGCAGCGCGGCATCGAGGAGGGTGCGGCCAACGCCCTGCTGGTCAAGGTCAACCAGATCGGCTCGCTGACCGAGACCCTGGACGCCGTCGAGCTGGCCCAGCGCAGCGGCTTCAAGTGCATGATGTCCCACCGCTCCGGCGAGACCGAGGACGTCACGATCGCTGACCTGGCCGTCGCCACCAACTGCGGTCAGATCAAGACCGGCGCACCGGCCCGCTCCGAGCGTGTCGCCAAGTACAACCAGCTGCTGCGCATCGAGGAGATCCTCGACGACGCGGCGGTGTACGCCGGCCGCAGCGCCTTCCCGCGCTTCCGGGGCCACGTCGAGATCTCGAAGGACTGACCCACACCGGGCTAAGCCCTAGCCAGTCGTCCGTACGTCCCCGTCCCCGGTCCCGTACCGTGTCCGGGGACGTACGTGCGTGTGAGCGGGAGGCGGGGAAAATGGCCGTGAAGGACCGTGACCGGTTCTCCACCACGACCAGACTGCGGCTGCTCGGCGAGCAGACCGCGGCCCGGGTCTACCGTTCCCAGACGAAGCGGCAGGCCCGCCGCTCCCGGCTCACCGGTCGCGCGGCGCTGCTCGCGCTGGTGCTGTGCTCGTTGATCGTCGCGCTCGCCTATCCGATGCGGCAGTACGTCTCCCAGCGCGCGGAGATCGCCGACCTCCAGCGGCAACAAGATCGGGCCCGCCAACGTGTCGAACAACTGCGCGACCTCAAGGCGCGCTGGCAGGACGACGCCTATGCCGAGCAGCAGATCCGGCGCAGGCTGCACTACGTGCTGCCGGGGGAGACCGGGTACGTGGTCGTCGCCCCGGGCGCGGCCACGCAGTCCCGTGCCGACCTGAGGGCCGCTCACCGGCCCTGGTACGCGAACGTCTGGGACGGCGTCGACAAGTCCGACGCCTCCGGCCGGTGACCGGCCCCCGGCCGGCAATCGGCCTCCACCCAGTGGCCGGCCCCCGGTCGGCAACCCACAGAAAGCCATCCTGAAAGCAGTTATGGAAACCCCTCCGCCGCCCACTCCGCGCACCGAGCCCACCGATGCGGACGTCGAGGCCTTCAAGCAGCAGCTGGGCCGCCCGCCGCGGGGCCTGCGGGCCATCGCACACCGCTGTCCGTGCGGCCAACCGGACGTCGTGGAGACGGCACCGCGCCTGCCCGACGGCACACCCTTCCCGACGCTGTACTACCTGACGTGCCCGAAGGCGTCCTCGGCCATCGGCACGCTGGAGGCCAGCGGTGTGATGAAGGAGATGACGGAACGGCTGCAGCGCGACCCCGAACTGGCCGCCGCCTACCGGGCCGCGCACGAGGACTACATCCGGCGCCGGGACGAGATCGAGGAGCTGCAGGGCTTCCCGAGCGCGGGCGGCATGCCGGACCGGGTCAAGTGCCTGCACGTCCTGGTCGCCCATTCCCTGGCCGCGGGCCCGGGGGTCAACCCGCTCGGCGACGAGGCTCTCGCCATGCTGCCGGAGTGGTGGCGCAAGGGCGCCTGCGTGACCCTCCCGAAGGAGGACGAGCAGTGACCCGCGTCGCCGCCATCGACTGCGGTACAAACTCCATCCGCCTCCTGGTGGCCGACGTCGACCCGCGGACGGGCGAACTGGTCGACCTGGACCGCCGCATGACGATCGTGCGGCTCGGCCAGGGCGTCGACCGCACCGGCCGGCTCGCCCCGCAGGCACTGGAGCGCACCTTCGCTGCCTGTCGTGAGTACGCGGCGGTCATCAAGGAACACGGGGCCGAACGCATCCGGTTCGTCGCCACCTCGGCCTCCCGTGACGCCGAGAACCGCGACGACTTCGTACGCGGCGTCCTGGACATCCTCGGTGTCGAGCCGGAGGTCATCACCGGCGACCAGGAGGCCGAGTTCTCCTTCACCGGGGCCACCAGGGAGCTGACGGGGCGTGATGACCTCACCAAGCCCTTCCTGGTGGTGGACATCGGCGGCGGTTCCACCGAGTTCGTCGTGGGCGAGGAGCACGCCCGGGCCGCGCGGTCCGTGGACATCGGCTGCGTGCGGATGACGGAACGCCACCTGGTGCGCGACGGTGAGGTCACCGACCCGCCCACCCAGGAGCAGATCGCCGCCATAACGGCCGATATCGAGGCCGCCCTGGACCTCGTGGAGCAGACGGTCCCGCTGCGCGAGGCGCACACCCTGGTGGGCCTGGCCGGCTCGGTCACCACCGTGTCCGCGATCGCCCAGGGCCTGCCCGAGTACGACTCCGCGCGCATCCACCACTCCCGGATCTCCCGCGAACGCGTTCGCGAGATCACCGAATGGCTGCTGCGTTCCACGCACGCCGAGCGCGCAGCGGTGCCCTCCATGCACCCGGGCCGGGTCGACGTCATCGGCGCGGGGGCCCTGGTGCTTCTCGCGATCATGGAGCGGATCGGTGCCGAAGAGGTCGTGGTGAGCGAGCACGACATCCTCGACGGCATCGCTCATTACGCGGCGAGCGGGGCGCGCTGAGGGGCGGAGCCGGTCGGCGCCCGCTGGTCGGTTGCGCTCGCCCCACTCAGCCGAGCGGATCCCGTTCCACCTGGCGGTGACTACGGCAAAGGTGGTGCCGGGCGGGGCGTCACAGGTTGCGGTAGGTGTCCCGCCGGTCGCCCACCTTGACGACGAGGACGACGAGTTCACCATCGTCGATCTGGTAGGCGACCCGGTAGCTTCCGACTCGGAGCCGATAGAGCCCCGACGGGCCGGTGAGTTTCTTGATGTCGGCGTCCTCGCGGTACGGGTCGTCACCGAGTGCGGTCAGCGCGGTCAGAATGCGCATAGCGTCGGGCCGGCTGATGGCCCGGAGCTGCCGCTGCGCCGCCGTGGTGAACCGGAAGGCGTACTTCACGCCGCCTCGCCGCCGTGTTCGGTGAACAGGTCCGCCAGCAGTTCCGCCATGGTTACGGTGGGGCCGCCCTCGGCCAGGACCGCTTCCGCTTCGCGCGCCAACATCACGTCGGCCGCTTCCTCCAGAGCTTCGAAGTCCGTGATCGGAACCACGGCCGCCACCGGCGCGCCGTTGCGCGTGATGACCGTCGGGATGCCTTCCTCGGCCCGGTTGATGTGGTCCGCGAGATGTGCGCGGGCCTCTCGTACTGTCACGGTGTTCTCGGCCATGGCATCAGTGTACGCGTCTGTGTGTACACGCGGTGGCTCCGGGGGAGCCGCGTTCGCGAGCGATCCTCGACGGCATCGCTCATTACGCGGCGAGCGGGGCGCGCTGAGGGGCGGAGCCGGTCGGCGCCCGCTGGTCGGTTGCGCTCGCCCCACTCAGCCGAGCGGATCCCGTTCCACCTGGCGGTGACTACGGCAAAGGTGGTGCCGGGCGGGGCGTCACAGGTTGCGGTAGGTGTCCCGCCGGTCGCCCACCTTGACGGCGTCCGTCGGCGTCGCCGGAACGGATCGGGGGACCGGTCCGGCGGGGGGTGTTTTCCGGTCCGCCCGCTACTGGCAAGTAGCCTCTGTTGAGCGGTTTCGGTAACGTGTGAGCGGGTCGCCCGGAGCTCCGATGGTGTGCCGCTGGAAAAGTTCGTGAACTTCTTCACAAGGAATTCTGCCCTGGTGGGGGACTGGAAGGCCCTCATTGACCCGTCCGGGGGGCAAAGGGCTCCTCGGGAGTCCTCGCGCGAGTCCTATGCGCGTGCTTCCAGGGTGAGCGGGGAGGGGTTCGTGGAGATGCTCCGCAAGGGGTCGAAGGGCCCGGATGGGCAGCTCACGCGGTATTGACAATGGGGCGAACCACCCCGCGGTTCCCTTTCGGTCACATGATCTGTGTCACGCGGGCCGCGGAGTTTAACATATGCCCTGTCAGACCTTGTGAAGGGGCGCACGAGCAGCCCCCTGGGGGCGGGTGGATACTCGATGGCATGAGCACCACGGAGCGTCCCAGGATCCTCGTAGTAGGCGGTGGGTACGTAGGCCTGTACGCAGCTCGGCGCATCCTCAAGAAGATGCGCTACGGAGAGGCGACCGTCACGGTCGTCGACCCCCGGTCGTACATGACCTACCAGCCCTTCCTCCCCGAAGCCGCCGCCGGCAACATCTCCCCTCGCCATGTCGTCGTCCCGCTGCGGCGCGTGCTGCCGAAGGCGGAGGTCCTCACCGGCCGGGTCACCACCATCGACCAGGACCGCAAGGTGGCCACGATCGCCCCACTCGTGGGAGAGGCGTACGAGCTGCCCTTCGACTACCTGGTGATCGCGATGGGCGCGGTCTCCCGTACCTTCCCGATCCCCGGCCTCGCCGAGCAGGGCATCGGCATGAAGGGCATCGAGGAGTCCATCGGGCTGCGCAACCACGTGCTGGAGCAGTTGGACAAGGCAGACTCCACGACTGACGAGGAGATCCGCCGCAAGGCGCTCACCTTCGTCTTCATCGGCGGCGGCTTCGCGGGCGCGGAGACCATCGGCGAGGTCGAGGACATGGCCCGGGACGCGGCCAAGTACTACAAGAACGTCTCCCGCGAGGACATGCGGTTCGTCCTGGTCGACGCGGCTGACAAGATCCTTCCCGAGGTCGGCCCCAAGCTCGGCCAGTACGGCAGGGAGCACCTGGAGAGCCGGGGTGTCGAGATCTACCTCTCCACCTCCATGGACTCCTGCGTCGGCGGACACGTGGTGCTGAAGAACGGGCTGGAGGTCGACTCCAACACGATCGTCTGGACCGCTGGCGTCAAGCCGAACCCGGCCCTGGCCCGCTTCGGCCTGCCCCTCGGCCCCCGCGGCCACGTCGACTGCGAGCCCACGCTCCAGGTCAAGGGCACGGACTACATCTGGGCCGCCGGTGACAACGCGCAGGTCCCGGACCTCGTCGGCCGTAAGGCGGGCAACGAGAACGCCTGGTGCCCGCCGAACGCCCAGCACGCCCTGCGCCAGGCCAAGGCCCTCGGCGACAACGTGATCTCCGGTATGCGGGGCTTCCCGCAGAAGGAGTACGAGCACGCCAACAAGGGCGCGGTGGCCGGTCTCGGCCTCCACAAGGGCGTGGCGATGATCGTCATGGGCAAGATGAAGATCAAGGTCAAGGGTCGCCTCGCCTGGTACATGCACCGTGGTTACCACGGTCTGGCCATGCCGACCTGGAACCGCAAGATCCGTGTCTTCGCCGACTGGACGCTCGGCATGTTCCTCAAGCGCGAGGTCGTCTCCCTCGGCGCCATGCAGAACCCGCGCGAGGAGTTCTACGAGGCCGCGAAGCCGGCCCCGGTCGCCGCGGCGCCGAAGACCGGGGAGAAGGCCAAGGCCTCCTGACCCTCGTCGGGTAGCGGTCTGTGAACCGCGGTCAACCGATCACCCGAAGGACCTCCCGCCATCCGTGGTGCGGGAGGTCCTTCGGTTTTCTCGGTTTACCTGCCTTTATGCGGCCGTAACCCCTTTGCGGGACTGTGTGGGGTGGCTCTCGGTGTTTTCGTGGTAACAGGCATCCGGGATCGTCGTCTTGGAGGTGTGCGTCATGGCCGACGCCGCATCGCGGCTCAGGAGACTCGCCGAGCAGTTGCTGGGAGTGCCGCTCCCGGTACGGGTACGGGCCTGGGACGGTTCGCAGGACGGGCCGCCGGACGCCCCGGCACTCGTCGTGCGCAACCGTCGTGCCCTACGCCGGATGCTGTTCCCACCAGGTGAACTGGGACTGGCCCGGGCCTGGGTCTCCGGCGACCTGGACATCGAGGGAGACCTGTACTCCGTGCTCGACTCGATGGCGGGGCTGATCTGGGAGCGGGACGAGGACGCCCGTAGCTTCGCCCAGGCGTTGCGTGACCCCGAAGTCAGGGTCGCCGGATATGAGTTGCTGAAGCTCACCGGGTTGCCGTTCCCGCCCGCCCCGCCCCGCGAGGAGGTGCGCAGGCGCCGCCACCTGCACACCCGGAGCAGCGACAGGCGGGCCATCAGCCACCACTACGATGTGGGTAACGACTTCTACGGCATCGTCCTGGGCCCGTCCATGATCTACTCGTGCGCCTACTGGGAGGACGGCGGCACCCTGGAGTCCGCCCAGCGGGACAAGCTTGAACTCGTGTGTCGGAAGCTCGGTCTGACTGCAGGCCAGCGGTTGCTGGACGTCGGCTGCGGCTGGGGCTCGATGGCCGTCCACGCCGCCCGCGAGCACGGCGTGAGCGTCGTCGGCGTCACCCTCTCCCAGGAGCAGGCCGCCCACGCCCGCAAGCGCGTCGCTGACGAGGGTCTGACCGACCGCGTGGAGATCAGGGTGCAGGACTACCGGGACGTCGTCGACGGACCCTACGACGCGATCTCCTCCATCGGCATGGCCGAACACGTCGGTGCCGAACCCTACCTGCGGTACGCGAGCGATCTGTACGCCCTGCTGAAACCCGGCGGCCGGCTGCTCAACCACCAGATCGCCCGCCGCCCCCAGCAGGACGAAGCGTCGTACGAGGTCGACCGGTTCATCGACGCCTATGTCTTCCCCGACGGCGAACTCGCCCCGATCGGCACCACCGTCACCCAACTGGAGCGGGCCGGCTTCGAGGTGCGGGACGTGGAGTCCATCCGTGAGCACTACGCCCGCACCCTGCGGTGCTGGGTGACCAACCTGGAGGCCGACTGGGACCGCGCGGTCCGGCTCAGCAGCCCCGGGCGTGCCCGCGTCTGGCGCCTGTACATGGCCGCCAGTGCACTCGCCTTCGAACGCAACCGCATCGGCGTCAACCAGGTCCTGGCGGTCCGCACCCCCGAATCGGGCGCGTCCGGGCTCCCGCTGCGGACCCGCACCTGGCACGGCTGACCCACGAGGGTTCCCGTTCCCGTTCCGGCGGTGTGCACGGCCGGAACGGGAACCCTTGCCGCCGGCACGGTTGCCCGGTCCTGCTGTCGGTTACTCGGCCTTGATCGCCGCCAGCATGTTCAGCCGCGTCGCACGCCGGGCCGGCCACAGGGCGGCCAGGATGCCGACCACGCCCGCCAGCAGGAGGAAGACCGCCATTCGGCCCCACGGCAGGACCAGTTCGTACGTCGGCATCTTCGTGCCCAGCAGCTCGCCGGCCGCCCAGCCGAAGAACACGCCCAGACCGATCCCGAGTACGCCGCCGAACAGGGAGATCACCAGGGATTCCAGACGCACCATCCGCCTGACGGCCCTGCGGTCCAGACCGATCGCCCGCAGCATGCCGATCTCCTGGGAACGCTCAAAGACCGACATCGCCAGGGTGTTGATGACCCCGATCACCGCCACGATCACTGCCATGGCGAGCAGGCCGTAGACCATGTTCAGAACCTGCGTGAATATCTCCGCGATCTGGTGGGAGATGTCCTTCTTGTCCTGGACCCTGATCGCCGGATTGGAGCCGAGGGCCTTCTCCAGCCGATCCTTGACCGCGGCCGAAGCGCCGTCCGCCGTCTTGACCATCACCTTCATGTCAGCGGGGTCCTTCAGATGGGGACTGAGGGTCCGGTTGTCGAGCATGATTCCGTTGACCATCTCGTTGCCCTCGTAGACACCGGCGACCGTCAGCCGCTGCGCCTTGCCGTCCTCGAAGTGCATGGTGAACTCGGAACCGGCCTGCCAGCCGTGCGAGTCGGCCTGGTCCTTGTCCACGACGACCCGGGTGCCGCCCACCGCGAAGGAACCGTCGTCCACCTTCAGATCCGTCAGTTCGGTGATCGCCGAGCCGTCGACGCCGGTCAGGAACTCGGTTTCGCCGTCGATGCGGGACACCGCGTTGCGCATCGGGCTGCTCGCGGTGACCCCGTCGGTGCCGGCGAGCTTCTTCGCCACGTCGGGTGAGAGGGGACCGCGATTGGCCATCGAGACGACGTAGTCGGCACGGATCGCCGAGGAGGCCATCTTGTCGATGGACCTCTGCAGGCTGCCCGCCAGCACGGTCATGCCGGTGATCAGGGTCAGGCCGATCATCAGTGCCGAGGCGGTGGCCGCGGTGCGGCGCGGGTTGCGCACCGAGTTCTGGCGGGCCAGCCTGCCCGAGACACCGAACACGCGCAGCACCGGGGCGGTGGCCGCGATCAGCGGGCGGGACAGCAGCGGAGTCAGGATGAACACGCCGATGATCAACAGGACGGCACCGAGGCCCATCGGGACCTTGGCGGTATCGGCATCCATCGTCGTGGCCGCCAGGATCACGGCGATGCCGGCCGCTGAGAGCAGCGCGCCCAGCGTGTTGCGCAGCACCAGCGACTTGGTGGTGGCCTTGGCGTGCAGACTGCTCATCGCCGCCACCGGCGGGACCTTCGCTGCCCGGCGGCCGGGCAGCCAGGCGGCCAGCATGGTGATGAGGACGCCGACCGCGAGGGCGGCCACCACGGTGCCCGGGCTGATCACCAACGGGCCGTCGGGCAGGGTGGCACCCAGGGCGCCCAGCAACTCGCGCAGGCCCGCGCCGATACCGATGCCGGCGGCCAGTCCTGCCACGCCGGCGACCGCGCCGACCACGAACGCCTCGATGAGCACCGAACGGGTGACCTGGCGACGGGACGCACCGACCGCCCGCAGTAGGGCCAGTTCCCGGGTGCGCTGGGCGACCAGCATGGTGAAGGTGTTGGCGATGATGAACGTACCGACGAACAGCGCGATACCAGCGAACACCAGCAGTATCTGCCGCAGTCCGCTCATCGACGTGGAGATCATCCGCGCCTGGTCGTCGGCGAGCTGCTTGCCGGTGGTGGTCTCCACCAGGTGGGTCGGCAGGACCTCGTCGAGCTGGGACTTGAGCGCCGACTGGCTGGTTCCGGTGCGGGCCCGCACGTCGATCTCGTCGTACGTGCCCTTCTTGCCGAACAGGGCCTGCGCGGTCGGTGTGTCGTACAGGACGAGGCTGCCGCCCGCGGCGACGTTGCCGTCGTCGGTGGTGAAGATGCCGGCGATGCGCGGGGTGAGCACCGGACCGTCGACCGACAGGCGCACGGTGTCGCCGGCCTTGTACCCGGCTCGCTCGGCGGTGGCCGAGTCGATCAGCACCTCGTTCTCGCCGTGCGGGGCGTGACCACTGACCAGCGGGTACCGCGAGTCCTTGGCACCCCAGTAGTTGCCGCCCACAGACTGCCAGTCGCCACCGACCAGATGGCCGTTCTTGTCGGCGACCGCGGTGAAGCCGGTGACGACACCGGTGGCGGAGGCGGCGCCTGGTACCTTGGCGGCCTCGGCGAGCAGCTTCCGGGGTAGCTCGGGAAGCCGGCCGACCGCGTTGCCCTTGGATTCCTGGTACTTGGGCCGTATGGCGACGTCGACATGGTCGAACCCCTTGGCGGAGCTCTTCTGGAAGGCGTCGGAGACGGTGTTGGTGAAGACCAGCGTGCCGGAGACGAACGCCACGCCGAGCATGACGGCGAGCACGGTCATCAGCAGCCGGGCCTTGTGCGCGAGGACGTTGCGCAGGGCGGTGCGGAACATCAGCTGGTACGGCCCTTCCCGTCGAACCCGGCGGTCTGGTGCGGCACGGTGCCGCTGGTGTTGCCGCTTCCGGGAAGACTGCGCATGAGGTCGAGGACGGAGTCGGCCGTCGGGTGGTGGATCTCGTCCACGATCCGGCCGTCCGCGAGGAAGACCACGCGGTCCGCGTACGCCGCGGCCACCGGGTCGTGGGTGACCATGACGACCGTCTGGCCCAGCTCGCGCACGGAGTTGCGCAGGAAGCCGAGCACCTCGGCGCCGGAGCGTGAGTCGAGGTTGCCGGTCGGCTCGTCACCGAAGATGATCTCCGGCTTGGCGGCGAGGGCACGGGCGACGGCCACGCGCTGCTGCTGGCCGCCGGAGAGCTGGGAGGGTCGGTGGCTCAGCCGGCTGGACAACCCCACCATCTGGATGACCTGGTCCAGCCACACCGCGTCCGGCTTCCGCCCGGCTATGTCCATGGGCAGGGTGATGTTCTCCTGCGCGGTCAGCGTCGGCAGCAGGTTGAACGCCTGGAAGATGAAGCCGATCTTGTCCCGGCGCAACTTGGTGAGCTGCTTGTCCTTCAGGGAGCCCAGCTCGGTGTCACCGATGCGTACGGAACCGGAGGAGAAGGTGTCCAGACCGGCCACGCAGTGCATCAGTGTGGACTTGCCGGAGCCAGACGGGCCCATGATCGCGGTGAACTCGGCCTGCCGGAAGTCGACGGAGACCCGGTCCAGGGCGACGACACGGGTCTCACCCTGCCCGTAGATCTTCGACAACTCCGAGGCGCGGGCGGCCACGGCGGTCGCCCTGCCGGCGGTGGATGTGGTGGTCACGGGACGGTGCTCCTGTCGGGATGACGTGTGTTCCTGGGGACCTGTCCATCGTCTCGGCGCCACGCGCCCGGACCGTCAGCCGAAGCTCTGGTTCCCGGGGGCGACTCGGGGCGGACGGAAGGGTGCCGCGTCATACCTGGGAAGGACGACCGACCCCGAGAACCACCCTGTCGCAACACCGTCGAACATTGTCGAACGTGGTCAAGAACAGGTGGGTCACCCTCGTTCAGACGGTGAAATTCCGTCATTTCGTGTGCGGGCGCACTGACGCCACGCCAGGCTATTGGCAAGTGCGGATGGCCTGTTCCGCGGGCTGATGCACCCTCAGACCTCAATAAAATAAGACAACATCGGTCCGCGTGCCCGCTGTCCGGGGGATGCGTGCCGATAGGCTCGGAACCTCGAAGCGGAGCCCATGGCCTGCCCGGATGGTGGAAAGCAGACACGGCGAGCTTAAACCTCGCTGCCCCTTCGCGGGCGTGCCGGTTCAAGTCCGGCTCCGGGCACCACCTCCTACCCCGAGGGGAGCGGTGGAGGCGGGCCCGACGCGTCGTCTCCGGCACTCCGTCAGCAGACGCCGGACCGCCCGGTCACGATTCCCGTGTCTCCCGCAGGAGCGAGCCCACCCACACACGGGGCATGTGACGCGGCACTAGGGGAAAGATCCTCCCCAGGTATTATGGTCGATCTTTGCCAACCCATTACCCTTGGGTCGAGACTGCACAGGGTGGTCATGGAGGAGTGAAATGAGGAGCAGCAACCCGGTCCTCGTGCGACGGGGGTTCAGCCGTGGCAACGGCTACGCCGGCTTCAACACCGCACCGCAGGCCGGGTATGCACAGGGCAACCCCTACGCCCAGAACCCCTACGGCGTACAGGAGGGTGCCCCGCCGCAGGCCGTGGCCACCGCCGACCGGATGACGATGGACGACGTCATCGTCCGCTCGGCCACGACGCTCGGCACGGCCGTCCTCGGTGCCATTCTCGCCTGGGTGTTGCTGCCCGTCACGGCCACCAGCTTGTTCCTGGCCTTCGGTTCGGGACTGATCGCGATGGTCCTGGCGCTGGTCCAGAGCTTCAAGCGCACCCCGTCGCCCGCGCTGATCCTCGGATACGCCGCGTTCGAGGGTGTCTTCCTCGGCGTCCTCAGCGCGATGTACAACAGCCGGTGGAGTGGTGCCCCCTTCCAGGCGGTGCTCGGCACCATGGCGGTCTCGGGTGCGACCCTGCTCGTTTACCGCGCCGGCTGGATCCGCGTCACCGCCCGCTACGCTCGCATCGGTCTCGCCATCGGGATGGCCTTCGTGGTGGTCATGGCGGTCAACCTGATGCTAGTCGCGTTGGGCGTCGCCGAGAACGGCGGTCTGCGCAGCTTCGGCCCGATCGGCGCGCTCGTCGGCATCATCGCGATCCTGATTGGCGCCTTCTACCTGACCCTCGACTTCAAGGAGATCGAGGACGGCATCGCCTACGGTGCCCCGCGCAACGAGTCCTGGTTCGCCGCGTTCGGCCTCACCGTGGCCCTGGTGTGGATCTACATGGAGATGCTGCGCCTGGTGGCGATCTTCAGCAGCAACGACTAGGGGATTTCGGACGTCCTGTGCGGCGCCTTTGAGACACCTCCTGGCGCCCCTGGCCATGGCCCGCTGACGTCGTGCCGTGACAAGGGCCCCGGTGCCACGGCTTGGGTTCAAGCGGGCGTCGCAACACCACCTGATTTTTGGTGGTGAGTAGATCACGCAGACGCTCGACTGGGGTATACCAGTCGAGCGTCTTGCGCGGGCGGCCGTTGAGTTCCTGGGCGGCCCGGGGCCCTTCAGTGTCCGGCGCGCGTCGGCACCGCCGGGTCCACACGTCACCGGACCGGCGCGCCACCGACGGGAGCCGGTGGCCAGGGATCTCATCGGACCAACGACCGGCCGGGGTGTGTCATCGACCTTCCGGATGGTGGCGGTCAGAGCAGCTTCCGGGCTGCTCTCCTCAGGTCGTACTCGTGCACGATCGCCTTGGCGTGGCCGTAGGCCAGGTCGTACTCGTGCCGGAGCCAGCTGACCTTCTCCTCGAAACGGAAGAGTGCAGGGCCTTCTTCGACGGCGCGCAGCCAGTCGGAGACTTCACGGCCGGTGCACTGGGGAATGCGGGCGAGCAGGTTGCGGTGGGTCTCCTCGGAGAAGAGCTGGGACATCGGCGCCTCCGAATGCGCAGGGGATGTAGGCCGGTCCTTCACGTCACGGTGCCTGAGCGTTCGTGTATTGGCAACAGTGCGGCGCGTTACGCTCGGCGCGTGGTTGATACGACGCCCTTGACCAAAGCAGTGGATCACTTCGCCGACCGGCTGCGGGCGGCACCGCAGAGCCGCCTGCAGCGAGGCGCGGCGGCGGAGGCGCTGGCGCTGGCCCGGGAGTTGGCCCGGTGGGTGCAGGCCGTCGAGGAGCCGGGAACCGAGCCCCGGGAGATGCCGGACGCGGGGATGTTCGCGGCCGCCGACCAGATCCTCGTGGCCGCGCATGACCTGGCACTGGTGCTGCGCAGTGAGGAACAGGTCGCCGACGCCGTGCGGTTGGTGGAGGAGGCACGGGGGCGGGCGGGCGTCTGAAGCGGCTGCCGCCGGCGAGGGCGCCGGACGGCGCCGCACTCCCCGCTCGCGGTGGGCCGAGGCGGAGGAACGGTGCGGGCTGTCAGAGCGACGCGATGACCCTGTCGGCCAGGATGTAGACGGTGTCCTCGCCGCACGCGAACGTGAGGGTGTAGGCGCCGGATATCCCCGATCCGCCCAGGAGGTACGGCGCCTCGTCCGCCTCCAGGGCCGCCGCAAGGCGTTGCGCCGTCTCCCGGTGACCCGGCGTCATGCACAGGGTCGTGCCGTCGGCGAAGACGTAGACGTCGAGGGTCCCGAGCGGTCCCGGGCGGACGTCGGAGAGTTCGACCTGCTCGGCGGCCAGCTGCTCCAGCGTGGTCACCGTGCGCTCGTGGTCGTTCACGGTCGGCGACTGCACCGGCACGAAGTCGGGATGCGAGGGGTGGCGGCGGCGGGCCGCGGTCAGCTCGGGGGATTCCCCAGTGCTTTCGTCAGCGTCGGCGGCCGGCTCGGACACCGGTTCCAGGCCCGCGAAGTCGGCCTGGCGAGGCAGGAACAGTTCGGTGTCGGGCAGGCCGAGCAGGGAGGGCGCGTCAGCCGCCTCACGTGTCTCCTGTGCGGCCCAGAAGGCGCGCGCTTCGGCCAGCTCCCGCTCCCGTTCTTCGGCGAGCGCCTCAACCACGGCCGCGCGTATCTCCTCGGCGTCGGCCGTGGTGCGGGCGTGCGGCAGGAGCGCGCGCATGGCTGCGGCGTGGCTCTCGGCGTCCCCGGCGAGCTGCGTGTGCAGTTCCGCGATCTGGCGGCGCAGCTTCAGGACGGTGCGCAGGACGGCAACGCCCACGGCGCCCGTGGCGACCGTGGTGAGCAGCAGGGCGATCGGCATAGCGCTCACTGACATACTCCCGGTTCAAAGTCGACCCCCGACTTCCTACATCAGCTTGAAGGGCGGACTAACCAGCTGTCAGTGCGTAACGTCACGAAACGGGCGGGGCTTGGGTCGTGATGTTTCGAGTGCAATGGCTCTGACCTGCGCAGATACCTCTGGTGAGGGAGATAGGTCACATCCTGGGGGAGATTGGATTACGGAAAGGCCCGGACCCCCGGAGTTTCCAGGGGTCCGGGCCGCCGGCTGACGCAACGTACCTGTCGCGCTACGGACGGTGGGTCAGCTGAGGCGCTCGATGACCATCGCCATGCCCTGACCGCCACCGACGCACATCGTCTCCAGCCCGAACTGCTTGTCGTGCCACTGCAGCGAGTTGATGAGCGTGCCGGTGATCCGGGCCCCGGTCATGCCGAAGGGGTGGCCGACGGCGATGGCGCCGCCGTTGACGTTCAGCTTGTCGAGGTCGATGCCGAGATCCCGGTAGGAGGGGATCACCTGGGCGGCGAAGGCCTCGTTGATCTCGACCAGGTCGATGTCGTCGATGGTCAGGCCGGCGCGGCGGAGGGCCTGTTGGGAGGCCTCGACCGGGCCGAGGCCCATGATCTCCGGGGAGAGGCCGGAGACGCCGGTGGACACGATCCGCGCCAGCGGGGTCAGGCCCAGTTCGCGGGCCTTGCTGTCGGACATGATGACCAGCGCGGCGGCACCGTCGTTGAGCGGGCAGCAGTTGCCGGCGGTGACCAGGCCGTCGGGGCGGAAGACCGGCTTGAGGCCCTGGACGCCCTCCAGGGTGACCCCGGCGCGCGGGCCGTCGTCCTTGCTGACCACCGTGCCGTCCGGGAGTGACACCGGTGTGATCTCGCGTGCCCAGAAGCCGTTCTTGATGGCCTCTTCGGCGAGGTTTTGCGAGCGGACCCCGAACTCGTCCATCTCCTGGCGGGTGATGCCCTTGGCGCGGGCGAGGTTCTCCGCGGTCTGGCCCATCGCGATGTACGGGTCGGGCACCAGGCCGTCCTCGCGCGGATCGTGCCAGGTGGAGCCTTCGGACCCGGCGACGGCGGCGGTGCGGGCCTCGGCCTCGGCGAAGAGCGGGTTGTGCGTGTCGGGTAGGCCGTCGGAGCTGCCCTTGGCGAAGCGGGAGACCGTCTCGACGCCGGCCGAGATGAAGACGTCGCCCTCGCCGGCCTTGATGGCGTGCAGCGCCATGCGGGAGGTCTGCAGGGAGGAGGAGCAGTAGCGGGTGATGGTGCAGCCCGGCAGATGGTCCATGCCCATCTGCACGGCGACGATCCGACCCAGGTTGTGGCCCTGTTCGCCGCCCGGCAGACCGCAGCCGAGCATCAGGTCGTCGATCTCCTTGGGGTCCAACTCGGGGATCTTGTCCAGTGCGGCCCGGATGATCGTGGCGGTCAGGTCGTCGGGGCGCAGGTCCTTCAGGGAGCCCTTGACGGCGCGGCCGATGGGGGAGCGGGCGGTCGAGACGATGACGGCTTCGGGCATCACGGCTCCATTCGGAAAGGGGTGGTGCGTAGCGCTTCGCCGGGGTGGCGGTAGGGCAGGGCCGGTTGGGAAGTTACCGGTACGTATGGCCCAGGTCACCGGTGGGGCGGTGTGACACTGGCCGCAATTTACTAAGCGCTTGCTTTTGCGGGTGGCGAGTGACCGGGTTCATCAGTGCCAACGAGTCGGTCCCCGGCAGTGCCAACGAGTCGGTCCCCGGCCCGGGAACTCCCGCGTTGTCGGCCCTGGGGGCCGTGCGCGGGAACGGCCCCTCACGCCGACGGAGCAGCGGATTCTGCCTCCGGCACCCGCCTCCGGCGCCTCCGCTTGAGCAATGCCCACGGCCCACGCGGCCCGGTCGGCATCGCCGCCGTGACCTCCGTACCGGCCTCCGCCGCGGCCTCGGCCGCGGCCCGTGCGACCGGGAGGAAGCCCTCGCGCCGCGATACGTCCGGCCGTTCCTCCTCCGCGGGCCACAGGCCCAGCACCGCGCACACCGTCGGCAGTATGGCCATGGCGGCCGTCGCGTACCCCTCCGCCGAGGGGTGGTAGTTGTCCGGGCCGAACAGTTCCCGGGGGTTCGCCTCGAACTCGGGGCCCAGCAGATCGCCCAGCGACACCGTGCGCCCGCCCTGCGCCACCACCCCGATCGTCTGGGCCGCGGCCAACTGCCGTGACGCCCGTCGGGCCAGCCACCGCAGCGGCTGCTGCACCGGTTCGATGGTGCCGAGGTCGGGGCAGGTGCCGACCACCACCTCCGCGCCGGCCGTGCGCAGCCGTCGTACTGCCGCCGACAAGTGCCGTACCGAACGGGTCGGCGGCATCCGGTGCGTCACGTCGTTCGCACCGATCATGATCACGCAGACGTCGGGGACGGGGAGGGGCGCGGAGAGCACCAGGGTCACCTGGCGGTCCAGGTCGTCCGACTGGGCCCCCGGCAGCGCCACGTTCTGCAGCACCACCGGTCGTTCCGCCACCGCGGCGAGTCCCGAGGCCAGCAGTGCGCCCGGGGTCTGGCCCGACCGGTGCACGCCCTGCCCCGCGGCCGTGGAGTCGCCGAGCAGGGTCAGTCGTAGGGGCGGTTCACCGGGGATTCCGTATGTTCCACCGCCTTCGGCTTCGCGTGAGCCGGGGGAGCCCCAGCCGTACACGCCGTCGGCCGTCGGCACCCGGTCGCTGCCGCCGTTGCCCACATGGCGCCGGGCCATCCGCACCTCCGCCAGCAGCAGCCCGACGGCGGCCGCGCCGACCAGGCCCACCCCGCCGCCGCCGTACGCCGCTCCGGCCGCGATGCGCCGGGCCACTCTCGCCCTCGACAGGTTCGTCATGCGTCGCCGCCACCTCCTCGTAGCCGTACATCCACTCCTTGCCCCGTACAGCCCGTTCGCCAATCTCAACGGGGAGTGAACGACCACCGTGCCTCACCCCGGGGCCGTAGGCTGGCGGAACCACTACGACCACTGTTTTTGCAGAGCAACCGGAGACAACGGTGCAATTCCACGACTCGATGATCAGCCTCGTCGGCAACACCCCGCTGGTGCGGCTCAACAACGTGACCAAGGGCATCCAGGCGACCGTCCTGGCCAAGGTGGAGTACTTCAACCCGGGCGGCTCCGTGAAGGACCGCATCGCCCTGCGCATGATCGAGGCCGCCGAGCAGAGCGGGGAGCTCAAGCCGGGCGGCACGATCGTCGAGCCGACCAGCGGCAACACGGGGGTGGGACTCGCCATCGTGGCCCAGCAGAAGGGCTACAAGTGCATCTTCGTCTGCCCCGACAAGGTGAGCACCGACAAGATCAACGTGCTGCGCGCGTACGGCGCCGAAGTCGTCGTCTGCCCCACCGCGGTCGCCCCCGAGCACCCGGACTCCTACTACAACGTCTCCGACCGGCTCGTCCGTGAGACCCCCGGTGCCTGGAAGCCCGACCAGTACTCCAACCCCAACAACCCCCTCTCGCACTATCACTCGACCGGCCCCGAGCTCTGGGAGCAGACCGAGGGGAAGATCACCCACTTCGTGGCGGGTGTCGGCACCGGCGGCACCATCTCCGGCACCGGCCGTTACTTGAAGGACGTCAGCGACGGCAAGGTCAAGGTCATCGGCGCCGACCCGGAGGGCTCCGTCTACTCGGGCGGGTCCGGGCGGCCGTACCTGGTCGAGGGCGTCGGCGAGGACTTCTGGCCCACCGCCTATGACCGCACCGTCGCCGACGAGATCGTCGCGGTCTCCGACAAGGACTCCTTCCAGATGACGCGCCGGCTGGCCAAGGAGGAGGGCCTGCTGGTGGGCGGCTCCTGCGGTATGGCGGTCGTCGCCGCGCTGCGGGTCGCCGAGCGGCTCGGCCCGGACGACGTCGTGGTGGTGCTGCTCCCCGACAGCGGACGCGGCTACCTCAGCAAGATCTTCAACGACGAGTGGATGGCCGACTACGGTTTCCTGGAGGACGAGGGCCCCAGCGCCCGCGTCGCCGACGTCCTCAACGACAAGGAGGGCGGTTCCATCCCGTCCCTGGTGCATATGCACCCGGAGGAGACCGTCGGCGAGGCCATCGAGGTGCTGCGCGAGTACGGCGTCTCGCAGATGCCGGTCGTCAAACCGGGTGCCGGCCACCCGGACGTCATGGCCGCTGAGGTGGTCGGCTCGGTCGTGGAACGGGAACTGTTGGACGCCCTGTTCAACAAGCGGGCCTCCCTCACCGACCCGCTGGAGAAGCACATGTCGGCCCCGCTGCCCCAGGTCGGTTCCGGCGAGCCGGTCGCCGACTTGATGACCGTACTGGGTTCGGCGGACGCGGCGATCGTCCTGGTCGAGGGCAAGCCGACCGGCGTGGTCAGCCGGCAGGACCTGCTGGCCTTCCTGGCCAAGACCGGCGCCAAGTAGCGCACCTGCGGTGAACTGTCCGTGACCAGGGTGGATGTGCCGAGGGCGCGGGCGGCCGAGCCGTTTCGGGAGCCGTTTTCGGAAGTGGTACGAGCGTGTCACGTGCACGCAGCACCCGCTTAACACGCGTTCGGCACAGTGGTGAGTGTCGGCAGGGCGGGAGCGGCTCCCCGCCCGGGCCGGCGCCGAACGGCGTCACGGACCTCCGGAGCGGCTCCCGGACCTCCATGGACGCCACGGACGCGCAACCCGGCCCTGACCCGGCCCGCGTCCCTCGCGGGGACCGCCGTCGTCCCGCCCCCCGGAAACGGGGGTGCGGCGGTCCCCGCGCATCCCCCTCCGCCCGGACCCACGGGTGTCGGTCGGGCCCGCGCGCTTCGGGCGAGGCCCGGGCTCCGGGCGCGGTCCGAACCGCACGGGCCACGCGGACCGGCGCGGGCTCAGTGGACCGAGAAGCCGCCGTCGACGAAGACTGACTGCCCGGTGACGTAGGCCGACGCCCGGCTGGCGAGGAAGACCGCCGCTCCCGCGAAGTCCTCCGCGACTCCGTTGCGTCCGGTCATGGTCCGCGCGGCCAGCGCCGCCACTCGCCCGGGATCGGATGACAGCCGTGCGTTCAGCGGCGTCATCACGAAGCCGGGCACCACGGTGTTGCAGGTGACACCGTGCGGAGACCAGGCCTCGGCCTGGGACCGGGCCAGTGACTCCAACGCCCCCTTCGAGACGCCGTACGCGCCGCTCTGCACGAAGGCGCGGTGTGCCTGCTGGGAAGAGACGTGGATGATCCGGCCGAAGCCACGCTCGGCCATGCCCGGCCCGAACCTCTGGCCCAGCAGGAACGGGGCCTCCAGGTTCAGCGCCATGGTGGCATCCCAGACGTCCTCGTCCAACTCGTCCAGGGGAGGCCTGATGTTGATCCCCGCGCAGTTGACGAGGATGTCGGGCTCCCCGAACACGCCGGCCGCGTCCTCGGCCGCCGCGCGCACACCCTCACGGCTGCTCAGGTCCCCGACGGTCCAGGCCGCACGGCAGCCGTCCGCCAGCAACTCGGCGACGGTCTCCCGGAGCCGCTCCTCCCCGCGGGCCACGGCCACGACACTCGCTCCGGCTCGTGCCAGCGCCCCGGTGATGGCCCGCCCGATGCCGGAACTACCTCCCGTGACGATGGCGATCCGGTCGTCCAGCGAGAACAGTTCGCAGAGATAGGCCTGAGACGTCATGCCCCGGAGCGTAGACGCCGGGCGCACGGCGGTGCGGCGTGCTCCGGTACCCGTGACCGTAGGCTGCGGCCCATGAGCATCATCGGAGTGGGGATCGACGTCGCCGAGATCGACCGGTTCCGGGCATCCCTGGAGCGGACCCCGGGATTGGCCGAGCGGCTCTTCGTGGAACGGGAGCTGCTGCTGCCCGGCGGACAACGGCGTGGGACCGCCTCGCTCGCCGCCCGGTTCGCCGCCAAGGAGGCGTTGGCGAAGGCCCTGGGGGCGCCGCCGGGGCTGCACTGGACGGACGCCGAGGTGTACGTCGAGGACAGCGGGCAGCCCCGGCTGCGGGTGAAGGGGACGGTCGCCGCGCGGGCGGCGGAGCTGGGCGTGCGGGCCTGGCACGTGTCGCTGAGCCATGACGCGGGGGTGGCCTCGGCCGTGGTGGTCGCCGAGGGATGAGCGCGGGCGCGGCGAGCGCCGGGGTGTGGGGAGCCCGGGTTCCGGGGCAGACTCGGAGCCATGCGTACTGCGTACAGCGTGGAGACGGTGAGGGCGGCCGAACGAGCACTGATGGCGCGGCTGCCGGAGGGAACGCTGATGCAGCGGGCCGCCGCGGGACTGGCCGCGGCCTGTGCGGAGCTGCTGGGGCGGGTGTACGGCAGCCGGGTGGTGCTGCTGGTCGGCAGCGGGGACAACGGCGGGGACGCGCTGTACGCGGGGGCACGGCTGGCACGCCGCGGGGCCGGCGTCACCGCCGTGCTGCTCTCCCCCGAACGGGTGCACGGCGGGGGACTCGAGGCGCTCCGCCGGGCCGGGGGCCAGGTGGCCGCGGCCGATTCCGCGGGGGAGCCGATCCAGCGGGCCGACCTCGTGCTGGACGGGATCGTCGGGATCGGGGGAAAGGGCGGGCTGCGACCCGATGCCGAGCGGCTCGCCGGGATCGCGGAGAGGTCCCGAGCCGCAGTGGTGGCCGTGGATCTGCCCAGCGGGGTCGAGGCGGATACCGGGGAGGTCCGGGGGGCAGCCGTCCGGGCCGACCTCACGGTCACTTTCGGGACGTACAAGCCGGGGCTGCTGGTCGACCCCGCCCGGGAGTACGCCGGGGTGGTGCGGCTGGTCGGTATCGGGCTGGAGCTGCCCACCGAGGGCGAGCTGGAGGCGTTGCAGCACGCGGATCTGGCCCGGCTGCTGCCGGCGCCGACGGCACAGAGCGACAAGTACCGACGGGGGGTCGTGGGCGTCGCCGCCGGGTCGGCGCGGTATCCGGGTGCTGCCGTCCTCGCCGTCTCCGGGGCCCTGCGGGGCGGTGCGGGGGCCGTGCGCTACGTCGGTCCCGCGGGGGACGTGGTGATCGCTCGCTTCCCCGAGACGCTCGTGTCCGATGCCGGACCGGCCAAGGCCGGACGGGTACAAGCCTGGGTGGTCGGACCGGGGATCGGCGATGATGCGGTGACCGTGGCGGAGGTCCTCGGGACGGACGTGCCCGTGCTGGTCGATGCGGACGGCTTGCGGCTGGCCGGGCGAGACGCGGTGCGGGGGCGTACGGCGCCGACGCTGATGACCCCGCACGCGGGGGAGGCCGCAGCCCTGCTGGGGGTGCGGCGCGAGGACGTGGAGGGGGCGCCGCTGGCCGCGGTGCGGGAACTAGCGGCGGTGTACCGGGCCACCGTGCTGTTGAAGGGGTCGACGACGCTGGTGGCCGATCCTGCGGGCGGTGCGATGCGGGTGAACGCCACGGGGACGGGGTGGCTGGCCACCGCGGGGAGCGGGGATGTGCTGTCGGGGCTCGCGGGATCGCTACTGGCGGCGGGGTTGTCCGCGCTGGATGCGGGGAGCGGGGCGGCCTATCTGCACGGCCTGGCCGGGCGTTTCGCGGCCCAGGGCGCACCGACCGGAGCGCATGACGTCGCGGAGCGGATTCCGCAGGCGTGGCGGGACGTGCGGCACTGAGGTTCTCGGGGAGGGCCAGGTTCTCGGGGGCCCAGAAGGGCCTCTGAGAGACTGGGGGCGCCATGAGTGAGACTGCAGCTGTGCCGACGGCGCCCCTGCGCGCCCGCGCCGAGATCGATCTGGGCGCCCTGCGCGCCAATGTGCGGGCCCTGCGTGCCCGGGTGAAGGGCGCGGCCGTGATGGCCGTCGTCAAGTCCGACGGGTACGGCCACGGTGCGGTGCCGTGCGCCCGTGCGGCCCGCGAGGCGGGGGCGGCCTGGCTCGGCACGGCCACGCCCGAGGAGGCGCTCGCGCTGCGCGCGGCCGGGCTGTCGGGGCGGATGATGTGCTGGCTCTGGGTGCCGGGCGGGCCCTGGCGGGAAGCGATCGAGGCCGACATCGATGTGTCCGTGAGCGGGTTGTGGGCCCTTCGGGAGGTCGTCGAGGCCGCCCGGGAGGCCGGGCGGGCCGCGCGTGTGCAGCTCAAGGCCGACACCGGTCTCGGGCGCAGTGGCTGCCAGCCCGCCGACTGGCCAGAGCTGGTTGCCCGGGCCCTGCGTGCCGAGGCCGACGGGCTGATCCGGATCACCGGGCTGTGGTCCCACTTCGCCTGTGCTGATGAGCCCGGGCACCCGTCCATCGCCGCTCAGCTCGACCGCTTTCGCGAGATGCTGGACCACGCCGAGGGACAGGGCGTGCGGCCCGAGGTACGGCACATCGCCAACTCGCCGGCCGCGCTCACCCTGCCCGAGTCCCACTTCGACCTCGTCCGCACCGGGATCGCCGTGTACGGCATCTCGCCCAGCCCCGAGTTGGGCGCCCCGGCCGACTTCGGGCTGCGTCCGGTGATGACGCTCAGTGCCTCGCTGGCCCTGGTCAAGCGGGTACCGGGGGGACACGGTGTCAGCTACGGCCACCACTACGTCACTCCCGGTGGGACCACGCTCGGTCTGGTGCCCGTCGGTTACGCGGACGGCGTCCCGCGGCATGCCTCGGGCACCGGGCCGGTGCTGATCGACGGCAAGTGGCGGACGGTCGCCGGGCGGGTGGCCATGGACCAGTTCGTGGTGGATCTGGGGGGCGACGAGCCTACGGCCGGCGCGGAGGCGGTGCTGTTCGGACCCGGTGATCGCGGTGAGCCCACCGCCGAGGACTGGGCGCAGGCCTGTGGCACGATCGCCTACGAAATCGTCACGCGCATCGGAACCCGGGTTCCGCGCGTCTACGTGAATGGGAAAGAACACGGGTGACCCCTCTCAGGGCGGCAACCCGGATCTCATGTGACAGCGGCCGCAACGAGGGGCACCTGCAACAGCGATCAACCAGCACCACCCCGGCACCACCCGTTTCATCCACCCAGGCGAACTGCAGTACGGCGAAGAGGAGCGGTACGTGAGCGAGAGCAGTGCGGAGGTCGTGGCGGAGGTCGTGGCGGACGCCGTCGCCTCGGCGACCGCCACCTCCGCCGCGGGGGCAGAGGCCGGGGGGTGGCGCAGGGCGACCGGCATCGCCGGTGCCGCGGTCGGCGTGCTCGCCGCGGGCGCGGCGGCCGGAGTCGCCGTAGAGCGGCTGACGGTGGGGCGCGGAATGCGGCGCAAGGCCCGGCTGGCACTCGACTCGGCGGGTCCGTACGGCACCCTGCGGGGTGTTCCGGGCAAGGCCTACGCCGACGATGGGACCGAGCTGTACTACGAGGTCGACGAAATCGAGCCAGAACCGGGGCCGAACGTCTCCCCCCGGCGGCGCCGGCTGTTCGGCCGCCAGGCACCCGCCCCGGTCACCGTCGTCTTCTGTCACGGTTACTGCCTCAGCCAGGACTCCTGGCACTTCCAGCGGTCCGCCCTGCGCGGTGTCGTCCGCACCGTGTACTGGGACCAGCGCAGTCACGGCCGGTCCGGAAGGGGCCTGGCTCAGACGCGGGACCGGGTGCCCGTGACCATCGACCAACTCGGCCGCGACCTCAAGGCCGTCCTCGACGCCGCCGTACCGGAGGGGCCGGTGGTGCTGGTCGGTCACTCGATGGGCGGGATGACCGTGATGGCCCTCGCGGCCCACTACCCGGAGCTGGTCCGGGACCGGGTCGTCGCCACCGCCTTCGTCGGGACCTCCTCCGGGCGGCTCGGCGAGGTCGACTTCGGGTTGCCCGTCGCTGGCGTCAACGTGGTGCGCCGGATTCTCCCGGGTGTGCTGAAGGCGCTCGGGCAACAGGCGGAGCTGGTGGAGAAGGGGCGCAGGGCCACGGCCGATCTGTTCGCCGGGATCATCAAGCGGTACTCGTTCGCGGGGCGGGACGTCGATCCGGCCGTGGCGCGGTTCGCCGAGCGGATGATCGAGTCGACGCCGATCGACGTGGTCGCCGAGTTCTACCCGGCGTTCACCGACCACGAGAAGACCGGGGCACTGGCCCATTTCCAGGGCGTTCCCGCGCTCGTCCTGGCCGGTGTGCGGGACCTTGTCACGCCCAGCGAGCACAGCGAGGCCATCGCCGGCCTGCTGCCCGACGCCGAGCTGGTGCTCGTTCCCGACGCCGGGCACCTGGTGATGCTGGAGCACCCGGAAGTGGTCACCGACCGGCTCGCCGACCTACTCACCCGCGCGGGTGCCGTGCCCGCAGGGGCTACCGTTACTGGCTATGGAAGCACCAGCAGGACCGCACGACCCCGCTGAGACCCGGCTGACGATCACCTCGCCCGAGCAGATGCGGGAGTTGGGCCGCAGGATGGCCAAGCTGCTGCGCGCGGGTGACCTGGTGATGCTCACCGGGGAGCTCGGTGCCGGCAAGACCACCCTGACCCGCGGGCTCGGCGAGGGGCTGGGCGTGCGCGGTGCGGTCACCTCGCCGACCTTTGTGATCGCCCGGGTTCACCCGTCCCTCGGTGACGGCCCGCCCCTGGTCCATGTGGACGCCTACCGGCTCTCCGGCAGCCTGGACGAGATGGAGGACCTGGACCTCGACGTCTCGCTGCCCGACTCGGTGATCGTCGTGGAGTGGGGCGAGGGCAAGGTCGAGGAGCTGACCGAGGACCGGCTCCAGGTCGTCATCCACCGCGCGGTCGGGGACACGACCGACGAGGTGCGGCACGTGACGCTGACCGGGCTGGGGGCACGGTGGGCTGGGACGGATCTGGAGACCCTGTCCGCCTGAAGGCCCCAAGGGCTTTCCGACAGGCTGTCGGCAACCTGTTGCGGAGGACGTCTGGGGCGTGGTGACATGGTACCCAGCTCGTAGTTAGGTGTGCCTAACCGCGTTCGCCCCCGCACCTCAGGAGGCGTCCATGACCGCCGCCCGACCCACCAAGCAACCTCGACCGGCCGCGCTCGCCCGGGTTTCCACGCGTGACCTGCTGGCCTCGTGTGCGGCGGCGGTCGCGATCTCCCGGCCGCCGCGGGACCCGGAGGCCCGGGAACCGGCACCCGGGCCCGCCCCGGACCGGCGCACGGCCGCCTAACGGATCACGACCACCCGTACGCCGATCGTCGCGAACTTCCACGTCGCATCCCCGTCCGCCCGGGTTTCCCGGATGCCGCCCCTCCGCAGGCTCGGGTCGGCCGGCGCGCGCGGGCCGTCGCTCACCGCCGCGCTGAAGCCGATCGTCACCCCGTTCACTCCGGTGAACCGCACGACGTGCTCCACCGGGATGCCGTCGGTACCGGTGACGGCATGCGAGCGGGACGTGACCCGGTACGCGCCCGGCGGCGGGTCGACGTTGCCCGGGGCGACCTTGAAAGTGCGCTCCACCCGGTTTCGCCGGTTGACCAGCCAGACCCGGTCGTCGTCCAGCGAGTACACGACTCGCTCGCCCCTGCCGGAGTGGCCCGGCAGGGCGGTCGGGTGGCGTCGGTCCCGGGGCGCCTTGGCCGCGACTCCCGAGGGCGACGCACTCGCCGCGGGCTTGCCGCCCAGGCCCGCCGGGACGGTTGCCTGGGCCTGGTAGGTGAGGAAGCCGACCGCTCCGACGGCTGTCGCGGTGAGGCCGGCCACGATCCCCGAGCTGGTCCCTGCCACGTGCGCCCACCTCTGCTTCGCGCCCTATGTCGTACTTCGTACAGACCGTAGCAGTCAGTGACCGTCCGTCCCGGACGGCCGTGCGCGAGCCGCGGGCGCCGTAGGCTGTTCGCGTGCTCTTGCTCGCTCTGGATACCGCAACACCCGCCGTCACCGTCGCGCTGCACGACGGCACCGACGTCATCGCCTCATCGAGTCAGGTGGACGCGCGCCGGCACGGGGAGCTGCTGCTGCCGGCCGTCGACCGCGTGCTCGCCGTGGCCGGGCTGAAACTGGAGGCGGTCACCGGGATCGTCGTCGGTGTCGGCCCCGGTCCCTACACCGGCCTGCGGGTCGGCCTGATGACCGCCGACACCTTCGGTCTCGCGCTCGGCGTTCCGGTGCACGGCCTGTGCACCCTGGATGGTCTCGCCTACGCCACGGACATCGAGAAGGGCCCCTTCGTGGTGGCGACCGACGCCCGCCGCAAGGAGGTCTACTGGGCCAAGTACGCCGATGCGCGGACCCGCCTGACCGATCCGGCCGTGGGCCGGCCGGCCGACATCGCGGAACAGGTCGTCGGGCTCCCGGCGGTCGGCGCGGGGGCGCTGCTCTACCCGGACACGTTCCCGAGCGCCCACGAGCCCGAGCACGTGTCCGCCGCCTCCCTCGCCTCCCTCGCCGCGGAGAAGCTGGCCGCCGGTGACGAGCTGCTGCCGCCCCGGCCGCTGTATCTGCGCAGGCCGGATGCCCAGGTACCCAAGAACTACAAGGTGGTCACCCCCAAGTGACTCAACCGGAACCCCCTCGACTGCGCGAGATGCGCTGGTGGGACATCGACCCGGTCCTGGAGCTGGAGAGGGACCTCTTCCCCGAGGACGCCTGGTCCAGAGGCATGTTCTGGTCCGAGCTGGCGCACTCCCGGGGCCCCCAGGCCACCCGGCGCTACCTCGTGGCCGCATCCGGCGCCCGCATCGTCGGCTACGCGGGCCTCGCCGCCTCCGGGGAACTGGCCGACGTCCAGACCCTCGCCGTCGCCCGCGACCAGCAGGGCACTGGCCTCGGCGGGCGTCTGCTGGCCGAACTGCTCCGCGCGGCCACCGCGTTCGAATGCCACGAGGTGCTGCTCGAATGCCGGGTCGACAACGTCCGAGCCCAGAAGCTCTACGAGCGCTTCGGCTTTGCCCCGATCGGCTTCAGACGCGGCTACTACCAGCCAGGCAACGTGGACGCCCTGGTGATGCGTCTGACCACAGCACCCGACAGCGGCTCCGCCGCGGGCTCTTCCCCAGCACAAGGAACCGAAATCAATGACTGACGAACCTCTCGTCCTCGGTATCGAGACCTCCTGTGACGAGACCGGCGTCGGCATCGTCCGCGGCACCACCCTGCTGGCGGACGCCGTCGCCTCCAGCGTGGACGAGCACGCCCGATTTGGTGGCGTCGTACCGGAAGTGGCGTCCCGGGCGCACCTGGAGGCGATGGTCCCGACCATCGACCGGGCGCTGCGGGAGGCGGGGATCGGCGCGAAGGACCTGGACGGCATCTCGGTGACCGCCGGTCCCGGCCTCGCCGGTGCCCTCCTCGTCGGCGTTTCGGCGGCCAAGGCCTACGCCTACGCCCTCGGCAAGCCCCTCTACGGGGTCAATCACTTGGCCTCCCACATCTGTGTGGACCAGTTGGAGCACGGCCCGCTGCCCGAGCCGACCATGGCCCTGTTGGTCTCCGGCGGTCACTCCTCCCTGCTCCTGTCGACGGACATCACCGCCGACGTCCGCCCGATGGGTTCGACCATCGACGACGCGGCCGGCGAGGCCTTCGACAAGATCGCCCGCGTGCTGAACCTGGGTTTCCCCGGCGGCCCGGTGATCGACCGGTACGCATGCGAGGGCGATCCCGCGGCCATCGCCTTCCCCCGCGGGCTCACCGGACCGCGCGATCCCGCCTACGACTTCTCCTTCTCCGGGCTGAAGACGGCCGTGGCCCGCTGGATCGAGGCCAGGCGCGCGGCCGGTGAGGAGGTTCCGGTCCGCGATGTGGCCGCCTCCTTCCAGGAGGCCGTGGTCGATGTCCTCACGCGCAAGGCCGTTCGTGCCTGTAAGGACGAGGGTGTCGACCACCTGATGATCGGGGGCGGGGTGGCTGCCAACTCCCGCCTGCGTGCTCTCGCCCAGGAGCGCTGCGAGGCGGCCGGTATCCGGCTGCGCGTTCCGCGTCCCAAGCTGTGCACCGACAATGGTGCGATGGTGGCCGCCCTGGGCGCCGAGATGGTCGCCCGCAACCGGGCCGCCTCCGACTGGGACCTGTCGGCCGACTCCTCCCTACCGGTGACGGACCCGCACGTACCGGGCCACGATCACGTCCACGAGGTGAGCAGGGAGAACCTGTACTCGTGACCGTCGCCCTGATGTGGGAGGCCCGGGCTGCCGACGGCCGGGGTGAGGAACTGCTCGCGTGGGTCCGGCGGCAGCGGCTCGCCGCGTCGCCGGTGCGCCGGGAGTCCTTCCGCGCGCCGCAGGACCGGGTGCTGGTCATCACCTGGTGGGACGCGTCCTACGACGCCGAACTGCCCGAACTGCCCGATCCGGACGCAGAGCTGGTGACGCGGGCGGTGCACCGGTGGCGGTTCGAGTCGGTGGCGGACGGCTGAGCTCGCCGAGTTCGCCGGGGTTGGAGAATCCGCATCGGCTGCGCTATGATCATCACACGCGAACGGCCGAACTTCCGGTCCGTAAGCAGTGCGTTGGTGGTCCAAGGAAAGACGTCCCGCTTCCTGCGGGGAGATGCAGGTGCAAGGCCTGCCCGGCGCTCCGTCTCACCCCGTCCCGACTTGCTCGGGGCGGGGTGTTCTCATTGGCCCCTCGGCTGGCTCCCCCCGAAGGCACACCGCCGCCAACTGTGTTCACTCTTTCGGGGTGTTGCACCCGGCCACCACCGAACCTCCTTCTCGAACCGTTCCGTTGAACTGGTATCGAAAGTGAGGCCGGGATGAGAATCACCCAAGAAAACCGGGAGAAAGCGACCTCTCACGGCTTGCGCTAACGGTCCGCTCATCATTCGGACTTACGTTCCTGTCGTGACGGGATACGAGGAGCAGGCCGATACGGGCAGACGGGCGGGGCGGCGGTCGAGAGCACTGAAGGCCGCTGGTCTCGCCCTGGCGGGTGCCTTGGTGGTGGGCGTGGCCGCCGCGGGCTGGGCGTACTGGCACCTGAACGACAACATCACCAGCGTCGACATCAACAGCGCGCTCGGCGGTGACCGGCCCGCCCGGGCGGTGGCCGCCCCGTCGGTGAGCGCCCCGGCCGCCGCCGCTTCGCCACCCACCGGCTCCCTGAACATCCTGGTCCTCGGCTCGGATTCGCGCAGTAGCAAGGCCGACAAGGCGCTCGGCGGCGGCGACAGCACCGGCGCCCGGTCGGACACGGCGATGGTCGTGCACATCGAGGCGGGCCGCACCAAGGCCACCGTCGTCAGCATTCCGCGTGACACGCTCGTCACCCGCCCGTCCTGCCCACTCGCCTCCGGGGGCTCGACGGCGGTGGCGCACCACACCATGTTCAACAGCGCCTATGCGGTGGGCGGACCGGTGTGTGCGGTGAAGACCGTCGAATCGATCACGCACGTGCGGATGGACCACTACGTTGAGATCGACTTCTCCGGCTTCGCCAAGTTGGTGGACGCGCTCGGCGGGGTCGACGTCACCACCGACCAGGACATCGACGACAACCGGAGCCACCTGCACCTCAAGGCCGGAGCCCACCACCTCGACGGCACACAGGCGTTGGCGCTCGCCCGCACCCGGCACGGCATAGGCGACGGCAGCGGCCTCGGCCGGATAGGCCTGCAGCAGAAACTGGTCAAAGCCCTGCTGGAGCAGATGGCCGCCACCGACCTGCTCACCGACCCGGCCGGGCTGTACCGGGCGGCCGATGCCGTCACCGCCTGCCTCACGACCGACACCGGCCTGGACTCCCTGAGCAAGTTGATGCGATTCGGGCGGAGCCTCAAGGGCCTGACGGCCAGTCATGTGACGACGGTGACGATGCCGGTCGTCACCGCACCTTCCGATCCCAACCGGGTGGTCGCCAAGGAGCCGGCGGCAAGCGCACTGTGGGCTTCCCTGCGCTGAGTTCCCCGACGCGAGGTAGGGGAAGGAGAGGTTACGGCCGTACCGGGGTGCCGATCAGCATGGCCGGCGCCCCGGCGACACGGGTGAGGAACACCGTCGCCGCGTTCGGTCCCTGCGGCTTCACCTTCCGGCGCAGTTCCTCCGGTTCGACCGCGGAACCGCGCTTCTTCACGGTCAGTGTGCCGACCTCCCGCTCCCGCAGCAGCGCCTTCAGCCTCTTGACGTTGAAGGGGAGCCGGTCGGTGATCTCGTAGACCGAGGCGTACGGCACGGCCCGCAGTTCATCGGCAGTGATGTAGGCGATGGTCGCGTCGATGAGCCCGCCGGCGACCTCCTCGGCCACCTCGGCGACCAGATGGGCGCGGATCACGGCACCGTCCGGCTCGTACAGGTACCGCCCCACCGGCCGGACCCGGGGATCGGGCAGCCCCCGACCCAGCAGCGTCCGCGGGCCTGGCAGCAGCGTGGCCCGTACTGCGCCCGGTGCCCCCGTGCCGAACCACAGCACCGCCTCCTTCACCTCCCCGCCGTCCGAGATCCACTCGGCCTCGGCCTCGGCGGGCACCGCCTCGTGCGGGATGCCCGGGGCGACCTTGAGGGCCGCCCGGGGTGCCGTACGGGCCGCACCGACCGCCCAGGACAGGGGTGGCGAGTAGGCCTCGGGATCGAAGATCCTCCCGCGTCCGCCGCGCCGCGCCGGGTCCACGAACACCGCCTCGTACCCGGCGGTGTCCACCTCCGTGACGTCGGCCTGGCGCACCTCGATCAGTCCGGACAGCCCCAGCGCCTCGGCGTTCGCACGGGCCACCGCCGCCGTCAGCGGGTCCCGGTCCACGGCTAGTACCCGGATGCCGGCCCGCGCCAGCGCGATCGCGTCACCGCCGATCCCGCAGCACAGATCGGCCACCGAGGTCACGCCCAGCTCCGTGAACCGCCGGGCCCGGTGGGCCGCCACGCTCGCCCGGGTCGACTGCTCGACGCCGTTCGGCGTGAAGAACATCCGTCCGGCGTCCTGCGTCCCGAACTTCGCCGCGGCCCGTTGCCGCAGCCGGGCCTGGCCGAGCGCGGCCGACACCAGTTCGGCCGGGTGGTCGCGGCGCAGCCGGGTGGCGACGGCCAGTTCCTGTGCGGGCTCGGTGTCGCGCACTTCGTCGAGGAGGGCGCGGCCTTCGGGAGTGAGGAGGAGTGCGAGGTCGTTCACCGGGTCATTGTGGGCCAGTCGGTGGACGGTGCGCCCCCGGCGGCGGTGTCGGCCCGGGTTCCAGATCGTGGGCTGGGAGGATCCGGCACCATGCGAGCAGTAGTACAAAATGACGAGAAACGGTCAGCTCCGGGAGCGGGTCCCGGTGCGCGCACCCGCGTCCGGAAGCTGGCCCTCGGCTGGGGAGCCGCTGCGCTGGCCTCGGCCGCCCTCCTCTCGGCCTGCGCCGGCCCCGGCGCCGCCACCCCCGCCGCCTCCGCCGCGCCCGGCCGTGGCGGCCCCGCCCACTCCCTGGACCCGCGCGCCGCCAAAGCCGCCGAGCACGCCCGGCTGGCCGCTGCCGCCAAGCGCTGGGGGCTGCAGCAGACCCCCCTGGCGCCGCCGGCCCCGCCTGTGGAGAAACCCCACATCACGGCCCGCGCCGGATTCGAGGTGGATCACCAGGAGGACTGGGACCTGCCGCCGGTCTTCACCACCGTCCCCACCAAGAACAAGGTCGTCTTCCTCACCATCGACGACGGCGCGGAGAAGGACCCCCGGTTCCTGCAGATGATGCGGGACCTGAAGATCCCGTACACCGCCTTCCTCAGCAACTACCTGGTGAAGGACGACTACGCCTACTTCCGGAAGATGCAGTCCTACGGCAACACCCTCAACAACCACACACTGCACCACCCCTACCTGCCGGGGCTGTCCTACGAGGAGCAGCGGGACGAGATCTGCGGCATGCAGGACATCATGCAGAAGCAGTTCGGCAAGCGCCCGAAGGTCTTCCGCCCGCCCTACGGCAACTACAACCAGGACAGCCTGCGCGCGGCCAAGTCCTGTGGCATCACGTACGCGCCGATCTGGAACGAGGAGGTCTACGTCGACCACTGGGAGTTCCGCGAGGACGACGAGCAGCTGCGCCCCGGCGACATCGTCCTCACCCACTTCCGCGGCCGCAATGACTGGAACGGCACGATGGTCGACGACATGCGCCGCTTCCTGAACAAGATCACGCGTGAGGGGTACGCGGTGGCCCGCCTGGAGGACTACCTGTGAGGCGGGCGCGGGGCCTGGCCGTGGCCCTGGCCGCGGCCGTCCTCCTCGCGGGTTGCGCCCAGTCCGTCGACCCCATCGAGCGCCTCGGCAAGAAGGCGGCCGAAGGAGTGCGTTCACGCGGCCCCGCGCCCGATCGGACCTACCGACGCTGGGGCCTGTCCCAGCCCCTGCCCCGCCCGCCCCGGCCCGCCACCAGGACCCTCGCGCTCGCCCCACACACCGCCGGTCGCGCTCTGGCCCGCGTGGTGGACCACGTCCCCACCCGCGACCGGGTGGTCTTCCTCACCTACGACGACGGCGCCGAGCGCGACCCCCGCTTCGCCGACATGGTCCGCGAACTGCGGCTCCCCGTCAGCATGTTCCTCACCGACAGCATCGCCGGCCCCGGCTACGAGCATTTCGCCCGTCTGCACGCCCTCGGTGCCGGCATCCAGAACCACACCCTCGACCACCGTGCGCTGGCCGGGCAGCCGTACCCCGGCCAGCGCACCGAGATCTGTGGTCAGCAGGATCGGCTCCGGTCCCGGCTCGGCGTCCGCCCCCGGCTCTTCCGCCCGCCCTACGGCACCTACGACACCACCACCCTGCGTGCTGCGGCCGACTGCGGTATCGGCGCGGTGGTGCTGTGGCGCGCCGCGATGACCCCGGCCGGTCTCGTCTACACCCGGGGCGAACACCGCCTGCTCCCCGGCGACATCGTCCTGGTGGGCCCGGACGAGTCGACCGGCCTGACCCTGCGGGAACGCACGACACGGGTGCTGCGGAGCGCGCAGCGCGGCGGGCTGACGGCGGGGCGACTTGAGGACTACCTGGTGGGCTGAACGCCCGGACGCGGTGGAACAACCGGACGTCCGGGTGCACGGACGGTCGTCCAGCAACCGCGAATCCTGCCGACGCGCCGTGCGCATTGGCACTCCGCTTGACCGAGTGCTAATCGCGGTCATAGTCTCAGCTCTGGCACTCCCCACTGGAGAGTGCCAACACGCGACGGGCAGGTCCGGCACCCGCGACGACGGATCGACCTGGTCGCCACCTCAGACAGTTAACCCCGCGAGATCTCCGAAGGGGGAGGTCGGATCGTGACGACCGCCAGCTCCAAGGTTGCCATCAAGCCGCTTGAGGACCGCATCGTGGTCCAGCCGCTGGACGCCGAGCAGACCACGGCCTCTGGCCTGGTCATTCCGGACACCGCGAAGGAGAAGCCCCAGGAGGGCGCCGTCCTCGCCGTGGGCCCGGGCCGGTTCGAGAACGGCGAGCGCCTTCCGCTCGACGTCAAGGTCGGCGACGTTGTCCTCTACAGCAAGTACGGCGGCACCGAGGTGAAGTACAACGGCGAGGAGTACCTCGTCCTCTCGGCTCGCGACGTCCTCGCGATCATCGAGAAGTAAGGGGGGTCTGGGGGACACCCCCCAGAAATCCCGGCCTCGAAGCAACCTTTTGCTCTGAGCTGCGCCCCTGGCCCCCGCGACCGATAAGAAGCCGGGCGCCCGGGGCGCAGCGTTTTTTTCACCCACAGATTTCCGAGAGGGCTCCCGCTGTCATGGCGAAGATCCTGAAGTTCGACGAGGACGCCCGTCGCGCCCTTGAGCGCGGCGTCAACAAGCTGGCCGACACGGTCAAGGTGACGATCGGCCCCAAGGGTCGCAACGTCGTCATCGACAAGAAGTTCGGCGCCCCCACGATCACCAACGACGGTGTCACGATCGCCCGCGAGGTTGAGGTCGAGGACCCGTACGAGAACCTCGGCGCCCAGCTGGTGAAGGAGGTGGCGACCAAGACCAACGACATCGCTGGTGACGGCACCACCACCGCCACCGTCCTCGCCCAGGCCCTGGTCCGCGAGGGTCTGAAGAACGTCGCCGCCGGTGCCTCCCCGGCCGCCCTGAAGAAGGGCATCGACGCCGCGGTCAAGGCCATCTCCGAGGACCTGCTCGGCTCGGCCCGCCCGATCGACGAGAAGTCCGACATCGCCGCCGTGGCCGCGCTGTCCGCTCAGGACCAGCAGGTCGGCGAGCTGATCGCCGAGGCGATGGACAAGGTCGGCAAGGACGGTGTGATCACCGTCGAGGAGTCCAACACCTTCGGTCTGGAGCTGGACTTCACCGAGGGCATGGCCTTCGACAAGGGCTACCTGTCGCCGTACTTCGTGACGGACCAGGAGCGCATGGAGGCCGTCCTCGACGACCCGTACATCCTCATCCACCAGGGCAAGATCTCCGCCATCGCGGACATGCTGCCCCTGCTGGAGAAGGTCATCCAGGCCAACTCCTCCAAGCCGCTGCTGATCATCGCCGAGGACGTCGAGGGCGAGGCCCTGTCCACCCTCGTCGTGAACAAGATCCGTGGCACCTTCAACGCCGTCGCCGTCAAGGCCCCGGGCTTCGGCGACCGCCGCAAGGCGATGCTCCAGGACATGGCCGTCCTCACCGGCGCCACCGTCATCTCCGAGGAAGTCGGCCTCAAGCTCGACCAGGCCGGCCTCGAGGTGCTCGGTTCCGCCCGCCGCGTCACCGTCACCAAGGACGACACCACGCTCGTCGACGGCGCCGGTAAGAAGGAGGACGTCGAGGGTCGCGTCGCGCAGATCAAGGCCGAGATCGAGACCACCGACTCCGACTGGGACCGCGAAAAGCTCCAGGAGCGCCTCGCGAAGCTGGCCGGCGGCGTGTGCGTGATCAAGGTCGGCGCCGCCACCGAGGTGGAGCTGAAGGAGAAGAAGCACCGTCTGGAGGACGCCATCTCCGCGACCCGCGCCGCGGTCGAGGAGGGCATCGTCTCCGGTGGCGGTTCCGCTCTGGTCCACGCCTCCAAGAGCCTTGAGGGCAACCTCGGCAAGACCGGCGACGAGGCCACTGGTGTCTCCGTGGTCCGCAACGCCGTGGTCGAGCCGCTGCGCTGGATCGGCGAGAACGCCGGCCAGGAAGGCTACGTCATCGTCTCCAAGGTCAAGGACCTGGAGAAGGGCCAGGGCTACAACGCGGCCACCGGCGAGTACGGCGACCTGATCAAGGCCGGCGTGATCGACCCGGTCAAGGTCACCCGCTCCGCCCTGGAGAACGCCGCCTCCATCGCCTCCCTGCTGCTCACGACCGAGACCCTGGTCGTGGAGAAGAAGGAAGAGGAGCCGGAGGCCGCGGGTCAGGGCCACGGTCACGCCCACTGAGGCAGGTCGGCAAGCCGCAAGGATGGCCCGGCACCCCCGCAAGGGGTGCCGGGCCATCCCGCTGTCCGCGGCAGGCTCCTCCTACTCCAACTCGTCCAGCGCCCCCAGCTGTTGCATCAGTCCCAGCTGGTCGTGCTGCCACCACAGCTCGGCGATCTTGCCCTCGTCACCGAACCGGAACAGCGTCATCCCGGTCATGGTCACCCGTTTACCGGTGGCGCCGATCCCCAGAAAGTCGCCCGTGTGCGTGGCGTTCCACGTCCACCGCGCGCACGCCTGGTCGCCCTGGGCGAGTACGTCCTCGACCGTGAACGAGAACTCGAAGGCCCCGCGCCACATCCCGAACTCGCCGCGGACGTTGTCCATCCCGATGGTGGTCTGCGGGTTCACCGGATCGAGGCTGTGAACGTCCTCCTCCAGCAGGTCGTTCAGTGGCGGTAGTTCGCCCGCCGTCGCGATCGTCTCGAAGAACCTGCGCACGGTGTCCTCGGACAACTGTTCGTCCCGTACGACGTCCAGATCGGTGAACGTCGGCGTCTCGTCGCACAGGGCGACCATCTCCCGGAAGATCTGGTCGGTTTCCGGGAGCTTCGAGTTCCGCATCGCCTCCTCGTACGACGGGAACTCCACCATTTCGACGATGTGCGACGCGTCCGAACGGTCCTTGCCGACCACCGCGTGCGTCGCGGTTCGCCTGCCCTTGGTCTGTGCGACCCAGTCGTCCATGAGCCGGTTCATCTCGTCCAGCCGGCTCGTCCTACATTCGATGAGCTGTACGAAAGTCATGACGCTGCCTCCCGCCCCCCTGGTGGTCAGGTACCGTCCTGGCCATTCTCCCACCGGGGCGGCGGCACCACCCGTTCAGCCCACGGCCCTACTGCGGGCCGTACCTGCGCCCCGTCCTGGAACTGATCCCGCCCAGCAGCCCCCGGGGCGTCACCTTCACCAGGCCCATCAGCGCCTTGTAACGGGGGTCCGGGATGGACAACGACCTGCCGCGCGCCAGGTCCGTCAGCGCCGCCGCCACCAGCTTGTCGGCGTCCAGCCACATCCAGCCCGGAATGTTGTCCGTGCCCATCCCCGCGCGTTGATGGAACTCGGTACGCACGAAGCCCGGACACAGGGCCATCAGGCGGACACCGCTGCCAGCCAGGTCCTTGGCCGCGCCCTGCGTGAACTGCACGACCCACGCCTTGGACGCCCCGTACGTGCCCCGCGGCACGAAGGCGGCCACGGAAGCGACGTTGACGACCCCGCCCCGGCCCCGCTCCCGCATCGCCGAGGTCGCCGCCGACGTCAGTCGCAGCACCGCCTCGCAGTGCACCTTGAGCATCTTCAACTCGTCCGCCATCGGTACGTCCAGATAGCGGCCCTTGTTCCCGAAACCGGCGTTGTTGATCAGCAGGTCGACCGGGTTCTTGCGGTCTTTGAGCCGGTCGGCGACGGTCTCGATGCCCTTGTCCCCGGAGAGGTCGGCGGCGAGTACCTCGACCTCTACGCCATGCCGGTCGTGCAGTTCGGTCGCCTGTTCGCGCAGTCGCTCGGTGTTCCGCGCCACCAGGACCAGGTCATGCCCGTCAGCCGCCAGCCGCCGCGCGAACGCGGCGCCGATCCCCGCGGTCGATCCCGTAATCAGAGCCGTTGTCATGGCCCAAGGGTAGTGACCCGGCCGGCGGCGTACGCCACCTGCGTGGTCGTCCCGGCGGGCGACGGACGGTCGCTCAGCCCCCGTGCTGCTCCACATACTTGTGGGCCGCCGCCAGCGTCGCTGAGTGCAGCGCCGTGCCCGCCGCGAGTAGCCGTGGCAGCAGCTCCCGCTCGGTGGTGACCGCGCGGAACTGCATCGCCGCCGTCACCCCGTGGTCCGGCCGGTGGACGATCTCGACCGGATCGCCCGCCCGTATCCCACCCGGCCGGATCACCCGGAGGTAGGCACCCGTTGCGCCCTTCTGCGTGAACCTCTTGACCCAGCCGCGTTCGCCCAGATGGCCCTGGAACGTACGGCACGGAATCCGGCCCGAGGTGACCTCCAGCACCACCTCGGGACCGATCCGCCAGCGCTCGCCGATCAGTGCCCGGGAGACGTCCAGACCCTGTGTGGTCAGGTTCTCACCGAAGCAACCGTTGGCCAGCGCTCGCCCGAGTTCGCGCTCCCAGTCGTCGAGGTCCTCGCGGGCGAACGCGTACACCGCTTGGTCGTCGCCGCCATGGTGCCGCAGGTCGCACACCGCGTCCCCGGCGAGACCGCTCGCGCCGACCCCCTTGGGCCCCGGCGCCGTCACCTGCACCGACCCGTCGGCCGGCTTCTTGTCGATGCCCGTGACGCCTTCCTGCTGGTCCGTGTACGGCACCGGCTGCGGACGACCCAGATTGACCGAGAGAACCTTCACGCCAAGCACAGTACGGGAACATGCTCAAAGCGTCGATCGAATATCGGGCGCAGTCTCCAAGCGACCCTTATACTCCAAGGGTGATCGAGGCTCGTCATCTCCGTGTCCTGCGCGCCGTCGCCGCCACCGGCTCGTTCTCTGCGGCGGGGCGTGAACTGGGCTGCACCCAGCCCGCCGTCAGCCAGCAGATGAAAGCCCTGGAGGGCTCCGTCGGCACACCGCTGCTGGTCCGTAGCGGCCGGGAGATGCGCCTCACCGAGGCGGGCGAGGCCCTGGTGCGGCACGCCTCCGGCATCCTCGCCGGGCTCACCGCAGCCGAGGAGGAGGTCGCCGCCATCGCGGGCCTGAGGGCAGGCAGAGTCCGGCTCGTTTCCTTCCCCAGCGGCAGCTCCACCCTGGTTCCCACCGCCCTGGCCGCCCTGCGCGCCGCCCACCCCGGTACCCGGGTCTCCCTGGAGGAGGCCGAGCCCCCGAAGTCCGTGGAACTGCTGCGTGCGGGCGACTGCGACCTGACCCTCGCCTTCCGCTACGAAGCCGCCTCAGCCGCCTCAGCCGCCTCAGCCGCCTCGGCAACCACGGTGGCCGAGGCCGCCCAGGCGGCCGAGGACTGGGGCGACCTCGTCGAACGCCCCCTACTGACGGACCGTCTGGTGGCCCTGGTGCCCGAGCGTCATCGACTTGCGCGTGCGGAGGCCGTCGCCATCGGTGAGCTGGCCGAGGAACCCTGGATCGCGGGCTGTCCGCGCTGCCGCGGTCAGCTCGTGCAGGTGTGCGAGGCGGTCGGTTTCACTCCCCGCATCGACTTCGCGACCGACGACTACCCGGCGGTGGCCGGACTGGTGGGGGCGGGGCTCGGCGTCGCCGTGCTCCCGCAGCTGGCGGTGGAGTCGGTACGGCCGCGGGGAGTGCGGGCGGTACGGCTGGAACCGGCGGTGCGGCGGGAGATCGTCGCCCTCACCCTGCCCGACCTGGCGCGGGTGCCGACGGTGGCGGCGACGCTGGAACAACTGGCCCAGGCGGCCCAGGCGGCCCAGGCGGCCCAGGCGACCCGGGCGGAGGGACGGCTCTAGCTCCGGCGGTGGGCGAGCGCCATCCCCTTCCACCGCAGAATCGTGGGCACGCGCTCGCGTGCCCGGGTGGGGATAGATTGCAGAAACGTTCCTTCAGGCTCTCGGGGCGGCCTCCCCGCTGCTGGTGGACGCCGCCACCAGGCGGTTGCGTGCTCGCCCCATCAACTCTTCGCGCTCATCCTCGGTCAGGCCGCCCCATACGCCGTACGGCTCGCGTACCGCCAGGGCGTGCGCCGCGCACTCCGCGCGGACCGGGCACCTCATACAGACCTCCTTGGCCGAGTTCTCGCGAGCGCTCCGAGCCGCCCCGCGCTCGCCCTCCGGGTGGAAGAAGAGCGAGCTGTCCACCCCGCGGCAGGCAGCCAGCAGCTGCCAGTCCCACAGGTCCGCGTTCGGTCCGGGAAGGCGGGAGAAATCTGCCATTGCGTGACCCCTTGTTGCCGTTCTGGGCGGATCCGGTGCCAACGACCGTACATCTCCGGTCTAAGGAGATGTAAATATGACTCATTGCGAATCTAGCCTTGTACACCACGAAATGGGAAGAAAAGGGTCTGAATGGGGCATGGGTTGTGGTGAAAAGTTGAGGGTCCGTCGGGCATGTCTGCGCTGTGTCGGCTCCCTCACGTAGAGTGCCGAAGACGGCACGCGGCCCCGTAACTCTTTCGAGTGACCGTCGTTGAGAGTGCGGAGGCGGTTGAAAGCACAAGAGCTCGGGCAGGCGTCCGAGGCAGTCGACCGCACAGGTGACGATTCCGTACCAGCCTGGAGGCTCAAGGTGACGCGCATCAGCTGCGGAGGGCGGTCATGACATCCGTCCTCGTCTGCGACGACTCCCCGCTTGCCCGAGAGGCGCTCCGCCGCGCGGTCGCGACCGTGCCCGGTGTCGAGCGTGTGACGACGGCGGCCAACGGCGAGGAAGTCCTCCGCCGCTGGGGCGCCGACCGCTCCGACCTCATCCTGATGGACGTGCGCATGCCCGGCCTGGGTGGCGTCGAGACCGTGCGTCGGCTGCTGTCCGCCGATCCGGGCGCCCGCATCATCATGCTCACCGTCGCCGAGGACCTTGACGGTGTGGCCCTCGCGGTCGCCGCTGGTGCTCGGGGCTACCTGCACAAGGACGCCTCGCGCGCGGAACTGCGTGCCACGGTGACGCAGGCGCTGGCCGACCCGACCTGGCGCCTGGCACCCCGCCGTCTCCGCTCGGCAGAGATGGGCGCCGCGCCCACGCTCACCGCGCGTGAGATCCAGGTGCTGGAGGGCATGAGCCACGGTCGCTCCAACGCCGAGATCGGCCGCGAGCTGTTCCTCTCCGAGGACACCGTCAAGACGCACGCCCGGCGTCTGTTCAAGAAGCTCGGCGCCTCCGATCGGGCCCACGCGGTGGCGCTCGGCTTCCGCTGGGGACTGGTCCGGTAGGACATGCGTAGCCCTGCGGGGCGGGCGGGACCGGACCGCTCCGGGAGTACTTCCCGGAGCCGGGAGGGGCTCCGCCTCCCCCGGCAGCAGCCGGGCGGGCCGACGGCGTTCGGGGAGCGCGGAGGTACGGACGCGGTCCGTACCCCGGTCTCACCCGCGCCGTCCGGTGAGGCCGGACCCGGAGCGCACCGTGGAGTCGCCGGGGCCGGTTGCCCGGGTGGGCGCCGTGGGCCCCGCGACGTCGAGCCGTTACCCGGGGCGTACGCGGGACACGGCCGGTTGGCCTCCCCTCCCTTCGCAGCCGCGGTGTCCTGTCCCGTGCCCGAGCTGGTCGGCTTCGCCGACCGTGGTGTCGGTGTCGGTGTCGGGGTCGGTGGGCGTGGTGCCGGGGCCGCTGGACAACGGGCCGCGTGCCCGGCACCAGCACGGACGGCGGGTTGCGGACCCGTCCGGCAGGGCGCTGGGCATGCGTGGCCCGGCGGTGCACGAGCCCGGCGGACAACGGTGTCGTACGCTCCACCGGGCGGTGCGCAAGGCGGCCCGCCGGACGCGCGCTCCTTGTTTCGGCGCGGATGCCGCATCCTTGAGGTGTGGAGTCTCTCGGGGACGAGTCGGTCGAGCGGAAGGGGAGGGCGCAGGGGATGAGTGCCGGCGCACCTACTCATAACGCTTCAGTGCACAACCACGAGCACAATGCGACGGACCGGACGGCCGCAAGGCACCATGGACCGATGCGCGACGACGAGGCGGGCACGGCCCATGGGGCGATCGGTGCGCTCGTGCATCGTGCCGTCGACGGGGATGAGCAGGCCACCCACGACCTGCTGGCCCGCGTCCATCCGCTGGCGCTGCGCTACTGCCGCACTCGGCTCTCCCGGCTGCCCGGCGATGCCCGCCACTTCGTGGAGGACCTTGCCCAAGAAGTCTGCGTGGCGGTCCTCCTGGCCCTGCCCCGCTACCGCGACACCGGTCGTCCCTTCGAGGCGTTCGTCTTCGCCATCGCTTCGCACAAGGTGGCCGACCTGCAGCGTGCCGCCATGCGGCACCCGGGCTCCACGGCCGTCCCGTCGGACGAGATGCCGGAACGCCCCGACGACTCGCTCGGCCCGGAGGAGCGTGCCCTGCTCAGCAGCGACGCTGAGTGGGCCAAGAAGCTGCTGGCCAACCTCCCCGAGAACCAGCGCGAGCTGCTGCTGTTGCGCATCGCCGTGGGCTTGACCGCGGAGGAGACCGGGCAGATGTTGGGAATGTCACCCGGAGCCGTCCGCGTGGCCCAGCATCGGGCGCTGAGCCGCCTCAGGGCACTCGCAGAACAGTGAGTTCGCCGTCCCCTGTCCTCGGTGGAGGCCGAGCATGACGGTGTAAACCGGCGGTTTTGAGCCCACATTGGCTGACTACGGCCCCCTCTGCGCTGGTCCCTGTGAACGGCTGGGCCGGCGGTTCCGTACGAACATACGAAGCCGGAGGGAGCGCCGTACCGTGGAATGTGCTGGCGATGCTTCCCGCTAGCATGGACATCCGCACCGATCAAGGCCATTTGGGGAAGGTGTCATGACTGCCAACGTCGACGGAGTGCCCGGTAAATTCGCGACACTCGGGCTGACCTACGACGACGTGCTGCTGCTGCCGGGCGCGTCGGACATGGCACCCGACGAGATCGACACCGCCTCGTACGTCTCCAAGAACGTGCGGGTGAACATCCCGCTGCTGTCGGCCGCCATGGACAAGGTGACCGAGGCCCGTATGGCGATCGCGATGGCACGCCAGGGTGGCGTCGGCGTGCTGCACCGCAACCTCTCCATCGAGGACCAGGCGAACCAGGTCGACCTGGTGAAGCGCTCCGAGTCCGGTATGGTCACCGACCCCATCACCATCCACCCGGACGCCACCCTCGCCGAGGCCGACGCCCTGTGCGCCAAGTTCCGCATCAGTGGCGTCCCGGTGACCGACGGCGACAAGAAGCTCCTCGGTATCGTCACCAACCGCGACATGGCCTTCGAGAGCGATCGCACCCGCCGCGTGCACGAGGTCATGACCCCGATGCCGCTGGTCACCGGCAAGGTCGGCATCTCCGGCCCGGAGGCCATGGAGCTGCTGCGCAAGCACAAGATCGAAAAGCTGCCGCTGGTCGATGACGAGGGCGTTCTCAAGGGCCTGATCACCGTCAAGGACTTCGTCAAGGCGGAGAAGTACCCGAACGCCGCCAAGGACGCCGAAGGCCGGCTTCTGGTCGGCGCGGCGGTCGGCGTGGCCGGTGACGCCTTCGAGCGTGCCCAGGCCCTGGTCGCAGCCGGCGTCGACTTCATCGTCGTGGACACCGCGCACGGTCACTCCCGCCTGGTGGGAGACATGATCGCCAAGATCAAGTCGAACTCCTCCGGTGTCGACGTCATCGGCGGCAACGTGGCCACGCGCGACGGCGCCCAGGCCCTGGTCGACGCGGGTGCCGACGGCATCAAGGTCGGAGTCGGCCCCGGCTCCATCTGCACGACCCGTGTGGTCGCCGGCGTCGGCGTGCCGCAGGTCACCGCGATCTACGAGGCGGCGCTCGCCGCCAAGGAGGCCGGTGTCCCGGTGATCGGCGACGGCGGCCTGCAGTACTCCGGTGACATCGCCAAGGCCCTGGTCGCGGGCGCCGACACGGTGATGCTCGGCTCGCTGCTGGCCGGCTGCGAGGAGTCCCCGGGCGAGCTGCTGTTCATCAACGGCAAGCAGTTCAAGTCCTACCGCGGCATGGGCTCGCTCGGCGCCATGCAGACCCGTGGCGACCGCAAGTCCTTCTCCAAGGACCGCTACTTCCAGGAGGGCGTTGCCTCCGACGAGCAGCTGATCCCCGAGGGTATCGAGGGCCAGGTGCCCTACCGCGGCCCGCTCTCCTCCGTCGTGCACCAGCTGGTCGGCGGATTGCGTCAGTCGATGTTCTACGTGGGCGGCCAGACCGTGCCCCAGCTGCAGGCCAACGGCCGGTTCGTCCGCATCACCTCAGCGGGTCTGAAGGAGAGCCACCCGCACGACATCCAGATGACGGTCGAGGCGCCGAACTACAGCAACAAGCGGTAGCTTTCGGGCCACGCGCGTACGCCTTCACCCGCGCGTGGCCGGACCTGTGCCGGACATCGACGGCGGCCCCGGAGCATCCGGGGCCGCCGTTGTCGTACCCGTCGGCGATACTGGAAGACGCTGAAACGCATCAGGGAAAGGCCAAGACGTGACTGAGATCGAGATCGGGCGCGGCAAGCGCGGCCGCCGGGCGTACGCCTTCGACGACATCGCCGTCGTCCCCAGCCGCCGTACGCGGGACCCGAAGGAGGTCTCGATCGCCTGGCAGATCGACGCCTACCGCTTCGAGCTGCCCTTCCTGGCCGCCCCCATGGACTCCGTCGTCTCCCCGGCAACCGCCATCCGCATCGGGGAGCTGGGCGGCCTCGGCGTGCTCAACCTGGAAGGCCTGTGGACGCGGCACGAGGACCCGCAGCCGCTGCTGGATGAGGTCGCCGAGCTGCCGGCCGAGCGGGCGACCCGCCGCCTCCAGGAGATCTACGCGGCTCCCATCAAGGAGGAGCTGATCGGCGCCCGGATCAAGGAGGTGCGCGACTCCGGCGTGGTCACGGCGGCCGCCCTCTCCCCGCAGCGCACCGCCCAGTTCTCCAAGGCGGTTGTGGACGCGGGCGTGGACATCTTCGTCATCCGCGGTACGACGGTCTCGGCCGAGCACGTGTCGTCCTCGCACGAGCCGCTGAACCTGAAGCAGTTCATCTACGAGCTGGACGTGCCGGTGATCGTCGGCGGCTGTGCCACCTACACCGCTGCCCTGCACCTGATGCGCACCGGCGCGGCCGGTGTCCTGGTGGGCTTCGGCGGTGGCGCGGCGCACACCACGCGCAATGTCCTCGGCATCCAGGTCCCGATGGCCACCGCGGTGGCGGACGTCGCCGCGGCCCGCCGCGACTACATGGACGAGTCCGGCGGCCGGTACGTGCACGTGATCGCGGACGGCGGCGTCGGCTGGTCCGGCGACCTACCGAAGGCCATCGCCTGCGGCGCCGATGCGGTGATGATGGGTTCCCCGCTGGCCCGTGCCACGGACGCGCCCGGCAAGGGCCACCACTGGGGCATGGAGGCGGTCAACGAGGAACTGCCCCGCGGCAAGAAGGTCGGCCTCGGCACGGTCGGCACCATCGAGGAGATCCTGACCGGCCCGTCCCACACCCCGGACGGCTCGATGAACTTCTTCGGCGCCCTGCGCCGCGCCATGGCCACCACCGGCTACAGCGAGCTCAAGGAGTTCCAGCGGGTGGAGGTCACGGTCGCGGACAGCCAGCACCGGCGCTGACCCGTCCGGTACGCCGGTACGAGGTGAAGCCGTACGACAGGAAGGGCCCGCCCGCGGCGGGCCCTTCGTCCTGAAGGCGTCCGCCTTACGCGGCGGCCTTCTTGGCGCCGGAGAACGCGGCGAACGCGGCGATGGCGAAGAAGAGGAAGGTGAGCGGGTCAGCCGCGTCCTTCCAGGCTGTCTGGAGCAGACCGAAGTGGCCGAAGAAGGCCTCGGTGAAGCTCCAGGGGGTCTTCTTGGCGACGATGAGAGCCGTGCCCACCAGCTGACCGAGGTACACGGAGGCCAGCGCCAGGACCACGCTGGCGATCGGCAGGACGGGATTGCGGCCACCGGTCTTGCCCGCGGTGGCACCGATGACGAATCCGACGCCGATGGCCGCCCAGCCGATCTCGTGCTCGGTGAGGCCGATGACAGCGCCGTAGAGCGCGGCGGCGACCACTGCGGCGGCGAACGCCGACAGCAGGCCGAGGGGCAGGTTGTTCCGGACCGGTGCGGGCGGCGCCGGCGGCGTGGCGGAGGCGCCCGGCTGCGGCGGGTAGGGCGCTCCGGGAGCGGGCGGCGGCGCCTGCTTGGCGTAGGGGTTGCCGCCGACCGGAGCGGACTGTGGCGGTTGAGGCGGCGGAGCTGACTGGCTCATGACAGATATTCCCCCGTGCTGTGGCACAACTGGAAGACGGAAACGGGTGACCGCAGCGCACGTGTGTGCGGCGAGTTCGAGGAGATTAACAGCCGGGGGCGGCAGTGCTCCCAGCCGTTCTCGGTTCGTGATCGCTTTGTCTGTGTAACCGCTTTCCGTTCGTTGCCTTCCGTTGATCACGGCCCCTCAGGCCTCGTGGCCCTGCACGGACCTGCACGGCCCTCAGAGCCGGTTCGCCGCCCCCGTCGGGGTCGCCCCCCGGGTGTCCAGCAGCAGCTGAGCCTTCACGGACAGGCCCTGCAGGTCGTAGGTGCGGTGCTGCTGGAGCAGGATCGTCAGGTCGGCGTCGGCTGCCGCCTCGTACAGGGAGTCCGCGCGCGGTACCGGGCGGTCCAGGACGTTCCACGCGGGGACGTACGGGTCGTGGTAGCTCACGGAGGCGCCCAGCTCCATCAGGCGGATGGCGATCTCCTGTGCGGGTGCGCCCTGCCGGTCGGCGAGGTCGGGCTTGTAGGTGACGCCGAGGAGGAGGACGCGGGCGCCGCGGGCGGACTTGCCGTGTTCGTTGAGGAGGGTGGCGGCGCGCTGGACGACGTAGCGGGGCATGCGGTGGTTGACCTGCTGGGCCAGTTCCACCATGCGCAGGGTGCGGGTGGCGTGCCCGGTCAGGTCCTGCGGGATGCCGTGCCCGCCCACTCCCGGGCCCGGCCGGAAGGCCTGGAAGCCGAAGGGCTTGGTCTCCGCGCAGCGGATGACGTCCCACAGGTCGACGCCCAGCTCGTGGCAGAGAACGGCCATCTCGTTGACGAGCGCGATGTTGACGTGCCGGTAGTTGGCCTCCAGGAGCTGTACGGTCTCCGCTTCGCGCAGGCCGCGTGCCCGCACCACCTTGTCGGTGAGTCGGCCGTAGAACGCGGCCGCGGACTCGGTGCAGGCGGGAGTCAGACCGCCGATCACCTTCGGCGTGTTGGAGGGCGTGTGGTCGCGGTTGCCGGGATCCACCCGGCTGGGGGAGTAGGCCAGGTGGAAGTCGCGGCCCGCGTGCAGACCCGAGCCCTCTTCCAGTAGGGGGCGCAGGAACTCCTCGGTCGTCCCGGGGAGCACGGGTGACTCCAGGATGACCGTGGTGTGCGGGCGGAGCCGCGGGGCCAGGGCGCGGGTGGCGGTTTCCACCTGGCCGAGGTCGAGCCCGCCGTCCGCGCCGCGCGGCGTCGGTGCGCAGATCACCGCGGTGCGCACTCGACCGAGCTGGGCCGGATCGGTGCCCGGTCGGAAGCCGGCGGAGTGCATACGGCGTAGTTCGGCGGGGCTGAGTGAGCCCGCTTCCGGGCCGGTGGCGTAGCCGATCGTGGGGATGCCTGCGGCGACGGCGGCCTGGGCGAGCGGCAAGCCGTAGGGGCCGAGTCCGATGACGGCGAGGTCTGCGGGCATGGCGTGGCCCGTCCTTCCCAGTAGCCGAAGTGGCACAGGTGCGCAAACGCTGTGGACAAGATGAGCGAGCGCACTGTCAGACTAGGAGTAAATATGACCGTTATGCGGGATTCTGTTCGTGTGTCTTCCGAGGGTTGTGCGCGAGTTGTCCACAGGCTGGAAGCGCGTGGTGGCTGAAGTCGGGCAAGACGGTCAGAATTTGGGCATGAGGAGGGGACGAACCGGGCTTCGCCCACCGGGTGCGGCCGACGCGAGCGGGTTGTGCGACAGCGGGAGGCAACGGTGAGGACAGCGACTCTGGGGCCGGCGCAACGCGTCGAGGCACTGGCGGCGATGGCGGAGCGCGAGCTGGACGTGCTGGTGGTCGGCGCCGGGGTGGTTGGCGCAGGTACGGCACTGGACGCGGTCACCCGCGGTCTGTCCACTGGTCTGGTCGAGGCCCGCGACTGGGCGTCCGGCACCTCCAGCCGATCCAGCAAGCTGATCCACGGCGGCCTGCGCTATCTGGAGATGCTCGACTTCGCGCTGGTCCGCGAGGCTCTCAAGGAACGTGGGCTGCTCCTGGAGCGGCTCGCTCCGCACCTGGTCAAGCCGGTTCCCTTCCTCTATCCGTTGCAGCACAAGGGCTGGGAGCGCCTGTACGCAGGCTCGGGCGTCGCCTTGTACGACGTGATGTCCATGGCCCGTCGTCACGGCCGGGGGCTGCCCGTGCACCGCCATCTGACCCGGCGTCACGCCCTGCGCGTGGCACCCTGCCTGAGGAAGGACGCTCTGGTCGGCGCCCTCCAGTACTACGACGCCCAGGTGGACGACGCCCGCTTCGTCACCACCTTGGTACGCACGGCGGCTTCCTACGGCGCGAAGGTGGCCAACCGCGCCCGTGTGACCGGGTTCCTGCGGGAGGGCGAGCGCGTCGTCGGTGCCCGGGTGCAGGACGTCGAGGGCGGTGGCGAGTACGAGGTCCGTGCCCAGCAGGTCGTCAACGCCACCGGCGTGTGGACCGACGACACGCAGGCGATGGTGGGCGAGCGTGGGCAGTTCCACGTCCGTGCGTCCAAGGGCATCCATCTGGTCGTGCCCAAGGACCGCATCCACTCCAGCACCGGCCTGATCCTGCGCACCGAGAAGTCCGTCCTCTTCGTCATCCCCTGGGGCCGGCACTGGATCGTCGGCACCACCGACACCGACTGGGACCTCGACAAGGCCCACCCGGCCGCGTCCAGCGCTGACATCGACTACCTACTCGAACACGTCAACTCGGTGCTCGCCGTACCGCTCGGCCGCGACGACGTACAGGGTGTGTACGCGGGCCTGCGACCGTTGCTCGCCGGTGAGTCCGACGCCACCAGCAAGCTGTCCCGCGAACACACGGTCGCGCATCCGGCGCCGGGCCTGGTGGTCGTCGCGGGCGGCAAGTACACGACCTACCGGGTGATGGCGAAGGATGCTGTCGATGAGGCGGTGCACGGCCTTGACATGCGCGTCGCCGACTGCGTCACGGACGACACTCCGTTGCTGGGTGCGGAGGGCTACCAGGCGCTGTGGAACGCGCGGGCGCGGATCGCCGCCCGGACCGGACTGCACGCGGTCCGCGTGGAACACCTGCTGAATCGGTACGGCTCCGGGATCGAGGAACTCCTGGAGCTCATTGCCGCAGATCCCGCGCTCGGCGAGCCGCTACCGGGCGCCGACGACTATCTGCGTGCCGAGGTGGTGTACGCCGCTTCGCACGAGGGGGCCCGGCACCTGGACGACGTTCTCACCCGCCGCACGCGCATCTCCATCGAGACCTTCGACCGGGGCACGCGCAGCGCCCGCGAGGCGGCCGCATTGATGGCACCGGTCCTCGGCTGGGACAAGGACCAGATCCAGCGCGAGGTCGAACACTACGAGAAGCAGGTCGAAGCCGAGCGGGAGTCCCAACTCCAGCCGGACGACCAGACGGCGGATGCGGCGCGGCTGGGGGCGCCGGACATCGTGCCGCTCTAGGCGCGCCAGCGCGAGTGGGCGGGTAACCAGCTCCCCACCAGGCAATGTTGGTCCCGTCGCGACGCCCGGCGCACGATGCCCACCGCACCGCCCGAAGACCCACGCACGTCCAGTATGAGGGCTTCCGGCTGGCATTCCCCCAGCCAACGGCCGGGGACCCGGAGCACGTACTGGATGGCGCCTTCTGGCGGGCGAACGCCGCCTGCCGCGGCATCAGGCCCCTGGAAAGGCCGAGTTCGAGGCAGTGGCCGGAGGGCTGTGACCATAGGACGCCGTCGGCGCATCGGTGGCCGGTATGCGGACCCCGGCCGATGAGGTCCGTTCGGGCGGGAGCGGCAGGGAGGGGTGCGGTGGCACTGCCGGCACCGCAACGGGCCACACCGTCGGGGGAGTCGGTCTTCTGCTCGCTCCGCTCTTGCGCCCCGTCGCAGCGGTAAGCGGAACATCCGCTTCAGATGCGTTCCGCTGTTGCGCGGCGGGCCGCGGTCAATGGCACCCTGGGCGTCCGGCGCTTGCCGGGTGAGAGACAATGGAGGCTCTGTCAGGGCGGGTTGTATGAGGGGACGCATGTCGGAGGCGGAGCGGGCGGGGACATCCCGTCAGGAGACTCGTCAGGACAACAGCGAGCGGCGCCTCCTCGCCGGGCGGTACCGGCTGGGAGGTGTGCTGGGCCGCGGCGGTATGGGGACGGTCTGGCGGGCCGAGGACGAGACGCTGGGCCGGACGGTCGCCGTCAAGGAGCTGCGGTTCCCGTCGAACATCGACGACGAGGAGAAGCGGCGCCTGATCACACGCACCCTGCGTGAGGCCAAGGCGATCGCCCGGATCCGCAACAACAGCGCGGTGACGGTCTTCGACGTGGTCGACGAGGACGACCGGCCCTGGATCGTCATGGAGTTGGTGGAGGGGAAGTCGCTCGCCGAGGCGATCCGCGAGGACGGCCTGCTGAAGCCCAGGCGCGCCGCCGAAGTGGGACTCGCCATTCTCGACGTGCTGCGCTCCGCGCACCGCGAGGGCATCCTGCACCGGGACGTGAAGCCGTCCAACGTGCTCATCGCAGAGGACGGCCGGGTCGTGCTCACCGACTTCGGCATCGCGCAGGTCGAGGGCGACCCGTCCATCACCTCGACCGGCATGCTCGTCGGTGCTCCCTCCTACATCTCCCCCGAACGCGCCCGCGGCCACAAGCCCGGTCCGGCGGCCGACCTGTGGTCACTCGGCGGTCTGCTGTACGCGGCCGTCGAAGGCGCGCCGCCGTATGACAAGGGTTCGGCGATCGCCACGCTCACCGCGGTGATGACCGAGCCGCTGGAGGAGCCCAAGCACGCGGGCCCGCTCAAGGACGTCATCTACGGCCTGCTCACCAAGGACCCCACCAAGCGGCTCGACGACGCCGGGGCCCGGGCCATGCTCAACGCGGTGGTCCACGCACCCGAACCGGAACCGCAGGACGCCACCCGGGTGGTGCCGCTGCCCGCCCTGCCGGACGCCGCCGAGGGAAGGACGGCCGAGCAGACCGCCCAGAAGCGCGGCGGGGAGCCGCGTCCGGTCCGTCCTGCGGCCGGCGCGGCCACGTCCTCGGTGCGGACGCAGGGCGGGGCCGGCACGACCGCGGCGGGTGCCGCCGGCCCGGCCGACGACGGAGCGCGACCCGCCCCCACGTCGGGACGGCCGGGCGCGGGATCCGCGACGAGACCGGTCGGTCCGGCATCCGGGTCCGTCGCGGCACCCGACCCCGGCCCGTCCAAGGCGAGTTCGGGCTGGCCGGTGGTGCCGCCGCCGGAACTGGATCTGCCGCCACGACCGGCGCCGAGGGCCCCGCTGACCGACGTGGTGTCCAAGCGCACGCTGGCGATCGTCTCGGTGGTGGTCGTCCTCGCGGTGCTTGGGGCCGTTCTGGTCATCGTGCTGGGCGGTGGCAAGGGCACCAGCGGCAAGAGCGGCAGGAACGGTGGGGCCGGGGCGGCGGCCAGCGCCGGTGCATCCACCAAGCGGGACGAGAGCACGCCCGGCGCGGGCAGCGGTGCACAGGCCGACGGAGCGGGTTCGACGTCCGCGAGCACCGGCTCGGCGTCGGACGCTGCGATGGACGTCAGCGCGAGCGGGTCCGCTGACGCGTCCAGCACGCCCGGTTCCAAGGGTTCCGGCGGCGCGCCGGTGGTGTCGACCCGCCAGGGCAGCCAGGGGTACTCGATCGGGTTGCCCGAGGGGTGGAAGTACCAGGCCACCGACGGTGGAGGGGACCGCTACACCGGGCCCGCGGGGCAGAAGCTGCTCATCGGCTGGACCAGTACGCCCAAGGACGACCCGGTGGCGGACTGGCAGAACCAGGAGCGCGGCATGGTGCGCGCCCAGTACAAGAAGGTCCGCATAGAGAAGGTGGACTACCGCGGCTGGAACACGGCCGACTGGGAGTTCACTTACGTCGACGGCGGCACCAAGTACCGCACCATCGACCGGGGGTTCGTGGTCGGCGGCCGGTACGGGTACGCGTTGATGTACACGGCGAAGGCCGCCAACTGGGACACCGCACTGCGCAAGGACTCCTGGAAGACCCTGCAGACGTCCTTCGAACCCAAGTCATAGACCGCGGAAGCCTGTTTGACGCGTGAGAATCCGTCATCCTTTCAATGCGGACTGCCTTCGGCCCGTATCGTGAATGGTTGCGGACCGCACGCAGCCGCAGCTACGTGCGAAACGGGTCGTGGGGCGAACGGATGTGACCGGGCAGGCGGCCGGGGGAGGCAGCGTGGACGACTACGCGGGACGGGTGCTCGCCGACCGCTACCGCCTGCCGCAGCCACCCTCCGACGAGTACGAACTCACCGAGACGCGCGCCTTCGACACCTACAGCGGCCAGGAAGTGCTCGTCCGTCAGGTGGCGTTGCCCGAGGTCGTCGAGGCCGAGGTGCTCGACGCCGAGGGTCTGCCCGAAGGGTTCACCGCGCGTGCGCGCGGGGCACGACCGGCGGCGCCACGGACTGCGACGCGACGGCCCGCCGACCCCGTGGTGCGGCGCGCCATCGAAGCCGCCCAGGCAGCGGCCAGCATCCCCGACCATCCACGCCTGGACCAGGTCTTCGACGTGTTCGCCGAGGGCGGTTCCCTCTGGATCGTCAGCGAGCTGGTGACCGCTCGCCCGTTGGCCGAGCTGCTCGCCGAGCGGCCGCTGACGCCCTACCGGGCGGCCGAGGTGGCCTCCGATGTGCTCATGGCGCTGCGGGTACTGCACGCCCACGGCTGGGTGCACCGCAACGTCACCGGCCGCACCGTCCTGGTCTGCGACGACGGCCGGGTGATGCTCACCGGCCTGGCAGTCGGCGCGGCGGAGGAGGCGCTCTGCGGATACGACCCGGTGCCGGTCCGTCAGGAGCTGCCGGATCCGGCGGAAGACGGCGCGGGGACGTCGGGGGTCGTCCCTGCTGCGGGTGCAGGCACCGGCGACGGTCCCGCACTGCCCGCGCAGACCGGGCCCTCGGGGAGCAGCCGCGCTCCGGAGGACGCTTCCGGACGCTCCGGCCCGACCGGCCCGACCGGCCCGGCTGGTTCCGGCGGCCGAACGGACGTGACCGCGCACGGGGGTGGTGTTCCGTCCGCGGACGCCGGCCCCGAGACCGCGCGCCGGGCTGCCATCCAGGCGCGGGCGGCCGGACGGCCGGCGGTTCACACGGCGAACGGTGCTCCCCGGGAGAACCACGCGCCCAGTCCGGCCGGACAACGGGCTATGGACGAGGGTGCAGACGTCCGTGCGGCTCGGGCCGGGGCCATCGCCGCGTACCGCGCGGGTGCCCGTGCCGCCGCCCGGGTGGCCCAGCAAGACGGCCTCGTAGCCCTGCCCGGGGCACGCCCGGCCGCTGAGGGCGGCGCGGGCGCCGACCCGCTCGGCGGTGCGGCACAGACACCGTTCCCCGCGGGGCCGGGCGGCCCGACGCCTCCCGGGCGGGCGGCTGACCACGAGGCGGTGCAGGGCGCACCGTGGCACGGCGCCTCACCGCGTTCCGCGCCCGGAGGTACGTCCCCCTCCCTGGGCAGGGCCGCCCCCGCCCCGAGGACCGCTGCCCTACAGCCCCAGGCTCCCGAGCCCTCCGTGCTCCCCGCACAGTCGCCCGCGGGCTGGGACGACCAAGGCGCGGGAAACGGCGTGCGCCGAGGCCCCGCGACCGCGCTCGCTGCCGAGCGAGCACGGCAGATGCGGATGACCGTCGTGGGACCGGTGACCGAGCGGTGGGCGCCGGAGCAGGCCGGGCCGGTGCACGAGAACTGGCAACTCGCGGCCCCGGTCGGCCCGGTCACCGACCTGTGGGCACTGGGCGCGCTGCTGTTCCGGGCGGTACAGGGGCACGCGCCGTACCCGGAGGAGTCGACGGCCGAACTGGTGCAACTGGTGTGCGCCGAGCCCCCCGCGTTCGCCGAGGAATGCGGTCCGCTCCGCCCGGTCGTGGAGTCGCTGCTCCGTCAGGACCCCACGGAACGGCCTGACGTCGAGGAACTGAGCGGCTGGCTGCGCTCACTGGTGCGGTCCGCGCCCGAACCGGAAGCCGGCACTCACGTCGTCCCCGTCCCGCCGGCCGCCCCGAACCGGCTGCCGATCGTTCGACGCCGCGGCGAGCTGGTGCGGCGGCGCCGTGCCGGGCTGCCCGCGGCCCATCCCCACGGCCGGCACAAGCGGGCCCGGGAGGACCGGCACAACAGCGTCCAGGAGGAAGGAGGTTCGCCACGTCGACTCGGCCGGCTCCTGCTCCTGCTGATCCTGCTCCTGCTGGCCGCAGCGATTTCCTTCGCCATGCTGTTCCTGCCCAAGCGGCAGGGGAACGGCGCCGCGGCAAACGGCGCTGCGGCAGGCGACCGTACCGGCGTGGCAGGGCAGGCGAGTTCCGCCCCCGCACACTCGCCGGAACCGTCGTCCGGGCAGAGCACGCCGGGGGGCGACTCCACTGAGTCGGCACCGGCCACCGAGACGCAGACCGGAGGCGACCCCGTCATCGCCGACGGCTTCACCTTGCGCAAGGATCCCGGCGGCTTCCAGGTCGCCGTCGCCAAGGGCTGGGTCCGCAGGCCGAAGAACGGCAGTGGTCAGGTGGTCTTCACGCACGGGAACTTCGAACTGATCGTCGTGGCAGGGCGGGACGACGCGTCGAGCTACGGCAGCGACCCGATGGCCTACCAGCGGGACAAGGAGCGCGAACTCCAGCCGTACCGGGACTCCAGTTGGGCCACCGCCACCGGCCTGCGCACCATTGAGGTGGGCGGACGGACCATGGCTGAGGGGCAGTTCACCTGGTCGGACGGCCGGGGACACAACCTCTTCGTGCGCAACATGGCGATCCTGCTCGACGGCCGCTACCACATCCTCCAAGTCCGGGGCCCCGAGGCCGATCGTGACGAGGTGACGAGGTTGTACGAGCAGGCCACGGCGACGTACCGTTTCACCCGTTGAGCGTCGCGCATACCCGAAAGGGCGCTCGGTACACCTGCTGGGCCGTGCGGGAGCAGGTTCCCGTTCGCGCGCTTGAGCGTCAACCGTCACAGTGCTGTCACCTTGGTACCCCGCTGGTTCCCTGATGGCAGGCCGGTCCTTAGTCTGGCCCTGACAAGAGCATTGCGGGGCAACGTGAATCAGATGCAGGGCCTGCTCATAGCGGGCCGCTACCGGCTTGCCGATTCGATCGGCAGCGGCGGCATGGGCCGGGTGTGGCGCGCCCACGACGAGGTGCTGCACCGGACGGTCGCCATCAAGGAGTTGACCGCAGCGCTCTACGTGTCCGAGAGCGACCGGGCCGTGTTGCTGGCTCGCACCCGGGCCGAGGCGCGGGCCGCCGCCCGCATCAACCACTCCGCCGTCGTCACCGTGCACGACGTCCTGGAGCACGACGGGCGCCCCTGGATCGTCATGGAGTTGGTCGAGGGCAACTCGCTGGCCGACGCGGTCAAGGAACAGGGGCGGATAGAACCCAGGGAAGCCGCGCGCATCGGACTCTGGGTGCTGCGGGCGCTGCGCGCCGCGCACACCGCCGGCGTACTGCACCGGGACATCAAGCCGGGAAACGTCCTGCTCGGCAGGGACGGCCGGGTTCTGCTCACCGACTTCGGCATCGCCCAGATCGACGGCGACACCACCATCACCCGAACCGGAGAGGTGGTCGGCTCGGTCGACTACCTCGCGCCCGAGCGGGTGCGTGGTCATGACCCCGGCCCGTCCTCCGACCTGTGGGCGCTCGGCGCGACGCTGTACACGGCCGTCGAGGGCCGCTCGCCGTTCCGCCGCACCTCACCGCTGGGCACCATGCAGGCGGTTGTCGAGGAGGAAGCCGACGAGCCGTGCCACGCCGGCCCACTCGGACCGGTCATCGCCGCCCTGCTGCGCAAGGAACCGGACCGGCGGCCGGACGCGCAGGAGACCGAGCAGTTGCTCTCCGAGGTGGCGGAGGGGCGCACTCCACATGCACCCCGGGCGTTCGTCCCGGCGCAAGGCTCGGGCGGGCACGCGGGAGGGGTGCAGGAGGGGGGCTCGCCCGGACCCGGGACGGTCGCCTCCGGCTACGGTTCCGGGCCGACCGTACCGGGCCTCGGCCCCGGTGCGGTGGCGCACGCGACCCGTTCTGCAACGGGGTCGACGGCCGTGGAGCCGACGCCGGCCGGTTCGGCGACGGGCGCTGCGGTGAATGCCGCAGCACGCAGGAGCAGAGCGGCAGGTCGACCGCGGCGCCGGTTGCGTACGCTCGCCCTCGTCGTCGCCGTCGCGGCCGTGCTGGGCGGTGGCGCTGCGGTGGCCTTCCAGCAGTGGAGGGGCGGGAGCCCGAACGCCCGGGCGGACCACACCACGACCCCTGCCTCCGAACCCTCGGCAAGCGCCAGCGGCAACCCGAGCCCGGCAAGCCTGGTCCCGGCCGGCTGGCAGACCCACCACGACCCGCTCGGCTTCAGCCTCTCCCTGCCCGAGGGCTGGACGCGCAAGGTGTACAGCGACGAGGGTGACCTCAAGCAGATCGACTACACACCCGACGGGGGCGTGCACTTCGTGCGCATCTCCATCGACAGTTCACCCGACTTCGTCGACGCCACCTCCCACCAGAAGGACCTCGAACAGCAGCTCCGGCGGCTGGTCGGCTACGCCAAAGTGAGGCTGGAGGGGAACATCTACCGCGACCGCAAGGGGTCGCTGTGGGAGTACACCTGGACCGCACTGAAGAAGGACCCGCCCCACGTGGCCGGCCCCCGGCACGCCATCGAGGAAACCTACTTCTCGCGTCAGGGCACCGAATACGCGATCTACATGTCGACGCCCGCCGAGGACTGGGCGAAGACCAGCCAGCAGTTCAAGTGGGTGCTGCGGAGCTGGCAGGAGCCGAACTCGGGCTGATCCAGCCAAAAGAGGCAGTGGGGTGCTCGAACCCGGGCTGATTCGGCTGAACTTCGGCCGAAAGAGGATAGTCGGGTACGTGAACCCAGTATCCCGACCGCCGGAAAAGGGCGATCTGCGGCGCTCAGCCCCGGGCCGGTCCGGCCGGAAAGGGCAGCTGAGCGGGTCGGCTTGGCCGATCGGCGCCCCGGAGCGCGTGGGTCCGGTGCGGCATGATGGGGCTCATGGGGACCGAGGGCGCCGACTTCCGGGTGATCGCGGGCCGCTACCGCTTGGAGACACGCATCGGGCGCGGCGGCATGGGCGTCGTGTGGCGGGCGCGCGATCAGGCGCTGGGTCGCCGGGTGGCGGTCAAGGAACTCCTCCCGGACGACTCGCTGCCGGAGGACGACGCACGTCGTCGCCGCGACCGCACCTTCCGCGAAGCCCGCGCGGTCGCCCAGTTGCGGCACCCGCACGTCATCGGCGTGTACGACGTCGTGGAGCAGGACGGACGTCCCTACCTCATCATGGAATTGGTGGACGGTGGTTCGCTCGCCGACCGGATCACCCGGCAGGGCCCGGTCGATGCGGCAGAGGCGGCGCGGATCGGCATTGCCCTGCTGAGCGCGCTCGGCGCCGCGCACGAGGCGGGGGTGCTGCACCGCGACATCAAGCCCGCGAACGTCCTGATCGAGTCCGATACCGGCCGGGTGGTGCTCACTGACTTCGGCATCGCGCAGGTCGCCGGAGCCACCACGCTCACCGAGACTGGGTCCTTCGTCGGCTCACCTGAGTACACCGCGCCGGAGCGGATGTCGGGGTTGCGCACCGGACCGGAGTCCGACCTGTGGTCGCTGGGCGCTCTGCTGTGCACGGCCCTCAGCGGAGAGTCGCCCTTCCGGCGCGACTCGCTCGGCGGCATCCTGCACGCCGTCGTCACCGACGAGATCCGCCCCCCCGCGCAGGCGGAGCCGTTGCTGCCGGTGATCCGGGGACTGCTGGAACGCGATCCCGACCGGCGGCTGGACCGGGCGGACGCCGAACGGATGCTGCGGACGTTCCTGGAGACGGGGCGGACACCGGCCGCACCCAGCAGCCCGGGCCCGCCCGGCAGCCACGGTGGCGGGCGGATCCCCAGACTCGGCGGCGGCAACCGCGCGCCGAGACCAGGGGCCTTCGGCAGCCGGGCACCGAAGTCCGGCGGCACCGAGGCCCGTACGCAACGGCCCAGTGGTCCGGACAGCCGTTCATCCGGGGACGCGGCGTCGTACACGCCGACCCGGCCCGACGTTCCACACGGTGGTCCGGCCCCAGCCTCGGCCCCGCAGCCGCCTGCCGAGCGGCCCCGGCCGTCCTCGCGCGGAGTGCTGGTGGCGGCCCTGCTCGTCGCCGCGCTGGCCGGAGCCGGCGCGTCGGCCGCGGTACTACTGATGCACCGGGGAGCGGACGGGGGCGGCGGTACCCCGGGCGGCACGGCTACCAGCCCAGCGACCCACACCGGCGCCGGCACGAGCCCGGCTCCGACGGTCACCGGCACCTCCCCGACACCCACTGCAACAGGCCCGGAGGCGGGCGCCCCGACCGCTGCCGAGTCGCGCACGGCGCCGTCCGGATACCGCACCGTCCGGGACCCGGCGGGCTTCTCCCTCGCCGTGCCGCGCGACTTCACCCGCAGTTGGCAGGGCGAGCGGGTCTTCTATCTCTCGGCCGGGTCCACCTTCCGTCTCGGCATCAAGGTAACCGGGCCCCAACCGGGCGGCCCGGAGGCGGTGATGAACCGGTCCGCCGCCGACGGTCCGTCCACTAACCCGGGGTACCACGACGGCCGGGTCACCCGCACCGTGCACCACGGACACCCCGCCGCACTGTGGGAGTTCACCTGGGACGGCTTCAGCGTCGCCGAAGGCCCGCGGCACACCTACGACCTGTGCTGGGAGGAGGCCGGGCGGATGTACGACGTGTGGGTGTCGGCGCCGGTGGGCAAGGTGCGGGAGGCCCGGGAGTACTTCGACGTGGCGGTCGACACCTTCGCGGCCACGGGCGGGTGAGCGGCGCCCGGTCGCGGTTGTGCCACCGGCCCGCGGTCCTCGACGGGCGTCGGCCGGCCGCCGGTGCTCGACGTGCCCACCCTGGCTCGTCGTTCGACCTCTGTGCGGCTGCGGCGGCATGGTCGCCCCCACCGTTGTCGCTGGAGCGCGTCACCGAAGAAGGGGCACCTTCGCGTCCGCCCGCTTCGCCTGGGGCGGCCCGACGGAAGTACCGAAGGCACGGGGGAGACCCGGGGGCTTCCCTGCGACGCCGGCCCGTTCTGCCGCCGTGTGCCTCCGACCCGCCGTAGCCGGCACCAGTGCCCGGATCCGAACCACCCGGACCCGTTCCGGACCTCCCCATTTCGACAATGCAGTGGCGCGCGCGGTACTCATGGGGCATGACTGAAGACGGCGAACACCCGCCCGATGGACGTCTGATCGGGGGGCGTTACCGGCTGGCAGATCGCCTCGGGGGTGGTCCGACGGGGATAGTCTGGCGCGCCCGGGACGAACGGGGGCAGGGGCACGTCGCTGTCAAGGAGCCTGCCCTGCCCGGCGACCCGGCCGACCACGAGTTGAGCCGGCGCATCGCCAACCGGCTCTACCGGGAGGCCCGGGCCGCCACCCGGGTGCGGCATCCCTCCGCCGTGACGGTCCATGACGTCGTCACCGAGGCCGGGGTCCCGTGGGTCGTCATGGAGCTGGTGGCCGGCGAGTCCCTGCACGAGGTTCTGCGGCGCGGCCCTCTCCCGCCCGCCGAGGCCGCCCGCATCGGGCTCGCTGTGCTCGGTGCCCTGCGTACCGCCCACGCCGTCGGTATCGTGCACCGGGACGTCAAACCGGCCAACGTGCTGCTGGAATCCGGCACTGGCCGGGTCGTCCTCACCGACTTCGGGATCGGCGACGGGCACACGAAGGGCTCGCCCCCCGGGTTCACGGCCCCCGAGCGGGCGGCGGGACCCGGCGCCGGCCCGGCCTGCGACCTGTGGTCCGTGGGCGCGCTGCTCCGCGCCGCCGTCGGGGCGGAGCACGGCCCGCTCGGGCCGCTGGAACTGTTGGTGGACCGGCTGTGCGCCGACGACCCGACGATCCGGCCCGGCGCGGACGAAGCCACGGGGGCACTCCGCGCGTACCTCGGCCTTCCCCCCGGCCCCGACAGACAGACGACGCAGCGGAACCCCGCTCCGGCGCCGGGATCACTGCCGGTAGCCCGGCTTCCGGCGCCCGCGCCGGCGCCCCCCTCCGATCCCGTCCCCGACCGGCGTCGCCGTACGCCCCTCGCGGCTCTCGGGCTCCTGCTCGCCAGGAAACCCGGAGCCGAGTGATCATCTTCCCGACAATTCCCTGAGCCGGCTGATCGTCTTGCTCGTGGGTGCATCAACGCCCTGATCAGCACATTTGCTGCCAGTGATCACTGGCAGTGTGTGGGTGGTCGGTGAATCGTCGTTACCGACGGGTACACAAAGCCTCCGCACCGGCATACCCTGCGCGTCATGACGGACACGCAGGCTCCGGACACCGCCGGTACCAATCCCCTCGCACCCGCCCCCGTCGGGGCCCGCACCGCCGCCGAGGTGGTCACCCCGCAACTGGTGGCCCGGCTGACCAAGGGCGTTGTCGGCTCCGGCACTACCGCCAACCACACGGCGTTCACCGGCGAGAAGCTGGCCGACCTGCCCGAGTCCGCCCCCGAGGACGTGCTCAAGGCCTTCGAAGCGGCTCGCGCCGCGCAGGCCGTCTGGGCACAGGTCCCGGTGAGACGGCGGGCGGAGGTGCTCCTCCGTTTCCACGACCTGTTGCTGGAGCGGCAGGGCGAGGTCCTCGACCTGGTCCAGCTGGAAACCGGCAAGGCCCGTCTGCACGCGCACGAGGAGGTGCAGGCCGTCGCGGTCGCCGCCCGCCACTACGGCCGCCGGGCCACCGCCTACCTGCGGCCGAAACGGCACGCGGGTGCCGTGCCGACCCTGACCAAGGTCACCGAACTCCGTCATCCGCGTGGTGTCGTAGGGCAGATCGCCCCCTGGAACTACCCGCTGGAGCTGTCCGTCGGCGACGCACTGCCCGCCTTCGTCGCCGGTAACGCGGTGGTGATGAAGCCGGACACGGAGACCTGTCTCACCGCGCTCTGGGCACGTGACCTGCTCATCGAGGCAGGCTTGCCCGACGGCGTGTTCCAGGTCGTGCTGGGCGAGGGGCCGGTCGTCGGCCCGGAACTGGTCAAGCACGCCGACTACGTTTCCTTCACCGGCTCCACCCGCACCGGCCGTGAGGTCGCTGTCGGGGCGGCCTCCCGCCTGGTCGGCGTCTCGCTCGAACTCGGCGGCAAGAACGCCATGCTGGTGCTGGAGGACGCCGACATCGAGAAGGCAGCGGCGGGAGCCGTACGCGCCTGCTTCTCCTCCGCCGGACAGCTCTGCATCTCCATCGAGCGGCTCTACGTCCACGAGTCGCTCGCCGATGCTTTCCTGGAGCGCTTCGCCGCCCGCACCAGAGCCATGCGGCTCGGCAACTCCCTCGCCTACGGCGCCGAGATGGGGTCGCTGGTCGGGGAGCGACAACTGAAGACCGTCGAACGCCATGTGCAGGAGGCAGTGGCCAAGGGGGCGAAGGTGCTCGCGGGCGGTGTGGCCCGCCCCGACATCGGCCCCTACTTCTTCGAGCCGACCATCCTCGACGGTGTCGAGGAATCCATGGCCGTGTGCGCGGAGGAGACCTTCGGCCCCGTCGTCGCGGTCTACCGGTTCAAGAGCGAGGAGGAGGCGGTCGAGCGTGCCAATGCCACGCCGTACGGCCTGAATGCGTCCGTCTGGACGAAGAGCGCCCGTCGCGCACTGGACGTCGCCTCCCGCCTGCGCACCGGCACGGTCAACGTCAACGAGGGCTATGCGCCGGCCTACGGCAGCGCACAGTCCCCGATGGGTGGCATGAAGGACTCTGGTCTCGGCCGCCGCCACGGCTCCGAAGGCATCCTCAAGTACACCGAGGCCCAGACGGTGGCCCGTCAGCGACTGCTGCCGATGGCTCCCTCACTGGGCATGGACGACGAGCGGTACGCCGCCTTCATGAGCCGCAGCCTGCGCCTGATGAAGGCGTTCAGGTTCCGCTGATTTCCGCGGACGCGCAGTTCCCCGGGGCGATTCCCGCTCAATCCCCCCTTCCCTTCCCCACCCCTTCCCCCTTCCCCGGCCCTTCCCTTCGCCGCACGCGAAACCCCACTAGGAGAGAACGTGCCCCAGGACGCTTACGACTACGACGTCCTCGTCGTGGGTTCAGGCTTCGGCGGTTCCGTATCCGCCCTCCGCCTGACCGAGAAGGGCTACCGGGTAGGCGTCCTGGAGGCCGGCCGCCGATTCACCCGCGACGCGCTCCCGCGCAATTCCTGGGACCTGAAGAACTACCTGTGGGCGCCGCGCCTCGGCATGTTCGGCATCCAGCGCATCCACCTGCTGGGCAATGTGATGGTGCTGGCCGGGGCCGGCGTCGGCGGCGGCTCACTCAACTACGCCAACACCCTCTACGTGCCGCCGAAGGCCTTCTTCGACGATCCGCAGTGGCGGGACATCACCGACTGGCAGGAGGAGCTGAAGCCGTACTACGACCAGGCCCGGCGCATGCTCGGAGTGCGTCTGAACCCGACCATGACCCCCTCCGACGTGCACCTGAAGGCCGCGGCGCAGCGGATGGGCGTCGGTGAGACCTTTCACCTGGCACCGGTCGGCGTGTTCTTCGGCGATGGCAAGGACGCCGACGGAACGGCGAAGGGGAAGCCCGGTGAGGAGGTGGCGGACCCGTACTTCGGCGGCGTCGGCCCTTCGCGGAACGCCTGCACCGAGTGCGGCGAGTGCATGACCGGTTGCCGGCACGGAGCGAAGAACACCCTGAACGAGAACTACCTCTACCTCGCCGAGCAGGCGGGAGCGGTGGTCCACCCCATGACAACGGTCGTATCGGTCACGGACGACTCACGGGGTGGGTACGCGGTGGCGACCCTGCCGACGGACCGCAAGAAGACGGACAGGGGCCGGATCTTCACCGCGCGCCGCGTGGTCCTGGCCGCGGGCACCTACGGCACACAGACCCTGCTGCACCGGATGAAGGCAAGCGGCCGGCTGCCGCACCTGTCGAACCGGCTGGGCGATCTGACCCGCACCAACTCCGAGGCGCTGGTCGGCGCTCAGACCGACAACCGCCGCTACCGCAAGGCGACCGGCGCGTCGAAGCCTGACTTCACGCGGGGCGTCGCCATCACGTCCTCGATCCACCCCGACGAGAACACCCATATCGAACCCGTCCGCTACGGCAAGGGCTCCAACTCGATGGGCGGCCTGTCGATCCTCCAGGTGCCGTACACCGAGGGCTCCTCACGCGTGCTGGCCTGGCTAGCGAACGCGGCCCGGCACCCCGTTCTGGTCGCCCGCTCCCTCTCCAACCGGCGCTGGTCGGAGCGGAGCATTATCGGCCTGGTCATGCAGTCCCTGGACAACTCCCTGACGACGTATCTGAAGCCCGCCGGCATCGGCAAAGGGCTGCTCACTGCGCGGCAGGGGCACGGCTCCCCGAACCCGAAGCAGATCAAGGCCGCCACGCAGGCCGCCTCCGTGCTCGCTGGCGAGATCAACGGGTTCGCGGGCAGCAACATCGGCGAACTGATGGGCACCCCGCTCACGGCACACTTCCTCGGCGGCTGCCCCATCGGCGACTCCCCTCGGACGGGGGTGATCGACGCGTACCACCGGTTGTACGGCCATCCCGGCATCTCGGTGGTGGACGGTGCGGCGGTCTCGGCGAACCTCGGCGTGAATCCCTCGCTGACGATCACCGCGCAGGCCGAGCGGGCGATGTCCTTCTGGCCGAACAAGGGTCAGGAAGACCCGCGCCCGGCGTCCGGAGCGCTGTATGAGCGGCTGAAGCCGGTGGAACCGCAGGCGCCGGTGGTACCGGCGGATGCGTTCGGTGCGCTGCGGCTGCCCTTCCTGGGGATGCCGGCGGTGCCGCCGAAGAAGTAGGAGAAGCAGTCGTTCGGGAGAAGGAGAAACGGAGCGGGCGGCCAGTTCGGAGGAGCCCAGGAGCCCAGGAGCCCAGCTGGCCCAGGGAAGGCCGGGAAGAGCCGGAGAGGACCGCATCGGACCCGAGAGGACCGGGCAGGCCGGAGAAGAGACGTGCGACCTGCGTCCCCCTCCGAACGCAGGTCGCCCGAATCTCGCCGTCTTCTTGATCTGGCAGGAGGTTCGATCGGTGAGGGCGGAGAAGGGTTGCGCCGGCTGCGCGCAATTTCATGTGAAGTAGGTCACGCAGACCTGGCCCCGGCTCCGGCCCCGGTTCCAGGGCATGACGAAGGGCCCCGCGGGGACGGAGGGGCCGCGGGGCCCTTCTTCGGTCAGCACCGGCGTCAGGGAAGCGCCGGTGCCTCGGAGCGGCGCCGGGGGCGCCACAAGCTCTGTGCTGTCGGCCGCTGGCCGGCGAGTGATACGGCTGTGCCGTCTTGTGCGCGGAGGGACTCGGGGGCTTCTGCGCATCGTGCTGGGGGAACGGGGTGTCCGCAATGGTTTGGCGGGCACCGGTGCTCTTATGGAGTTTTCCGCCGATCGGCCCCGAGCGTCCCCGGGGCCGATCGTTCTCTTGGGTGACCGGGCTGCTGTCCCCTGCCGTCCGGTCACTTTCCGGAGCGAGGTCCCACGACGTACGGCACGACCCGTACGTCTCATCGCTCCAGCGAGCCACGCGTGGTTCTTCGGGCCCGCCCCTGGCTGGCACGGACACCCCGCTCAACGAGGCGGTGCGCGGGCCGGTCACGCGCCGTATGGGTGAGAGCCGGACCGAACTCAGATGCGACCCCGGCACACCTCCAGCAGCGTCATGGCGAGGGCGGTGCCCGGCTTGCCGAGGGCAGCACGGTAACGGGTGAGGATCTCCATCTCCCGGGACAGGTGCACCCGCCGTCCACCGGACGTGATGCGGGTCTCCTGGATCACGGCGGAGACGGCCGCCCGCTCCTGGATGAGACCGATAATCCGGTCGTCCAGCGCGTCGATGCGTTCGCGGGCGTCCGCGATGGCCGCTTCGGTGGTTGCGGCGGCCTCCGGTGCCGTCTCCGACGTCGTCGTGCTCTTCGGGGTCGCGGTGGTCATGTCGGGGCTCCTCGATCGGGAAGGGTGGATGCCCCGGGACGGCAGAACCCGGTGAACGACAGGCGCCCCGGGCCTTGTCGGCCCGGGGCGCCTGGTAAGTCGCTCGGCGGTTCGCTCAAGCGGCACGACCATGGCAGCCGGCGGGCCGGATGCCATAGGTAAAGAGGAAGGTCGTCTGCGCGAGCATGCGGCCAGTATGCCACGGCCCCCTCAGACGCGGTCGGGACTCTCGGGCCCACCCCGTTAGAATCGGACCCACAGACCCCCGCCCAACCGCCGGAAGGCACCCCGTGTCATCAGCGACCCAGTCTGCCGCCGCCCCCGACACCGTCCTGGTCGTCGACTTCGGTGCGCAGTACGCCCAGCTCATCGCCCGTCGTGTCCGCGAGGCGCGGGTCTACAGCGAGATCGTGCCGAGCTCCATGCCGGTCCAGGAGATGCTCGCCAAGAACCCCGCGGCGATCGTCCTCTCCGGCGGCCCCTCCTCGGTGTACGAGGAAGGTGCCCCCACCGTCGACCGCGCCCTCTTCGAGGCCGGCGTGCCGGTCTTCGGCATGTGCTACGGCTTCCAGCTCATGGCGCAGAGCCTCGGCGGCACCGTCGACAACACCGGAGCCCGCGAGTACGGCCGTACCGACCTGCACGTCTCCCGGACGTCCACCACCCTCTTCGAGGGCACCCCGGCCGAACAGGCCGTGTGGATGTCGCACGGCGACGCCTGCTCCGCGGCCCCCGAGGGCTTCACGGTCAGCGCGTCCACGGACGTCGTTCCGGTCGCCGCGTTCGAGAACGACGAGAAGAAGCTCTACGGCGTCCAGTACCACCCCGAGGTCATGCACTCCACACACGGCCAGCAGGTGCTGGAGCACTTCCTGTACCGCGGTGCGGGACTGAAGCCGAACTGGACCACCGGCAATGTGATCGAGGAGCAGGTCACCGCGATCCGCGAACGCGTCGGTGACAAGCGGGCGATCTGCGGCCTGTCCGGGGGTGTGGACTCCGCCGTCGCCGCCGCACTGGTGCAGAAGGCCATCGGCTCCCAGCTGACCTGCGTGTACGTCGACCACGGACTGATGCGCAAGGGCGAGACCGAGCAGGTCGAGAAGGACTTCGTCGCAGCCACCGGCGTTCAGTTGAAGGTCGTGGACGCGGAGGAGCGCTTCCTTACCGCGCTCAAGGGCGTCTCCGACCCCGAGGAGAAGCGCAAGATCATCGGCCGTGAGTTCATCCGCGTCTTCGAACAGGCGCAGGCCGAGATCATCGCCGACGAGGGACCGGCCGTGGAGTTCCTGGTCCAGGGCACCCTCTACCCCGACGTCGTCGAGTCCGGCGGCGGCACCGGCACCGCGAACATCAAGTCGCACCACAACGTCGGCGGCCTGCCCGAGGACCTTGAGTTCAAGCTGATCGAGCCGCTGCGCAAGCTGTTCAAGGACGAGGTCCGGATGGTCGGCCAGGAGCTGGGCCTGCCGGAGGAGATCGTCCAGCGCCAGCCGTTCCCGGGCCCGGGCCTCGGCATCCGCATCGTCGGCGAGGTCACCAAGGAGCGCCTGGACCTGCTGCGCGAGGCCGACGCCATCGCCCGCGAGGAACTGTCCGCGGCCGGCCTGGACCGCGAGATCTGGCAGTGCCCGGTGGTCCTGCTCGCGGACGTCCGTTCCGTCGGCGTCCAGGGCGACGGCCGCACCTACGGACACCCGATCGTGCTGCGCCCGGTCTCCTCCGAGGACGCCATGACCGCAGACTGGTCCCGGCTGCCGTACGACGTCCTGTCTCGCATCTCGACCCGGATCACCAACGAGGTCCGGGACGTCAACCGGGTCGTGCTCGACGTCACCTCGAAGCCCCCGGGCACCATCGAGTGGGAGTGAGCCGGGGCCTGCACTCCGGGACTCAGGTCCGGCGGAGCGTACGCACCGGCTCCCCGGGCTTCCAGACCTCGATGACGAGGAACCTGTCGTCCTCGACATAGGTCCGCACGACCTCCGTCAGTTCGGTGCGGAAGAGGTGGAACGGCTGCGGCGGTTCCACCTCTTCCACGTAGCGGTCCCTGCTCTCCCCGCTTTCGACCTCATACGCCCGCCCAGCGATCCGCACGTCCCCGCCCGCCATGTCCGTGCCGGCGCCGGGATTCGTTTGCAGCGCGAAGCGTGGGTCGCGACGCAGGTCGAGGGACTTGCGGGAGCCGTCCATCATGCCGAGCCACAGTTCGCCGGCGCGAAAGTCGGCCTCCAGGCCCGAAGTACGCGGGGAGCCGTCCCCGCGCAGCGTGGCGAGGACGTGGTGGCGGAACGCACCGAAACGCTCCTCGGTGATCTTCGCCAGTCGAGGTTCGGCGGCGGTGAAGGCCGCCCAGTTCACACGCGTCATGCACGCCAGTCTCGCCGAGAAACCCGACAGAGCATGTCGGGTATTCGCTGTGTACGTCATCTTTATGGAACAGCTCTGCCCTTTTGTGCTGACCGGCGGTAACTTCCGGCCCGTACGGCAATCCCCCCACTGGAGGACCTATGCACGGACCCATCCCGCCCCTGCCGCTGCCCACGGACCAGCTGCAGTTCGCCATGCCCCCGATGCACGATTCGGTCGAGGACGAACGCCGGCACCGCAAGGAACGGCTCGCGGGAGCCCTGCGGATCTTCGGGCGGGCCGGATTCGAGGACGGGGTGTCCGGACACATCACGGCTCGCGACCCCGAGTTCACCGACTGCTTCTGGGTCAACCCGTTCGGGATGCCGTTCCGGCACGTCACCGTCAGCGACCTCGTCCTCGCCAACCAGGACGGGCAGGTCATCGAGGGGCGCTTCCACGTCAACCAGGCCGCGTTCACCGTGCACGCCCAGGTCCACGCCGTCCGCCCAGACGTCGTCGCCGTCGCGCACTGCCACTCCGTGCACGGGCGCGCCCTCGCCGCTCTCGGTGAGCTGATCGACCCCATCACTCAGGAGAGTTGCGCCTTCTACGAGGACCTGGCGCTGTACGACGCCTACAGCGGCGTCACCGTCGATGCCGAGGAGGGCCGCCGCATCGCCGCCGCGCTCGGCTCACGCAAAGCGCTCGTGCTGCGCAACCACGGGCTGCTCACCGTCGGGAATTCGGTGGACGCGGCCGCCTGGTGGTTCCTGTCCCTGGAGCGGTCCTGCCAGGTGCAGCTGATGGCCCGGGCGGCGGGGCGCCCGGTCCTCATCGACCACAAACCGGCGGTGGCGACCCGGGAACAGCTCGGCGGCGACTTGGTGGCCTGGATCAACTACCAACCGCTGTGGCAGGACATCAGCCGCAGCGAACCCGACCTGCTCAGCTGAACCTCTGAGCACGGCCGCAGTCGGCATCGCGCACTCCTCGTCCGTGAGTACTCCGGCCCGGTGCGTACTCCGCGACCCCAAGACGGTCCACGTGCTCCCGTCAGCCGGTAGGGGTCGGCTGTGTCCGGCAGCCGGTGCCCAGGGCCGTCCCGTTGGATGATCTCGGCCGTACGGAGGTATCTCGCAGCCGGGTCAACACGACGGCCCGAGGTTCACCCATAGGGGTCGGCCCGGCGATGTCGAATGGCCGCGGGTAGGGCACAATTCGCTGTCGTCGCAAGGGGTGGAGCAGGGCCGTGGCGCGCATCGCGCGTCGGCGGCCGTGCCGGACAGGTCGTGGGGAAGGCGGGCGTCGGGCGTGGCGGTGCAGGAGGCGAGAGGGGGCGCGGGCCCCGAGAGGACCCACCAGGGCGGCTGCACCTGCGGGGATTGTCCGCACGGTGCCCGCGAAGGACACCGGCGGGCCGTCGCGGCCTTCCTGCGGCGACGCGACGAGTTCGCGGCCGGGCAGGGGCTGCCAACGGCCGTGGCGCACTCGGCTTCCGCGTCCCGCCAGTGGATCTCCGAGGAGTTGACCCAGTGTGCGGAGACGGTCGCCGAACGAGGTCGGGTCGAGGGCGAGGCATGGCTCGCGCGCCTGTGGCTGTGGACGGTGTGCGCGGTGTGGGGCGCGGTCATCGTCCTGCTGCTGGTCGAGGCGCTCACCGCGATCGGCGCGGGCTGGACCGGGGCCCGTACCGCGGCGCTGCTCGCGGCGCTGGCCGTCGCCGGCACGCTGACCGCCGCCTGCCGGCTCCATCGGGCCCGCGGCGGTGTACTCGCCCCGGTGATCGGTGAGGACAACCGGATGTCCACATCCCGTACGGTGGCCGCCTGTTGGGTGCTCTTCGTCGCCTACACCGTCCTGCTGCTGGTGGGCCGGCTGGCCGCCGCGTCCGGCCACACCGAACGCGACGCGCTGATCTCGGGGCTCGATCTCGCACGCGGGGTGGGCACGGTGACCGTTCTCGCCGTGGTGTGCGGCGTCGCCGTCCTGGTCCGCAGGGTGGTGGGGCTGCGCATCCTGGCCCAGCGGTTGCAGAAGGTTCCGGCCCACCGGCCGCGCGCCGCCGACCTGCTCACCGACGACGCGGGCCGGGGGGCCTTCACCGACATCCAGTACGTCGTCATCAGCGCCGTCGCCCTGCTGTTCGCCGCCGTACGGCTCGCCCGCCGCCCGGGCCAACTGCCCGACCTGCCCTGGGGGCTGGGCGTTATCGTGCTGATCTCGGCGGCGACCTACCTGGCGGGCAAGTACGCGGAGGGCGGCCGACCGGCCATCCTCTCCGTGGTCCGCGCCCGCGAACCCGGTGACCTGGATGGGCCGATCCGCACCGGCGACGACATCGAGATCCGCGGTACCAGCTTCGTCCCGCCAGGCGCACACGGCGCCGACCGGCTCTCGCGCACGGTAGTCCGCATCGGCACGGTCGATGTCCACGTGCCGCTGATTCCGGTCACGGGCGGCTTCCGTAACCCCACGGACACCGTCCTGACCGTGTCTGTACCGGCCGATGTGGAGCCGGGCACGGTGGAAGTACAGGTGGTGACGGCGGCCGGCGTCGCGACCAACCGGTACGCGGTGCACGTGACGGAGTGAACGACGCGGCAAGAGGTGCGGGGACGGGCGGAGAAGGGCAAACAAGGGCGGAGTGCCGGCCGATGCGTGCCGTCGGCGATACCAGCCGAGCCGTACTGGCGGTCGTGCGCGTTCGCCCGGTTGGAGATCGCCGTCCGGAACCCGCAGCGGTTCCCCCTCACTTCGGGAGGGGCCGACTGCCGCGGGTCGAATCCCCGGGTCACCTCGTGCGGTGGAACCTCGTCCGGATCCGGCCATCCACGGTTCGTGCGAAGAACCGAAATTCGAAGATTCATACGGAGAGGATTGAACGATCCCTCTTTGTCGTGCGTACCGTCGGGTGAGGGGGCGGCAGGCGGGTGAGAGGCGGCTGGCAGCGATGACTTACGGCATGAGGGCGGACACGTACACCACCAGGCCGACCGGCCGCCGCGGCTTGCGGGACGTCGCCGGCCACTACGCTCTGCTGCCGCTGCGCATCTTCCTCGGGGTCACCTTCGTCTACGCCGGCCTGGACAAGCTCACGAACAGCGCCTTTCTGACGTCCGGGGGCGCCGGCTCGATCGGCGACACCATGCGCGCGGCCCGTGACTCCTCCGCCCTCCCGGCCCTGATCGACGTGGCCCTCAAGAGCCCAGTGGGTTTTGGCTACGCCATCGCCCTGGGTGAGTTGGCCGTCGGGATCGGCACCCTGCTCGGTCTGTTCGGCCGACTGGCTGCGCTCGGCGGCGCGTTGATCTCACTCAGCCTGTGGCTGACGGTCAGCTGGACCGCCACTCCCTACTACTACGGCAACGATCTCGCCTACCTGATGGCCTGGCTTCCCCTGGTCCTCGCAGGCACCCCTTTCCTTTCCCTGGACGCGGCCTGGCGGACACGGCGCCGGCAGCGGGCCGGCGGCTACCACTAGTACCGCCGCAGGTGACGTGTGCCCGTAAAGAGCGGTGTCCGGTGCGTGCTCTCGGCGTGCTGGCCGGACATCCTCGTACGGGATGTACGTGGGCCTTCGGTCGGTGCGGCGAGCGTGCGTGCCGGGCGTCGCGACGGGGCGAACGTTGCCTGCGGCAGCACTGCTAGCCACCCCCTCTGCGTACCCCACGGGCCAGGGCGGCCGTGACGCCGGCCAGGAACAGGCCGCCCACCACCAGCGGGACGATCACGAACCACGGCGTCTCCCACAAACCGCCCGCGTCCCCGGCGTAGACGACGCCGGCGGCGGTGAGGGAAAGCCCGGCGACCAGTTTCCCGGGCTGGAACTCATGACGCAGCACGGCTGACCTCCACCCGTCCCACACCCACTTTGAGCGTGAGGTCCAGCGTGCCAGAGTCCTTGGCACCCTTGACCGGCTCCAGTGCCACGACCTCATGCCGGTCCGGACGCACGTCTACATCCTTCCTGCTGTCTCCGGGCAAGCGAACGTCGCCCATTCCCACCTCGATGCTCATCCGCACGGTCGCGTCCGCCGGCACGACTGCCACGAGCCGCCCCACCCCCACATGAGCGCTGATCGTGACCTTCGTTCCCTGGCCCGGGTGCACCCGGCTCAGGTCCAGCGTGCCCCGCCCGGCGCCGAGGTCGTACGTGGGCCGTACCTGCGAGGCCACGGCCGGCTTCCAGGACACGTCCCTCCAGTCCGTGGTGATGTCCTTCGGCAGGGCCGCCGCCGCGGCGAGCAGCGCCGCCGTGACGATCGCCAAGAACACCGTCCCTGCGCCCGTACGCCCCAGGAACGCACTGACCGTGACACCCAGCCCGAAGACCATGAGCGCGCAGGCCAGGCCCGTCTGCAGGCTGGTTCCCAGCGGGTGCGTGTGCCAGGTCAGCCCGGTGCCCAGGCCACCGGCCAGCAGGGCGAGCAGGAACACCCAGCCGCCGATCCAGCGTGGCCCGCGGGGTCTTTGGGGCATGGTGCGTGGCGGCTGCGCGGAGCCGGGGTGGATCCAGGGGGTGGCGACGCCGACGTCTACGACCGGGCTGAGGTCCCGCTCGCGGGCGTCACCGGGCCCCCACAGATAGCCGGTGCCGCCGATGTGGGTGCCGTCCTTGACGATTGGGTCGCGCCACCAGGACGGGTACGAGGTGACGACCGGCGGCGCCTGGGCTTCCGGCGGGGCGTCGGCGGCGGCCGACGCGGCGAGCGGGTCGGGACCGGGGGCGCCACGGCGCCGCGACCAGTACCCGGCGCCCGCCAGCAGCAGGGAGAGCACCGCGCCGAAGGCCAGCACTCCGCCGTTCTTCAGCATGGTCAGGAAGATCCCGCAGCCGACCAGGGCGAACAGCACGGCGGCAAGCGCCTGGCCGTCGACCCGGCCCGTCAGCAGCTTGCGGAGTTCGTTCTCCTCCTCGTCCGTGTACGGCACCAGGAGCCAGGCGAATCCGTAGAAGATGAGGCCTATGCCGCCGGTCGCCGACAACACGGACAGGGTGATTCGGAAGATCACCGGATCCATGTCGGTCTGCCGGCCGAGGCCCGCGCACACACCTGCGATCAGCTTGTGCCGACGGTCGCGCAGGAACCGGTCGGGGGCCCCGGCGGCATCCGGTTGGTGCGGCACACCGGCGTTGCTGCCGGCGCGGGCACCGGGGCTGTCGCCACTGCGATTGCCCACGCCGGCTCCACCGCCGGTGCGGGCACTGGCACGGGTGCCCGCACCGGCCGCTTCGGCCCTCCCCGCTGCGGCGGGCGCGGCATCCGTCGGTCCGGTGCCCGGTGCCGGGCGAGGGCCGGTGCCGGGTCCCGGACCCGTCGCGGCGTGCTCGTGATCCGTCATGCGTCCATGGTGACGGCCCGCCCACCACGACGGCAGTCGGGACGACCCTGGGCGAACCCTGAAATCAGCCCTGAGAGGGCGCGGGGAAGCGTTCGAACGGCACCGGCCGCCCGGAACCGCGCCTGGTTGTCCCCCCACCCGGTTGCACCGAAGATCAGGGGCCTCTCGGGGCCGACCCTGATGCCCTGTCCTCGCCGGTCGTGTGACCATCGATGACATGCCGGAAGCCGCAAGCCTGCCAGTCGACGCCCCGCGGCCGCCGCGCAAGCTCTACCGCAGTAGCGACGGACGCTGGCTCGGTGGAGTGGCGCGGGGCCTCGCCGGGCATCTGGGGTTGCCCGTGGTCTGGGTGAGGCTCGTCTTCGCCGGCCTGTTCATGGCCGACGGACTCGGGGCACTGCTGTACGCCGCGTTCTGGTTCTTCGTCCCCCTCGGTGTCGGTGGCGTCGGCGACCAGAAGCCGCCCTCGCTGGTCGGCGCTGAAACCGCGCCGGACGGCCGCCGCAGACTGGTGGCCCGCAAGCCGGACCGGGGCCAGATCGTCGCGCTGCTCCTTATGGTCGTCGTGGCCATGGTCTTCGTGGGCAGCGTCAACCTGGGCAGCGCGGCCAAGGCCTACCTGCTGCCCGCCGTGCTCGTTGCGGCTGGCGTCGCCCTGGTCTGGCGTCAGGCGGACAACGCCCGACGTGCCCGCTGGGCCGAGGTCGGCCGTCGGCGTCACACCCTCACCCTGCTCCGTGCGGCCGGCGGGGTCCTGCTCGTCACGGCAGGTGTTTCCGCCATCTTCGTCCTGCAGGGTTCGGCCGCCCACCTCGGTGCGGTCCTCCAAGCCGCGCTCGCCGTCCTCGTCGGCATCACCCTGCTGGCCGGCCCCTACCTGGTCCGCATGACCCAGGACCTGTCCGAGGAACGGCTGATGCGCATCCGTGCACAGGAACGCGCCGAGGTCGCCGCCCACGTCCACGACTCCGTGCTGCACACCCTCACCCTGATCCAGCGCAACGCCGAGAGCCCGAACGAGGTGCGCCGCCTCGCCCGCGCCCAGGAACGCGACCTGCGTACCTGGCTGTACAGGCCCGAGGGCACCGGCAAGGACGAGGACGAGGAGCCGGACACGGTCGCGGAGGCGGTGCGGTCCAGTGCGGCAGAGGTGGAGGACAAGCACGGAGTGCCCATCGAGGTCGTCATCGTCGGTGACTGCCCGCTGGACGAGAAGACCGGTGCGCAGATGCAGGCCGCGCGCGAGGCGATGGTGAATGCGGCCAAGTACGGTGGCGAGGGCGGTGCCGTACAGGTCTATGCAGAAGTCGAGGGAAGGACGGTCTTCGTGTCCGTGCGGGACCGCGGCCCGGGCTTCGACCTCGACTCGATACCTGCCGACCGCATGGGCGTCAGAGAATCGATCATCGGCCGCATGGAGCGTAACGGTGGTACGGCCCGACTGCGGGCGGTGCCGGGCGGTGGCACGGAGGTCGAGCTGGAGATGGAGAGGGCGGAGAAGACGTCATGAACGACGCGACCGAGGCGAATGGCACGGCGGAGGCGGCAGAGGCGGCCGGGTCAGGCGGGCCTGCCGACCGCGGTGAGGGGGCTCGGCACGTCCGGGTGGTGCTCGTGGACGACCACCGCATGTTCCGCGCCGGGGTCCAGGCCGAAATCGGGCAGACCGGGACGACCGGCGTCGAAGTGGTCGGTGAGGCCGGGGACGTCGATCAGGCGGTCACCGTCATCACCGCGACCCGGCCTGAGGTCGTTCTCCTCGACGTCCATCTCCCGGGCGGCGGCGGTGTCGAGGTGTTGCGCCGGTGCGCGGCCTTGACGGCGGACCCGGAACGGCCCGTGCGCTTCCTCGCACTGTCGGTGTCGGACGCGGCGGAGGACGTGATCGGGGTGATCCGAGGCGGCGCCCGCGGCTATGTCACCAAGACCATCACCGGCACCGATCTGGTCGACTCGATCTTCCGGGTTCAGGAAGGCGACGCCGTTTTCTCCCCGCGGTTGGCCGGGTTCGTCCTCGACGCCTTCGCCTCCACCGACGCTCCGCCGGTGGATGAGGACCTGGATCGACTGACCCAGCGGGAACGCGAGGTACTGCGTCTGATCGCCCGTGGCTATGCCTACAAGGAGATCGCCAAGCAACTGTTCATCTCGGTGAAGACGGTCGAATCCCATGTCTCGGCGGTGCTGCGCAAGCTCCAGCTTTCCAATCGTCACGAGCTGACCCGTTGGGCGACCGCGCGCAGGCTGGTCTGACCTCTGCGGGGCGGCCCTCACGCCACCCTGGTCGCCCCCGCGAACGGCATCTCGTCGATCGGAGCCAGCCGCACGGGTGCCGACGGGTTCGGCGCGTGGATCATCTGGCCGTTGCCGATGTAGAGGCCGACGTGACTGATCCCGGAGTAGAAGAACACCAGGTCGCCCGGCTGGAGTTCGGAGCGGGAGACGCGCCGGCCCGCGTTGATCTGAGCGTAGGTGGTGCGCGGTAGCGAGACACCGGCGGAGCGGTACGCAGCTTGCACCAGCCCAGAGCAGTCGAAGGCGTTGGGACCCGTCGCGCCCCACACATAGGGGCTGCCGAGCTTGGCGTAGGCATAGGAGATGGCCGCGGCGGCGCGCGCGTCCGGAGCTGTGGCCGACCCGGCACGCTCCAGCGTCTTGCGGGCACCCGGGGCCGCCCGGGAAGCGCGCCCGGCCGTAGCGCTGTCGCCGACGACTTCCTTCCGCTCCCGCGGACTGAGCCGGGCGAGCAGCTTCTGCGCCTCGTCGAGCTTGCTGGTGATGGTCTTCTTCTGCCGTTTCAGCTCCGCCTGCCGTGCCCGCAGCGACTTCAGCTCGACGCGCGCAGTGCCGCGCAACTGCTCGACCTCTCGCAGTTGTGTGCGCACTCGTGACACTGCGGCGGCCTGTCGGTCGCCGGCCCGCTCCGCGAACGCGGCGCCGTCCAGGTACCGGTCGGGGTCACTGGACAGGGCCAGCTGCCAGGCCGGGGCGATGCCGCCCTGCCGGTACTGCGCCGCCGCGATCGAGCCCAGTGCCTCGCGGGTCGAGTTCAGCTTCTGCTGTTTGCGGGCGGCCTCGTCCCGCAGCGTGTTCAGCCGCCGCTGGGCCGTGTCCGCCTTCTCCTTGGCCCCGTCGTACTTCTCGGTGGCGGCCTCGGCATCCTGGTACAGCTTGTCGACCTTCGCCTTCACCTGCGCCGGCGTCAGCTGTGGTGCGGCGTGCCCCGTTCCTTCGAAGCCCGTTGCGGTGGCCGCGCCCGCGAGGGCGAGCGTGGCGGCCGTCCGGGCCGTATGGCCGCCCAGCGGGCGTTGCCGGGGCTTGCGGTGCGCTGCCACCTGTACCGTCACGTCCTTTCACGGGACTGGATGGGACTAGTACGACCGAGCGTTCGGTGTGCCCGGCGGCGCCCCGCACAGGGGGAACGGACCGCCGCCGGGCCCTTCTCGGCGGTGGTGTCCGACTGCCGCCCCTGGCCCGGGCGGCGATGGGGAGCCGGTCACCTGGAGGAGGACGCTAAGCCGCACTGTGACGAGTGGGTAACGCGTGTACGGAACTGGCTCTGAAGGATCAGGATGTGACCTTGTGTGACAGCACGAGCCGCCTGGAGGCACCGGCTTCACGCGGTGCGGTGACCGAAATGCGGAAAGTGGCGAGGTCAGGAGGCGTGGGGTGCTAGGGGCGCATGGATGCAAGATCCATGCCGACGCCGGGCGGGCCCGGTGAAGGGCGGCCCGCGCACCTCTGGTTAGGCTCCGGCACCATGGACGTACTCATCCATTTCTTCGTCGGCCTGCACATCATCGGCATCGCGGCGCTACTCGGCGGTTTTCTCACCCAGATGAAGGCGATAGGCCAGGGCACGGCCCGGTTCGTCCCCGGGATGCTCCATGGTGCCCTGACCATGCTCGTCACCGGAGTCGCCCTGGTCGGCCTCCACCAGGCCCACGGCTATCCGGTCAACACCGTCAAGATTGGTGTGAAGCTGGCGCTGCTGATCGTGATCCTCGGGCTGGTCTATGTGAAGCGCGACGAGGAGCGGATCGACAAGGGCCTCTTCGGGCTGGTCGGCCTGCTGACCACGGTGAACATCTTCATCGCCGTCCTGTGGACCTGACACTCGACCGCGCACTCCACGGCCGCCCGCCCGTGCCGTCGAGCCGGCCGCGAGCACCGGATGCGACGCCCCGCGCGCTCGGAGACCCTGCCGTACCCGCGCGACGCGCATGGGCGCGGGTACGTGCAGACGGCGGGGTCAGGCCGGACGCACCACGTGGTGGACGGTCGACTCGCCACCGTGGTCGAGGGACTCCTCGCAGACGTACGTGCCGGGCTTCGGGGCGTGGATCATGCTGCCGTTGCCCGTGCAGAGTCCCACGTGGCTGCAGTCGTCATGAAAGAAGACCAGGTCACCGGCGCGCGCGTCATCGGGGGAGACCGGGGTACCCGCGGCGGCCTGCTCTCGGGCGCCACGGGGGAGGGTGACACCGGCGGCCTTCCAGGCGGCCTGGGTGAGGCCGGAACAGTCGTAGGAGCCAGGACCGCTGGCACCGCTGACGTACGGCTTGCCGATTTGGGCTCGGGCGAAGACGACCGCCCTGTCGGCCCGCGTGGCCTGGGAGACGGAGGAGGCGCGGCCCCGCGGCGCCGGATCCTCCCGACCGCGCTGTCCGGCCGCGGCCGTCGGTCCGTGCTCCCGGGCCACCAGGCGGCCCAGGAGTTCACGCGCGGTGGCGAGCTTGTGCTGGACGTCGGCCTTGGCGGTCTTCACGTCGTAGTGCGAAGCCGTCGGCGTCTCCGGGCTCCTGGTGGCCTTGCCCCGATCGGCGGCGTCCCGCACGCGTGAGGCCAGCCGGTTCATCACCAGGTTCTGGGCGAAGTGATCCTGCGGGTACTCCGCGAGAAGAGCGGTGGCCGAATCCTGGGTGGTCGCGAAGGGCCCCAGCCCGTCACGGGCCTTGGTGCGCCGGCCCGCGCGCCGGGCGCCTTCCCCGTGCGGTTCGCCGGACCGGGGCCGCTGCAGGGCCGCCGCTTCCCCCTCCGGCGCCGAGTCGGGCCGGCGGTAGAACTCGTCGATCTTCTTCTCGATCTCCTCCGGGCTGGGCCCGCCGTCACCGGCGGGTGCCGCCGGGGTCGGCTGGGGCAGTACGGCCACCGACGCGAGGGTGGCGGTGGCGAGAGCGGCGGGAGAGGGGGTGTGCACACCCGCTCCGTGGGTCCCGCCGGGGCGCGTCTTGCGGTGCGACGCCAAGGGAGGCGACTCCTTCCAATGTGCCGCCTGCCGGGTTAGCTGTCGGGTTCGGGCGGGTGCTTCGGAAGGGTTGCCCTACGGCGTCATCCCAGGTGGGATTCGGCCGATTCACCCCAGGATCGGTGGGTCCCCGGCTCCGGGCACCCGTGCGGGCGCGCCGGACTCGGCGGAGGCCGTGCGGCCCGGCGACGTTCGCCGGAAGGGGGTCGTGCGGCCTGACGGCAACTTAGCCAACTCGTGTGACTTCTGTGAAGGTTGGTGAGCGGTATGTCCGATACATTTCCGTGACCTGAGGATGGTTTCGCGCACGGGTGATCACGTACCTGCGCAGCGTGAAGGGCTGATCGGTGCCCGGGCGGTGAAGATCGACCCATCGGGAATCCGGCCGGGTTCGGGGGACGGCGACCGGTTGTCGGTGCGGCGCCCTAGACTCGTAGAGCGATGAGCAGCCTCTTTGACGACAGCTTCCTGGCGGACCTCCAGCCCCCGCGCGGGCACGAGGAGGAACCCCCGCCACCGCCCGAGGGCGATCACGCTCCGGAGCCCCTTCCGGACGATCTGTTCGGCGGGAAGTTCGACGTGCCGCAGGACCGGGACGCCCACTACCGCGGCGGAGCCCCGCGCCCCGTGCTCGACCCGGCGGCGCTGCTGCAGGGGCTGAACGAGAACCAGCGTGCCGCAGTCGTGCACGCCGGCTCGCCACTGCTCATCGTCGCCGGCGCAGGCTCCGGCAAGACCCGCGTGCTCACCCATCGCATCGCCCACCTGCTCGCCGAGCGGAATGTCCACCCGGGCCAGATCCTCGCGATCACCTTCACCAACAAGGCTGCGGGCGAGATGAAGGAGCGGGTCGAGCGGCTCGTCGGCCCGCGTGCGAGCGCGATGTGGGTGATGACCTTCCACAGCGCGTGTGTGCGCATCCTGCGCCGGGAGTCGAAGAAACTCGGATTCACGTCGTCGTTCTCGATCTACGACGCCGCTGACAGCAAGCGCCTGATGGCCCTGGTCTGCCGCGACCTGGACCTCGATCCCAAGCGCTTTCCGCCCAAGTCCTTCAGCGCCAAGATCAGCAACCTGAAGAACGAGCTGATCGACGAGGAGGACTTCGCCGCCCAGGCCAACGACGGCTTCGAGAAGACCCTCGCCCAGGCCTACGCCCTGTACCAGTCGCGGCTGCGCGAGGCGAACGCCCTCGACTTCGACGACCTGATCATGACGACGGTCAACCTGCTGCGCGCCTTCCCGGACGTCGCCGAGCATTACCGTCGCCGCTTCCGGCACGTCCTGGTCGATGAGTACCAGGACACCAACCACGCCCAGTACGCGCTGGTTCGCGAGCTCGTCGGGACCGGCGAGCACGACGAGAGTGCGCCCCCCAGCGAGCACGACCTCCCGCCCGCCGAGCTCTGCGTGGTGGGCGACGCGGACCAGTCGATCTACGCGTTCCGCGGTGCGACGATCCGCAACATCCTCCAGTTCGAGGAGGACTACCCGAACGCGACGACGATCCTGCTGGAGCAGAACTACCGTTCCACGCAGACCATCCTGTCCGCCGCCAACGCGGTCATCGAACGCAACGAGTCCCGCCGCCCGAAGAACCTGTGGACCAACGCGGGCCAGGGCGCACGGATCACCGGGTACGTCGCCGACACCGAGCACGACGAGGCCCAGTTCGTCGCAGACGAGATAGACCGCCTGGTCGACGCGGGCGAGGCCCGGGCGGGCGACATCGCCGTCTTCTACCGCACGAATGCACAGTCCCGTGTCTTCGAAGAGGTCTTCATCCGTGTCGGCCTGCCCTACAAGGTGGTCGGAGGGGTCCGCTTCTACGAGCGCAAGGAGGTCCGGGACGTCCTCGCCTATCTGCGTGTCCTCGCCAACCCCGAGGACTCGGTGCCACTGCGCCGCATCCTCAACGTGCCCAAACGGGGCATCGGTGAGCGCGCGGAGGCGATGATCGACGCCCTCTCCCAACGCGAGAGGATCAGCTTCCCGCAGGCGCTCAAGCGTGTGGACGAGGCATATGGCATGGCCGCGCGCTCCACCAACGCGGTCAAGCGGTTCAACACGCTGATGGAGGAACTGCGTACCGTCGTGGAGTCCGGCGCGGGGCCGGCCACCATCCTGGAGGCGGTCCTCGAACGCACTGGCTACCTGGCTGAGTTGCAGACCTCTACTGATCCGCAGGACGAGACCCGCATCGAGAACCTGCAGGAGCTCGCGGCCGTCGCCCTGGAGTTCGAACAGGAGCGCGGGGAAGACCGGGAGAGTACACTCGCCGACTTCCTTGAGCAGGTCGCCCTGGTCGCCGACTCCGACCAGATTCCGGACGAGGGCGACGGTGACGGCGTCATCACACTGATGACCCTGCACACCGCCAAGGGCCTGGAGTTCCCGGTCGTCTTCCTGACCGGAATGGAGGACGGCGTCTTCCCGCACATGCGAGCCCTCGGCCAGACCAAGGAACTGGAGGAGGAGCGGCGCCTGGCGTACGTCGGCATCACGCGGGCACGGGAGCGGCTCTACCTCACGCGCTCGGCGATGCGCAGCGCCTGGGGGCAGCCGTCGTACAACCCGCCCTCACGCTTCCTGGAAGAGATCCCGGCCGCCCACCTGGTATGGAAGCGGACGGGGGCGGCGGCACCGGTGTCCTCCGGCCCGGCCTCCGGGATCGCGGCCTCGCTGTCCTCGGCCCGCTCGCGCTCCTCGGCTTCGGGGGCGTCCGGGTTCGCCACACGGCGCGCCACCGAGAAACCGGTGGTCGCGCTGGCCGTCGGGGACCGGGTCACCCACGATCAGTTCGGGCTCGGCACGGTCGTCGCGGTGAAGGGCACGGGTGCCAACGCCGAGGCGACGATCGACTTCGGCGACGCCAAGCCGAAGCGGCTGCTGCTCCGGTACGCCCCGGTGGAGAAGCTGTAGTCCACCGGCAGGGGCCCTGGACTCCACTGGACGTCTTCCGTGCGGGGCCCCGGGGTGGCGGCCTAGGTGGGATCGAGTCCGTGGCTCCTCAGCCACGGCAGCGGATCTACGGCGGCTCCGCCGGCCGGCCGCACCTCGAAGTGCAGATGTGGGCCGGTGGAATTGCCGGAGTTGCCTGAATAGGCGATCGGCTGGCCGGCTTTGACGGTCGCGCCGGAGGCCACGCGGTAATGGGACAGGTGGCAGTACCAGGTCTGCGTGCCGTCCTTCGCCGTCACGATCATCATATTGCCGTAGGCGCTGTTCCACTTCGTGCTGACAGTGCCGTCGGTGGCAGCCATCACGGTGGTGCCGTAGGAGACGGGGAAGTCGATTCCGGTGTGCACCGACATCCAGTTCACGCCCGCCTGGCCGAAGTAGGCGCTGAGCCCCTTCTGGGTGACCGGAAGCGCGAACTTGGGGCGCAGCCGTTCCCTGAGTGCCGCTTCCGCGGCGGCCTTCTTCTTCTCCAGTGCCTGTTGCGCCTTGAGGTCGATCCGGTCCTGTGTGCGGCTCGCCCGGTCGGCGAAGTCGTGAGCGCCTGCCGAGAGCGTCTTGAGTTGGCTGTCCAACTCGCTGTTGGCGGCCGACGGCTGTACCGCGTGGGCGTCCGGGGCGGAGGCGGTGGTGTCCTTGGAGTCGTCGGTCAGCGCGCCGACAGAGGCCGCGGCGATTCCGGTGACCCCCACCACGCAGGCCGAGGGCACGGCAATGGTCAGCAACGCGGAGCGCTTGGCAGGCGTACGGCGGCGGGATCGCCCCGCGCGGGGCGCTGGGGCGGGGGCGCCCTCCCGGCGGTCCTCCGGCAGGCCGGTCACCGCGGACAGTTCACCGGTGGCAGCCCTTTCGTCCTCGCCGGGTACCGGTTCACCGAAGGCGGTGTCCTCGTACGGTGCCCGCTCGAAAACGGCGCTCCCCTGCGGATCGCCGTCCTGTCCGACAGTCGCGGTTGCCTGCTGCCCGAACGGTTCGGCGCTTTGCTCGGGATCCGCCGCATGGAACTGGCTGCCGGAGTTCCACTGCGTGGCGTCGTAAGCACCTGTGTCGAAGGCCTGTGTGCCCCAATCCCACTGCTGGGTGGGGTCGGTGCCGGCGGGCTGGTCGGGGTGGAGCCAGGTGCCGGCGTCCCACTGGCCGCTGACGTCGTTTCCGGTGGCCTGTGCAGGGACTGTCCAGGTGGTCGAGGCGTGGGCCCCGACGTCGTAGACGGTGTGCTGCTCGGACCCGTAGGAGTCGTGGCGCGGGGACTCGGTGCCCGTCGACCACTGCGCGGTGTCGTACGAGCCGGTGGCCAGCCCGCTGTTCGGGAGGCCGCCGAAGAGCGGGTCCGAGTGGAAGGCCGAGGCGCTCGTGGGGTGGCCCGTAAAACCAGTGGTGTCGTAGCCGCTGCAGGTGGTGGGGTCGCCGTAGGAGGCTTCCTGGGTCCCGTACGGTGCGTGGTACGCGGTGGAGGCGTCGGAAGCCGGAGCCGGGGTGGTCATGATCCCCGACGGGTGACGATCGTTCACCAACTTCTCTTTCGCCTCGACAACAGGGCTGCCAGAGCAGTGCGGCGACTGTACCCGGCAGTACGCGGGCGCGACAATCTTCGGCCGGGCACGCGTGGGGCGTAAACGGGCATTCGGCAGGGTTTAGGGGGCGCCGGACGCGAGTTTGGCTTTGCGTTCGATGAGTGTTCGATATTCGGTGGCGGTGAGTGGCCTGTGTGGCGGCTGTGTCGTGCTCGCCGCCGCCCTCTGTCTCGGGGTGCTCGGTCTCGTTGCCAGTGCCGCGGCGGGCGACGTTTGCCCGGGGCGAACGTCGCCTGCCGCCGCACTTAGGCCACCGTCAGGCCGCCGCTGTCCTGCTCCCGGGAACGCGTGGAATCGAGGGCCTCGCGCACCCCAGCTGCCACGGCGGGGTGTACGGGCAGGGCGAGATGTCCGATGCCGGACACCCGGACGTTCTCCGCATCGAGGTCCGGGTGGTCCAGGGCGGCCGTTTCCAGGGGGACCATCACCGTGTCCAGGTCGCTCCAGAAGCTCACGAACCGGGTGCGGCAGCCGGGTGCGGGCTGGGTCAGCTCCTCGATGACCTCCGAGCCGGGCCGCATCTGCCGCACGATCGGGTGCGCATTGGCCAGCGGCGCCGCCCGGGTCCCGCCGTGCGGGGTGCCCAGGGTGACGAGCGTGCGCACGCGTAGATCGCCGCCGAGACACTGCACGTAGTAGCGGGCGATCAGCCCGCCGAGGCTGTGCCCCACAATGTCGACCTTGCCGCTACCGGTTCGGTCGCAGACCTCCTCGATGTGCCGGTCGAGCAGCTCGGCCGCGGTGCGGATGTCGCAGATGAGCGGAGAGTAGTTGAGTGATTCCACCCACTGTCTGCCGTGCTGGGCGAGGCTGCGGCGCAACAGTACGAACACCGAACGGTTGTCGATGAAACCATGCAGCAGCACGACCGGTGGTTCGGGCCGGACGGGCAACTGAGCGGCGCGGTCGTCGCCGGGAAGGGCCGGGTGGGCGCGGCGCTCCTGGGTGAGACCGGTCGGATACAGCAGGAGATGGCCGGCCAAGATCGCCGCTTCCAGCGCGGTGGCCTTGAGCAGCGCGACGGAAAGTCCGGCCAGCTTGCCTGGCCACAGACGACGACAGAGCGGGAGAAAGAGCGGCAATACCCCGGTGACCTTCATGGCCGACCTCCTGTCGGCACGCCGGAGGACGGCTCGATCCCCCGTGTGCCTTTATGTCCCTCCGTGTGATTTCCCCCTCGCTGCGCACTGTAAAACTGCCGGTTGCGGGATCCTGGAGATAACGTTCGTTCACTTCGCGACGGGTGGCGGAGCGCACCAAAAGTGCGGTACTTGTCGTTAGGTGCGGAAGCAACCGCTTCCGTGGTCGTGTGATGGAGGAAGTGATGGGTGTGGCAGCCGGTCCGATCCGCGTGGTGGTGGCCAAGCCGGGGCTCGACGGCCACGATCGCGGGGCCAAGGTCATCGCGCGCGCCCTGCGCGACGCCGGCATGGAGGTCATCTACACCGGGCTCCATCAGACGCCGGAACAGATCGTCGACACCGCGATCCAGGAGGACGCCGACGCGATCGGCCTGTCCATCCTCTCCGGTGCGCACAACACCTTGTTCGCCGCGGTCATCGACCTCCTCAAGGAGCGGGACGCCGAGGACATCCTCGTCTTCGGCGGGGGCATCGTCCCTGACGAGGACATCCCGCCGTTGAAGGAGAAGGGCGTCGCCGAGATCTTCACGCCCGGGGCGACGACCGCGTCGATCGTGACCTGGGTCCAGGCGAACGTCCGTCAGCCGGCTGCCTCCGGGGGCTGAGCGGCTCCCCCAGAGGGCTGGATGCCCGGGGTGGCGGCCTGCTCGGCGTGCGCGACGGCTGGGCGCGGGCTACGGTGGCGGGGAGGACGACGTCGCGTCGAGTTCGTCCGCCATCGCCGCCCGCAACCGCAGCGTCGTGACGAGCCGTTGGAACGCCTCCGCCCAGTACCCCCCGGCACCCGGGGCAGCATCGTCCCGCTCGTCCGGTACCGCCAGTAGTACCTGCATCCGGGCTGCCTCCGCCGGGTCCAGACAGCGCTCCGCCAGCCCCATCACCCCGCTGAAGCTCCATGGGTAACTGCCTGCGTCCCTGGCGATGTCGAGGGCGTCCACGACCGCCCGGCCAAGCGGCGGAGCCCAGGGCACCGCGCACACCCCGAGCAACTGGAACGCCTCCGACAGCCCGTGCGTCGCGATGAATCCGGCGACCCACTCGGCCCGGTCGGCCGGGTCCAGTGTGGTCAGCAGCTTCGCCCGTTCAGCCAGGGAGACGGCCCCCGGCCCGCCCGCGTCCGGTGCCGCCGGCGAACCGAGCAGTGCCCTCGACCATGTGGCGTCCCCCTGGCGCACCGCTGCGCGGCACCAGGCGGCGTGCAGTTCGCCCTGCCAGCCGTCGGCCACCGGCAGCGCCACTATCTCCCGCGCGCTCCGTCCACCGAGCCGCTCCTCCCATGTGCCGAGTGGCGCCGCCTCCACCAACTGGCCAAGCCACCAGGACCGTTCCCCTCTGCCGGCAGGAGGCGTGGCTACCGCTCCGTCCCGCTCCATGGTCAAGTCGCACGCGGACGGCGGCTCCACCGCGATCGCCGGGGAGTTCCCCGTGCGGTCGAGTGTCACGCACGCCGCGGCCCGTACGGCCATGCGCGTGGCCAGCGCCGAGTCCGGCAGCGCGGAGAGCAGCTCCGCGGCCGTCGCCCGGACGGTGCGGCTGCGGTCGCCCAACGCCTGTTCCAGGAACGGCTCGTCGTCGGTGGACAGGCCGGTGCGCAGCGAATCCAGGAACACCAGCCGGTCCTCCGCCCGTTCCGCCGACCAGGTCGACGACAGCAGGTCCCGCCCGAACGCAGGTCTACGGGCCCGCAGCGTGCCGAGCAGAGCCACCCGTTCGGCGAACAGCCCTTCCTGCCAGAGGCGTCGCACCGCCTCGGCGTCGTCCGGGCCGGGCAGCGCCGTACTGCCGGGGACCACGCGCAGGGCGAAGCGCCAGTCCGGGTTCAGCCGGGCCAGCCACAGTGCTCGCGGACCCGCGAACGCCAGCGCCGCCGGGCGCAGGTCGGTGCGGCCCCGTGCTGCGTCCAGCAGGGGAGGGAGTGCCTGCGGCGGTGCGGCGTACCCGTGCGCGTTGGCCGCCGCGAGCCATTGCGGGAGCAGCTCCATGAGGTCTGGGGAACTGCCCCGCCGGCCACTGCCGGAGCCGCCGGAACGGTCTGCGAGGAGCGTCGCCAATCTGCGGGCCGCCGGGGCAGGCAGCGCCGGGCGCGGGTCCTCGGGGGCCCGTGCCGGCCGTGGTGCCGGCGGGGCGGGCCGCACTCCTGCCCGCCGCCGTACGGTCGCCACGGCGGCTGCGTCGAGCAGGGCGACGGGGGCTGCACGGCCAGACGCGCCATGGGACAGGGGGCGCCGGTCGGTGCCCAGCAGGGCGATGGCGACCAGGTCTTCCCAGGCGGTCGTGAGGGGCGTCGGGGACCTTCGCCGGGAGCTTGCGGGAGGCGTCGCGGCCGGGGTCGCGTTCAAGACCGTCGTCCCTTCCGATGGGTGTGGACGAGTGGTTGTCCGGTGAGCCCGCGGATGCAGTTCGCCGGAGGCCGTCCGGGGCTGCCGTGGCCCTTCGTGCGCACTTGAGCGTGTGTGCCGATGTCCCCCGCACACGGCCGGGCGCGCCTGCCGAGGTGCTGCATGAGCGGCCGGATCAGCACAGCGCCACCGCGTCTCCCGCGCCCTCCGGCCAGGCGGTGAGCGGAGTGAAACCGCGGTGGCCGCATTCGCCGAACACCTTCACGGGGGTGCCGCCGGACAGGGCGATCAGCTGCCAGAGGCCCGGACGGGAACCGGCGGCCGTGGCCAGCGGCAGGGCCGCGTCCGCCTCGGCGTCGGCCAGTTGCCACAGATCTCCGTCCGGGACCGGTACCACCCGGTCCAGGGTCACCGGGATCGACTCCAGCCAGGGGTCGTCGCGCAGCGCCTCGCCGTAGCGGGCCGTAGCCCCGGCCGTGGTCAGTCCCGGCGGGCGGAACCCGGCCGGGGCGGGCGGGGCGAACTGCCCGCCCAGGGCGGCCCGGGACCGGCCGGTCCCCGGATAGTCGGACAGCTCCGCATCCAGGGCCAAGCCGACCGGCAGTGCCAGCTCGGGGGCCCGACCGGCCGCGCCGTAGGACAGCAGCAGCCGGGTGCGGCCGGATGCGGCACCGTGCAGCCAGATTCGGCGCGTCGTCAGTTTCGTGTCCGCCGTGTCGTATTGAGCGAGGACCAGCCACCGGTCGCGTATGGGTGGGCCGTCAGCCGAGCTCGGCAGACCGAGCCGGGAGCGGACCGTGGCCGCCAGCTCGTCCGGCAACTGGTCACGGTGCAGCCAGCCCTGATCGAGCAGGTGCACCAGTGCACATTCCTCCAGCAATCGTGTCGGCCAGCCTGGGCCCGACCCCGGAATCGCCCCCAGCTCACGGACCCGGGAGGCCAGGCCGGGTGCCTGCGCGTCGACCATGCGGGCCGCTGTTTCGTCCCACGGGCCGTAACCCGTCTGCTCGGCCGAGGCCAGGCCGCTGCGCAGCAGGTCCGCCAGTCGGTGCTCCAGCTCCATCGCGCCCGCCGTGATCCGCGCGGCCCGGCGCTCCGTCCGCCGGCGTGCCGCCTCCGGATCGGCGGGCCCTGCCGCGGAATCCCCCTCGGCCGGCGCCCCTGTGCTCCCGGCACGCTTGCGTCTGTCCGACAACCACTGTCCGGCCCAGTCCGGAGGCTGTGCGCGAGCCGGTACCGAGGCCTCGCCGCCCGCCCACAACAGAAGCAGACCGAGTGCGTGCTTGCACGGGAACTTACGGCTCGGGCAACTGCACTTGTACGCCGGCCCGGCCGCACCGGCGAGGTCCACCACGGTCTGGTACGGCCTGCTGCCACTCCCCTTGCACAGCCCCCACACCACCCCCTCTCCGCTTCCCGCCCCGGACCACGGCCCGGCCGCGCCGAGTCTGCTCCCTGCTGTGCGTGACGTGGCGTCAGGCGCCAGTGCCAGCACCTGGCCCACGGTCCAGCGCACCCCCTGCTCAGTCATGTCACCGACGCTAGGTCCCACCACTGACAATCGGCCCGGCGAGCACCGTCGGCAGTCCCTCTCGTGCGTGTGTTCATGCAGGTGAGAGCGATTGTCAGTGGCGTGGTGCACGGTGGGTGACAGATCCGAACCGGCCGAGCTGGAGGGGGCCTCAGCCATGTCCGTACCCGTGCCACCGACCACCGCCGCACCCGAGCGCGACGACAGGGCGCACGCGTTGCGGCCGCACGCCGAGCATGCCTTCGCCGCCGAGCTGTCCGCGCTCGCCGTCCAGGACGACCGCCCGCGCCCGGCCCGCTGGAAGCTGTCGCCGTGGGCGGTGGCGACCTATCTGCTCGGCGGCACCCTGCCGGACGGCACGGTGATCACACCCAAGTACGTGGGCCCGCGCCGGATCGTCGAGGTCGCCGTCACCACCCTCGCCACCGACCGCGCCCTGCTCCTGCTGGGTGTGCCCGGCACTGCCAAGACCTGGGTCTCTGAGCACCTGGCAGCCGCTGTCAGCGGCGACTCCACCCTGCTGGTGCAGGGCACCGCCGGCACCCCGGAGGAGGCGATCCGGTACGGCTGGAACTACGCGCAGCTGCTCGCGCAGGGTCCGAGCCGTGGCGCCCTCGTGCCCAGTCCCGTCATGCGGGCCATGGCCGAGGGCATGACGGCCCGGGTGGAGGAGCTGACCCGTATCCCAGCCGACGTGCAGGACACGCTGATCACGATCCTGTCGGAGAAGACGCTCCCCATCCCGGAGCTGGGCGAGGAGGTCCAGGCAGTCCGCGGTTTCAATCTGATCGCCACGGCCAATGACAGAGACCGGGGCGTCAACGACCTTTCCAGTGCGCTGCGCCGCCGTTTCAACACCGTGGTGCTGCCGCTGCCGGAGAGTGCCGACTCCGAGGTCGACATCGTCACGCGTCGGGTCGAGCAGACCGGCCACCTTCTCGATCTGCCGACCGCGCCCGACGGCATCGAGGAGATCCGCCGGGTCGTGACCGTCTTCCGGGAACTGCGTGACGGCATCACCGCGGACGGCCGCACCAAGCTGAAGTCGCCCAGCGGCACGCTGTCCACTGCGGAGGCCATCTCCGTCGTCACCAACGGCCTCGCCCTGGCCACGCACTTCGGCGACGGAGTACTGCGCCCGGGGGACGTCGCCGCCGGCATCCTCGGCGCCGTCGTCCGTGACCCGGCAGCCGACCGGGTCGTCTGGCAGGAGTATCTGGAGACCGTCGTCCGGGAGCGCGAGGGCTGGACGGACTTCTACCGGGCCTGTCGGGAGGTGAGCGCATGACCGACTCCGGCCGGAGCGCGGCCGGCGGCTCCGAGCCACTGCTGCTCGGTGTGCGCCACCACGGGCCCGGCTCCGCACGCGCGGTGCGGGCCGCGCTGCAGGCCGCCCGTCCGTGTGCCGTCCTGATCGAGGGCCCGCCCGAGGCCGACGCGCTGATCCCGCTGGCCGCCGACCCTGGCCTGCGGCCTCCGGTCGCCCTGCTCGCCCACGCCGTGGGCGAGCAGGGCCGCTCGGCCTTCTGGCCCTTCGCCGAGTTCAGCCCCGAATGGGTGGCGCTCAGCTGGGCCCTGGAGGAAGGCGTCCCGGCCCGCTTCATCGACCTGCCGGCCGCGCACACACTCGCCTGGGAGGAGAAGGACGACGTTCCCGCCGGGGCCGGGCAGGACACCGGGCCCGGGTCCGGGACGCCCGGCGGGCCCCCCGCCGGGGCCACCCTGGAAGCCGGCGACCGGGTCCGCGTCGATCCCCTGGCCGCACTCGCCGGGGTCGCCGGGTACGACGATCCCGAGCGGTGGTGGGAGGACGTCGTGGAGCACCGGGGCCCGGCCGGGCGGGACCCCTTCGCTCCGTTCGCCGCACTGGCGGAGGCCATGGGAGCACTGCGCGAGCGGTACGACACCGGTGCCCGCTCCCGGGACGCCGTCCGGGAGGCGCACATGCGGCTCCGACTGCGCGCCGCGCGCAAGGAGTTCGGGGACACGGTGGCCGTGGTGTGCGGGGCCTGGCACGTGCCCGCACTGCGCGAGGAGAGGTCCGTCACCGCGGACCGGGCGCTGCTCAAGGGGCTGGCCAGGATCCGGGCGGACCTGACCTGGGTGCCATGGACGTACCGCAGGCTGGCCCGGGCCGGCGGGTACGGCGCGGGCATCGACTCGCCCGGCTGGTACGGGCATCTGTTCCACGCCCCTGACCGCCCCGTGGAGCGGTGGCTGACCACGGTGGCCGGACTGCTGCGCCAGGAGGACCGGGTCGTCTCCCCCGCGCACGTGATCGAGGCCGTACGGCTTGCGGAGACCCTGGCGGCGCTGCGCGGCCGTCCGCTGCCCGGGCTCGGCGAGACCACCGACGCGGTGCGCGCGGTCATGTGCGAGGGCTCGGACGTGCCGCTCGCGCTGGTGCACGACCGGCTGGTGGTCGGGGACGTCCTGGGCGAGGTCCCCGAGTCGGCCCCAGCGGTACCGCTGCAGCGTGACCTGGCCCGGCAGCAGCGCTCGCTGCGGCTCAAGCCCGAGGCACGAGAGCGCGAGCTTGAGCTGGATCTGCGCCGGGACACCGACTCCGGCCGTAGCAGGCTGCTGCACCGGCTGCGTCTGCTCGGCGTCGGCTGGGGCGAACCCGCCGCGTCGCGGGGAAGTGCGGGCACCTTCCGGGAGACCTGGCGGCTGTGCTGGGAGCCGGAACTGTCGGTGCGGGTCGCCGAAGCAGGCGGGTGGGGGACGACCGTCCTCGCTGCCGCCCGGGCCAAGGCCGAGGCGGACGCGACCGCTGCGCGTGCTCTGGCCGACGTCACCGCGCTGGCCGAGCAGTGCCTGCTGGCCGGACTGGCGGACGCGCTGCCCGTGGTCATGCGGGTGCTCGCCGACCGGGCGGCCCTCGACACGGACGTCGGCCACCTTGCACAGGCTCTGCCCGCCCTGGTCCGCTCGCTGCGCTACGGCGATGTGCGCGGCACCGATACCAGCGCGCTGACCGGGGTCGCCGTGGGTCTCGCGGAGCGGATCTTCGTGGGTCTCCCCCCGGCCTGCTCCGCGCTCGACCCGGACGCGGCGGACGAGATGCGCGGCCACGTGGACGCGGTGCACACGGCCGTGGAACTGCTGGGGGAAGTCCTGGCCGGCGCTCCCGGCGCGCAGGATGCGACCAGTGCCCCTGTCGTGGCTGATGCCGCAGGTGGTGAAGGAGGAGCTGAAGGAGGTGCGGGGGCCGTGGAGGTTGCCGCCGGGCGGACCACCGGTACCCCCAACACCCCAGCGGAGCAGGCGGGTTCGGTCCTCGCCGGGCCCCGGGCCACCGGCCACGGTGACCTGCGTGGTCGCTGGTGTGCCGTGTTGCGGAGCCTGTTCCTGCGGGACAGTACGCCCGGTGTCATCCGGGGCCGGGCCGTGCGGCTGTTGTTGGACAGGGCCGCGCTGGAGCCCGAAGAGGCGGCAAGGCTGATGGGGCTCGCGCTCTCCCCGGGCACTTCGCCCGTAGACGCCGCCGCCTGGATCGAGGGTTTCGTCGGCGGCGGGGGCGGTCTGCTCCTGGTGCACGACGAGCGGCTGCTGGGCCTGGTCGACACCTGGCTGACCGAGGTACCGGCGGAGGCATTCGCGGACGTGCTGCCGTTGTTGCGGCGCACGTTCGCGGCATATGAGCCGGGCGTGCGCAGAACCCTGGGCGAACTGGCCCGGCGGGGACCGGGGGAGCGGGCGCGACTGGTGGAGCGGCAGGCCGGGCCCCCCGGCTTCGCCGCCGAACCGGACACCGGGCGCGCCGATGCCGTGCTGCCCGTGCTGCGACTGCTGCTCGGTTTGGAAGGCGAACACGACACGACCGATGACGACAGCCTCTTGGAGGTGGGCGCATGACGACCGGGCCGACGACCGGGGCGACACCCGAGCCGATGACCGTGCCGTCGCCGGTGGACGCGCACGACCCGATCCAGGAGCGGCTGCGCCGCTGGCGGCTGGTGCTGGGCGGTGATCGGGCCGACGGCACGGGATACGCGCTGTCCGGTCGGGACGCGGCGATGGACGGCACATTGGCCGCGCTCTACGGAAAGGGGGACCGACCACAGCCGGGCCGGGGCCGCACGGCGGGGCTAGGGGCCTCGGCGCCGGCCATGGCGCGCTGGCTCGGCGACATCCGCACGTACTTCCCGTCCTCCGTGGTCCAGGTCATGCAGCGCGACGCCATCGACCGGCTCGGGCTCTCCTCTCTACTGCTGGAGCCGGAGATGCTGGAGGCGGTGGAGCCCGACGTGCATCTGGTCGGCACGCTGCTCTCGCTCAGCAAGGCGATGCCGGAGACGACCAAGGAAACGGCACGCGCGGTCGTACACAAGGTGGTCGAGGACCTGGAGAAGCGGCTCGCTGCCCGTACCCGGGCCACGCTCACCGGTGCCCTGGACCGCAGCGCACGTGTGAGCCGCCCCCGCCCTCACGATGTCGACTGGAACCGCACCATCGTGGCCAACCTGAAGCACTACCTGCCCGAGTACCGCACGGTCGTGCCGGAGCGGCTGATCGGCTACGGGCGCGCCGCGCGGTCGGTGAGGAAGGAGGTCGTGCTCTGCGTCGACCAGTCCGGTTCGATGGCCGCGTCCGTGGTCTACGCGTCCGTGTTCGGCGCGGTCCTGGCTTCCCTGCGCTCGATCAGCACCCGCCTGGTCGTCTTCGACACGACGGTGGTCGACCTCACCGACCAGTTGGACGACCCGGTCGACGTCCTCTTCGGCACCCAGCTCGGGGGCGGCACGGACATCAACCGGGCGCTCGCCTACTGCCAGTCCCGGATCACCCGACCTGCGGAGACCGTGGTGGTATTGATCAGCGACCTCTACGAGGGCGGCATCCGTGCCGAGATGCTGGGGCGGGTCGCCGCGATGAAGGCGTCCGGGGTGCAGTTCGTGACGCTGCTTGCGCTGTCGGACGAGGGAGCCCCCGCGTACGACCGGGAGCACGCGGCGGCGCTCGCCGCGCTCGGCGCACCCGCCTTCGCCTGTACGCCCGATCTGTTTCCCGCGGTGATGGCAGCGGCGCTGGAGAAGCGCCCGTTGCCGGTGCCGGAGCCCGTGTGAGGAAGGCCCGGAAGAGGAAGGAGAACGAAGTGGGATAAAGGTGAAAAGGAAGGAAGAAATGCGAGGAGGGCCTTGGAAGTTGGAATAGGGTGACGATACCCATCACCTTCGGTGCCGGTCCTGCGTACGGCACTCGTGACCTGCCGGACAGCCGAACGCCGTCGGCTGGGAGAGGGTGGAGCCTGGTGGCTGGAGCGGGTAGTGACCTCGGGGGCGGCTGGGCCGGTCGGCCGCCGGCGTCCCGGCGCCCGCCCCGGGGTTGCCCGAGGGGCCCCGCCGGGTCGCCCCGGTCTGGCAAGGTCTCGCAGATCACCCGTACACCGCCCGGTTCGCGGCACGCCGTGCCAGCAGACCCGGCATCATGTGACAGGTATCACCGCTCGCGTGTGACCCGCGATTTAGAGGCCCCCCGCAAGCAGCGATAACCTGCGAGGCGGACATGCCGCGCGCTCGGACACCGTGTGCGCTTCCCCTGTGACAGAGCGGACGTCACGTTGCCCTTCGCGGCACGCCCACGCATCCAACGAACCGCGAGATCACTGATAGGGACGGAAGCGCGTGGACCTGTTCGAGTACCAGGCGAGGGACCTCTTCGCCAAGCACGATGTACCGGTGCTGGCCGGTGAAGTCATCGACACGCCTGAGGCGGCGCGCGAGATCACCGAGCGTCTCGGCGGCAAGTCCGTCGTCAAGGCGCAGGTGAAGGTCGGTGGTCGTGGTAAGGCCGGCGGCGTCAAGCTGGCCGCCTCCGCGGACGAGGCAGTCGCCCGGGCGACGGACATCCTCGGCATGGACATCAAGGGCCACACGGTCCACAAGGTCATGATTGCCGAGACCGCTCCGGAGATCGTCGAGGAGTACTACGTCTCCTTCCTCCTCGACCGTGCCAACCGCACCTTCCTCTCCATCGCCTCCGTTGAGGGCGGCGTGGAGATCGAGGAGGTCGCGGCCACCCGCCCGGAGGCCGTTGCCAAGACCCCGATCGACCCGATCGACGGTGTGGACGAGGCGAAGGCCCGCGAGATCGTCGAGGCCGCCAAGTTCCCGGCCGAGGTCGCGGACAAGATCGTCAACGTTCTGGTCAGGCTGTGGGACACCTTCATCAAGGAGGACGCCCTCCTGGTCGAGGTCAACCCGCTGGCCAAGGTCGCCTCCGGTGACGTCATCGCCCTCGACGGCAAGGTGTCCCTGGACGACAACGCCGAATTCCGTCACCCGGACTTCGAGGAGCTTCACGACAAGGCCGCTGCCAACCCGCTGGAGGCGGCTGCCAAGGAGAAGAACCTCAACTACGTCAAGCTCGACGGCCAGGTCGGCATCATCGGCAACGGCGCCGGCCTCGTCATGAGCACCCTGGACGTCGTCGCGTACGCCGGTGAGAAGCACGGTGGCGTCAAGCCCGCCAACTTCCTGGACATCGGTGGTGGCGCCTCCGCCCAGGTGATGGCGAACGGCCTGGAGATCATCCTGGGCGACCCGGACGTCAAGTCCGTCTTCGTGAACGTCTTCGGTGGCATCACCGCCTGTGACGAGGTCGCCAACGGCATCGTGCAGGCCCTGAAGCTGCTGGAGGACCGCGGCGAGGAAGTCACCAAGCCGCTCGTCGTCCGTCTCGACGGCAACAACGCCGAGCTGGGCCGCAAGATCCTCACCGACGCCAACCACCCGCTGGTGCAGCGCGTCGACACCATGGACGGCGCGGCCGACAAGGCCGCCGAGCTGGCCGCCGCCAAGTAAGTACGAGGACGAGGACACCGACACACCATGGCTATCTGGCTCAACAAGGACAGCAAGGTCATCGTCCAGGGCATGACCGGTTCCACCGGCATGAAGCACACCAAGCTCATGCTCGGTGACGGCACCCACGTCGTGGGCGGCGTGAACCCGCGCAAGGCGGGCACCACCGTGGACTTCGACGGCACCGAGGTACCCGTCTTCGGCACCGTCAAGGAGGCCGTCGACAAGACCGGTGCCGACGTCTCCGTCATCTTCGTGCCGGAGAAGTTCACCAAGGACGCGGTCGTCGAGGCCATCGACGCCGAGATCCCGCTGGCCGTCGTGATCACCGAGGGCATCGCCGTGCACGACACGGCGGCCTTCTGGGCGTACGCCGGCAAGAAGGGCAACAAGACCCGCATCATCGGTCCGAACTGCCCCGGCATCATCACCCCGGGTCAGTCGAACGTCGGCATCATCCCGGGCGACATCACCAAGCCGGGCCGCATCGGCCTGGTGTCGAAGTCCGGCACGCTGACGTACCAGATGATGTACGAGCTGCGGGACATCGGCTTCTCGACCGCCGTTGGCATCGGCGGTGACCCGATCATCGGCACCACGCACATCGACGCCCTCGCCGCGTTCCAGAACGACCCGGAGACCGACCTCATCGTGATGATCGGTGAGATCGGCGGCGACGCGGAGGAGCGTGCCGCGGCCTTCATCAAGGAGAACGTGACCAAGCCGGTGGTCGGCTACGTCGCGGGCTTCACCGCGCCCGAGGGCAAGACCATGGGCCACGCGGGCGCCATCGTCTCCGGCTCCTCCGGTACCGCACAGGCCAAGAAGGAAGCCCTGGAGGCCGCGGGCGTCAAGGTCGGCAAGACCCCCACCGAGACGGCGAAGCTCGCGCGCGAGATCCTGAGCGCCTGACGGCCTGACGGCCCGTGCGCCTGACGTTTCGGCGCCCGAGCGTCCCGGTTTCGACCGTGGGTGGGCCCGCTCCCCGGCTGGGGCGGGCCCACCGGCGTTTCACGCCTCGTGTGGTGATGGGGGCAGGGACGGCACCGCGCGGCGGGCACCAGCCACGGCGGGACCGCCGCAGTGCTCACCGTGCCTGCGGAACCAGACGCTCCGGGCCGTTCGCCGTCTCTGCGCGCAGCTTCGCGCGCAACGCCCGTTCTTCCTCGGAGAGGGGCCCCAGCGCCGCCGGCCGTGGAACCCCCCGTACTGCCTGTGCGGGCGCGACCGGTGCTTCGTAGTGCGTCGGTGCCGTCCGCAGGGTGAGCGTCGTGGCACCGATGATCGTCACCGTGAAGGTGATGGCGGCCCGCGTCCAGAACACGTTCCGGCGTTCGCCGACCGTCCGTACCGTCATCGGCTTGGCCGCGCGCAGACGCTCGGCCGAGGCCAGTTCGAGAAGGCGGCGATGGAGTTCGGCAGGATCGGCCAGTTCCGGAATCCGCGCGGCCAGCGCCTCGCGGGCGTGGGTCAGCCGGTTGGCGGCGGCCGGTGTGGTGGCCTCCGTCTCCGCCGCTGTCTCCGGCAGGTCGAGGCCCACGCCGTCGTAGAGGACGACCGTGCGTCGGTACGACGTCGGTAGCCTGAGCAGGGCGTTCAGTAGATCGCGGTCGGCCGGGTCCGCGGGTGGGGGCTCCGGGTGTCGGTAGCGGGGACGGAATCGATGCCACGGGGAGAGCGCACAGTCGTACGCCGTGGACCGTACCCATCCGCCGGGATCCCGGTCCCGGGCCACCTCCGGCCAGTGCTGCCAGGCGAGTTGGAAGGCCTGCTCCACGGCCTCGCGGGCCAGCTCCCGGCGTCCGGTGAGCAGGTAGGCCTGACGCACCAGCGCCGGGGCGCAGAACGCGTACAGGGCGTCGAAGGCCTGAGTGGGCTCCGGCGGCTCAAGCGCGTCCGGCACGTGCGGCCGGGACTCGGGTCCGGGGGCTCCTCCCCCGGAGCTCACCGTCCCAGAGGACGTCTGTGTGGCCGCGGCCCCGGTCTTCTCCGCCAGGTGAGACCCGGTCTTCTCCGTGGCGGCAGTCTTGGTCCCCTGAGCGCCCGTCGGTTCGGCAAGGCGGGTCAGCAGCCTGGTGTACGCCTCGCCCTCGCCGCCGTTCGGGGCACGGCGGCCGGACTCCCAGGCACGCACCGTGGCGCGGCTGACGCCGAGCCGTGCCGCAAGCTGAGTCTGCGTCAGCGAAACGGACTCGCGCAGGCGTCGGCGTTCCTTCGGCGGTGGCAGCGGGCTGGCAGTGGTCTGCGTCGTCACCGTTCGCCCTTCCATGCGGAAAAGAACATAAACGTATATTGAGCGACACATCGGTGGTTCGCCTGTTACGACGGGAAAGCGCGTGTCGTTGGGAGCATGGCCTCCGTGATCCGGATGACCGCTCGCCGACCGTTGTCGTCGCCTCTGCTCGCCCGGCTCCGCGACCGTTCGCCTGGGCTGGCCGCGAGCCTCCTCTCAGGTGCGGTCGCGGCCGGCCTCGGGCTCGGTTCGCTCGCCGTGCTCGTCCTGGGGATGTGGGTCAGCTCGCCCTACCCCGACAGCGGACCGGGCGGAGCACTGCACGTCGCCGCCGCACTGTGGCTGCTGGCGCACGGGGTGGAACTGGTCCGCACCGACACCCTCTCCGGCGCGCCCCTGCCGGTGGGGGTGACACCGCTGCTGCTGCTCGCGCTGCCCCTGTGGTTGCTGTACCGGGCGGCGCGGGACGCGTCGGACGTGTCCGCCGACCCCGATGGCCCCCCGCCGGTGCCGGTGCGCACGGCGTGGACGGGTGTGGTCCTCGGCTACCTCGGTGTCGGTGTCGCCACCGCGCTCTACTGCTCCGGCAGCGAACTGCGTCCTTCCTGGGGATGGGTGACGGCATGTCTGCCGCTGGTCGCGGTGGGTGCGGCGGGAGTGGGGGCATGGTCGGCGCACGGCCGTCCTCGTGCGCCTGTGCTGAGCGCGCTGGTGGTACTACCCGGGCCGGTACGGAGGCTGGTGCTGGGAGTGGATGCGCGGGCGCGGCTGGGTGCGGCCGTTCGGGCCGCCGGGGCGGCGACGGCGGTACTGTTCGGCGGTGGGGCCCTGCTGCTCGGCGTGTCGCTGGTGTGGCACGGAGGGGCCGTGCGGGCGTCCTTCCTCCAACTGACCGAGGGCTGGGCGGGACGCTTCGCCGTACTGCTGCTCGGCCTCGCGCTCATCCCCAACGCGGCGGTGTGGGCCGCCTCCTACGCCCTCGGACCCGGTTTCGCCCTGGGCACCGGGCACGTCGTGCACCCGCTCGCCTCCGACCCGGCCCCGATGCTTCCGCCGTTCCCGCTGTTGGCCGCGGTGCCGGACGCCGGCGCCGGGACAGTTCCGGACTGGGCGGCGGCACTGGTGCCTGTGGCGGCCGGGATCACCGCCGGCTGGTTCGTGGCGAGGGCGGCCGTGAACCGGGCGGAGCCCCGGGAGGCTTCGCGGGCCCCTTGGTCAGCCGGCCGCACCACCGGGGTGGTCCTACTGACCGCGACGGTCTGCGCGGCAGGCCTCGCGCTGCTCGCCGAGCTGGCGGGCGGCCCGCTGGGCGTGGCCGCACTGGCCCGCTTCGGGCCGGTGTGGTGGCAGACCGGGGGAGCGGCCGGGATCTGGACGGCGGTGCTCGGGATTCCGGTCGCACTGGGCGTACGGTCCTGGCGGCTGCGGGGGTACCGGGCCCGGCGCGGCGGGATCCCGGCGCCGGGAGCCGCGGCGGGCCACGCGGTGGGCACGGACTCCGCGACGACGCCAGGGAAGGGGGAGGGCACCTCGGAGTCGGAGTCGGAGTCGGAGGCGAAGCTGAAACTGAAGTCGAAGGTGAAGTGGAAGTTGCAGGTCAGGTCGGCCAAGTCGAAGGCCAGGGCGAACCCGAAGGCGGCGGCCGGGGTGAACGCCGGAGGTGCCGGCACAGCCGAGGAGACCGCCAGGCCAACCGAGCCGGCTGGGGCGAAGCCGGCCATGTCCGCCCGGGTCGGGACCGTGCGCGGCACGAGCGGTGCCGTCGAGGACGAGCTGTACGACTTCGTTCCCGCTGACGACCCGTTCACCCCGGACTGGCACGATGACCTCGCGCGCGCATCTCGCTGGGCGGCCCTGCGGGACGCCGCCGCCCCGCGCGACGGCACTGCCGGGCCCCAGGCCGGGCAGGGGTCGAGCACGGACGAGCTTCGTCCGGACCCCGCTGCCACCCGGGGTGCGCCCACCGAGTCCTGTCCCCGGCCCGACGAGACCTGGACGGACACGGCTGAACCCTGAGCGGGCCCCGCTGAACCCCGGGCGGGCCCCGCTGAGCCGTGGGCGGGCGCAGCTGCGCTGGGAAGGCCCCGGTGATCGGGCAGACTCCGTGAACGGGTCCGCACCCCGCTGGACCCCGACAGGCCTCACGGGCCCCGGAGCGCACCCTGCCGATCGGGACCTGAAACGGACACCCGCCGGACCCGCCGGACCCGGCTACCCGTTCTCTGCCCCCAGCACCCCGCGCAGCTCCTGCGGCAGCAGCTTCTCGCAGGACTGCTTGGCCTCGTGGGTGAGGGCGTCGTTGACGCAGGTGTAGTAGTCGCGGTAGACGAGCTGGACGGTGAAGGCCGAGGCCACCAGGACCAGTGCCAGGGACGCCGTGACCAGGCCGCCGATGGCCGCCGTGGCCTGAGGCCGGACGCCCCGGCCGTCTGTGGACGCCGGGGTGTCCGACCCCGGGACGCGCGGTTTGGCGCGCAGCGCGCTGATGCCCCAGTACAGGGCCAGCGCGCCCAGCAGCAGGGCCACGTACTGCCAGCCGAAGAGCACGAAGAAGACCGACCACATGCCCGACAGCAGGGCGTAGCGGGCCCGTCGTTGCGCCGGGTCCGTCGGGTCCCAGCGCATGCCGCCGGGGCCGCCGGGGCCGGTGGAGCCGCCGGGGCTCTGCGGACCACTGCCGGGCCGCTCGCCGAAGCCGCCGTCGGGGGAACCGCCGGGCTGACGGTCACTCCACCGGGAACCCGAGGGTGAACCACCTCCGGGGCCGGGAGCGCCTCCGGTGTTGCCGGTCTCAGAGCCGGAACCGGCACCGGCACTGGATGAGCCCTCGGGGTGGCGGGGTTGCCAGGGGCGGTCGGGGGTGCCCTCCGGCGGCGGAGCGAAGGGGTTGTCGTCCTGCTGCTCACCGCCCCGGCTGCCGCCGTCCTGTCCGCCTCGGGACGCCTCGGGCGGCGACGCCGGCCGCTCCCGCAGCAGCACGCCACGCTCGCCCCCCTGGGCTGGGCGCGGAGGGAACGTGAGGAGTCGCGGGCTGCGATCGGGCATCAAAAGAGCGTCTTCCCCTAGGTGAACCACGGCTGTCCGACGTGAGCTTCCACTCCGTGAACGCACTGCACCACGACCGCGTTCCCGAGCCGGCTCCTTGCGAACGCTACCTTCCGGCCACGCCCCCGTCCCGTGGGGGCCGGTCACAGTGCCGGTATCGTTGCTGACGGCCGGCCGCTTCGTAGACTTCCCCGTATCCCGGGGTGTGAAGCATTCGTGCGAACATACGAGCCGCTGGCTGGACACACCGCCACCCCGAGAAAGGGCCCCACCGTGGCCGCCACCTCCGCTGGCCCAGCGGTCAAGCGCCTCGTCGCGCTGGTCTCCGGATCCGGCACCAATCTGCAGGCGCTCCTGGACGAGATCGAGCGCACCGGAGCCGAGTCGTACGGCGCTCGGATCGTCGCCGTCGGGGCCGACCGTGAAGACATCGAGGGGCTCGCCCGCGCCGAGCGGGCCGGGCTGCCGGTCTTCGTGCGGAAGGTCAAGGACTTCGGCACCCGGGAGGAGTGGGACGCCGCCCTCGCCGACGCGGTGGCTGCGTACGAGCCCGACCTCGTGGTCTCCGCCGGTTTCATGAAGATCGTGGGGAAGGAATTCCTCGCGCGCTTCGGCGGGCGGTTCGTGAACACCCACCCGGCCCTCCTCCCCAGTTTTCCGGGGGCCCACGGGGTCCGTGACGCGCTCGCGTACGGCGCCAAGGTCACCGGCTGCACCGTCCACTTCGTCGACGACGGCGTCGACACCGGGCCGATCATCGCGCAGGGCGTGGTCGAGGTCCGGGACGAGGACGACGAGAGCGCGCTGCACGAGCGCATCAAGGAAGTCGAGCGAAGGCTGCTCGTCGAGGTCGTGGGGCGGCTCGCCCGCAACGGCTATCGCATCGAGGGACGAAAGGTAGTTATCCAGTGACCGCCGAGAGCAACAAGCGGGCCATCCATCGCGCGCTCGTCAGCGTCTACGACAAGACCGGGCTGGAGGAATTGGCCCGCGGGCTGCACGAGGCCGGTGTCGAGTTGGTCTCCACCGGCTCCACGGCCGGCCGGATCGCCGCCGCCGGTGTCCCCGTGACCAAGGTCGAGGAGCTGACCGGCTTCCCCGAGTGCCTGGACGGCCGGGTCAAGACCCTGCACCCCAAGGTCCACGCCGGCATCCTCGCCGACCTGCGTCTGGAGGACCACCGGCGCCAGCTCACCGAACTCGGTGTGGAGCCGTTCGACCTGGTCGTCGTTAACCTCTACCCGTTCCGGGAGACGGTCGCCTCCGGCGCCTCGCCGGACGAGTGCGTGGAGCAGATCGACATCGGCGGCCCGTCGATGGTCCGCGCCGCCGCCAAGAACCACCCTTCCGTCGCCGTGGTCACCAGCCCCGAGCGGTACGGGGACGTACTCGCCGCAGTGAAGGACGGCGGCTTCGACCTCGCCGCCCGCAAGCGCCTGGCGGCAGAGGCCTTCCGGCACACGGCCGAGTACGACACGGCCGTCGCCTCCTGGTTCGCCTCCGCCTACGCTCCCGCGGACGACTCCGCGTTCCCCGACTTCATCGGCACCACCCTGGAGCGGGACCGCACACTGCGCTACGGCGAGAACCCGCACCAGCCCGCCGCCCTCTACACCTCCGGCGAGGGGGGCCTCGCGGCGGCCGAACAACTGCACGGCAAGGAGATGTCGTACAACAACTACACGGACACGGACGCCGCCCGCCGTGCCGCGTACGACCACGACGAGCCCTGCGTCGCGATCATCAAGCACGCCAACCCCTGCGGCATCGCGATCGGCGCGGACGTCGCCGAGGCGCACCGCAAGGCGCACGCCTGCGACCCGCTCTCCGCCTTCGGCGGGGTCATCGCCGTGAACCGGCCGGTCAGCAAGGAGATGGCCGAGCAGGTTGCGGAGATCTTCACCGAGGTCATCGTGGCGCCCGGCTACGAGGACGGCGCGCTGGAGGCCCTGACCAAGAAGAAGAACATCCGCGTACTGCGCTGTCCCGAGGGCCCGGCCAACCCCGTCGAGGTCAAGCCGATCGACGGTGGTGCGCTGCTCCAGGCCACCGACCGGCTCCAGGCCGAGGGCGACGACCCGGCCAACTGGACACTGGCCGCCGGCGAGGCGCTCTCCCCCGACGAGCTGGCTCAGCTGGCCTTCGCCTGGAAGGCGTGCCGCGCGGTGAAGTCCAACGCGATCCTGCTCGCCAAGGACAGTGCCTCGGTCGGTGTCGGCATGGGCCAGGTCAACCGCGTCGACTCCTGCAAACTGGCTGTCGAGCGGGCCGGCGAGGAGCGCGCCCGGGGATCCTATGCGGCCTCCGACGCCTTCTTCCCCTTCCCCGACGGCCCTGAGATCCTCATCGGTGCCGGTGTCCGGGCGATCGTCCAGCCGGGCGGCTCGGTCCGTGACGAGCTCGCTGTGGAAGCGGCGAAGAAGGCGGGCGTGACCATGTACTTCACCGGTACGCGCCACTTCTTCCACTGAGCGGCCGCCGCCCTGCGGCGGTCCCGGAAGGGAAAATTCCGTAGCACCGTACGGACACGAGCCGTGCCGACAGCCTCCCCACCGGGGAGGCTGTCGGCATGTTGGCATGCGGATGCATGAACCCCCTGGACTTCCTGGCCCGGTTGGCCGAACTCGGCTTCCTCGGCGCCGCTGGTCTCGTTGTCGGCTTCTTCTGTCTGCTCGCCGTCCTGCTCGGCGCGCTCACTGGTCTGGGGCGCCTGGCCGGCCGACGGCGCATCAGCGCTGCACCGGGCGAGGAGCCCGCCACCCTTGCGTCCTTCCACTGGGAGACCGACGAGGGCTGACGCCCGACCCACGACGAGGGCAGGCTTCCCCACCCGGTCACCGTCGGCCGTCCGGAGGAACGGCCGGGTGCCTCGGCGGCGGTGGGGGCGGGAAACGCCTGGACGGGGCGCGGAGGTCTTGACGTTCTGGACGACACCGCACGGCAGTTCTCCCCCGGTGGCTCGATGCGCACGGCGGTGACCGGTGGGGGGGGCAGGAAACGCCTCCAGCACCAGCCGCCCGGTTCCTGACGCGGGGGCTGAACCGGTTGGGGTGCCAGGGGGCGTGGCCCACTCTCGGGCCGGCCCAGCGGGTGGGCCAGGCGGCCGGCGCGTACAGTGTCCAGCCGGTGGGAAAGGGGACAACATGCGTGGAGTGTGCGAGCGGCGCCCCGCTCTGCGGAAGCTGGTGCTCGCGGCCGTCGGTCTGGCCCTGCTCGGGCTCGTGACCTCGGCGGTGAGTGACGTGGTCGGCGCGGAGTTTCCGCAGCGGCCCGTGTGGGACCTCGGCAGCGCGGGGCCCTGGGTCGCCTCCTACGCACGCGCGGTCGCGGCCGGGTCCTGGATGGCGGCGAGGGCGTGCGTGGTGTTCGCCGGGCTGCTCCTCCTGCTGGAGTTCGTGTCGCGCGTCCTGGGCGTGGTGCGCGGGGGCGCGCGGCGGCGAGGGCGTCCCGTCGGCTGAGATCCGCAGGAGGCGCGGGCGGGCCCGGTCGGTCCCGGCCTGCTCCCCGTGGGTGGCCGTGGCGGCGATGACCGCGGGCGTCGCAGGGAGAGCGTCCCCGCTGGTTCCCCGAGGGGCCGGGTGGCGGCTCAGGGCTGGATGCCGGAGCGCGGAGGCGACGGTGAGTCACCTGTCCGGTTTGCCCGGTCTCTTCGAACGTCGAGGGCCGTGTCCCCCCGATCACGGGATGCGGACACGGCCCTCGGCGGGTGTGTGCCGTACGTCCTACGGGCTCAGTAGCGCGGGCGGCTGAACCATGCCGCGCCGGACGGGGAGATCATCGCCGCCGCCATCACGCCGCCGAAGCCGATCCACAGCAGGGCCCACACGAGTCCGGCGCTGGAGTTGGTGTTCGCCGCCCCGATGAGGATCAGGACGCCGAAGAGGGCGCCCAGGATGCCGTAGACCATCGTGGTGATGCGGATGCCCTGGCCGCCGGTGGAGAACTTCACGCCCAGCGTGATCGACAGCCCGGCAAGCCCGAGGAAGAGCAGGGCGAAGAAGAAGATGAGGCCGGCGCTGGCGTGTCCGATGTCGGACAGGCTGTTGTTGCCGAAGGTGTCCTCACCCGCGTTGGAGGCGTCGTTGAGCGTCGCGGCGCCGAAGATCGCGAAGACGCCGATGAGGACCTGTACGCCTGCCACGATGTAGAGCAGGACCCGCGCGGTGGTCGTCAGGCCGGGCATCGTCTGCGGCATCGCGTTCGTGGCGGGGTACCCCGGGTAGGCCTGCTGGGGGTAGCCCGGAGCCTGGGGATAGCCCGGAGCCTGGGGATAGCCCGGAGCCTGGGGGTAGCCCGGAGGCTGCGGCGGAACGCCGGGCTGTTGGGGGTAGCCGTAGCCGGGGGCGGGGGTGGCCGGCGGCTGCTGGGGTGGGGGGCCGTAGGGGTTGTTCTGGTCGCCAAAGCTCATGGCGCAGTTCCTCCGTTGCTCAAGTGCGGGGACGACGCGCAGCACGGTTCGGAGGAGATGTACAGATGCGGTCCGCCCCCCCGGCACTGCCCGCGGCACTGTGCTCTCATCGTTCTTTAACGGGCTCTTACTTGTCCAGCCGGAATCGTCAGGTGTTGTGCAAGTGCAACATCGCCGATCATCACGTATTACCACCCCGATCATGTGATAACAGGTGTGGCAGGAGCGTCCGGCCACCCCGGATTGGAATCCGGGCCGGGTCATCCGCGAGGATGGGGCCATGACCGCCCAGATTCTCGATGGCAAGGCCACCGCAGCCGCGATCAAGTCCGACCTGACCGCCCGCGTGGCGGCCCTGAAGGAGAGGGGCGTCACGCCCGGCCTCGGCACGATCCTGGTCGGGGACGACCCCGGCAGTCAGAAGTACGTCGCCGGCAAGCACCGTGACTGCGCGCAGGTCGGCATCGCCTCGATCCAGCGCGAGCTGCCGGCCACGGCCACCCAAGAGGAGATCGAGGCGGTCGTCCGGGAGCTGAACGAGGACCCGGCCTGCACCGGCTACATCGTCCAGTTGCCGCTGCCCAGGGGCATCGACGAGAACCGCATCCTGGAACTGATGGATCCGGCCAAGGACGCGGACGGGCTGCACCCGATGAACCTCGGTCGGCTGGTGCTGAACGAACCGGCGCCGCTGCCCTGCACCCCCAACGGTGTGCTGACTCTGCTGCGCCGCTACGGCGTCGAGATCAAGGGCGCCGAGGTCGTGGTCGTCGGTCGCGGTGTCACCATCGGGCGCCCGATGCCGTTGCTGCTCACCCGGCGCAGCGAGAACGCCACCGTGACCCAGTGTCACACCGGAACCCGCGACTTGTCCGCGCACCTCAAGCGGGCCGACATCATCATCGCGGCGGCTGGCTCCCCGCATCTGATCCGCGCCGAGGACGTCAAGCCGGGCGCAGCGGTGCTGGACATCGGCGTCTCGCGCAACGCCGAGGGCAAGATCGTCGGAGACGTCCATCCGGACGTGGCCGGGGTGGCCGGCTGGATCTCCCCGAACCCCGGCGGCGTCGGCCCGATGACCCGGGCGCAGCTGCTGGTCAACGTGGTCGAGGCGGCGGAGCGCAGTGTCGGCTGAGGGCACCCGTGGGCACGCGGGATCAGAACCGGTACCGGCGGTGCGCGACGCGGCGACCGTCCCCGCCCCGGAGGGGCGCCCGCGGCGGACCACTCGCCGTTTCCCGCTGTTGACGAAGGACACCGCGCGTCCCGAGGGGGGCGGCCGGGCCGCGCCCGGTGACGCCCCGGCGCCCGCACGGCAGTGGCCCGTGCTCGTCGTGCTGTCGGCAGTCGCGCTCGGCCTGCTGCTGACCGCGCTCGACGCGTTCCGCTACGGCAGCCTGTTGATCGGGGCCGCCCTGCTGACCGGCGCGGCCATGCGCTGGATACTGCCGAGCGTCGGCATGCTCGCCGTTCGTTCCCGCTTCACGGACATCGTCACCTACGGCATCCTTGGCCTGGCGATCGTCCTGCTGGCTTTGATGGCCCAGCCCAAACCTTGGTTGCAGATCCCGTTCCTGAAGGACACCCTGCACTTCACGGTCACCAAGTAACGGCGCCCGTTGGACCGGTGGCCCGCACCTCGCCCGGATGGTGCGGGCCACCGGTCTTTCACCGGGATTCCGCAGGCTGTTCACCGTCCGGACTTCCTTGCCATGAACAAGGCGTTCAGCGCCTGTCCCCGTGCTGTGGCCCGGAGGTGACGGTTCCGCTCCGGTGCCGGCCTGCCGACGCAGGTGGCACCGTGGTGCCGGTACACGGGGCACGCAGGTGTCCATGCGCTCCCACTCCGGGAACTGGGATCCTTGGGCAAGAGCCACCGACTGGGGGGGAAGAGGGGGAGGACGATGCCTCGCTGGAAAGCCTTGCCGGAGGATCTGGATCCGCAGATCAGGGAGTTCACCAGCCAGCTGCGCCGGCTCGTGGACCGTAGCGGCTTGAGCATCGCGGCGCTGGCCGACCGCACGGGCTACGGCAGGACGTCCTGGGAGCGCTACCTCGGTGGTCGGCTCCTCGCACCCAAGGGGGCGGTCGTGGCGCTCGCCGAGGTCACCGGCACCAACCCGGTCCATCTGGTCACTCTGTGGGAGTTGGCCGAACGTGCCTGGAGCCGGGCGGAGATGCGGCACGACAGCACCATGGAGGCGATCCGGATCTCCCAGGCGCGGGCCGCACTGGGGGAGTTGGGGGAACTGGGGGAGGCGGGCGATTCGGGGGAACCGGGCCGGGAGACAAGCGACTCGGCCGACCGCGGGAGCGGCGACACCGCCGCGCCTCCGGGGTCCGCCGGACCCGCGGACGCCGTTCCGGCGGTCTTCGCCCAGCCGACGCTTCCCGCCCAGCCGACGGTTCCCGATGCCAGTGTCGATGCCCATGCCGGTGCCCGGGAGGGGGCGGGACACGGACCGGCTCATGGCACCGGTGGCCAAGACGTGTCCGGGCCGGCGACCGCCCCCGCGGATGGTGCAGCGTCCGACGGCAACTCGTGGGGGCTGGCCGGCTACCAGGGCCCGTCCCGGGCGGGCGCCCACCCCGGGCGGCGTCCGGACGGGCCGGGCACCTCCGGCCCCCACCCGGCAGAGCCGGCGGAGTCGCGTCCGGGACCGGCGGCCGACCGGGCCGTGGACCGGCACCGGTTGGCTGCGTTCCTGGCGGGACTCGTCGGCGTGCTCGTCCTCATCGGCGCCGTCTTCTACTTCACCGGCCAGGGAGGCGGCGGCAAGGAGGGACACCCCGCCACGTCGCCCTCCCCGGTCACCAGTACGCACGTGAGCCTGCCCGCCGGGGTCAAGTGTGCCGGCCCGGCCTGCAACGGTAAGGACGCCGAGGTCATGCACTGCAGTGGTGACCTGGTGACCACCGCCAAGAGCACCACCGTCGGCGCCATCACCCTGGAGGTCCGCTACAGCAAGACCTGTGGTGCGGCTTGGGGCCGCATCACCGGTGCGGCACCGGGCGACCGCGTGCAGGTCTCAGCGGGCGGGGAGCGGCAGACGGCGGACGCTACGGCTGCTGGGGACACCATCGCCTACACCCCGATGGTCGCCGTGCGGGACGCGACGGAGGCCAGGGCGTGCGTGACCCTGGCATCCGGGCCGACGGGATGCACGAGATAACGGACCCGACGGGGGCACGAGGTGACGGGCGGTCGGGAGGGGGGACGACCCGCGGACGGGGAGGGGACATGACGGGCGGACAGGGTGTGCGGTGACGACCAGGCTGGGCGACCTGCTCCCCCCGGTGCCCTGCGTTGACCCCTGTGGGGTGAGCCACAGGGCCCGGGACGTCTCGCATGCCGGATGCGCGATAGCCTGACCGCTGGATCTCTCTTGACGCCAAGAGATCGATCATCCGCCCGGGGCAGGGACGCCCCACCGCCAGCTGTCATACGGAGAACGCCATGACCCGCACTCCCGTGAACGTCACCGTCACCGGCGCGGCCGGCCAGATCGGTTACGCCCTGCTCTTCCGCATCGCCTCCGGCCAGCTGCTCGGCGCGGACGTGCCGGTCAAGCTGCGCCTGCTGGAGATCACCCCGGCACTCAAGGCCGCCGAGGGCACGGCCATGGAGCTGGACGACTGCGCCTTCCCGCTGCTGCAGGGCATCGACATCTCGGACGACCCGAACGTCGCCTTCGACGGCGCCAACGTGGCCCTCCTCGTAGGCGCCCGTCCGCGCACCAAGGGCATGGAGCGCGGCGACCTGCTGGAGGCCAACGGCGGCATCTTCAAGCCGCAGGGCAAGGCCATCAACGACCACGCCGCGGACGACATCAAGGTGCTCGTGGTCGGCAACCCGGCCAACACCAACGCGCTCATCGCGCAGGCCGCTGCGCCGGACGTCCCGGCCGAGCGCTTCACCGCGATGACCCGTCTGGACCACAACCGCGCGCTGACCCAGCTCGCGAAGAAGACGGGCACCCCGGTCGCCGACATCACGCGCCTGACCATCTGGGGCAACCACTCCGCCACCCAGTACCCGGACATCTTCCACGCCACCGTCGCCGGCAAGAACGCCGCCGAGACCGTCAACGACGAGAAGTGGCTGGCCGAGGACTTCATCCCGACTGTCGCCAAGCGTGGTGCGGCCATCATCGAGGCGCGTGGCGCCTCGTCGGCCGCCTCCGCCGCCAACGCCGCCATCGACCACGTCCACACCTGGGTCAACGGCACCGCCCAGGGCGACTGGACCTCCATGGGTATTCCGTCAGACGGTTCCTACGGCGTTCCGGAGGGCCTGATCTCCTCTTTCCCGGTCACCTGCAAGGACGGCGCGTACGAGATCGTCCAGGGCCTGGAGATCAACGAGTTCTCCCGCGCCCGCATCGACGCCTCCGTCAAGGAGCTGGCGGACGAGCGCGAGGCGGTCCGCGCCCTGGGCCTCATCTGAGCTGGCCTCCCCGTCGTATCCGGCGCGGGCCCGGTTCCGGTTTTCTCCGGCAACCGGGCCCGCGCTCGTTCGTGCCGCCCCGCGTCGGTCAGGGGCGGCTGGAGGGGGTCAGGTCGCGTTCCCGGCCCGCAGCGACCGTGCGTGATGATCCGGAGCCGGCCCCGTACCCCGTCACCACCAGGACCGTCGCGGCCAGTACCACCAGGGCGACGGTGCGCAGGGCCGGGCCCATGCCATGGGCGAGGTCGGCGTGCGAGGACAGGACGGTGCCGGTGACCGCGACGCCCAGTGCGGCGCCGGTCTCCCTGGCGGTGGTGCCCAGGCCGGATCCGAGGCCCGTCTGGTGGGCGGGGAGCGAGGTGACCACACCGAGGGTCAGGGCCGGCATGGACAGCCCGGTGCCGGCCGAGATCAGCAGCAGCCAGCCGGCGTACGCCCAGTAGGGGGTGCTCGCGTCGATGCCGGACGCGCCCAGCAGGCCGAGGCCGATCAGGCTCAGACCGGTGCCGACGATTGCGCGGGGACGGTCCGCCCAGCGGGCGGCCAGCTTCTGCGCGACCGCCATCCCGACGGGCAGCGGCAGGATCGCCACACCGGTGACGGCCGCGCCGAAACCCTTGATGTCCTGCAGGTATTGCGAGTTGAGGAAGAAGAGGGAGAACAGGCCGAAGAAACCGGTGGCCGTGCCGAGGGAGGCCGCCCGCAGCCGCGCGGAGGCGAAGACCCGGGGGTCGAACAACGGGGCCGCCGCGCGCAGGGCGTGCCGGACGAAGCCGCTGATCAGCAGGGCACCGGCGGCGAAGGCGCCGAGGATGCGCGCGGACGTCCAGCCGTAGACCGGACCCTCGATGATGCCGAACAGGCCCGCGGCCAGACCCGCGGTGAGCAGCAGGGCGCCGAGCGGGTCGGGGTTGCTCCGCGCCGAGCGCGCCGTACGCGGGGTGGTGACCGCGACGGCGACGGCGAGGACGGCGGCGAGCGGGACCATCACCGCGAACAGTGCGCGCCAGGTGAGGAACTGGCCGGCCAGTCCGCCACCCAGGTTGCCCGCCGCGCCACCCAGACCGATCGCCAGGGTCCAGGCGGCCATCGAGCGGGCTCGGTGCCCGGGTGCGGACAACTGCATCAGGATCGACAGGGTCGCCGGGGTGATCAGGGCGGCTCCGGCGCCGGACAGGCCCCGGCCCGTGATCAGTACGGCGGGAACGGGGGCGAGTGCGCTGGCGGCGGCACCGGCGGCGAACAGGCCCAATCCGACCAGCAGGGCGCCCTTGCGGCCGTACCGGTCGCCTAGCGCGCCGGCCGGGACGAGGAGCCCCGCGAAGACGATGACGTAGGCGTCGACCGTCCACAGGATCTCGGTGTGCGAGGGGTGCAGGGCGGACGAACTCAGTTGTGGGATCAGTAGGTTGATGGCGGCGACCATGCTCTGGGCGACCAGGACGCAGGCGCACAGCGTGAGCAGGACGGGGCGTTTGAGAGCGTGCGCGGGCACGGCTCCTCCCGGGAGCTTGGCGGTTGGGGTGGGATGTGCTCTCACCGTAGGCTCGCCATGACCTGCACTCCAGTGCAGTCTTTGCAAGGGATGAATGCACATGACGCAATCCACCAGCCTGGACCTCAATCTGTTGGTCGCGCTGGACGTGCTGCTGGAGGAACAGAGCGTGCAGGGCGCCGCCCGCCGGTTGCACCTGTCCGAGCCCGCGATGAGCCGTACCCTCGGCCGGATCCGCAAGGCGCTCGGTGATCCCGTCCTGGTGCGCGCCGGCCGTCGGATGGTGCCGACCCCGCACGCACTGGCCGTGCGCGCCGAGGTGAGCGCGGTGGTGGAGCGGGCGCGGGCCCTGTTCGCGCCGGGCCGGGGTTCCGACCTGCGCACGGTGAGCCGCACCTTCACGCTGCTCGGCCACGATGCGATCGCCGCCGCCCATGGTGCGGCCCTCTTCGCCCGCGCCGCCCGCGAGGCGCCCGGCATCCGCCTGCGCTTTCTGTCCGAGAGCCATGTGGACGCTCCGTTCCTGCGCCAGGGCACCGCCGATCTGGAGGTCGGGGTGATCGACACCACCTCGCCCGAGGTGCATGTGGAGACCGTCGGCGAGGACCGTATGTGCGGCGTCGTACGGGCCGGCCACCCGCTGCTGGAGGGTGAGGTCACGCCGGAGAGGTTCGCGACGGCCGCCGGGCACCTGATCGTCTCGCGGCGCGGCAGACTGCACGGGCCGATCGACGAGGCCCTGGCCGAGTCGGGCCTGCAGCGCCGGGTGGTGGGCAGCGTCGGCACCTATCCGGCCTCGTTGTTCGTGCTGCGCGACAGTGACTTGATCGGGCTGGTCGGCTCCTGGAGCCTTCCGCTGGCCGCGGCCCTCGGTCTGGTCGCCTTCGACGTCCCCCTACGACTCCCCCCGCTCAGGGTCGGGCTGGCCTGGCATCCGCGCCACGACGCCGACCCGGCTCACGCCTGGCTGCGCGCCTGCGTGCGCGACCTGATGGGGGCGCGATGGCCCGATTCCGCCGGTGGTCGTGACCTTCCGTGACAGTTGTGGACCGGTTTCTGTGTGCCCAGCGGCCGGCACGGAGCGTTCACACCTCACGTATTCGTCCGTTTTGTTTGCTTTTCTTCCTTGCTTTTAGTGACGCGGCGCACTTTCGGCCACCAATTACGCATGCGATCGGTGAGTCCGGGCAGGCGGTCACGGTCCCCGAGTGGGTCACGTGTGTGACTCAGGGGTGCAAAACAGGAACGGAAGGCAATATCGATCATGGCGGACACAAAGGAACGAAAGGTCCAGGCGACCATTCACGTGGGGGGTGAGTGGCTGGAGGCGGTCTCCGGTGCCACGCGCGAGATCCTCGACCCCGCGGACGCCCGGCCGTTCGCCGTGGTTGCTGAGGGGGACGAGAAGGACGCGGAGCGTGCGGTGGTCGCCGCTCGGCAGGCGTTCGACCACGGCCCCTGGCCCGGCACCCCGGTCGCCGAACGTGCTGCTCTGCTGCGCCGCGTCGCCGACCTGCTGGTACGTGACCGCGAGGAGCTCGGCCTGCTGGAGAGCCGGGACGCGGGCAAGACTGCCGAGGAGGGTCGGATCGACATCGACTGCGTCGCCGATGCCTTCCGGTACTTCGCCGACCTGGTCGCCGCCGAGGCCCCGGGCCGGGTGGTCGACGCGGGTTCCCCTGACGTCCACAGCGTGGTGGTGCACGAGCCGGTCGGCGTCTGCGCGCTGATCACCCCCTGGAACTACCCGCTCCTGCAGGCCAGCTGGAAGATCGCCCCCGCGCTCGCGGCCGGCAACACCTTCGTGATCAAGCCCAGCGAGATCACCCCGCTGACCACCGTCGCGCTGATCGAGCTGCTCGCCGAGGCCGGCCTGCCGGACGGTGTCGCCAACATCGTCACCGGACCCGGTCACAGCGTCGGCGCCCGGCTCGCCGAGCACCCGGACGTGGACCTGGTTTCCTTCACCGGCGGACTGGTCAGCGGCACCAAGGTCGCCCAGGCCGCCGCCCCCACCGTGAAGAAGGTGGCCCTCGAACTCGGCGGCAAGAACCCCAACGTGGTCTTCGCCGACGCCTGCGCCACCGAGGAGGGCTTCGACACCGCCGTCGACCAGGCCCTCAACGCCGCCTTCATCCACAGTGGCCAGGTCTGCTCGGCCGGTGGCCGGCTGATCGTCGAGGAGACGGTCCGTGACCGCTTCGTCGCCGAACTCGCCCGCCGCGCACAGAAGATCAGGCTCGGCCGGGGCACCGAGGACGGCGTGGAGTGCGGCCCGCTCGTCTCCGCGCAGCAGCGCGACAAGACCGAGGCCTACGTCGCCTCCGCGCTCGCCGAGGGCGCGGTGCTGCGCTGCGGCGGCAAGCGGCCGGAACCGTCACCGGCGCGGCCCGAGACCGGCTACTTCTACGAGCCGACCGTCCTCGACGGCTGCCACCGGGACATGAAGGTGGTGCGTGAGGAGGTCTTCGGCCCGGTCCTCACCGTCGAGACCTTCCGCACCGAGGAGGAGGCCGTCCTCCTCGCCAACGACACCGAGTACGGCCTCGCCGGCGCCGTCTGGACCGCAGACCCGGGCCGAGCCCGGCGCGTCGCGGCCCGCCTGCGCCACGGCACCGTCTGGATCAACGACTTCCACCCTTATCTGCCGCAGGCGGAGTGGGGCGGCTTCGGCAAGAGCGGCACCGGCCGCGAGCTGGGGCCTGCAGGGCTCGCCGAGTACCGGGAGACCAAGCACGTCTACCAGAACCTCGCCCCCAAGCCGGTGCGCTGGTTCGCCGGTTGAGCCCACCGAACCCCCCTTCCCCCCCGACCTGGAGTAGTACCCCCATGTCCGAGACCCCCCACGTCTACGACTACGTCGTCATCGGTGGCGGCACGGCCGGTTCCGTCATAGCCTCCCGCCTCACCGAGAACGCGGACGTCACCGTCGCCGTCATCGAGGGCGGCCCCAGCGACATCGACCGCGACGACGTCCTCACCCTGCGCCGCTGGAAGGGACTGCTCGGTGGCGACCTCGACTACGAGTACACGAGTGTCGAGCAGCCCCAGGGCAACTCCCACATCCTGCACAGCCGCGCCAAGGTCCTCGGCGGCTGTTCCTCGCACAACACCCTGATCTCCTTCAAGCCGCTCCCGGCCGACTGGGACGAGTGGGAGGCGGCCGGAGCCACCGGCTGGGGTGCCGTGCAGATGGAGGCCTACTACGCCCGGCTGCGCAACAACATCGTCCGGGTCGCCGACAAGGACCAGAACGCCATCGCCAAGGACTGGATCGAGGCGGCCAAGGCGGCCACCGGCGTTCCCGAGGTGACCGGCTTCAACGCAAAGCCCTTCCACGAGGGCGTCGGTTTCCTCGACCTCGCCTACCACCCGGAGAACAACAAGCGTTCCTCCGCCTCCGTCGCCTACCTCCACCCCCACATGGAGGCCGGCGACCGGCCCAACCTGACGCTGCTGCTGGAGACCTGGGCCTACAAGCTGGAGCTGGACGGCAAGCGCGCCACCGGAGTGCGGGTACGCACCAAGGACGGCACGGAGCAGCTGATCACCGCCCGTCGCGAGGTCGTGGTCAGTGCCGGCGCCGTCGATTCCCCGCGCCTGCTGCTGCTGTCCGGCATCGGCCCGAAGAAGGACCTCGAAGAGCTGGGCATCCCGGTCGTGCACGACCTGCCGGGTGTCGGCGAGAACCTGCAGGACCACCCGGAGTCGGTGATCGTCTGGGAGACCAGCCGGCCGCTGCCGGAGAACTCGGCGATGGACTCCGACGCCGCGCTGTTCGTGCGCCGGGACGCCACCCAGGACCTCCCTGACCTGATGTTCCACTTCTACCAGGTCCCCTTCACCGACAACCCCGAGCGGCTGGGCTACGAACGTCCCGAGCACGGCGTGTCGATGACGCCGAACATCCCCAAGTCGCGTGCTCGCGGGCGGATCTACCTCACTTCCGCGGACCCCGACGTCAAGCCCGCCCTCGACTTCCGCTACTTCACTGACGAGGACGGCTACGACGCGCAGACCCTCGTCGACGGAGTCCGGGTGGCCCGGCAGATCGCCAAGACCGAGCCGTTCGCCGGCTGGCTGGAGCGGGAAGTCTTCCCCGGCCCCGACGTCACCGACGACGAACAGCTCAGCGAACTGCTGCGCAAGGCGCACCACACTGTCTACCACCCGGCGGGCACCTGCAAGATCGGCCCTGCCGACGACGAACTCGCCGTCGTCGACGCCGAGTTGCGAATCCATGGGCTGGAGGGCATCCGCGTCGTCGACGCGTCCGTCTTCCCGACCCTGCCCGCGGTGAACCCCATGATCGGCGTACTGATGGTCGGCGAGAAGGCAGCCGAACTGCTGGCCGGCACCAGCGAAGGGAACCAGGCCTGATGAGCGGCATACCTACCCCAAAGAAGCCCACTCTCGACAAGGAGAGCGGTCCCGCGGAAGCGACCGAGGCGCCCCCCGTCTTCGGCGTGCGCAACCTGTGGAAGGTCTTCGGCCCCAAAGCCGACGGTGTTCCCGGCAACCCGGAGTACTCCGGGCTCTCCCAGTCCGAGCTGCGCGCCCGTACTGGCTGCACCGCGGCCGTCCGGGACGTCTCCTTCGACGTGCGCAAGGGCGAGGTCTTCGTCGTCATGGGCCTGTCCGGCTCCGGCAAGTCCACCCTGGTGCGTTGCCTGACCCGGCTCATCGAGCCGACCTCCGGCACGCTGGAGATCGACGGCGAGGACGTCCTCGCCATGGACAAGAACCGGCTGCGCGAGTTGCGCCGCCACCGGGCCGCCATGGTGTTCCAGCACTTCGGCCTGCTGCCCCACCGCTCCGTCCTGGACAATGTCGCCTACGGCCTGGAGATCCAGGGCATGCCCAAGGCGGAGCGGCGCGAGCGGGCCGCGCAGATGGTCGCCAAGGTCGGCCTGGAGGGCCTGGAGCAGCGCCGCCCCGGCCAGCTCTCCGGCGGCCAGCAGCAGCGCGTCGGGCTGGCCCGCGCGCTCGCTTCCGACCCCGAGGTGCTGCTCTTCGACGAGCCGTTCAGCGCCCTCGACCCGCTGATCCGCCGCGACATGCAGGAGGAGGTCATCCGCCTGCACAGCGAAGAGGGCCGCACCATGGTCTTCATCACCCACGACCTCAGCGAGGCACTGCGCGTCGGCGACCGCATCGCGCTGATGCGGGACGGCCAGGTCGTGCAGCTCGGCACTCCTGAGGAGATCGTCGGCGCCCCCGCTGACGACTACGTCCGTGACTTCGTCCGGGACGTGCCGCGCGAGCAGGTCATGACGGTACGCACCGCGATGCACGCCGGGGACTGCGGCGGCCCGGAGCACCCCGGCGCCCTCACCCCCGACACGGTGGTCGTCAAGGCCATCGAGACCGTCGCCCGCACCGGCCGGGCCGTCTGCGTGGTGCAGGACGGCCACTGCCTGGGCCAGGTGGACCACGCCGCGCTGCTGCGGGTCGTCGCCGGAATCGACCGCGAGGAGGTGGCCGCCTGATGCGGATCGCCACGACAACAGCACCGATCGGCCATACCCGGGGGTGGACCGCATGAGCGCCGTCGTCACCCCTGCCTCGCCGCCGACCCCGGCCGAACCGGCCGAGGAGAAGGTCTCCGCCGCGCCCCGCGCATGGCTGCGCCACCCCGTGGTGCGCCGGCTGTGGCCGTTGGCCGTCGCCGCGGTCGTGCTCGTCCCGCTGGCCGCGTTGCTGTGGGGCAGCGGAGCCTGGCCGTCCGCGCTGAGCGTCGACGTCAAGACGCCGCTGGACGACACGTACACCTGGATCGTGCGCAACCGGGACACCAACCCGGTCTTCCTCTACGGCCTGCTGCACCTGAGCAACTGGGCCGACGGCTCGGTGAGCTGGGTGACCGACCTGTTGGAGAGCCTGGGCTGGTCGCCGGTGATCGCGGCCGCCGTGCTGCTCTCCTGGCGGATCGGAGGCCTGCGCGACCGGCGCGGGCTGAAGCTCGCCGGCATCACGTTCGCCGCCTTCACGGTGTGCGGTCTGCTCGGCATGTGGCAAGCCACGATGGAGACCCTCGCGCTGATGGCAGTCGCGGTCGCGGTCTCCGCCGTCATCGGCGGGGCGCTCGGGCTGGGTGCCGGTCTGTCGGACCGCTTCGAGCGCGTGCTGCGACCCGTGCTGGACACCATGCAGATCATGCCGGCGTTCGCCTACCTGCTGCCGCTGGTGCTGCTGTTCGACGTCGGTGTGCCGTCCGCGCTGATCGCGACCATCATCTACGCCGCCCCGCCGATGGCCCGCCTCACCGCGCTCGGCCTGCGCGGCGCCGACCAGGGTGTCATGGAGGCCGCCGAGTCGCTGGGCACCAGTCCGGTGCAGCGGCTGCTGACCGCGCGGCTGCCGCTGGCCCGCAAGGAGATCCTGCTCGGCCTGAACCAGACGATCATGATGGCCCTGTCGATGGTCACCATCGCCTCGGTGATCGGCGCCGGCGGCCTCGGCGAGGAAGTGTTCCACGCACTGTCCATCCTCGACGTGGGCGGCGCGCTCGCCGCGGGTATCCCGATCGTGCTGCTGGCCGTCTGGCTGGACCGGGTCACCGCTGCCGCGGGCGAGCGATTGGGCGAGGGCGCCGCCCCGTCCGGCTCCTCCTGGCTGCACGGCTGGCGCGCCTGGCTCCTGGCGGTCGGCTCGGGCACCGTGCTGGGCGCGGTCGGCTGGCAGCTGCTGGTCGCCGACTGGCCCGAGGCCTGGAACGTGGATATCGCCTCGCCCGTCCAGAGCGGTGTGGACTGGTTCACCGGCCACCTGGCCGAGGGGGTGCCCGTCCTGGGCGGAACCCGCACCTGGGCCGGCAACTTCACCATCTGGGTGCTCGACCCGATCCGGAGCGTCCTGACCGGCACACCGTGGTGGCTGCTGGTCCTGCTGGTCGCGGCCCTCGCCCTGCTCGCGGGCGGCTGGGGCGCGATGTGCACGGCCGCCCTGGCAATGGCCGGCGTCGGCGTGATCGGGGTGTGGGGCCACGCCCTGGACACCCTGTCCCAGGCGATCGCCGGTGTCGCCGTCACCCTCGTGCTCGGCTTCATCATCGGCGTGGCCGGGGCCCGTGTGCCCTTGCTGGAACGCATCCTGCGTCCGGTGCTGGACACCCTGCAGACCCTGCCGCAGTTCATCTACCTGATCCCGGTGGTGGCCCTGTTCAACGTGGGCCGCGCTCCCGCGGTCGCCGCGGCCGTGCTGTACGCGCTGCCCGCCGTCGTGCGGATCACCATGCAGGGCCTGCGCCAGGTCGACCCGGCCACGCTGGAGGCGGCCCGCTCCATGGGCGCGAGCACCTTCCAGCAGATCCGCCAGGTGCAGGTGCCACTGGCCCGGCCCGCGCTGATGCTCGCGCTGAACCAGGGCGTGGTGCTGGTGCTCGCCATGGTGATCGTCGGCGGTTTCGTCGGCTCCGGCGCGCTCGGTTACGACGTCGTCTACGGCCTGCAGAAGAGCCAACTCGGCGTCGGCCTGACCGCCGGTGTCGCCATCGTGCTGCTGGGGCTGGTGCTGGACCGCACCACACAGCGCCCGAACAAGGGGAACGGCAGGCACTGAGCCGACCACCCCGCCCCCCGTCCCGTCCTTGTCCCCAACCCCCGTCCCCGTCCCCGACTCCCGCCCACCGCGCTCGGCAGCCCGAATCCGCCCCCATCCGGCCGGATCACCTCCGCTGCCGGCGCCGCAGGACCCACCTGCCTGTTTGAAACGAGAGACACCCTTCCCATGATGAACAGAAAGCACCTCCTGCGTGCCGCCACCGCCGCCACCGTCGTCCTCGGCGTCACCGGTCTGAGCGCGTGCAGCGCCGCCAAGACCTCCTCCTCGTCCGGCTCGTCCGGCGGCTCGGAGGCGGTCACCATCGCCGTGCCGTCCTGGGTCGGTGCCGAGGCCAACGCGGCCGTCGCCAAGTACATCCTGGAGAACGAACTCCACACGAAGGTCAAGCTGACCCAGCTCGACGAGTCGGTCGCCTTCGACGCCCTCAACAGCGGCAAGGCCAACGTCATCCTGGAGGACTGGGGCGGCGCGCCGAAGAAGGTCAAGCTCTACGTCGACGACAAGAAGTCGATCATCTCGGGCGGTGGCCTGGGCGTCACCGGTCACATCGGCTGGTACATCCCCAAGTACCTGGCCGACGAGCACCCGGACATCACCGACTACAAGAACCTCAACAAGTACGCGTCCCTCTTCAAGACCGCCGAGAGCGGCAGCAAGGGCCAGCTGCTGGAGGGCTCGCCGTCGTACACCACCAACGACGACGCGCTCATCAAGAACCTGAAGCTGAACCTCAAGACGGTCTACGCCGGCTCCGAGGCCGCACAGATCACCCAGATCAAGGAGAGCTACAAGTCCAAGAAGCCGTTCATCAGCTACTGGTGGACGCCGCAGTGGCTCAACTCCCAGCTCGACCTGGTCGAGGTGAAGCTGCCCGAGTACAAGAAGGGCTGCGACTCCGACCCGAAGAAGGTCGCCTGCGGATACGCCCAGACCCCGCTGCAGAAGTACCTGGGCGCCGGCTTCGCCAAGAACAACCCGAAGGCGGCCCAGTTCCTGAAGAACTTCAACTGGACCAACGCCCAGCAGAACGAGGTCGCCGCGATGATCGCGGACCAGAAGATGAGCTCTGACAAGGCCGCCGAGAAGTGGGTCAAGGCCAACCCGGACGTCTGGAAGGCCTGGCTGCCGAAGTAATCGGCCGACGCAGCAGCCTGACGCTACGGCCCCCACCCGCCCTCGGCGGGTGGGGGCCGTAGCGTTGCCAGCCGGTCAGCCGGCACGGCGCCTGGTCAGCTCCCGAGGCCGGCGGTGATCTCCCGCAGGGCAGCGACCGCCCGCCGCTGCAACCCCGGCCCGAACGTGACCCGGGTGGCCCCGAGCCGGCCGAGTGCGGTGGGCGAGGGGCCCCCGTCGTCCAGCAGGGCCAGGGCGTTCAGCGGGCCCTCGACCCCGGCCCGCAGCAGCGGCAGCACGTCCGGCGGGGCGAGGATCGGGTAGACGCAGTCCGCACCCGCCGCCGTGTACAACGTGGCGCGTTCGACCGCCCGTTCGGGATCGCCGTCGCCATGGACGAAGGTGTCGACACGGGCGTTGACGAACAGCCGGCCGGCGGCGACCGAGCAGACCTCGGCGAGGTACTCCGCGTGCTCGTGCTGGTCCTTGAGGATCCCCCCGGGCTGCGAGTCCTCAAGGTTGCAGCCCACGGCGCCCGCCCCCAGCAGCCGCTCCACCAGCTCCTCCGGCGCCAACCCGTATCCGTCCTCGACGTCCGCCGACACCGGTACGTCCACCGCCCGCGCGATCCGGGCCACCGCCGCGAACATCAGGTCCGCCCCAGTGGCCCCGTCCGCGTACCCGAGCGAGGCGGCCACGCCCGCGCTCGGCGTGGCCAGCGCCGGGAAACCGGCCTCCGCGAACACCCGCGCACTGGCCGCGTCCCAGGGCCCGGGCAGGATCAGCGGATCGTCCTCGGCGCGCCGCAGATGCAGGGCGCGGAACTCCTCCACCGTGCTCATGGCTGGTTGCCTCCCGGCGGGACACGGCGGCTGACCATCAGCCGGTTCCAGCTGTTGATAACGGTGATCAGCCCGATGAGATGGGCCAGTTCCCTCCCGCCGAAGTGCCGGGCCGCAGTGTCGTACACCGCGTCCGGTACGAAGCCGTCGGTGAGGAGGGTGACCGACTCGGTCAGCCTGAGCGCCGCCCGCTCCCGCTCGCTGTAGAGACCCCCGGTCTCCTCCCAGGCGTCAAGGAGCTGGAGGCGGTCCTCCGACTCGCCGTTCGCCCGGGCCACCCGCAGGTGCATGTCGAGGCAGAAGGCACAGTGGTTGAGCTGCGAGGCACGGATCATGACCAGCTCAGCGAGAACGGGGTCGCCGAACCCCCTCTTCGCCGCCGCGCTGAGCGCGGTCATCGCCTGGCCGACCTCCCTGTCCAGCAGCTGCGTACGGCTCACTTGTGCTGTCCCGGCTGGTAGTGCCCCGGTACCGCGCGGGTGGCCACGCCGAACCGGTTCCACGCGTTGATCACCGTGATGGTGGCGATCAGCTGGGCGAGTTCGGCCTCCTCGAAGTGCTTGGCGGCCCTCTCGTACACCTCGTCCGGTACGAAACCGTCCGTGAGGACCGTGATCGCCTCGGTCAGCGCGATCGCCGCCAGTTCCCTCTCGGTGTAGAAGTGTTCCGACTCCTCCCACGCACTGAGCTGCACGATGCGCTGGACGCTCTCCCCGGACGCCAGCGCGTCCTTGGTGTGCATGTCCAGGCACAGCGCACAGCGGTTGAGTGCGGAGGCGCGCAGTCGGACCAGCTCCACCAGGGTGGGGTCGAGTCCCCGACCGGCGGCCGTGTTCAGTCGGACCATGGCCTCGTACACCTCTGGGGCCTGCTGGGCCCAGTGCATGCGAGGGGTGCGCTCGGGCGCGAGCCGGGCGTCGTCGTGTGCGTCGTGGGTCGTGCTCATGCCCTTGACCCTAGGGGCGAGGTAGTCCAGCGTTATGGTCCAATTTCGTGGTGAAACCCTGGGCCAATCTGGGCATCGACCTGCACCTCGAACCGGTCGGCTCGGCCGGGCTGCGCCGGGGGCTGACCGACGCCCTGCGGGACGCCGTCCGCTCGGGGCGCCTGGCTCCCGGTACCCGGCTGCCCTCCTCCCGTTCCCTCGCCGCCGACCTCGGCATCGCCCGCAACACCGTCGCCGAGGCCTACACCGACCTGGTGGCGGAGGGGTGGCTCACCGCCCGGCAGGGCTCGGGCACGCGGGTGGCGGAGCGTGTGGTGGTCCCGCCCTCGGGCAGTGACACGCCACTGCGTCGCCGGCGCCTCGACCACCCCGCCCACAGCCTCATTCCCGGCGCTCCCGACCTCTCCGCCTTCCCGCGCGCCGAGTGGCTCAAGGCCGCCCGCCGTGCGCTGTCCGTCGTCCCCTCCCACGCCCTCGGCTACGGGGACCCGCGCGGCCGTACCGAACTGCGCACCGCTCTCGCCGGCTACCTCGCCCGCTCCCGGGGGGTCCGCGCGGATCCGGAAGCCGTGCTGATCACCGCGGGGTTCGCGCATGCGCTGCGCCTCCTCGGCACGGTGCTGCGGGCGCGCGGGGCGCGGACCGTGGCGGTCGAGTCGTACGGGGTCGACGCGTACCGGCGGCTGCTGCAGGACTCGGGCCTGTCGACCCCCGCGCTGCCGTACGACGAGCTCGGCACGAACACCCGGGAGCTGGGCGGGCACGGGGCGGTTCTGCTCACCCCGGCTCACCAGTTCCCCATGGGCGTGCCACTGCGCTCCGACCAGCGGGCCGCCGTCGTCGACTGGGCGCGGCGCACCGGCGGGCTGGTCCTGGAGGACGACTACGACGGCGAGTTCCGCTACGACCGCCAGCCGGTCGGCGCACTGCAGGGGCTCGACCCCGACCGGGTCGTCTACCTGGGCACTGCCAGCAAGTCCCTCGCCCCCGGACTGCGGCTCGGCTGGATGGTGTTGCCACCGGCGCTGGTGCAGGAGGTGGCCTCGGCCAAGGGCACCGTCGACACGGTCGGTGTACTGGAGCAGCTCACCCTGGCCGAGTTCATCGACTCCGGCGCCTACGACCGCCACGTGCGCTCGGCCCGGCTGCGCTACCGGCGTCGTCGTGACGCCGTTGCCGAGGCCGTGGCCGACCGCGGCCGTGAAGTCCGGGTGACGGGAATCGCGGCCGGACTGCACGTGGTGCTGCGATTGCCGCCCGGCACCGAACAACCGGTCATCGAGGCGGCCGGCCGGCAAGGGCTGGCGCTGCACGGCCTGTCCTGGTACCGGCATCCGCGGGCCGTCGCCGAGCCACGGGACGCCTTGGTCGTGGGGTACGCAAGGCCCTCGGACAGCGCGTGGGCGGGGGCGTTGGAAGCGCTGTGCCGGGTGTTGCCGCGGTAGGCCGCGACGGCTGTGCCGTCTCGGCACACACGGCCGGCCATCCCGGGTGGCTCGCCGTCGTCGCAGGGTGCCGCCGCGGTGGAACCGCGTCGAGGGTGGCGCCGAGACGGCACCGGGCGTCGGGCGTGGGGCGTCCGACAGGTCATCCCTCCGTTGCCGGTGCCTCCCCGAACCTCGCCAGCAGCATCGCCCCTGCCACCGCGACCACGAAGCCCAGCACCGCCAGCCAGGCCAGTCCCTCCCGCGTCCGGTCGCCGAGCCACACCACCCCGACCCACGCCGGGCCGATCGTCTCGCCGATCACCAGCCCGGCCGTCGCCGTCGTCACCGAGCCGCGTTGCAGGGCCGAGGTGAGCAGCAGGAACGCGGCCCCGCCGCCGAGCAGCAGGGCGTACGTCGCGGGATTGGTCAGCAGTCCGGCCGGACGCAGCGAGTTGATCAGCCGTACCGAGACCTCCACCACCCCGAAACCGAAACCCGCGCCGAGCCCCAGCAGCAGCGCACGGGTCCGCCCGGAAAGGCGCCCGGCGAGACCACCGATCAGCAGCACGCCCACCGCCGCCACCACCATCGCGTACCCCAGCCGGTCCGGCCCGCTGCGGTCGCCTTCCGCGCCCGAGGCCAGGCCCAGCATGGCCAGACCCGCGCACACCACGCCCACGGCACCCCACTCCGTGGGGCTCAGCCGCACCCGCAGCAGCCGTGCCGCCACCACGGCCGTCACCGCCAGGCTCGCCGCCAGCGCTGCGCCCACCGCATAGATCGGCACGGACCGCAGCGCCGCGATCTGCAACAGGAAGCCGAGCCCGTCCAACGCCAGCCCGGCGAGGTAACGCCACTGCCGCAGCGCCCGGAGCAATAGCGCCGCGTCCCCGCCCCCGCTCTCCTCGGCCACCGCCGTCCGTGCGGCCACCGCCTGCAACACCGTCGCGGTTCCGAAGCAGACCGCTGCGCCGAGGGCGCACACCATTCCGAACAGCACGAAGTGACTCTAGCCCGCCGACTCGGTGGGCTATCGGCTCAGGTGGCGGTTGACGGGGCTGTCCCGGTCCGGTAGCCGGCCGGCGCCGGTTCGCCGTTCACGCCGGGCCCTCCCGCCACATCACCCACGGGCGTTCGATCACCTCGGCATAGCTGGTGTGCTCGGGATGCTCGCGCAGGTGGCCGAACGCCCATGTCTGCGGTTCGGTCGGGTCCGTGCTCGGCTCCGATCTCGCCTCGCACTCGGTGTCGTTCCCGGTGAGGGTGAGACACCGGAACGCGTACGTCACTGGTGGGGCGTCGTCGTCACGGTCGGGGCGCAGCGTCCAGTTCACGAAACGGAACGTGCCACGGGCGGGAGTGCTCACAGCAACTCACCCCGGCTCCGCGCGTTGGCGCGGGCGTTCTCGGCCCGGAGACGCTGCGCGGGACTCGCCGGCCGCACGTCCGCGGGGTGAACGGACCACTCGATACCGCCCGTGACCGGACGCAGATACCAGAATCCGTACGCCTCGCCGCGGAACTCCCCGACCCGATCGTGTACGTCCACCATGAGCGTGCCAGGGGCCGGAACGTGTGGGGGGTTCTGCCGTTCGGCGGGGTCGTTCTTGCCAGACACGGCCACTCCTCTCCGTAGTTGGTCCACTACTCGGAGGATTCAGCGTGGCGTAGGGTCCTGGTTGTCTTCAACTTGCGGTGTTTGCACGGAAAGTTGGGTGGTGGCTGTTGAATCGGAAAGAGTTGGACCCCGAGCACTCACCAGGCGCGGCGTTCGGTCAGCGTCTGCGCATGTTGCGGGAGGAGCGGGGCTGGACTCAAGACGACCTGGCAGAGCGGATGGGTTACTCCGGGACGCACATCTCCGCCGTGGAAACTGGCCGTCGGACTCCAACTCCCCGTTTTTCGCATAGTGCTGACAAGGCCTTCGGTACCGGCGATCTGTTCGAACGCCAAGGGCGCGCTGTACGGCACACAGCGCTGTTGGAGGGGTTCCCGGACTATGTTGCGCAGGAGGTCCGTGCGACCGAGATCCGCCTCTTTGAGCTGGGAATCGTTCCGGGGTTGCTCCAGACTCCCGAGTACGCGGCGGCCATCACCACGGGCGCTGTCCGGCGAGGAGCCATTACGGAGCAGCAGGCGGAGGAAAGGTTGTCTCTGCTTGCAGCGCGCCAGGCGTCCCTTGAACGCACGCCTGCCCCCATGGTCTACGCGGTTCTGGACGAGAGCTGCATACGGCGACCAGTAGGCGGTGCCAAGGTCATAGCGGCGCAACTGGACCGGCTCGCCGCGTTCGCCGAACTACCCTCCACTGTCCTTCAGGTGGCTCCGTACGACCTCGGTGAACGGCGGGCATTCGATCTGCCCGTCACGCTGTTGACTCTCGCTGACCGGAGCCATGTTGCGTACGCCGAGTCTGCGCTACAAGGACGACTGGAGCGCGAAACGCGCCTCGTTCAGCCCATGTTGACGGCCTACCATCAACTGCAGGCTGAAGCCCGCTCGCAGACGGACTCTGTGGCCATGATCAGTCAGTTACGAAAGGGCGCCCCGTGACGACCGAAGACCCGCGTTGGTTCACGTCCTCGTACAGCAGCAACGGCGGCCAGTGCATCGAGGTCGCCACCAACCTCGTCGCCCCGTGCGGCGTGGTCCCCGTCCGGGACTCGAAGAATCCGAGCGGTCCGGTTCTGGACCTTCCCGCCGAGGCGTTCTCGTCGTTCGTGACGGGCGTCAAGGCCGGCGGGTTCGCAGTGGTCTGACCACTCGGCGGGCCGCGAGCAGTGCGCGCAGGTGCTCGTCCGGGGTCTCCCGGCGAGCACCTCGCACCAGAACCGTGCGGACGGAGGTGCCCGGCAGGTGTGCACACCGGCGCTCGTGACCCCGTTTCGGTGTACCGGGTCGCCGGGTCCCGCCTCAGCCGCCCAACACCGCTGTGAGCTGCTCCAGCCCCCAGTCCAGGTCCTCCTCGCCGATCACCAGCGGTGGCGCGATCCGGATGGTGGACCCGTGGGTGTCCTTCACCAGTACCCCGCGCTCCACCAGCCGCTCCGACACCTCTCGTCCGGTACCCAGTCCCGGCGCGATGTCCACTCCCGCCCACAGCCCGCGCCCGCGCACCGCCGTCACTGCACCCCCGTCGAGCAGCGTTCGCAGTGCGCGGTGCAGACGGGCGCCCAGCTCCGCCGCCCGCGCCTGGTACTCACCGGTCCGCAGCATCGCGATCACCTCCAGCGCCACCGCACAGGCCAGCGGATTCCCGCCGAACGTCGACCCGTGGTCGCCCGGCCGGAACACCCCGAGCACCGCCTCGCTCGACACCACTGCCGACACCGGGACGATCCCGCCGCCGAGCGCCTTGCCCAGCACGTACACGTCCGGCACCACCCCCTCGTGCTCGCACGCGAAGGTCTTTCCGGTCCGGCCCAGGCCCGACTGGATCTCGTCGGCGACGAAGAGGACGTTCCGCTCGCGCGTCAGCTCCCGCACCCCCGGCAGATAACCGGCCGGTGGCACGATCACCCCGGACTCGCCCTGGATCGGCTCCAGAAGCACCGCCACCGTGTTCTCGGTGAGCGCCGACCGCATCGCCGTCAGGTCTCCGTAGGGCACGATCTCGAACCCCGGCGTGTACGGCCCGAAGTCCGCGCGGGCCTGCGCATCCGTCGAGAAGCTGATCACAGTCGTCGTACGCCCGTGGAAGTTGCCGCCCGCGACCACGATCTTCGCCATCTCCGCGGGCACCCCCTTCACCCGGTACCCCCACTTCCGAGCCGTCTTCAGCGCGCTCTCCACGGCCTCCACGCCGGTGTTCATCGGCAGCACCATCTCCATGCCGCACAGCTCGGCCAGCTGGGTGCAGAACGCTGCGAACCGGTCGTGGTGGAAGGCGCGGGAGGTCAGTGTGACCCGTTCCAGCTGTGCCTTCGCCGCATCGATCAGCCGCCGGTTGCGGTGTCCGAAGTTGAGCGCCGAGTAGCCCGCCAGCCAGTCCAGGTACCGGCGTCCCTCCACATCCGTCATCCATGCGCCCTCGGCCGTGGCCACCACGACCGGCAGCGGACGGTAGGTGGGCGCACAGTGCGCGCCGGCGGCGGCGATCAGATCCTCGGCAGCGGTCACGGCCTCTCCTGGACACCACGGGGAACGGGGACACGACGATCCCCCCTTCCTACCGTCGCTCGCATGGTGGACGCGGGACCTGCCGTGCCCGGCGCGCCCGGTAGGCTGGCCAGCGGGCCGTGACTGGCGCGCTGGGATGGGACGGACCATCGGGGAGCGGCCCGAGCGCCAAAATCAGTGCCGTGCGCCTGGGCCGAACGTGAACGCTGAACGCACACCGTCCGGAGGTCCCCGTGCCAGAGCAGCACCTCTCCACCGAGTCCACCGCCTTCCGCGCCGCCCTCGACGTCGTCCGCGCCGTCGAGCCGCGCGTCGCGGACGCCATCGGCCAGGAGATCGCCGACCAGCGCGAGATGCTCAAGCTGATCGCCTCCGAGAACTACGCCTCCCCGGCCACCCTCCTGGCGATGGGCAACTGGTTCAGCGACAAGTACGCCGAGGGCACCGTCGGCCGCCGTTTCTACGCCGGTTGCCGCAACGTCGACACCGTGGAGGCCCTGGCCGCCGAGCACGCCCGTGAACTCTTCGGTGCCCGGCACGCCTACGTTCAGCCGCACTCCGGCATCGACGCCAACCTCGTCGCCTTCTGGGCCGTGCTGGCCGACCGGGTCGAGGCACCCTTCCTGGAGAAGACCGGCGTCCGCCAGGTCAACGACCTCAGCGAGGCCGACTGGGTGGAGCTGCGCCAGGCCTTCGGCAACCAGCGCATGCTCGGCATGTCCCTGGACGCCGGCGGTCACCTCACCCACGGTTTCCGCCCGAACATCTCCGGCAAGATGTTCGACCAGCGCTCCTACGGCACCGACCCGGCCACCGGCCTCATCGACTACGAGGCCCTGCGCGCGCAGGCCCGTGAGTTCAAGCCGCTGATCATCGTCGCCGGCTACTCGGCCTACCCCCGGCTGGTGAACTTCCGGGTCATGCGCGAGATCGCCGACGAGGTCGGGGCGACGTTGATGGTCGACATGGCCCACTTCGCCGGCCTCGTGGCCGGCAAGGTCCTCACTGGAGACTTCGACCCGGTCCCGCACGCCCAGATCGTCACCACCACCACCCACAAGTCGCTGCGCGGCCCGCGCGGCGGCATGGTCCTGTGCGACGACTCCCTCAAGGACCAGGTCGACCGCGGCTGCCCCATGGTTCTCGGCGGTCCGCTCCCGCACGTCATGGCCGCCAAGGCGGTCGCCCTCGCCGAGGCCCGGCAGCCCGCCTTCCGCGACTACGCCCAGCGCATCGTCGACAACTCCCGTGCCCTGGCCGAAGGCCTCAAGCGGCGCGGCACCACGTTGGTGACCGGTGGCACGGACAACCACCTCAACCTGATTGACGTCGCCACCTCCCACGGCCTCACCGGCCGCCAGGCCGAGGCCGCCCTCCTGGAGTCGGGGATCGTCACCAATCGCAACGCCATCCCGGCCGACCCCAACGGCGCCTGGTACACCTCCGGTATCCGGATCGGCACCCCTGCCCTGACCACGCGCGGCCTCGGTACCGCCGAGATGGACGAGGTCGCCGGCCTCATCGACCGCGTGCTGACCACCACCGAGCCGGGCACCACCAAGTCGGGCGCCCCCTCCAAGGCCGCGCACGTCCTGGACCCGAAGGCGGCGGAGGAAGTCTCCCAGCGGGCGGCGGACCTGGTGGCGGGCTTCCCGCTGTACCCGGAAGTCGACCTCGGCTGACGGACGCCCCCCGGCGGGAGCAGCCGCTTCGGCAGGGGCCGCGTGCAGCACGCGGCCCCGCTGTGCGGCCCGGGCACACGGCCGCGGCCGGACGCCCGGTCCCGGGGCTCCGTCCCTCCGCCACAGGGCCACCGAGCACCCGTCGAAGCCGCCTGCCTCGGCGGCCAATCGCACCTCCACCCTCTGAGACAATGGTGAGCATGGCGACTGACCGACCCCGCGTGCTCTCCGGCATCCAGCCCACCGCCGGCTCGTTCCACCTCGGCAACTACCTCGGCGCCGTCCGCCAGTGGGTGTCCCTACAGGAGACCCACGACGCGTTCTACATGGTCGTCGACCTGCACGCGATCACGGTCCCGCAGGACCCCGCGGAACTGCGGGCCAACACCCGGCTGGCCGTCGCACAGCTGCTGGCCGCCGGGCTCGACCCCGACCGCTGCACGCTCTTCGTGCAGAGCCATGTTCCCGAACACGCCCAGCTCGCGTGGGTCATGAACTGCCTCACCGGATTCGGCGAGGCCTCCCGGATGACCCAGTTCAAGGACAAGTCCGCCAAGCAGGGCGCCGACCGGGCCTCCGTCGGTCTGTTCACGTACCCGATCCTGCAGGTCGCGGACATCTTGCTGTACCAGGCCCACGAGGTGCCGGTCGGTGAGGACCAGCGTCAGCACATCGAGCTGACCCGGGACCTCGCTGACCGGTTCAACGGTCGGTTCGGCCAGACCTTCACCGTCCCGAAGCCGTACATCCTCAAGGAGACGGCGAAGATCTACGACCTGCAGGACCCGTCGGTCAAGATGAGCAAGTCGGCATCCACGCCGAAGGGCCTCGTCAACCTCCTCGACGAGCCGAAGGCGACGGCCAAGAAGGTCAGGAGCGCCGTCACCGACACGGACACCGTGGTCCGCTTCGACGCCGAGAACAAGCCGGGTGTGAGCAACCTGCTGACGATCTACTCGACGCTCACCGGGGCGGGCATCGCCGACCTGGAGGCGAAGTACGAGGGCAAGGGCTACGGCGCGCTCAAGACGGACCTCGCCGAGATCATGGTCGAGTTCGTGACCCCGTTCCGGGAGCGCACCCAGCAGTACCTGGACGACCCCGAGACGCTTGACTCGATCCTGGCCAAGGGCGCGGAGAAGGCCCGTGCGGTCGCTGCCGAGACGCTCGCGCAGGCGTACGACCGGGTGGGCTTCCTGCCCGCGAAGCACTGAGGCGTACGACCGCACACACGTCCGTGAGGCAGAGCGCTGCACATCACTTCCGCTGCGCCTGCCCACAGGACCGGCATGGCCGTACAGTCGATACCCGGACGACCGGGCACACCACAGGTGCGACGACAGGAGACGACGTGGGGACCGTAACGATCGGCGTGTCGATCGCGGTCCCGGAGCCGCACGGCAGCCTGCTCCAGGAGCGGCGCGCAGGCTTCGGCGACGCCGCGGCGCACGGTATCCCCACACATGTCACCCTGCTGCCGCCGACCGAGGTGAGCGAGGTGGACCTGCCGGCCGTGGAGGCCCACCTCACCGAGGTCGCAGCGGCCGGCCGGCCGTTCCCGATGCGACTCTCCGGAACCGGTACCTTCCGGCCCCTGTCACCGGTGGTCTACGTGCGGGTCGTCCAGGGCGCGCAGGCCTGCGCCCGGCTGCAGCAGCGGGTCCGAGATGCCTCCGGGCCGGTCGCGCGCGAGCTGCAGTTCCCCTACCACCCGCACGTCACCGTCGCCCACGGCATCGACGAAGCGGCCATGGACCGGGCCTTTGAGGAACTCGCGGCCTTCGAGGCCGAGTGGCCGTGCAACGGGTTCGCGCTGTACGAGCAGGGCGCCGACGGGGTGTGGCGCAAGTTGCGGGAGTACACGTTCGGGGGATCCGTGGTGCCGCCGCAGGCCGGCCACGTCGACATCGGGCGCGGGACGATCGCCAGCCGGTAGCCGCGCGGGTCGTCGCTTCCGCAGTCCCGCCCCGGCCGTCCCACTCGGTGACCGTCAGACGGGCAGCCTGCGGAACACCGACCGCGGCAAGTGCCGCAGGACCGACATGACCAGGCGCAGCGCGCCGGGCACCCACACCGTCTCGGAGCGGCGGCGCAGGCCCAGCTCGATCGCCGCGGCGACCGCCTCAGGGGTGGTGGCGAACGGGCTCTCCGGCCGGCCGGACGTCATCCTCGTCCTGACGAATCCGGGTCGTACGACCATGACGCGCACGCCGGTGCCGTGCAGGGCGTCGCCGAGGCCCTGGGCGAAGGCGTCGAGGCCGGCCTTGCTCGAGCCGTAGATGAAGTCGACGCGGCGGGCCCGTTCGCCGGCCACCGAGGAGAGGACCACCAGCGAGCCGCGGCCCTGGGACTGCAGGGCACGGGCGCTGACCAGGCCCGCGGAGACGGCCCCGGTGTAGTTGGTCCGGGCGACCTGCACGGCCCGCACCGGGTCACGCTCGTCGTGGGCCTGGTCGCCCAGGATGCCGAAGGCGAGCAGCACCATGTCGACGCAGCCCTCGGCGAAGACCTTGCCGAGGACGGTCTCGTGGGACTCGGGGTCGAGGGCGTCGAAGTCGACGGTGCGCACCTCCGCGCCGAGCGCACGCAGGCCGTCCGCGGCCTGCTCCAGAGCGGGTGAGGGGCGGCCGGCCAGCCACACGGTACGGGTGCGGCGGGTGATCAGCCGGCGGGCGGTGGCCAGCGCGATCTCGGACGTGCCGCCGAGGACGAGCAGTGACCGGGGGAGACCGAGGGCAGGCAGGTCGGGCGACGTGGCTCCAGGCATGTCGTGACCGTATCCGCCGGTCACGGGCTGACCGTGGCGAAACATCGCCGTGCTACCCGAAGTGGGTGATTAATGGGATGTCGCACCATCCCAGCCGCACGGGACGGCGGCTACCCGGCCACCATGCTGCGGGCCCCGGGACAACGGCACGGTGGTCTCCCGCTTGGGCTTCCGCGACAAGGGCAGGAACGGATCATGGACTGGCTGCAGAGACTGCCCGGCATCGGGCCGGCCGTCACCTGGCTGACGGCCACGCACGCGTGGTACTCCTACGAGCGGCTGGCCCGGGTGAAATGGACACGGCTGGCCGCCGCCATGACGTTCATCAGCTTCGTGGCCCTGTTCCCGCTGCTCACCCTGATCGCCGCGATCACCGCCGCCACACTGAGCACGGCCACCCAGAAGACCATCGAGGACAAGATCGCCCAACAGGTCCCGGGCATCTCCCAGCAACTGGACATCGGCTCCCTGGTGCACAACGCCGGTACCGTCGGGGTCATCGCGGGCGCCGTGCTGCTGCTCGCGGGCATCGGCTGGGTCGGCCAGGTGCGGGACTGCCTGCGCGCGGTGTGGGAACTGCCGGACCACAAGGAGAACCCCTTCCTCGCCAAGGCCAAGGACGCCGGCGTCCTCGTCGGCTTCGGCGGCGCCCTGCTGGTCACGTTCGCCGCGTCCACGCTCGCCTCGGCCGCGGTCGGTCGGGTGGCGGGCCTGCTCGGCCTGGCCGAGCACGGCTGGGGCACCGCGCTGTTGCAGCTCGCCGCGTTCGCCGTTGCCGTGCTCGCCGACTTCCTGGTCCTGCTCTACGTGCTGACCCTGCTGCCCGGGGTGGAGCCGCCGCGCGGCCGTCTGCTGGTGGCCGCCCTGCTCGGCGCGATCGGCTTCGAACTGCTGAAGCTGCTCCTCAGCGGTTACATCCAGGGGGTCGCCGCGAAGAGCATGTACGGCGCGTTCGGGGTCCCCGTGGCCCTGCTGCTGTGGATCAACTTCACCGCGAAACTCGTTCTGTTCTGCGCCTCCTGGACGGCGACGCAGGACGACGGAACCGAGCTCAGGAAGGCGTCCGACGGCGCCTCAGATCCGGCAGCGGCCACCGGCGGTTGACCAGGAACGCCCCGGCCGCGAGCAGCACCAGCAACCCGCCCGTGATGGCCAGGGCGATGCCCATGCCACTGGAGCGGGACCCGGCGGTGGCGCGCGCCGCCGGCGCCGAGCCCGACCCGCCGGTACCGTAGGCCTGCCCGGCGGCACTGGGACCCGGCTGTGCGGTGGCGTCCGCCACGGCGCTCCTCGGCGGCACCAGTTCACCCACCGGCTTGACCTTGCCGGCCGCCTGGAAGCCCCAGTCGAACAACGTGGCGGTCTCCTTGTAGACCTCGTTGTGCTCGTGCTTCCCCGGATTCATCACCGTGACGAGCAGCACCCTGCCGTTGCGCTCGGCGACACCGGTGAAGGTGGCGCCCGCGTGGGTGGTGTTGCCGTTCTTCACACCTGCGATGCCCCGGTAGACGGGCACGTCGGTGTCGCCGCTCAGCATCCGGTTGGTGTTCTGGATCTCCCTGGACCCGAATCGCGCCCGCACGGTGGAGCAGTAGTCGCGGAAGTCCTTCTTCTGCAGCCCGGAACGGGCGAACAGGGTCAGGTCGTACGCCGACGACACCTGCCCGGGTTCGTCGTAGCCGTCGGGGGAGACCACGTGCGTGTCCAGCGCCTGCAGGTCGTCGGCGTGCGCCTGCATGTCCTTGACGGTCTGTCCGACACCGCCGTTCATCGAGGACAGCACGTGGACGGCGTCGTTGCCCGAGCGCAGGAAGACCCCGAGCCACAGGTCGTGGACGGTGTAGGTGTGCCCCGCCGCTATGCCGACCACGCTGGAACCGGCGCCCATTCCGGCGAGGTCGGACGGCACCACCTTGTGCCGGGTCCCTCTCGGAAACCGGGGCAGCACGGTGTCGGCGAACAGCATCTTCAGCGTGCTCGCCGGGGCCAGTCGCCAGTGCGCGTTGTGCGTGGCGAGCACGTCCCCCGACTCGGCGTCGGCGACGATCCAGGAACGGGCGGTGAGGCCCTTGGGCAGCACCGGGACGCCCGGGGCGAGGTTGACCTGCGTGCCGGGCTGTCCGAGCCGGACCCCGCCGACGGTGGACATGTGGGCCGGGGGCGTGGTCGACGGGCTCGACGAGGGGGTGGGAGCGGCGAGGGCGGCGGACGTGGCGACGGACAGCGACGACAGCGCGGCGGAGGCGACCAGCAGGGAGCGCCGGACGGAGTTCTTGGGTGCGGGCACGGTCGAGAACGTACCCGGAGCGCGCCGTGAAGTCCCACCGCCGGTGGCACCCCCGGCACGGAACCGGACGGCAGGCGGCGATACTGGCCCCATGAAACTCAGCCGCCCGGTCTCCTGGTTCCTGCTCGCCTTCGGGGTGTGGAGCTGGGTCATCTGGGTCACTTTCGTGAAGAACCTGATCAAGGACGGCAGCGGGCTTGCCTTCCACAACGGTCACCCGACCGCGTACTTCTGGGTGCACCTGTTGCTGGCGATCGTCTCCTTCGTACTGGGGACGGCCATCGGGGTCATCGGGTTGCGCGGGCTGCGCGCACTGCGCCGGACCCCCTAGTACCGCACCAGCTAGTACCGCACCAGGCGACGTTCGCCCCGTCGTGACGCCGGCATGCATGCATGCATGCATGCATGCATGCACGCTCGCCGAACCGACCGAAAGCCCACGTACATCCCGTACGAGGATGTCCGGCCAGCACGCCGTGAGCACGCACCGGACGCCGCTCCGTGACGGGCACACGTTGCCTGCCGCGGCACGAGCGGCGCCTCCCCCGGGACAGGCGGTCCCGCAACTGCGCAGGTGCTGTGCAGTCGGCTGAAAACAACGCCTTAACAACACCTCGGTAAGTTCTTGCTCATCTGGGCAGAAAGCCCTTCCCCCAGGTGAAACACGTGTGATTAGGTGAGCCGCGCCACTTTAGGGGAGTGGCCATTTTCGTGCTGGGCCAGGGGTAGGGCCTTGACCGGCCTGGGGAGGCAACACCACCATGCGATCTCTTCGCATGCGCATTTTCGTGACGCTGCTCGTACTCGCCGTCGTGGGAATCGGCGGCTGGCAACTGCTGCCATCACAGGAGGACAAGAACAACACCATCACCGTCGGCACGACCGACGCGGTCACCGCACTCGATCCGGCCGGTGCGTACGACGCCGGCTCCTGGGCACTGTTCAGCAACGTGTTCCAGTCGTTGTTGACCTTCGAGCCGGGCGGGGCCGAACCGGTTCCGGACGCCGCGAAGAGCTGCTCGTTCCAGGACACCGGGCTGAAGACGTACCAGTGCACGCTGCGCGACGGGATCACCTTCCCGAGCGGGCGCGCGATGACGGCCGAGGACGTGAAGTTTTCCTTCGACCGGGTCAAGAAGATCAACTCCGAAGTCGGCCCGGCGTCACTGTTCGCCACGCTCGGCTCGGTGACCGCCGACGACGCCAAGACGGTCACCTTCCACCTGTCGTCCCCGGACGCCACCTTCCCGCTGAAGGTCGCCACCGGAGCCGGTTCCATCGTGGACAAGGAGAAGTACCCGGCCGACTCCCTGCGCACCGGCTCCGCCGTCGACGGCACCGGCCCGTACCGGCTGACGGGGTACACCAAGGACAAGACGGCCGACCTCGCGCCGAACACGGGCTACAAGGGGTACCTCAGCGGTCCCGGCAGCCCGATCGCACTGCGCTACTACGCCGACTCCCAGAAGCTCAACAGCGCCTGGAAGGCCGGGCAAGTGGACGTCGCCACCCGGACACTGCCGCCGGACGTGCTCTCCCAGCTGAACCCGAGCGACCCCAAGATGCGCGTCACTGAGTCGGACAGCGCGGAGACCCACAACCTGTACCTCAACACCCGCGCCAGCTCACCGCTGCACGATGCCCGGGTGCGCAGGGCCATGGCCTGGCTGATCAACCGCGAGAAGCTGGCCGTGACGGTCTACCAGGGCACGGTGGATCCGCTGTACTCGCTGATCCCGACCGGCATCACCGGCCACACCACGTCGTTCTTCGACAACTACCCGACGCAGAGCGTGGACAAGGCGCGCGAGCTGCTCACCCAGGCTGGGGTGACCCTGCCGGTGCGGTTCACCTTCGGCTACGGCAAGGGCCGGGGCGTGGGCGCGCAGGAGGCGGCGGCGCTGAAGCAGCAACTGGAGGCGGGCGGCCTGTTCAAGGTGGACGTCCGGGGTTACGAGTGGACCGACTTCCAAAAGCGCTGGGCGACCGGGAAGCTGGACGCATGGGCGGTCGGCTGGGTGGCCGACTACCCGGACCCCGACACCTTCGGCGCCGCGCTCGTCGGTACCGGCTCCACGATGAGCACCGGGTACAGCAGCAAGCCGGTCGACCACCTCATCCAGGACAGCCAGCGGTTCGCCGACCGTACCCGTGCCGCGAAGGACTTCCGCAGCATCCAGGGCGACGTGGCCCAGGACGTGCCGCTGATCCCGCTGTGGCAGCGCAAGGAGTACGTGGTGAGCACCGAGGACGTGGGCGGCGGCCAGTACCTGTCCGACGGCACGGGCGTGTTCCGGCTGTGGCGGCTGCAGTGGATCTGACCGGGTGATGTGTCGCGCCGGCCGGCCCTGAGCCGCAGCACGCGGCCCGGGAGCCGGGTCGGTCCGACGCGTTCACCCGGTGCTGATCAGTCGCCCCGCTCGCGCGCCGGATCCGGCAGTGCTTTCGTCATTCCCGGCAGGAAGTCCGTGAAGAGTTCGTGGACCTCCAGGACCAGGGGACGCAGGACCCGGAAGCGGGCGAGGGCGACCCCCCGCGCGGTCAGCCGAGCGCCCCGCCGCGCCAGCCGGTAGCTGCGCTCCCGCCCCTGAGTCCGGTCGAAGACCCAGTACAGGACCAGGCCCATCTGGGCCAGCCACATCAACTCCGGCAGGGCTTCACGTAGTTCGGGTGCCACCTTGGACCTGGAGCCGGCCAGTACCTCCCGGTGGACGCTGATGGCCTGCTCGCGGGCGTGCTCGCTCTCCGGGGAAAAGGGGCTGAGCGGGCTGTCGGGATCGGCGGCGTTCTTGAAGAACTGCACGGCGAACTCGTGGTACGGCGTGGCGATGTCCAGCCACGCGGTCAGCACGCCCGCCAGCCGCGCTTCCAGTTCGGTCTCCCGGTCCAGTACTTCCCGGACCGCCGCCTGGTGTGCGGCGGCGATCCGGTCGTAGAAGCCCTGGATCAGGTGCTCCTTGCCGTCGAAGTAGTAGTAGGCGTTGCCGACGGAGACCCCGGCCTCCTTGGCGATGGCCCGCATCGTCGTCTTGTCGTAACCGCGTTCCTGGAACAGCCGCAATGCGGTCTCCAGGATCAGTGCGCGGGTCTGCTCGGACTTGCTGCTCTGGGGGCCGGCCGCGGCCGGGCCGTCGTTCTTCGCGGGCACGGTAGAAGAGCCTAACGAGTGGCGCGGGCCCCCTCGGACCGCCCTGTCGGACGCTACCGGCTCAGCGGGGTCGGCCCCGATCGGCCCCGGCGGCCCAGCTCCGGACGGCGGGTGTAGTCCGTGAGGCCGATGACGTTCCCCCAGGGGTCGGCGATCTCCACGGTCCAGCCGGTGGCCCCCTGGAACACCCCGTCCAGGGGCGCGATGCCAGCGGCGGCCAGCTTCCGCGCCGCCGCCTGTGCGTCCGGTACCTCGACCCAGACGCGTGGCGAGGGCCAGGGCGGCGGCCGGTGGCCGAGTTCCTCCTCGGCGCGCAGCAGGACGCCGGGTGTCTCTCCGCCGACCTTCAGCAGTGCGATCCCGGCTTCGTCGAACCGGAACGCCAGGGTGAACCCGGCCCGCTCGTAGAAGCCGGCCGCCTCGGCGAGGTCGCCGACGGGGAACAGCACGTTGTCGAAACCGAGCAGTTCGTACGACTCATCGTCTGACATGACGTCAGATTAGATCGGGGCATGCCCCGGGGCGGCTCAAGCACGCCGGGCACGGCCCGCTCCGATGCCGGCGGTCGTCTTCGGGGAGACCCCGGTGCCCGGCCCGTGCACCGCCCTTCCGGTTGCCTGCGGCGATCGGAAGGACCAGGCCGGACGGCGCCCCGGCACGCCGTTTGCGCTCAGGTCCACCCGATGGGAGCGCTGTACGTGCTCGGGGCCCCGTTCCCTGCGGAAACGGGGCCCCGAGCGAGGTGTGACGGCGGATCGCCTCAGTAGCGGCGCGTGATCAGGGCGCGCTTGACTTCCTGGATCGCCTTCGTGACCTCGATACCGCGCGGGCAGGCGTCCGTGCAGTTGAAGGTCGTGCGGCAGCGCCACACGCCGTCGCGGTCGTTGAGGATCTCCAGCCGCTGCTCAGCGGCATCATCGCGCGAGTCGAAGATGAACCGGTGGGCGTTCACGATCGCGGCCGGACCGAAGTACTGGCCGTCGTTCCAGAACACCGGGCAGGACGACGTGCACGCGGCGCACAGGATGCACTTGGTGGTGTCGTCGAAGCGCTCGCGGTCCTCGGCGGACTGCAACCGCTCCCGGGTCGGCTCGTTCTTGTCGTGGGCGATAAGGAACGGCATGACGTCCCGGTACGCCTGGAAGAACGGCTCCATGTCCACGACCAGGTCCTTCAGGACCGTCAGGCCCTTGATGGGCTCGATCGTGATCGGCTTCTCGGGGTTGATGTCCTTGATCAGCGTCTTGCAGGCAAGGCGGTTCTTGCCGTTGATCCGCATCGCGTCCGAGCCGCAGATGCCGTGCGCGCACGAACGGCGGAAGGTGAGGCTGCCGTCGACGTCCCACTTGATCTTGTGGAGGCCGTCGAGGACCCGCTCCTTCGGGTCGATCTCCAGCTGGAAGTCTTCCCAGACCGACTCGGCCGAGACCTCCGGGTTGAACCGGCGGACGCGGAAGGTGACCGTGATGTTGGGGGTGTCGGCGAAGCCGGGCTCGGGCTCGCCGGCCGCGTCCGCCTTGTCCAGAACAGGGGTAGCCATCAGTACTTACGCTCCATCGGCTGGTAGCGGGTCTGGACGACCGGCTTGTAGTCGAGACGGACGGTTTCCGCGCCGTCGGCGCCGACCTCGCGGTACGCCATCGTGTGGCGCATGAAGTTGACGTCGTCGCGGTTCGGGTAGTCCTCGCGGTAGTGACCGCCGCGGGACTCCTTGCGGGCCAGCGCCGAGACGGCCATGACCTCGGCCAGGTCCAGCAGGTTGCCCAGCTCGATGGCCTCCAGCAGGTCCGTGTTGAACCGCCTGCCCTTGTCCTGGATCGCCACGTTCTTGTAGCGCTCGCGCAGCTCGGCGATCTTCTCGACCGCCGTCTTGATCGTCTGCTCGGTGCGGAACACCATCACGTTGGCGTCCATGGTCTCCTGCAGCTCGCGGCGCAGGGTCGCCACCCGCTCGCTGCCGGTCGAGCCGCGCAGCTGCTCGATCTGCTCGACCACGAGGGACTCCGGGTTCTCCGGCAGCTCGACGAAGTCCGCCGTGTGGGCGTACTCGGCGGCGGCGATGCCCGCGCGGCGGCCGAAGACGTTGATGTCCAGCAGCGAGTTGGTGCCGAGGCGGTTGGCACCGTGCACGGAGACACAGGCGACCTCGCCGGCCGCGTACAGGCCGGGGACGACCGTGGTGTTGTCCGCCAGGACCTCACCCTCGACGTTGGTCGGGATGCCGCCCATCGCGTAGTGCGCGGTCGGCTGGATCGGGATCGGGTCCGTGTAGGGCTCGATGCCGAGGTAGGTGCGCGCGAACTCGGTGATGTCCGGGAGCTTGGCGTCCAGCTGCTCCGGCGGGAGGTGCGTCAGGTCGAGGTAGACGTGGTCGCCCTCGGGACCGCAGCCGCGACCCTCGCGGATCTCCGTGTAGATGGAGCGGGACACGACGTCACGGGACGCCAAGTCCTTCATGACGGGAGCGTACTTCTCCATGAAGCGCTCGCCGTCCTTGTTGCGCAGGATGCCGCCCTCACCGCGGGCGCCCTCGGTGAGCAGGATGCCCATGCGCCAGATGCCGGTCGGGTGGAACTGGAAGAACTCCATGTCCTCCAGCGGCAGCCCGCGGCGGTAGACGGCGGCCTGGCCGTCACCGGTGAGGGTGTGCGCGTTGGAGGTCACCTTGAAGAACTTGCCGCAACCGCCGGAGGCGTAGATGACCGCCTTCGCCTGGAAGATGTGGATCTCGCCGGTGGCCAGCTCGTACGCAACCACACCGGCCGACTTCTTGACGCCGTCGACCTCGATGATCAGCTGGTCCAGGACGTAGAACTCGTTGAAGAACTCCACGCCCTCCTTGACGCAGTTCTGGTACAGCGTCTGGAGGATCATGTGGCCGGTGCGGTCGGCCGCGTAGCAGGAGCGGCGGACCGGGGCCTCACCGTGGTTGCGGCTGTGACCGCCGAAGCGGCGCTGGTCGATGGTGCCGTTCGGCGTCCGGTTGAACGGCAGGCCCATCTTCTCCAGGTCGAGGACCGCGTCGATGGCCTCCTTCGCCAGGATCTCGGCGGCGTCCTGGTCGACCAGGTAGTCACCGCCCTTGATCGTGTCGAAGGTGTGCCACTCCCAGTTGTCCTCCTCCACGTTCGCCAGCGCGGCGGCCATGCCGCCCTGCGCGGCGCCCGTGTGGGAGCGGGTGGGGTAGAGCTTGGTCAGCACCGCGGTGCGGCTGCGCTTCGTCGCCTCGATGGCGGCACGCATGCCCGCGCCACCGGCGCCGACGATGACGGTGTCGTACTTGTGGATCTTCATGATTCTCGCAGCCCCGTGCCTAGCGGATGTTCGGGTCGAAGGTGAAGATCACCAGCGTGCCCAGCAGGATGGTGAAGACCGTGGCGGTGTAGAGCAGGGCCTTCAGCCACAGCCGGGTGTTCGGCCGCTCGGCGTAGTCGTTGATGACCGTGCGCAGACCATTGGCGCCGTGCAGCATCGCCAGCCACAGCATCAGCAGGTCCCAGACCTGCCAGAACGGGGACGCCCAGCGGCCGGCCACGAAAGCGAAGCCGATCTTGGAGACACCGCCGTCGAGCACCAACTGGATCAGCAGGTGGCCGAGGACCAGGACGACCAGCACGATGCCGGACAGGCGCATGAACAGCCAGGCGGCCATCTCGAAGTTGCCCCGGGTCGACTTCGGGGTCTTCCTGGTGCGCTTGCGCGGTGCCTCGATGAACGGGGCCGGGTTGTCGACGCTGTAGAGGGGGGCGCCCTCGACGGGGCCGACTCCGGACGCGGGGGTTTCAGTCGTGGACATGGGCGTCAGCTCCCGAACAGAACACGAGCGGCGTGGCCGAGGACGGGGTAGATCGCCCCCGCCATCAGGACGACCCAGACGCCGACGACGGTCCAGAGCATCTGCTTCTGGTAGCGCGGGCCCTTCGACCAGAAGTCGACGGCGATGACGCGCAGACCGTTGAGCGCGTGGAAGAGGATGGCGGCCACGAGGCCGTACTCCAGCAGCGCGACGATCGGCGTCTTGTACGTGGCTACGACCTTGTCGTAGTCCTCGGGCGAGACACGCACGAGAGCGGTGTCCAGTACGTGAACGAACAGGAAGAAGAAAATGAGGACGCCGGTGACTCGGTGAGCCACCCAGGACCACATTCCTTCCCGGCCGCGGTACAGCGTTCCAGCCGGCACGGAAGAACCCTCCGGGAGCGGGGACTAGGGCCGCGCCGGCTTCACTGTCGGTCGGGCCCGGCCGGGTACGGTCCACCGGCCCCCAGCATCGTAGCGATGCGTCGCGCCGTGCTTTACGGGGGGCCTGCCTGTGTGATCAAACTGGCACCGGACGGACTAGAGCTGCGGTATCTGGCGGGGTGTGTGCGGCTATGTCCCGTGTGCGGATGCGTTGCGGCTGCTCGCGCTGTGTGGCGAAACCGCTGGTGGGCGGGGTCCCGCGCCTCTGAGGAGGTGTCCGAGTCGTTGCCGTGCGAGGCGTCTGACTTCCTCCGCCGCCGTCACCCGTTCCTCCTCCGGATCGTTTGTCAATCGTGATCGGATGCCTTCGAGGATGCAGTCGATGACTTCGTCCGGGTGTACATCACCCAGATAGATGACGAACGCGTGTCCGAATCTGGCCTCGTAGGCGGCGTGGGCCGCGCTCAGGGCCATGTGCGCCGCCGAGTAGATGCCCTCGGGCAGGTCGGTGAGGGACTCGCCCGCCAGGGCTTCCGTCAGGTCGCCGGGTGAGAGGTCGTACGCCGCCTCGTCCGCCGCGGCGAGCAGGGCGTCCAGGTCGGGATAGGGCCGGTGGTCCACGAGCCGGCAGGACCAGCGCAGACTGCGCAGGCAGTGCAGGAGGAGTGTGCGGGCCTCTTCGGCGGGAGCGGCGTTGAAGGCGTCGAGGGGCTTGGGGAGGTACGGGAGGTGGTGGGCGGGCAGCGTGGGTCCTCGCGTCACATGTGGTGCGGCAGGGGATGCTGTGAAAGGTGTGTCGTCAGTTTATCGAGAGTGGTCACGACGGGTCCGCACGGTGCCCGAATTTCACCCAGATGGGAGAGTTTCGGGACGTGCGGGTGACGGACAACTGGGGGATCGGCCGTAGGTTGACAGGGTGAACCAGCACAGACGCCGGAGCTCGGCACAACAGCGGATACGGAAGCGGGCGGTGGTGGCCACCGCGTTCGCGGCAACCGTCGCGCTCGGCACAGGCGTCGGCGTGTGGGCCTTGTCGGGCGGGGGCGGTGGGGAGCCGGAAGGGGGAGCACGGTTGCCGTCCGGACGGGCGTCGACCGCGGACCCCAGCGCACCGGCCGCCTCGTCGGTCAGCCCGACACCGAGCCGGTCCTATCCGCTGTCGCAGGCGCCGCGCACGATACCCGCGGTGCGCTCCCACACCCCCGCGCACGGGCCCGGCTGGAAGCCGCAGCGGGGCGACCGGGTGGTGGTGGACGATGCCGGGCTGGCCGACGAGGGGCGGCTCATAGCCACGGAGCTGGGGCTGACGTACGCGGGGGAGAAGAACGACGTGCGGGCCGGTGACGTGCGGCTCACGCTCGACGGCGGGGGCGGGAACCCGGAGTCCTACACCATGACCGTCCGCGGCGGACGGGTCCACATCAGCGGGCCCGGGGAGGCGGGCGTCTTCTACGGCACCCGCACCCTCAAGCAGGAGGTCCACGGTGGTGGCACGGCCCCGGAAGGGGTGGTGCGGGACGAGCCCGCCAAGCCGGTGCGCGGGTTCATGCTGGACATCGCACGCAAGCCCTTCACCGAGTCCTGGATCGAGGATCGAATACGCGAGCTGGGGGACCTGAAGTTCAACGAACTGGGGCTGCACTTCTCCGACGACCAGGCCTTCCGGATCGAGTCCACCAGCCACCCCGAGATCGTGGCCAAGGACCACCTGACCAAGGCGCAGGTCAGACGGATCGTGGCGGTGGCGGAGAGCCGGCACATCACCGTCGTACCGGAGATCGACTCACCGGGACATCTGGGAGCCGTCCTCGCCGCCCACCCGGACCTGCAACTGCGCAACGCGAGCGGGGTGGCGACCAGGGGCGCGATCGACATCTCCAAGGACGCCTCCGCGAAGATCGTCGACGATCTGCTGAACGAGTACGCCGGACTGTTCCCCGGCGGTGAGTGGCACCTCGGCGGTGACGAGTACCAGGCGTTGGCCGTGAAGAATCCGCAGGCCTCCTATCCGCAGCTGGCCGCCGCCGCCCGGCAGGCCTACGGCTCCGGCGGCACCGTCGCCGACCTCACCACGGGCTGGCTCAACGACCGCGCCGACACCGTCCGCGCCCACGGCCGGACCGCCCGGGCCTGGAACGACGGCTTCTACCACAGCAGCTCCGTACAGCCCGCCGGGGACCTCCAGGTCGCCTACTGGACCGGCAAGGAGTTCGGCGCCCGGCAACCGGTCGATTACCTGAGCGCGGGCCGCAAGGTGCTCAACTACAACGACGAGTTCCTCTACTACGTCCTCGGGCAGCCGCAAACCTTCGTGTATCCGACGGGCCAGCGCATCTACGAGCAGTGGACCCCCCGGGTACTGCGCGGCACCACCGCTGTACCGGCGCGTTACGACGGGCAGATCCTCGGCGGGTCGTTCGCGGTGTGGTGCGACTTCGCCCATGCCCAGACACAGGAACAGGTCGCCGCCGGGATACGGATGCCGCTGCGGGCCACCGCGCAGAAGCTGTGGGACCCCGGCAAGCCCGCGCTGTCCTGGGTCGGCTTCAAGAAGCTGGCGGACCGGCTGGGCTGAAGGGTGCCGCCGGCACTCCGGCGCACGGACCCGGCGCGGGGATCCGGGCCCCGGCCAGGAGCCGGGAATCGATGGGACGTACGACCGTCCGCGCCGTATGTTCCGGTGCTCCGTGCGTACCGGACTCGGGGAGAGCCGGGCGTCCGTCACACCGTCAACATCATTCCGGGGGACCTCTGCCATGACCTCACCCATGCCCGCGCAGCCCTACGCCGGGACACCCGGCCCCGTCCTGCGTTCGCCGGTGGCGCTGGGCCGGGCTGCTGCCGTGCTGCTCGGGGTCGTCATCGTCACCGACCTGTTCGCCGTCTTCGCGGACCAACTGGAGTTGAGCGTCCTCGGGGACATCGCGAACGGGGCCACCGGCTCCGCCGTCTTCCAACGTGCCGACCGCGCCGACTCGTTCTACAACGCCGCCGGCATCGCCCAGATCCTCGCCCTGGTCGCCGCGATGGTCGTGTACCTGTGCTGGCTCTGGCGGGTGCGGATCAACGCCGAGGTGTTCGCCCCCGGGGAGCAGAGCATGAAGCGCGGCTGGGCGATCGGCGCCTGGTTCTGCCCAGTCGTCAACCTGTGGTTCCCGCGCCGGATCACCTGCGACATCTGGGACGCCAGTACCACTCCGGCCAACCGCCGCGGCCACGCGCTGATCAACACCTGGTGGGCGCTGTGGCTCGGCTCCTTGTTCGCCGAGCGGGTGTCGACGCGGCAGTACACCCGGGCGCAGGGCGTCGCCGAACTGCGTGATGCCGCCCGTCAGATCCTGCTCTGCGACCTGCTCGACATCGTGGCCGCCGTGCTCGCCGTCTTCGTGGTCCTCACGATCACCCGGATGCAGGATGGGAAGGCCCTCGCAGGTCCCGTGCTGCTCCCGGTCGATGGCTGAAAACCTACGACTGTGACACTCCCGGGCCGTTGCACGCAGTAAGGGGAAGTGCGGGCTCCGTACCGGGCGGCGCCCCGGCGAGGGAGGCTTTGATGAGCCTGGTGGAACTGATCGCACAGGCCGACGAGCGGGGACTGGCCGCCAGCGGGTTGGCTTGTTTGGATCGGTGTATACCCCTGCTCGGGGTCGACGACGAGGTGCTGCGCCCGCTCTGGGCCAGCCTCGCCGGCCGCTCCGACTGGGGCGAGAGCCTGGAGAAGGCCCGCGGGGCGCTCGACCCCGCGCAGCCCGACGACGACGAGGCCGCGCGGCTCGCCCGCCGCATGCTGGAAGCCGCTCCGGCCGAGCGCACCGCAGACGGAATCCGGGCCTGGGCTGACGCCTGCTCCGTCGCCTCGCTCCGCATCCACCGGCTCCTCGACCCCGCCGCGGACGGTGCTGAGCCGGACGAGGCGGCCGACGGCCTGGAGGAGGGCCGTGCAGGCCGCTCCGACGCCGGGTACCCACTGGTCGCCGCCGAGTTGCGCCGCCAGGTGACCGTCCTGGAACTCCTCGCGGATCACGGCGCGACCGGTCTGCGCCAAGCCCTGGAGGTGTCGGTGGAGGGCCGGCGGGTCCTGCGCGCGGTTGTCTCGCGCCGGCTGCGGGGACGTACCTGACAAGCCGTTGGTCAGCTTCGCACCTGCCCGCGGTCCGGACTCCCGGCCGCTCGGCGGGGTGCGGAGCAGCTTCGCGCACGGCGGTGTTGAGGAAGCCTGTGCGACGTGGAGCAGCGTCCTGGACGCGATGGAGGACGGCATCCCTTCGGGGCGGGTCAGGCAGATGGTGGTCGACATGCGGCACCTGCTGTCGCCCTACCGCAAGCGCGGCGTCCCGGCGGAGCCGCGCTCGACGCCCGTGCGGCCACTTCTCTGGCCCAAGGAAGTGGACCGACACCGTCGAATGACGTCGAATGCCACGCCCGTAGCCGCGCGGGGTCAGCGTGCTGGCCCAGCACCTGGACAAACAGGTCGCCGCCGTGTGCAACCGGACGGGCACACCGGCCGTCCTCCGGTGCTGGTGATCAGATCCAGAGGCTCGCGGGCGATCGCCGCGCAGATGCCGCCGTCGAGGTGGTCGCGTCGCTGGGCCGTCGCTGGGCTACAGTCTCGGCACCCGTTTCGGGCCGGGCGTGCCGGCTCCGGGGGATTCACGCTGGAGGAGGCGGCGCATGCGCCCCGGACAATTCGAGCTACCCGGCTACGACGTCCATGAGGTCCTGGGACAGGGCGGGTTCGCCACGGTGTACCGGGCGCGTCAGTTGATGGTGGACAGGGAGGTCGCGCTCAAGGTGGACAGCAGAAGGCTGTCCACTCACCGCGACCGGCAGCGGTTCATGCGCGAGGTCACCTCGGCTGGACGGCTGTCCGGGCATCCGCATGTGGTCGCCGTGTACGACGCCGGTGTGCTCGACGACAACCGCCCGTACATCGTGCTGGAGCTGTGTCCCGGCGGGTCGTTGGGCGAGCGGCTGCACCGGGACGGACCGCTGCCGGTGAAAGAGGTCCGCGACATCGGTGTGGGCATCGCCGACGCGGTAGCAGCCGCGCACGCCGCCGGGGTGCTGCACCGCGATATCAAGCCGGGCAACATCATGGTCAACCAGTACGGTGCAGTAGCCCTGACCGACTTCGGGCTCGCCGCAGTGCCACGGCCAGACCAGGAACTGTCCGTGACCAGGGAGGCGCTGACTCCTGCGTACGCGCCGCCCGAGGCGTTCCGCATGGTGGAGCCGTCGCCCGCAGGGGACGTGTACTCGCTCGCCGCGACCCTGTACGCCCTGTTGCTGGGGCGCCCGCCCCATTTCCCGGCGGACGGCGGCCAACTGGGCCTTGCCGAACTCATCGTGCGGCACACCTGGCCCTATCCTGCCCTGCCCGCCGTACCGGCAGCCCTCAACGAGGTTCTCAGACAAGCCCTGTCGGCGGACCCGGTGCACCGGCTGCCCCACGCCGCGGCGCTGCGGGACGGACTCGCCGCGGTCGACCTCGACACGGTCGATCTCGGTCACTTCGGACCGGCACCCGGCATGACCACCGCTGGCGGCCCCGCCCACCGGGGACACCAGGACATCTCCGCGCCGCCCCACACCCTGCCTCAGGACACCACCCCGTTGCCCGAGTCCCTGGGGACCCCCCGTCCGGCCGGGACGGCTCCGGGACACCCGGGCGAGGCACCCGGGACCAGGGAGACGACCACGGGAGCAGGCGACCGAGAACACACACGATGGCGCCCCCGGCTGATCGCCGTGTTGGCAGCGGTGGCCGTCTCGGTCACGGTGTCGATCACCGTGGTGGTCTCCCAGACCGGGCAGACCGGGCAGACCGGGCAGTCGAGCCGGGGCGCGGACTCCTCCTCGAACACCGCGCCCTCATCGGCGGGAACAGGCGAAGGAAGCGGTTCGCCCTCTTCATCCGGCTTCGGGGTGCCGACCACCACCGACAACTGCCCCGCTACGGCTGTGGAGGGTGCGAGTGGTCGGTGTGTGACCACCCCCGAGTGCTGGAGCGGCATTCTCGACGTATCGGGGATCGTCACCGTCAGTCGTGCGGACTGCCACGTGAAGCACGTGTGGGAGACCTTCGCCATCGCCCCCCTGCCCGCGGACGGCATGACGAACAACGCACGGGACCTCATCAAGCACCCCGATGTCCGGGCGCTGTGTACCCAGCAGGTCATGACTGAGACCAGGTCCCCGCACAGCGCGGATATCGCCAACGATTGGCAGATCACGGTGATTCCGCCGAGCGCGACGCAATGGGACGACGGGCTCCGTGTCTTCCGCTGTGTCGCCGCGGCCGGCACGGAGGACGGGCAGATGACCGGCAGCCACTTCGGCACCCTCGGCTGAGCGAGCGTCGCCGCCGCCCCCGCCGGACCGCAGCCCATGGCACAGGAGCCATACAAGAGGGTTCGCCACCAGTGCGACCGGTGACGTCGTCCTGCACCTGTCCCACCTGCACGACCACACTGCCACCCCGATCCCGCTCGTCACGGAGACCCAGGTGACCCTGCATCGTCCCAGGTCAGAGTGGTTCACCGCGGCAACGGCCGGGGCCGCCACCCCCCACAGGAGAGGCCCCGGCCGTCGCGCGAACGGGTCGCGTGCGGCCCGCACTCTCCTCAGCGTCGTGAGTGCGTTTTCTGTCACACCCTGCCCCACTCGGATGTCACCCTGCGCACATCCGAACCTGGTCACGAGTTAGTTGCAGCTTCTACAGACATGGACGAGGAGTGGTTTGACGCCGTAACGTGCCTTTCGCGCCGACCAAGGACGGGCGTAAAGGGAGTCAGGTGCTGGGGGACGACGCGGAGCTGACCGCCGCGGTGAGATCGGCACAGGACGGGGACGAGACCGCGTTCCGTACTGTGTACCGCGCGGTGCACCCACGACTGCTCGGTTACGTCCGTACGCTCGTCGGAGACCCGGACGCCGAGGACGTGGCCTCCGAGGCCTGGCTGCAGATCGCCCGGGACCTGGACCGGTTCAGCGGCGATGCCGACCGGTTCCGCGGCTGGGCCGCCCGGATCGCCCGCAATCGTGCTCTCGACCACATACGCATGCGGGGCCGTCGTCCCGCCATCGGCGGCGACGAGACGGAGCTGACCGGCCGGGCCGCCGACTCGGACACGGCAGGCGAGGCCATGGACGCGCTGGCCACCGACCGGGCACTCGCCCTCATCTCCCGCCTCCCGCAGGACCAGGCCGAGGCGGTCGTCCTGCGCGTGGTGGTGGGCCTGGACGCCAAGACCGCGGCCGAGACGCTCGGCAAACGCGCCGGCGCCGTACGCACCGCTGCGCATCGCGGACTGAAGCGGCTCGCGGAGCTGCTCGGCGACGATCCGGAATCGGCGAGCGGGCTCGACGCCCTTCCGCCACAGAGAGAACCGCGCGGTCGCGCGGTGACGTCCGCCACTGTGACGCATACGCCGACGCGGACGCAGAAGGACATGTGATGGCCGACGAGCAGTACAAGTGGCTGGACCGTGAGACGGCGGAACGTCTGTTGCGCGGTGAGTCACTGGAAGTCGTCGACGCCTCCGCCCGTGACCAGGCCGAACGTCTCTCCGAGGCGCTTGGCGCGCTGTCCGCGGAGGCGGCGCGCGCGACGGGAGAACTCCCTGGTGAGAAGGCTGCCCTGGCCGCCTTCCGAGAGGCCCGCGGAGCTGCCGGGGCTGAGCGGGGCGCCGCCTCCGCCGCCGACGGCGATTCCGGCCGGCGCTCCGCCGTCTCCGCCCACCACACCGACGCGGGGCTGGTCCGCATCGGTGCCCTGGCCCGTACCGGAATCCCGGCACGACGGCCCCGGTGGGCCCGCCCGGTGCGTCTGGCGTTCGCCGCGGTGGTGGCGGCAGGCACCCTCGGCGGGGTCGCGATGGCCGCCGGAGGGGTACTGCCCACCCCGTTCGGCGGCGAACACTCCGAGCCCGTCCCGTCGGTCACCGCCGGCACTTCCGGAGAGCCGCTCGCCTCGGCCTCCCCACAGACCACGTCGGGCGCCGGAGCGGGCTCCGGGCAGCCGAGCGGTAGCACCGGGGTGGTCCCCGGCGGCTCCTCGGCCGAGGCGGTCGCACCGGACGACAGCTCGGGGGCGAGCGCGGACACCAGCCATGACCTGCCGTCCGCGACCCGGGGCAGCGGATGGAGCGATGCCGCCGCGTCCTGCCGGGACATCCGGGACGGCAAGGGCCTGAACGCCGGACGCAGGCGTGCACTGGAGAACCTGGCGGGTGGTTCCGCCCGGGTGAACGCGTACTGCAAGGTGGTCCTGGCCCCGGGCGATTCCGCCTCCGGTACCCCGAACAGCGGCAAGGGCGGCGCGAACGACGGCGGCGAGGGGGCCGCGGGCCACGGCGAGGGCACGGGCAACGGCCAGGGGCGGGGCAAGGGCGACCAGGACGACGACGAGAGCCACCCCGGCAAGGGCAAGGGCACCGGCAAGGGCGCCCGCTCCGGTGGTGGCAACGGCAGAGGACGGCACCGTGGTGTCGCCGCACCCGCTCCCACCGCCTTCATAGCCACGCTCCCCGGCCACCAGGGCAGGACCGCGCCGGTGCCGATGCCGGGTCCGGCGCACACCGCGTTCTGACCCGCGGGTGTCCCGCGTGCTTCCTTCCGCCTCGCGCGGCTCCTGCCCGCTCGTGGGGCTTCCGCACCTCGCCGCGGCCTGTGGCACGACCGCTCGGCGCCCCCTCTCATCCCGTCTGACCTGCGATTTTGTGATCCACGAAAATTTCTTCGGGAAGGGTGTGACGTTTCTGGAGCCCGTGGCGCAGTACTGAGTGAGCCGACTGGTCATCGGCCGTCGCACCGAGCCGGGGTTCCCCCCGTACCTACGGCTCGTGCACCTGGCGCGGGCGGGGCACGTTCCCCCGGTCCCGCCCGCGCCCCGCAGTTCCACGCACCAGCGCAGCGGTCGGCTGATCGCCCCTCAGGTGCAGCTCTCCCTCCCCGGCGGACACGCCGTCGCCGCCATCGCAGGACACCAGGCGCCGACCCGGGCATGGTGAGGGGTACGGAAACGTACTGCGGAGGCACCCATGGCGCGTGAGTCGGAGTCCGGACTGCCGATCCAGCCGGTCTACGGGCCGACCGACCTCACCGGCTGGGATCCGGCCGGGAAACTGGGCGAACCGGGCCAGTACCCGTTCACCCGCGGGGTGTACCCGAGCATGTACACCGGCCGCCCGTGGACCATGCGCCAGTACGCCGGATTCGGCACGGCCGCCGAATCCAACGCCCGCTACCGAAGGCTGATCGCCCACGGGACCACCGGCCTGTCGGTCGCCTTCGACCTGCCCACCCAGATGGGCCATGATTCAGACGCACCCCTCGCCCACGGCGAGGTCGGCAAGGTCGGCGTGGCGATCGACTCCATCGAGGACATGCGAGTGTTGTTCAACGGCATCCCGCTGGACCGGGTGTCCACTTCGATGACGATCAATGCCCCGGCGGCCCTGCTGCTCCTCCTGTACCAGCTGGTGGCGGAGGAACAGGGGGTGAGCGCCGACCGGCTCACCGGCACGATCCAGAACGACGTGTTGAAGGAGTACATCGCGCGCGGGACGTACATCTTCCCGCCGAAGCCCTCGCTGCGTCTGACGGCGGACATCTTCAAGTACTGCACCGCCGAGGTCCCGAAGTGGAACACCATCTCGATCTCCGGATATCACATGGCGGAGGCGGGGGCGTCGCCCGCCCAGGAGATCGCGTTCACGCTCGCGGACGGCATCGAGTACGTGCGCACGGCGGTCGCCGCGGGCATGGACGTGGACGGCTTCGCCCCCCGACTGTCCTTCTTCTTCGTGGCCCGTACGACGCTGCTGGAAGAGGTCGCCAAGTTCCGGGCCGCCCGCCGGATCTGGGCGCGGGTGATGAAGGAGGAGTTCGGCGCGCGCAACCCCAAGTCCCTGATGCTCCGCTTCCACACCCAGACGGCCGGCGTCCAGCTGACGGCCCAGCAGCCGGAGGTGAACCTGGTCCGGGTCGCCGTCCAGGCACTGGCCGCGGTCCTCGGTGGCACCCAGTCCCTGCACACCAACTCCTTCGACGAGGCGATCGCGCTGCCGACGGACAAGAGCGCGCGGTTGGCGCTGCGCACCCAGCAGGTGCTGGCGTACGAGACCGATGTACCGGCGACGGTGGACCCCTTCGCGGGTTCCTACGCGGTGGAGCGGATGACCGACGACGTGGAGGAGGCGGCCGTCGGTCTGATGCGCAAGGTCGAGGAACTCGGGGGAGCGGAGGCGGCGATCGAGCGCGGCTTCCAGAAGGCCGAGATCGAGCGGAACGCGTACCGCGTCGCGCAGGAGACGGACTCCGGGGAGCGGGTGGTGGTGGGTGTGAACCGTTACCAGCTGGACGAGGAGGAGCCGTACGAGCCGCTGCGCGTGGACCCGGCGATCGAGGTCCAGCAGGCGGAGCGGCTGGCCGGATTGCGGGCCGAGCGGGACCAGGGGGCGGTGGACGCGGCCCTGGACGCCCTGAAGAAGGCGGCGGAGGGGGAGGACAACGTGCTGTATCCGATGAAGGAGGCGTTGCGGGGGCGGGCGACGGTGGGGGACGTGTGCGGCGCCCTCCGCGAGGTGTGGGGGAGCTATGTGCCTTCGGACGCGTTCTGAGCACCTGGCTCGGAGGCGATGTGGCACCGCCGTGCGACGACGCTCCTTCCCGTGGTCGGCGTCAACGATCTCCCCACCCATCGGGCAGGTCTCGGCCTGATCGTCCTGCTGCTCGATCCCCACTCCCTTTGCTCCGGTTACTCCGGTTACTCCGGCTTCAGCAGCCGGGCCGAACGCTTCCCGAGCTGGATGCGGACCGCTTCCTTGCGGGCGAGTTGCCGTATGGACCGCCCCCGAGCGCCGAGGAGATCCGCGACCCGTGCCACCTCCGTCCAGACCCGGCCGCGGTCGCCCCCGGCGATCGCCGCCGCGGAGAGCAACTGGCAGGCCTCTCTGATCTGGCCGCGCCGCGCCCGTATCTCGGCCATGCCGATGATGACGTCCACCGGCTGTCTGCGACGCAGGATCTCTGTGCCCACGCGCAGCGCGTCATCGTGCTTGCCCGCCTTGAAGTGCCGGGCGAAGTCCTCGGCCAGGAAGCTGCCGCGCCGGGCGAGCACCGCTGAGAAGGACGTCGGGCCGGCCCCGGCACCCTCGCCCTCTTCCGCGGCCCCATGGACTGCTGGCTGCACGTTCTCGCCAGGACCGGGCAGCCCGAGCGCCGCCGTCATCCGGGTGGTGAAGGCGGGGATGTCGAACAGATCCTCGACGTCCTGGTATTCGGCTTCCGAGACTTCCTCGTCCAGCACCCCGCGCAGCGCCTCCAGCGCGGCTTCCGGCGTGTATTCGGCGAACGAGCGATAGCCGGGCACACCCTCCAGCACCTCCCGCGAGCCCACCCGGTGATAGGTGACGGTGCGCAGCCGCTGCTGCACCGCCTCCACGACGGACAGCGGCATCGGGTCGTCGACGCTGGAGAGGAAGAAGACGTCCGAGGCGGCGAGTTCCTCACGCACCCGGTCGCGGGAGAGCGCCCCCATCCATTCGACGCGGTCCGACAGCAGGGTCGACGGACCGATCCGCCACGTCTTGTGTCCAATCCACGCGAACCGCCACGGCAGGCCCTGCGTGGAGGCCAGTTCCGCGACGCGTGAGAACAGGTCGAGGCCCTTGCGGTCCTGCATCGAGCCGACCATGACGATCCGCGGCCGCTCACCCGGGGTGCGTCGCGCCCGGGCGCGGTGGGTGTCCTGCGGGACCGTGTTGTACACCACCACCGGGTCGGTCACCCCGTGCTGGCGGAACATGTCGGCCTGGGCGGTGGACACACACAGCACCTTGAGCTTCGGTAGCAGAGCGAGCATCTCCTGGTGCCGCAGCGCGTGCTGCTCGCCCTCGAAGTTCATGACGTACTCGGTCTCGTGGGCGTACAGCGCCACGGTCTTGCCGGTGTCCTGCAGCGCCAGGACCAGTTCGTTGGCCAGCGGCGAACGCCAGAACGGCGCCAGGCTGTTGACCAGGACGACCTCGACGGCCTCCAGGTCGGCCATGATGTCCTCGGCGCGGGTGTAGGCACCGAGGTCGAAGTAGCGCACGTCGACCGGGCTCTGGGCGAGCAGTGCCTGCGTGTAGGTCAGGACCGGGATGGCCACACCGGTGACGTACGAGAAACCGAGGCCGAGCACGGCCAGCGAGCGCGGTCGCTCCATGCGCCGTTGCACGGCGTGCAACGCTCGTGCCGCCCGCGGAAGGCTGTTGTGCGCGTCCTCGGTGGCTGCCCACCGCGGGGCCGGAGGTTCAGCGGGCACGGCGGCCGTTTCGACGATATGCAGGACCTGCTCGGGAACGTCGTCGTGGAAGCTGATGAAGTGTTCGACGGGCTCACCGTGGACATTGGCCGCGAACTTGCCCGAGCGCTGCAGATCGGCGACGACGTCGACGAGTTCCCCGACCGTGCCGACGTTGCGCAGCAGCGGGTGGTTGATCGTCGGGAAGACGATGTTGAGCGGGGGCGGGCTGAACAGGATCAGCGGCGTGCCCGCCCGCAGGGTCTGCAGGTACGTGGTGGAGAAGAACGTGACCGCGAGGTCGTATCCGTCGAGTGCCTCCGCGTCCAGCAGGGCCTTCTCGTCCAGGACGGTCACATCGGGCAGCGTACGCAGCCAGTCGAGGTGGACGCGGAGCGTGGACGGGTGCGGCTTGATCTCGACCTCGCCGAATTCGGCCAGATCCGCGCACAGTTGGGTGAGCTGTTCGCGGTGGTCGGACCGGGAGAGCTTGTTCTGGTTGCTGAGGGGTTGGTCGAGGACCACGATGCGCAGTGGTGCACCGGACTCCTTGGCGTGCCGGTGGGTGGTGGAGCGGGCCGCGCGCAGCAGGAGCGGGTCGTCGCTGTGTCCGAGGGCTCCGGTGATGTGGACCGGCGGGTTGGCGTCCGCGGTGCGGAACATCAGGTGGTGAGCGGTGGCCGGCCCCCAGACGCAGACGGCGGTGGGGTTGGAGGACCCGTAGTACCAGTTCTGGTCACGGAGTCCGGTGCCGGTCTTCTTGAAGTGGAAGTCCAGATGGCCGTCCTGCACCAATATCAGGGGCAGCGTGCGGCCCAGCGCCCCGGCCACGCGACGGCCGCGCTGCGACTGGTCGTTGAAGTACACCAGCCGATCGATGTGCTGCTGCTCCACGAAGGTGCGCATCCGGTGCCCGAGCGCTTCGAGGAACTCGGCATCGCTGAGCGCCTCGTCCACCACGAACAGGTTGCGTACCGCGAGGGCGTCGAAGCGGGCCTTGGCCTCCTCCTCGATCCATTCGGCCACATGTCCATCCCGGTCGGCGGTGACCAGGTGGAAGGAGTGGGCCTCGGCCCCTGAGGCCCGCATGATCTCGGAGGCGAGGCTGACGCCGTTGCGGTTCTCGACAAACACAGCGATGCGCATGGATGTATCAGTCCACTCCGACTACTCGGGGAGAATGGTGAAGGGTCCGGCCGCGGCAAGCCCCTTCAGTTCAGAGGAGCAGGCGTACCTTCGTTCATGAATGAAATATGGCCATGTTACCGAGGGAGTCGAACGTAAAAGGAAATCCCGGTGAACATTCAGTTGACGCGTGGCAAGACGTTCTCAGTGACCTCAAGTGCCCCGAACGGCATGTCTCCGTCCACGAGGAATACAGGGGGAGAGCGGCCCGCGCGCGGTCTGCCCCGGGCTGCTGAGCGACCCGGGAGGGCCGGCTTGCCATAGGCCCGGCCCTCCCGAGGGGACGGTTCGGCCGGGGCGGGTTCAGCGACGTACGCCCCGGCGCAGACGACGCGCTGTCCGGGCCATCCGGCGGACCGTGGTGCTGCGCGTGACGAACGACAGCTGGGTGGGGATTCCGCCGGGCAGTCCCAGCGTGGTCAGCCGCTTGCGCTTGAAGTAGCGCAGGGTCCGTTCGTCCAGGTTCCGTGCCAGGTACCGTTCGGTCTCCTCGCGCAGCTCCGGCAGGATTCTCGGCTGCATCGCGAAACCCACCGCCCGCACCAGCGCGCCCAGCGCCGTCGCGTCCATGCCCCGGCGCTGCTCGGCGACGGCGGCACGGTCGCCCAGCTCGGGCAGCAGGGCGTCCACCAGGGTGACCGGGACCCGGTTGCTGTTCTCGAACGGTGTCAGCCGCTCCAGCAACAGGTCGGTTCCGGTCCGGGCGACGGGTAGGCCGTACAGCGCGGAGGCCGTGAGCAGGGCGGTGGAGAAACAGCCCACGACCAGCGCGGGACGCATCCGCTGGTAGAGCACCTCGGCGAGGACCGGTGCGTCGAGCACGGTCAGCTGGACCTCCAGCTGCTCCGCCGCCTCTTCCAGGGACCGGGTGAAACGGGCGGGGGCGGACGGGTGCGGCTTGAACACCACGGTGGTGTGCCCGAGCCCGGCCGCGCCCTTCAGCATCCGCACATGCAGGTCCTCCTCCTGTTCGGCGGAGAGGATGCCGAGCGCGGACAGGTACTGGCCGAGCAGCAGCGCGGGTTCCTCGATCGCCGGCAGGTCCTCGCCGCTCGCGGTGAGTTCGGCGAGAACCTTGGTGAAGGCGGGCGTCGGTACCACCTCGCCGGGCACCCCGAACTCGGTCAGCAGCAGCGGGTCCACACCCGGCACCAGGTCCAGGTGGAGCACCCGGTCCACCCGCGTGCCGACCAGCGGGTCGATCTTGTTGCGAGTGGGACCGTAGCTCATCAGGCCGTCGGCGTAGACGGTGACCGGGGCACCGGTGAAGATCTGTGCGAGCGCCAGGGACGGGTTGACCTGGATGGACTCCACGGCCAACTCGACGTCATCTGGCCCCAGCCGCCACTCGTGGCGCAGGTAGCGCTCCCAGAGCGGCAGGTCCTCCGGGCGCGGCGCCCAGCCGCCCGGGTGGAAGGGGAAGATCGCCTCGTTGTACGACACCACGTCGTCGAACCGGTCGCGCAGTTGCTCGAATCCGGGTACCTGGTCCAGGCCGGGCGTGGTTTCGGGCGTGGCCGCGTTGTTGCAGACCAGCAGGATCCGCCGGTCGGCCGGGCGGAAGCAGCCGGAGTCCAGGGCGGCGGCGAGTGTGGCGGTGCCGTACAGCGTCGAGGCCTGGAAGATCTGGATGGTCACGCGGCGACTCCCGCCGGGACGGGACGGCGGCGCAGTCGGCGCAGCCTGGCGGCGCGCTGGAGGTCCATCGAGTCCAGAGCCTGGTCCAGCACGTCCTGGGGCATGCGTCGCAGGGCGGCGGCGCTCAGGGACTTCAGTTTCTTCGCCACCGTGGGCTCGAACCTTTCGATGGATCCCAGGTGATGGGAAATGATGGCGCAGTAGGTGCGGACGGCCTTGGGTAGCAGCGTGTCCGCCTGCGGATCGCGGGCGGTGCCCGCGATGACCTCGTCGAACGCGCGAATGAAGTCCAGCTGCCGTACATCACCGATCTGGGTGAGTGACGAGGCGACACCGCGCCGGTAGAAGACGCCGAGCATGCTCACCGCGGCGAACGATTCCGCCTCCCGGTGCAGCTTCCAGATCCACGGCCGGTCCTCCGCCGTCCGCAGCCCGTCAGTGAAGTGCAGCAGCCCCTTGTCCACCAGCCGTCGGTGGTAGACACCCGCCCAGGCGTAGGCGTAGTCCACGGATGTGGTCCGGTCCGCGGGCAGGATCGCCTCGCGCGGGTTCAACACCACGTTCCGCCGGCCGACCGGCACCCGGTGCACGGTACGCGCCCGCGCGGTGCACTGCACATGGTCGGTGCGCAGGAAGTCGCAGCCCAGCTCCGCCATGGCCGTGACCAGCCGGGGGAGGTAGCCGGGGGCGAGCCAGTCGTCGCCGTCCAGGAACGTCAGGTACTGGCCGCGCGCCCGGTCGATACCGGTGTTGCGCGCGGTGGCCAGCCCCTCGTTCTGCTCGTGCCGGACCAGCACTGCGCCCGGCAGCTCGCGCTCCGCGCGCGCGAGGATCTCTGGTGTCCCGTCGCGGGAACAGTCGTCGACAAGGATGAATTCGAAGTCCGCACGCGCATTCACTCGGAGGCTCTTGAGCGTGTCGGGCGCGTATTGCTGCACGTTGTAGAACGGCACGATGACGGAGAGCTTGACCACGTCAGGGACGTTAGGTCCAAGCCCGTCACACGTCCTGACGGATTCCTTGATAATGAGTGAACGACGTGTGGCTAAACTGTGAACCAGGCTCTATTCCGGAGCGATCGCGACTCGATTCTCCATTCGGCGATGTGCTGTTAACCGTTTGTTGCGTTCGGGTTGGGGGAAACCTCGGAATGGCTTTCTAGCGTCTGCGGCGTGCCAGCAAGTGCAACGAGTTTCCTGCGGGTCGCCGTCCTGGCGGACTCCGACACCCGGTGGAAGTGGGGCGCGCTCACCGCGCAGCGCCTCACTCCCGCGGCTGCCGAGGTCCGGCTCGACGGCTACCTCCTGCGTGGGCGAGCCACCCCGACAGCCCGTCAACTCCAGGAAGTCGGTGTCAGCGCGGATTCCCTGCGCGAGGTCACCAGTGTGGAGTTCCTGCGCGCGATGACCGAGGAGCCCTATGACGTCCTCGTCCTCGCCCTGGTCGGCGGCGGTGTGCAGGCGATGCTGCACGGCCTGCGCGACATCCTGGCCGGCTCAAGCCGGCGTCCCGTCGTCGTCACCGGCTACGTCGGTGTCGTCTACGAGAAGCTCACCGACGGACTCCTGCTGCGGCACGGCGCGGATCTCGTCCTCGCCAACTCCCGCCACGACGCGGACCGGTTCCGGGCCGTGTACGAAGGCGTGGGCGCCGATGCGTCCGCGGTCACCGAGGTCGCGCTGCCCTTCCTGGGCGGCACGCCGTACACCGGCGAACACGACCCGTACACGGTGGCGTTCGCGGCCCAGCCGTCCGTACCGGACAACCGCAGGGACCGCAGGTACCTGCTGAACCGCCTGATCGAGCACGCCCGGCGGCACCCCGAGCGCGAGGTGCTGCTGAAGCTGCGGTCCAAGCCGGGTGAGCACACCACCCATATCGAGGAACTGCCCTACCAGAAGCTGGTCCAGGGCACTGACGTGCCCGCCAACTTCAAGCTGGTCTACGGGAACATGGGCGAGGTGCTGGACCGCACCGACCTGCTGGTCACGGTCAGCTCCACGGCCGCCCTGGAGGCCCTGCACCGGCGCATCCCGACGGCCGTCCTGACCGACCTGGGCGTGCGCGAGGCGCTCGGCAACCACCACTTCACCGGCTCCGGTTGCCTCGCCTCCTGGGACCGGCTGGACGCCGGGTACCGCCCGGTGCCCGACGAGGAGTGGGTCGCCCGCCAGGGCGTCGCCGCCGACGGCTCCTACGCCACCGCCTTCGACGCGGCCCGCGCACGGATCGCGAGGCTGCTGGACCGCCCCGGCGGCCTGCCGCCCCTGAACCCCTACTACACCCCCGAGACCGCGCCCGGCTACCTGCCCGGCATCCTCGCCCGCCACCATCTCGGCCCCGACGGCGCCCCGCTGCCCGGCGCGCCCGCCGCCGGCAAGGCGCCCGGACCAGTCCGCCAGATCGTGCGCCGGGCCGCGCGGGGCGCTTACCGGCACGGGGTGCAGCGGGTCGCTCCGGTGATCCGGCGGATGGGGGAGCTGTGAGCCACCGGACCGCACGTCGAAGACCTCAAGGAGAGGAACCCATGCCCAACTCGGATGCGGAGCGGAGCGCTTCGATGCGCCGGGTGCTCGCCGTGATCCCCGCGCGCGGCGGTTCCAAGGGGGTGCCCGCGAAGAACCTCGCGCCCGTGGGTGGTGTCCCGCTGGTGGCGCGTGCGGTGCGCGAGTGCCGGGCGACCCGCCTGGTCACCGACGTGGTGGTGTCCACCGACGACCAGGCCATTGCGACCGCCGCGCGGGAGGCCGGTGCCGAGGTGGTGCTGCGGCCGGCCGCCATCGCCGGGGACACGGCCACGTCCGAGGCAGCGGTGCTGCACGCCATGGACGCGCACGAGGCCCTCCACGGGTCGGCGGTGGACGTCGTCCTGCTCGTGCAGTGCACCAGTCCGTTCCTGGCCCGTGAGGACATTGACGGGGTTGCCGCGGCGGTCGTGGAGAACGGCGCCGACACTGCCGTGACCGTGGCGCCTTTCCACGGCTTCATCTGGCGGGACGCGGACGCCGCCGACGGCCCGTCCACGGACGGCGGAGGGTACGGCGTCAATCACGACAAGTCCTTCCGGCCCCGCCGCCAGGACCGTCCCCAGGACCTGTTGGAAACCGGCGCCGCCTACGCGATGGACGCGGCCGGCTTCCGCGACCGCAACCATCGCTTCTTCGGCCGCACCGAACTGGTGCGCACCGACCCCGCCCGGGTCCTGGAGATCGACGATCCGCACGACCTGGCCCGCGCCCGGGCCCTCGCCCCGCTGTTCGACGCGGACCGCCCGGGCGCCCTCCCCTCACACGGCGACATCGACGCCGTGGTCCTCGACTTCGACGGCACCCAGACCGACGACCGGGTGCTGATCGACTCCGAAGGACGGGAGTTCGTCTCCGTGCACCGCGGGGACGGGCTCGGCATCGCGGCCCTGCGCAGGAGCGGCCTGAAGATGCTGGTGCTGTCCACGGAACAGAATCCGGTGGTCGCCGCGCGCGCCCGGAAGCTGAAGCTTCCGGTGCTGCACGGCATCGACCGCAAGGACCTCGCCCTCAAACAGTGGTGCGAGGAGCAGGGCATCGCGCCGGAGCGCGTGCTCTACGTCGGCAACGACGTCAACGACCTCCCCTGCTTCGCCCTCGTCGGCTGGCCGGTGGCGGTCGCGAGCGCCCACGACGTCGTACGCGGCGCCGCACGCGCGGTCACCACCGTTCCCGGCGGTGACGGCGCGATCCGGGAGATCGCCGGCTGGATCCTCGGCCCCTCCCTCGAAAACCCCCTCCACCCCACCAAGTAAGGGACGACTCCCACCATGAGCACCAACTCCCGTATCCGTACCTTCGGTTCGCGCGAGGCCGGCCCCGGCCGCCCCGTCTACATCTGCGGCGAGATCGGCATCAACCACAACGGCGAGCTGGAGAACGCGTTCAAGCTGATCGACGTGGCCGCCGAGGCCGGCTGCGACGCCGTGAAGTTCCAGAAGCGCACCCCGGAGATCTGCACCCCGCGCGACCAGTGGGACATCGAGCGCGACACCCCCTGGGGCCGGATGACCTACATCGACTACCGCCACCGGGTGGAGTTCGGCGAGGACGAGTACCGCCAGATCGACGCGTACTGCAAGGAGAAGGGGATCGACTGGTTCGCCTCCCCGTGGGACACCGAGGCCGTCGCCTTCCTGGAGAAGTTCGACGTCCCCGCCCACAAGGTGGCCTCCGCCTCCCTGACGGACGATGAGCTGCTGCGCGCCCTCCGCGCCACCGGCCGTACGGTCATCCTCTCCACCGGCATGTCCACCCCGAAGCAGATCCGTCACGCGGTGGAGGTCCTGGGCAGCGACAACATCCTGCTCTGCCACGCGACCTCCACCTACCCGGCCAAGGCCGAGGAACTGAACCTCCGCGTGATCAACACGCTGGAGAAGGAGTACCCGAACGTCCCGATCGGCTACTCGGGCCACGAGACCGGCCTGCAGACCACGCTGGCGGCGGTCGCCCTCGGTGCCACCTTCGTCGAGCGCCACATCACCCTCGACCGCGCCATGTGGGGTTCCGACCAGGCCGCCTCCGTCGAACCGCAGGGCCTGACGCGTCTGGTCCGCGACATCCGCGCCATCGAGGCCTCCCTCGGTGACGGCGTCAAGAAGGTCTATGACTCCGAGTTGGGCCCGATGAAGAAGCTGCGCCGTGTCGCCGGCGTCGTCGCCGAGGCGGAGATCGCGGCGGCGGCGGGCGAGCCGGTCGCCGTCTGACCCGCGGCCCCTTGAGCCCCTTACGACGGGACGGTCGTACGCCGATGAGCCCCCGCGCCGGTCAGCCCGGCCAGCCTTCCTACACGCTCGCCTTCGTGGAGAGCCCGGTCCAACTGCTGAACGTACTGGAGTGGGCACATCTGCACGGCTTGCACGGCGCGGAGCCGGACACTTCCCCGTCCGTGCCCGCGCAGCTGCGCCGGACGGTGGTGAGCGCCCCGCCACCGTCCGGCGCGGAACTCATGGTCGTCGTCCTGTCCCCGACCGACCCCATGACCCGGGGCCAGTTGCGCCGCATGGCCGATCTGGCCCGGGACGAGGGGTACCGGGTGCGCTGGGAGGAGGCGCGGGGCGGCACGACCGCGCCCTTCCATACCATCGGCGGCTTGGCGGGCGCGCTGCGCCGGGCCGAGCGCATCGTCATGGGGGACCCGTTCTCCCGCTACGTACAACTGCTCCTGACCATCACCCGGGCCCGGGACCTGGTGGTGGTGGACGACGGCACGGCGACCATGGAATTCGTCGCCCAGCTGGCCCGTGGAGAACGCCTGGTCCGGTGGCACCGCAAGGGCGGTCGCCCCGGCCCCCGCGACCTGCTCTTCGCCCCGGTGTCCTCCTCCGCCCGCCGCCGGCTGACACCGAGCGCCCGCCGCCGGGTGGAGGTCTTCTCCTCCATGCCGGTGACGGAAATCCCGGACGGCGTCACCGTCACGGCCAACGAGTTCACCTGGACCCGTGCCCGCTTCGGCCCGCCGCGCATCATCAAGGGCGCGGACATGGTCGGCACGTCCCTGGTGGAGACCGGCGTCGTGGACGGCGACCGCTATCTGTCGGCCGTGCGCGGCCTGGCCAGGACGCACGGTGCCACGCGCTACTTCGCCCACCGCCGCGAAGCCGTGGACAAGCTGCACCGTCTCGCCGCCCAGACCGGTCTGGAGATAGTCCGGCCCGACCTGCCCCTGGAACTGATCGCCCGCCGCGGCCCGATCGGCCGTACGGTCCTCAGCTTCCCGTCGACGGTGGTCCACACGCTGCCGTTGGCCCTTGCGGGCACGGGGGTCCGCGTCGCGGTGTGCGACGTTGATCCCAGCTGGCTCACGGAGACCGCCTCACCACGGGCCCAGGGCTTCTTGTCGGGGGTGACCGGGACGGCGCGGGACGTGCACCGGCTGGCGGCGGTGGGCCTAGCCTAGAACTCCCGGCAGACGACCTCGACAGCCTTGGAACGCGGTCGACCACCGAAGTGTCGGGCCCTGCACGCGAAGGGGTGCGGCAACCGCCGTGGATCGTGTACGAGAGGCCCGTGGACACGCCGGACACCTCGACGCGGCTCGCTGGACTCGCCCCGAGACAGCGAGGAAGAGCCGACGCGCCGCGGAACACACTGGCGCGCCGGGGTCATCCCGGGGTTCAGGGCGCAGGCTGACCTCCGCCACCCGGTTCGAACCCGGCCAGCATCTGCTCCAGCGCTTCCTGGTCCGGCCCCACGAACGCCGAGGCCCCGGCCACCGAAGCCAGTCTGTCCGTCATCGTGGCGGCCATCCCCGGGGCCGGCGGCAGATGTGTGGAGAGGACGAGCTCGGGCTCCCGGTCCCGTATTGGCTGGAAGCTGCCCCGGAACTTCTCGACATCCACGTTCTGCACCCACGGGCTGTCGACCGTGGCCCACAGCAACTGTGCGGCCCGCAGGTCCTCTTCGTCGACCGCACCGACATGATCGGCTTGCGCCAGTTCGGCGCTCAGCATCGGCCCACCGAAGCAGTCGGAGCTGAAGCAGACTCCCGTCCGGTCGTCGAAGAATCCGACCGTGCTCGGATTGTCGAACAGGGGTGGTCTGAACGCCGTGAGGGTACGGTCGCCGACGTCCAGGGACTGTCCCGGGTTGATCAGGTGGAGGCGGTCGAGCGGCAGTGGCCGTTCACAGGACATGAACCCCACGGACAGGAACGTGGTCACCACACGCGCCTCAGGCGCCGCGGCCAGCAGGTCGAAGATCCCACCCGTGTGATCCCGGTCCGGGTGGGTGAGCCAGATCCATCGCACGTCAGCGGGATCCAGCACGGATCCGACCACCTCCACGAAGTTCCGGTCGGGTAGCCCGAGCCCGCTGTCTACCACAACGGGCTGGGAGGCGAACAACACGAAGGCGTTCACCGGGAGGTGACCGATTCCCGGCACCTCAAGGCTGTCGTTCAGGACGCTGATGTCCGGGCGGACCCTGTGAATCGGCATGTCGCATCTCCCTGCCCCCCCGGGGATGGGTGATCGCGCCGCGGCCACATGTCCCATCGTCGCCGCTTCTCGCGAAGGCTGCATCCCGTACGCCACCAGGGCACGCACGGCGTAGAGGTACGCGCACCCTGTGACGCCGCTCGCCACGGGATCCACACGCTCGTAAGCGCACGGCGACCGCGACTCGGCGGCTCCGTCGCCGAAGGCGCCGGACAGCTGAAGTGCTCAGCAGCGGGCCGCCGGTAGCGAGCCGTCGGTGCCCTTGACGCTCACCGCTGCGGTGCCGTCCTCGCCGTCCGTGAACGCCGCCGTGCACACCAACTGCCGCACCGCGGAGGCTGTGAGCGGGTGGACCGGGAAGGAGACGAGCACGGACACCTCGCCGGGTGACCTCGTCGCGGTCAGGGGGCCCGGATGGCTGGGCAGCCCCGTGTGGAGGCCGGCCGTGCGCTCGGCCGGTGTCGGACCGGTGAACAGCATGGTGAGGACCTTCACGCCGGGTACCGGATCCGTCGGCTGGTCGATGTGGATATCCCGGGCCACCGGCATGAGTTTGTCCTTCGAGGAGAGGAAGAAGAGCAGAACCCGCCCCGTGGAGGCGGGGACGACCGCGACGGTGGCGGGTCCGCCGGCCTGGACGACGCCGGTGCCGCGCACGCCGCAGCCGGTCACCAGTACGGCTGCCGAGGCGCAGGCCGAGAGGGACCGGGCCGCCCTGGAGAGGGCACGTCTCACGCCGTGGCCTCCGCGCACCGCAGGGGTATCTCCACGGTGAGGACGGCTCCGCCTTCGGGAGAGTTCGCCGCGCGGACGGTGCCGCCGTGCAGGTGCACGTTCTCCAGGGTTATGGCGAGGCCGAGCCCACTGCCCTGCGACCGGCGGCGGGCCGCGTCCGCCTTGTAGAAGCGCTCGAAGATGTGCGGCAGCACGTCCGCGGGGATGCCGGGGCCGCTGTCCGCGACCTCGACGACGATCCGGGCCGCGGCCGCCGGGGGTACCGGGGCGGCAGAAGAAACGGACGCCGGTGCAGCCGCCGCGCCCGCCGGTGACGCCGGGGGTGCGGTGGTGCGCGGCGTCACGCTCAGACGCACCCGGACGGGCGGGGCGCCGTGGCGGAGGGCGTTGGCCACCAGGTTGGCTACGACGACGTCGAAGCGGCGGGGGTCCAGCCGGGCCCGGATGCCGTCGGGCAGGTCGGTGACGACCTGCGCCGGGTCGGTCCACTGGCGGGCCGCCAGGGTCTTGCGGATGACCTGGGCGACGTCGACCTCGTCGGTGTTCAGCTCGGCCGCCCTGGCGTCGAAGCGGGAGATCTCCATCAAGTCCTCGACCAGGACGGCCAGTCTGCCGGTCTCCGTGCTGATCAGCCGGACGGCGGCCGCGGTGTCGGGGGCGAGGCGGGCGGCGTCCTCGTCCAGGACCTCGGTGACGGCGAGCATCCCGGCGAGCGGGGTGCGCAGCTCGTGGGAGACGTCGGAGGCGAAGCGGCGGGCGCGGGCCTCGGCATCTCTCAGTTCGCCGACGGTCCGCTCCAGTTCGACCGCGGACTCGTTGAACGTACGGGCCAGGTCCGAGAGTTCGTCGCCGCCCTTGACCTGGATACGGGTGTCCAGGCGGCCGCTGCCCATGTTCCGGGCGGCCCGGCGCAGGTCCCGTACCGGGCGCAGCACGCTGCGGGCCGCCAGCAGCGCGGGCACGAGGGCGAGCGCGAGTCCCGGCACCGCTCCGTCGCGGGCCGCGGTGACCATGGCCTGAACGCTTGCCTCCTCATCGGTCAGCGGCATCACGGCGTACAGCGTCAGGCCCGTGGGACGCGCGGCGGCCCCGGGCCATGGCCGGAACACGGTCGGCACGGCGATGGTCAACCACGGCCGGCCGTGTTCGTCCACCCGCTGGAAGCTGCCCCTCGGGTGGGCCAGCGCGGCGCGGCGCAGGGCCGGGGTGATCACGGTGGACACCGGCCGGGTGCCGGAGGACAGCCGGAGCGAGCCGTACTCGGCGAACACCACCCAGGGATGCGGCTTGCCCTCGCGGGCCATCTGCCGCAGTTGCCCCTGGAGCACGGACGGCTGGACGGGCAACTGCACGACCAGGGACTGGGCCCGGTCGCGGAAGGAGGACACCGCGGTGTCCTGGGCCTGCTGGAGGATTGCGGTGCGTGCCGCGCGGTAGGTGAGGACCGCGGTGGACACGGCGCTCACGACGGCGACCAGCAGAAAGGCGAGCACCAGCCGGGTGCGCAGTCCGGCGCGGGCCTTCCTGTGGCTCACAGCGGCCCGAAGCGGTAGCCGAATCCCCGCAGGGTCTGGATGTAGCGCGGGCTGGCGGGCACGTCCTCGATCTTGTTCCGCAGCCGCCGTACACAGGCGTCGACCAGGCGGGCGTCGCCGTGATAGCCGTGTTCCCAGACCTGTTCGAGCAGTTGCTGACGGCTGAAGACCTGCTCGGGCGCGGCCGACAGGTACAGCAGGAGCTTCAGCTCGGAGGGGGCCAGGGACAGGCGCTGCCCGGCCTTGGCGACGTTCAGCGCGACCCGGTCGATGGCGAGGTCGCCGTGGAACTCGACGTCGGCCCGGCCGGCCGGCTCCTCGATACGGCGCAGTACGGCCCTGACACGGGCCTCGATCACCTCCGTACGGGCGGGTTTGACGATGTAGTCGTCGGCCCCGGCCTCCAGCCCGACCACGACGTCGAAGTCGTCGCCGCGGGCGGTGAGCATGATGATCGGCAACTGGCCGGCCTCGCGCACCCGGCGGCAGACCTGGACCCCGTTCATGCCGGGCAGCATGAGGTCGAGGAGTAGCAGATCCGGGTGGAACTCGCCGATGGCGGCGAGCCCGGCCTCCCCGGTGGGGGCGGTGCGTACGTCGTGCCCGCGGCGCCGCAGGCCGAGTTCGATGCCCGCGCGGACGGAGGCGTCGTCTTCGATGAGCAGGACACGGGGCATGTGCCGAGTATTCCATTCGATGGCGGATCGACTCGGTCAAATCATGAACGAAATCGATCAGTTGGAGGTGGTCGGCGGGTCACTTGCGGAGGCGGCGCAGTGCACCGAGCGCCGCGCCGAGCCCGGCCTCCACTTCGGCCAACCGCAGCGGGCGGGCCGACAGGGCGAAGGCCGCCAGGACTGCCGCCGTGCCCGCGCCCGTCGCAGCGAGCGGGCCGAGGAAGGCCAGACGCGTGGACGCCAGGTGACCGAGCAGGATGGCCAGGGCCGCGGCCGGCAACAGGCGGGCCTGGGCGGCGGCGGTCGGCGAGCGCCACACCGCCCGCCGACCCGGTCCCGACAGCCTGCGGTCGAGGACGTACGCGGTGACCGCCCAGCCCGCGCAGAGCGCCACCGAGTACGCCCCGGCCATGCCGGTCACCGCCCAGCGCGCGGGCAGCAGCAGGCAGGCGACCGTGGACAGGCCCGCGTTGAGCCCAGCGATGACCAGGTTCAGCAGGAAGGGCGTACGGGTGTCGGACATGGCGTAGAAGGCGCGGGAGAGGACGTACTGCCCGGAGAAGGCGATCAGTCCCGGTGCGAACGCCGTCAACGCACCCGCCATGACCGCGATGTCGTCCGCGCCGGTCCTGCCGTACTGGAAGACGACCGCCATGGCCGGCCCGGCGACCGCGCCGAGCACGCACGCGGCCGGTACGACGGCGGCGGCGGTGGTCCGCAGGGCGTACGAGACGTCCCGCCGCACGCCGGCCAGGTCGCCGCCGGCCGCCGCCCCGCTCATGCGGGGCAGCAGCGCGGTCACGAGCGAGACGGTCACGATGCCGTGCGGTACGACCCACAGCAGATACGCGTTGCCGTATGCGCTGAACCCGGCCCCGCCGTCGATCCCCTCCGCCGTCGCGCGCTGTCCCGCCTGCGTGGCGAGCCGGGTCACCACCCAGTAGGCGACCTGGTTGGTGAGCACGAGCAGCACCAGCCAGCCGGCCGAGCGTAGCGGCCGGGACAGCCCGCTGCCCCGCCAGTCGAACCGCGGCCGCCAGCGGAAGCGGGCCGCGTGCAGGGACGGCAGCAGCGCCAGCGTCTGGACGACGATCCCCGCGGTGGTCCCCCAGCCGAGCAGCGCGGTCTGGCCGGTGGTGAGGGTCCGGCCGGTCGCGGCCGTCGCCAGGTACAGGCCGAAGACGGCGATGACGACCACGTTGTTGAGGACCGGCGTCCACATCATGGCGCCGAACCGGCCGCGGGCGTTGAGTACCTGCCCCAGCAGGGTGAACAGGCCGAGGAAGAAGATCTGCGGCAGGCAGGCGCGGGCGAAGGCGACCGTCGTCGCCGCCTGCGCGCCGCCGTACCCCGTGTACGCCGCCACGATCGCGGGCGCTGCGAGCACCGTGCCGGCCGTGATCAGCAGCAGGGCGGCCGTGCAGGCGGTGAGCAGCCGGTCGGTGTACGCCTCCCCGCCGTCCTCGTGCTCCGCGGCGGCCCGGACCAGTTCGGGAACGAAAACGGCGTTGAGGGCACCGCCGACGAGCAGGGTGTAGACGATGTTGGGGACGGTGTTGCCGACCGCGTACCCGTCGGCGACCGACCCCACGCCGAGCGCGGCGGCGATGACGGCGGAACGTCCGAAGCCGGTGGCGCGGGAGACGAGGGAGCCGGCGGCCATCAACGCGCCGCTGCGCAGGACGGGCCGTGCGGGCTCCGCCGGCTCGGCGGGCTCGGCGGGCTCGGCCGTGGCGGTGGCCGCCGAGCCGTTCACCGGCGGGCCGGGTGTCTGGCTCACCGGCGGGCCAGGTACATCTGGAAGGCCCGGTACAGCGTGTGGTTGGCGGTGCCTCCGAGCGGCCGTTCCCACTCGCCCAGCGTCTCCACGACCTGTCCACCGGTGCCGAGCTTCCAGCGCAGCAGCCCGAACGAGCGGTCCTCGGGGGCGAGCGTGGCGGGCACGCCCCGCATGTCGTAGACCTCCGCGCCCAGGGCGTGGGCGTCGAGCATCATCCGCCACTGCAGGGCGTTGGAGGGGCGGACCTCGCGCCGGTGGTCGGCGGAGGCACCGGTCTGGTACCAGACCCGGCGCCCCACCGTGATCATGGTGTGGGCGGCCAGGATCTCCCCCCGGTGGCGGGCGAGGTAGAGCCGCATCCGGCCCGGCTCCTCGGCGTTGAGCGCCGCGTACTGGCGCTGGTAGTACTCCAGCGAGCGGCCGAGGCGGAATCCGTCCCGCTCCTCCGTGATCCGCAACAGCCGGTGGAACTCGGAAAGTTCGGCGGACCCGCCCACCGTCACGGCCACGCCCGACTTCGCCGCCCGCCGTATGTTGCGCCGCCACTCCTGGTTGAGGCCGGTCCACAGGTCCTCGGTGGTGCGCCCGGCGAGGGTTACCTGGAAGACGTGGCGGGGCTGGGCGTCACCGTCGCCCTCGTCGCCGCCGCAGCGCCGCCAGCCGCGGGCCCGCAGCCGTTCGGCCACCGCGGCGCCCAGCGGATCGACCTCCCGGGCGAGTACGTCGGTCACCCGCCGCCCGGGGCCGACGCCCGCCTTGAGTCCGGGGGCGTCCCAGCGGCGGTAGGCGGGCGACGGCCCGATGCGCACGGCGAAGGCGCCCGCGGCACGAAGGTGGTGCAGCAGCGGGTCGAGCCAGCCGTCGAGGTCGGGATCGGACCAGTCGGCGACGGGGCCTTCGGGCAGGTAGGCGAAGTACCTTCGGGTGCCCGGGAGCTGACGCAGCAGCACGAGCGCCACTCCGCTCAGCTCTCCCGTGCCGTCGCCGAACCGCGGTCCCCAGCCCAGGAGCTGGGCCTGCCAGCCGTCCTTCACCGCGGCCCAGGACGGACACTGCAGGAAGCTGGGGGCCAGGTTGGATCCGGTGCGTGAGGCCAGGAAGGCCCGGTACGCCTCGGGGGAGACGGGCCCCAGCCGGGTTTCCTGCCGGCCGCAGCCTGCCGTCGCGAGCAGCGCTGACACTGCGCCTCCTCGGGTGCCGTCGTCGAGTGGTGCGTCGACCGGTGCGTCGACCGGTGCGTCGATGACGGGAGATTCACAGGCGCCGGTGACCGGCCCACGCGCCGTATGTGACCGGACGACGACCGTTGCCCCACAACCGCCGTCACACGGCGGAAACAGCCGCTGTGCTGCACGTTTGGCGTCCTAGAGTCGCCGGCGTTCCGGCCCCGTCCTTCCCGACGTCCGCTTCCACGGAGGTATTCGTTGAGCCAGTTGAGCCACATCCGCGCCGGCGCCGTCACCACGGCCGTGACGGCCGTCCTGCTCACCACCGCTCTCTCCGCCTGTTCGTCCGAAGCCCCGGCCGCACAGGACGCGAAGGGCGGCGGGCGGCGGAGCGGCGGGGCGGCGACGATCACCGTGACGCCCCACGGCACGCGGGCGAAGGCCGGCGAACCGATCGAGATCACCGCCCACGACGGCACCCTCAGCTCCGTCACCGTCACCGACACCCACGGCGACCGGCTCGCGGGCAGGCTGGCGGGCGACGGCCGGACCTGGACCTCCGACCGCAACACCCGGCCCGGCACCGCCTACCGGGTCAGTGCCGCCACCCGCACGGCCGACGGTACGAAGGGCGAGGCCCGTACCTCCTTCACGACCCGGGCCGCCGCACTGGTCAACAAGGTGGACTGGCGGCCGGGCAGCGGCACCACGGTGGGTGTGGCCCAGCCGATCTCCCTGGTCTTCGACCGTCCGGTGCGCAACAAGACGGCCGTGGAGAAGCAGCTCAAAGTCACCACCTCGAACGGCACCGAGGGGTCCTGGGGCTGGTTGAAGGACTGGTCCGGCAAGGACCGGGTGGACTGGCGCCCCAAGGAGTACTGGCAGCCGGGCACCGAGGTGACGCTGAACGCCGGGCTGAACGGCACCGACTCGGGACCCCGCGGCGGCTGGTTCGTCCGCGACTACCAGGTCCGTTTCACCATCGGCGCGCGTCAGGTGGTCAAGGTGGACCTCGACCGGGACCGCCTCACCCTGCAGCGCGGAGGCAGGACGGTGCGCACCTTTCCGGTCTCCGGCGGCACGCCCGGCCCGGAGACGGGTTCCTGGCGCGGTACGGAGGTGGTGATGGCGAAGGAGGGCACCATCCGGATGAACTCCGAGACCGTGGGCCTGGGCAAGGCGTACAACTCGATGGTCGACTACGCGATACGGCTCACCTGGTCCGGCACGTACGCGCACGCCGCGCCCTGGAACGCCGCCTACTTCGGCCGGGCCAACAAGAGCCACGGCTGCATCGGCATGAGCGAGGCCGACGCCAAGTGGCTGTACGCCCACGTCCGCGTCGGCGACCCGTTCGAGGTCGAGGGTGCGCAGACCAAGGGCAGGGTGGCCCTGAACAACGGCCTCGGCGACTGGAACGCCGGATGGGAGCAGTGGCGCAGGCTCAGCGCGCTGGGCTAGGCCGCATGCCGCCGAGGGCGCGGCCGGCAGGGAACCACCGTCGCCACCGGTTCCAGACCGGCCCCTGCCCGCAAGGTCGTGATCTGCTCTGGCGTTCGCCAGCAGTAGTCGAGACCGATCTCGTGGCCGAAGCGCTCGGACATGTGGGGGTGGCCCGGCTCGGTGCCGGACTGGAAGGCGAGGAGGACCTGGCCGTCCGGCACCAGCAGGTGGTGGAACTCCGCGGAGGCAACGGCAGATGGGTGTCGGGGACGTGGATGGTGGAACAGAGGGCGAGGATGCCGCCCAGGGCGGCGGGCAGATCCAGGCACGTCATCGAGCCCACGTGGAATGGCAGTTGGGGGTGGGCCTCGCGGGCCAGGGCCGCCATGGCGGGGGAGAGGCCGACACCGAAGGCCGGGACACCTGGTCGTGCAGGAGCGCGGTGACGTGGCCGGGGCCGCAGCCGAGGTCGGCGACCGGGGCCGGGCCGTTCGCCGTGACTAGCTCGGCGAAGGCGGTGACCACCGAGCGGTCCAGCAGGCGGAGGGGCCCGGTCGGGAAGCGGGCCGCGTGGCCCTTGGCGATCGAGTCGTACGAGGTGTGGGTGGTCTGCAGGAAGTCCTCGGTCGAGTCACTACGACCGCGGACCCTACCGGGACGGGGGCGGGGAGGGGTCCGTTTCGTGGACATGGCGCGCGTGAACCGGGCGATGCATGGTATGCGTGAAGGGAGAAAAGAGAGGTTTTACCCATCAGAGTCCGCCGCCATGCGTCCGACGGTCAGATTTTCTTCCCCTAACGGGCTGAACTTTTGTTGATCGAGGGGTAGTCGACCAGCCGGGCGTTCTACCCTTCAGAGGGTGAATCATTTGATGTCCCTAGAGTCCGAGTCCGGCCTCCCGGGGGATGTGCTCCCCGGTGTGCTGAGCGAGTCCCTGCACACCGAACTCGTCGGCTTCCGCCGCGACTTGCACATGCACCCCGAGCTGGGCAATCAGGAGTTCCGTACGACCGCCGCGATCAAGGAGCGGCTGGAGCGGGCCGGGCTCAGGCCCCGGGTCCTCGCCACCGGAACCGGACTCGTGTGCGACATCGGGTTCGCGGAGGGTGAGCAGCGGCCGGCCGTACCCCTGCTCGCGCTGCGAGCGGATATCGATGCCCTGCCCATTCCGGACACCAAGACCGACTGCCCCTACCGGTCGACCGTGCCGGACCGGGCGCACGCCTGCGGGCACGACGTGCACACCACCGTGGTACTCGGCACCGGTCTCGTCCTGGCCGACCTGCACGCCAAGGGGCTGCTGCCCCGCCCGGTGCGGCTGATCTTCCAGCCCGCCGAGGAGGTGCTGCCCGGCGGTGCCATGGGCGCCATCGAGGACGGGGCGCTGACCGGAGTGGGCCGGATCCTCGCCGTGCACTGTGACCCCAGGGTGGACGCCGGACGGATCGGGCTACGGCACGGCCCGATCACCAGTGCGTGTGACCGGCTGGAGATCGCGCTGGACGGGCCCGGGGGGCACACCGCTCGCCCTCACCTGACCACTGACCTGGTCACCGCAGCCGCCCGCGTCGCGGTCGACGTGCCCGCACTGGTCGCCCGCCGGGTCGACACCCGGGCCGGTCTCGCCCTCACCTGGGGCCGGATCGAGTCGGGCCACGCACCGAACGTGATCCCGCAGCACGCCGAGCTGTCCGGGACGGTCCGCTGTCTGGATCTGGAGGCCTGGCGGCAGGCCCCCGACATCGTGCACGCGGCGATCGACGAGGTCGCCACGCTGCACCGGGCCAAGTCGGAGATCACCTACGTGCGCGGGGTGCCGCCCGTCGTCAACGACCGGGAGTCGACCGAACTGCTGCGCCGGGCCATGGCCGCCCGGCGTGGCCGGGACTCCGTCGAGAGCACCGAGCAGAGCCTCGGCGGCGAGGACTTCTCCTGGTACCTGGAGCACGTGCCCGGTGCGATGGCCCGGCTGGGTGTGCGCAGGCCCGGCGAGCGTACGGTGCGTGATCTCCACCAGGGGGATTTCGACGCCGACGAATACGCGATCACGGTCGGAGTGGAGATGTTCACAGCGGCGGCCTTCCTGGACGCTCCTCCGGCGCAGGGCTGAGCGGGCGGCGGGGCGACGCAGGCGGCCCGGGAGGTGCCCGGCGAGGGCGACGGTGCAGGTCGCCCCCGGTCCCGGGGGGATCGGCCCCTGCCACACTCCGCTGTTCGGCGCAACACGCTCGTAAGTCATTCGTGCACTGTGCGCAACAGCCAGTGTGAGAGGTCACGGAGAGCGTGTTCAGATGCTGTTTGCCTCGAATCGATAACGGCGTCGAGAGGGGTGTTTTTCTGACATCTACGCGCGTTACGATGCCGCGAAGCCGACGCCGCCGGGGCGTCTCGGCTGGAGCACCGACACGGTGCTCACATCAAGCGCCGACATGGCGCTCAGGTCAGGTGAAGGAGCCTTCCCGTGCGCCGGGTAGCCAAGCTTTCCGCTGCGTCCATCGCGACCGCAGCTCTCGCACTGACTGCCACTGCATGTGGCAGCACGTCCTCGGACAATGCCAGCTCGTCCTCCTCCTCCGGTGGCGGCAAGGGCGTCAAGATCGGTCTCGCCTACGACGTCGGCGGCCGTGGTGACCGATCCTTCAACGACTCCGCCGCTCGCGGTGCCGACAAGGCCAAGAGCGAGTTCGGCGGCTCCGTCAAGGAGCTGACCGCGAAGACCTCGGACACCGAGGCCGACCGCGAGCAGCGCCTGTCGGACCTGGCGGACGCCGGTTACAACCCGATCATCGCCGTGGGTTACGCCTACGCGCCGTCCATGACCAAGGTTGCCGCGAAGTACCCGAAGACCAGCTTCGGCATCGTCGACTCGGTGGTGAACGCCAAGAACGTCGACAGCATCACCTTCACCGAGGAGCAGGGCTCCTACCTGGCCGGTGTCGCCGCCGCGCTGAAGACCAAGAAGGACCACGTCGGCTTCATCGGCGGCGTCGACGTCCCGCTGATCAAGAAGTTCGAGGCGGGCTACGTCCAGGGCGTCCACGACACCAACCCGAAGGTCAAGGTCGACACCCAGTACCTGAGCCACGGCTCGGACACCTCCGGCTTCGCCAGCCCCGACAAGGGCAAGGAGGCCGCGCAGGGCATGCTCGACCGGGGTGCCGACGTGATCTACTCGGCGGCCGGCTCCTCCGGTAACGGCGCGATCGAGGCCGTCCACGGCGTCAAGGGCGCCTGGGCCATCGGCGTGGACTCTGACCAGTACAACATCCCGGGTCTGGCCAAGTACAAGAACTCGATCCTGACCTCGATGGTCAAGAACGTCGACGTCGGTGTCTACGACTTCATCAAGTCGGTCCACGACGGCAAGCCGCTGACCGGCACCAACACCTACTCGCTCGGCAAGAACGGTGTCTCGCTGGCCACCAGCGGCGGCTTCATCAACGACATCCAGTCCAAGCTGGACGCCGCGAAGCAGAAGATCGTCAACGGTGACATCAAGGTGAAGACCACCCCGTGACCTGATGGGTCCGATCGGACCTGGGCTCGGCGCGGGGGCACCTCTGGGAGCCCCCCGCCGAGCCATAACAATGTGTCAACTCTACGCGTGTAGCGCGGAGTTGCCGCGCTAGCGTCGCCGACGCTCGCCCCTCCCCGCAGCCCCTTTCCCCCGAGGAGAGTGCGCCATCAACGCGTCCAGCCCTCCCGCTGCCGTCGAACTGCGCGGCATCACCAAGCGTTTCCCCGGCGTCGTCGCCAACCGCGACATCGACATCACCGTCCGCACCGGTACCGTTCACGCCCTGTGCGGTGAGAACGGTGCCGGAAAGTCCACCCTGATGAAGATCCTCTACGGCATGCAGCAGCCGGACGAGGGCACCATCACCGTGAACGGCGAACAGGTCGTCTTCCATAACCCCGGCGACGCCATCGCCCGCGGCATCGGCATGGTGCACCAGCACTTCATGCTCGCCGACAACCTCACCGTGCTGGAGAACGTCGTCCTCGGCGCGGAGAAGCTGTACGGCATCGGCGGCAAGGCACGTGCCAGGATTATGGAGATCTCCGGCGCGTACGGCCTGAACATCCGCCCCGACGTCCTCGTCGAGCAGTTGGGCGTCGCGGACCGTCAGCGGGTGGAGATCCTCAAGGTCCTCTACCGGGGTGCCAAGACCCTCATCCTGGACGAGCCCACCGCCGTCCTGGTGCCGCAGGAGGTCGACGCGCTCTTCGACAACCTGCGCGAGCTCAAGGCCGAGGGCCTCACCGTCATCTTCATCTCCCACAAGCTGGGCGAGGTGCTGTCGGTCGCCGACGAGATCACCGTCATCCGGCGCGGCACCACCGTCGGCACCGTCGAGCCGGAGGGCACCACGCCCAAGCAGCTAGCCGAGCTGATGGTGGGCAGCGAACTGCCCACCCCGGAGACCGAGGAGTCCACCGTCACGGACGTCTCGATGCTCCAGGTGGACGGCCTGCACCTGGCGATGACCGACCTCGACGGCGTCGAGCGGATCATCCTCGACCAGATCTCCTTCACCATCCACAAGGGCGAGGTCCTCGGCATCGCCGGCGTGGAGGGCAACGGCCAGTCCGAGCTGGTCGAGGCGATCATGGGCATGCGCCACCCGGACGCCGGCGTCATCACGCTCGACGGTAAGGACGTCTCCCACATCCCCACCCGCACCCGCCGCGAGGCCGGTGTCGGCTACATCCCCGAGGACCGCCACCGCCACGGCCTGCTCCTCGAAGCACCGCTGTGGGAGAACCGCATCCTCGGTCATGTCACCGAGCGGCCCAACTCGCGCGGCCCGCTGCTCGACATCAGGGGCGCACGCACCGACACCGAGCGGATCATCGAGGCGTACGACGTCCGCACGCCCGGTATCGACGTGACCGCCGCGTCGCTGTCCGGCGGCAACCAGCAGAAGCTGATCGTCGGACGCGAGATGAGCCACAGCCCCAAGCTGCTCATCGCCGCGCACCCCACCCGCGGTGTGGACGTCGGTGCCCAGGCCGCGATCTGGGACCACATCCGCGAGGCCCGCCGCGAGGGCCTGGCCGTACTGCTGATCTCCGCCGACTTGGACGAGCTGATCGGGCTCTCCGACACCCTGCGGGTGATGTACCGCGGCCGCCTGGTCGCCGACGCCGACCCTGCCACGATCACCCCCGAGGAGCTGGGCTCCGCCATGACGGGTGCGGCCGCCGGCCACCTGGAGCACACAGAGGACGACGAGCGATGAAGAAGCTGACCTCACGGATCGACAAGGAGCGGCTGGTCCTCGGACTCGCCGCGCCGTTGCTGGCCCTCGTCGCCGCGATCGTCGTCACCGCCCTGGTGATCCTCGCGACCGGCAAGAACCCCGGCCCCGCCTTCCACGACATGACGACCTACGGCTTCGCCAGCGACAGCCAGGTCTACGTCCTGAACAAGGCGACGACGTACTACCTCTCGGGTATCGCGGTGGCCATCGGCTTCCGCATGAACCTGTTCAACATCGGTGTCGACGGCCAGTACCGGCTGGCCGCGTTCTTCGCCGCCGTCCTCGGCGGGGCGCTCACCGCGCCCGGCTGGATCGCCGTCCCGCTGATCATCATTTGTGCCATGGCGACCGGCGCCCTGTGGGCGGGCATCGCCGGTGTCCTCAAGGTGACCCGGGGCGTCAGCGAGGTCATCTCGACGATCATGCTGAACGCGATCGCCACCGCGATCATCGGTTACCTGCTGCAGCCCGGGAAGCTGGGTGAACTCCAGCAGGGCGGCACCCTCGTCTCCACCAAGCCGCTGCCGTCGTCCTCGTACTTCTTCAACATCGACACCGGTCCGGCCGGCGTGCTGTACGGCTTCATCTTCATCGCCGTGCTCGTGGGCCTCGCGTACTGGTTCGTGCTCGGCCGCACCCGGTTCGGTTTCGACCTGCGCACCGTCGGCCAGTCCGACACCGCCGCCAGCGCGAGCGGCGTCGGGGTGAAGAAGATGGTCGCCACCAGCATGATCATCTCGGGTGCGGTGGCCGGTCTGGTCGGTATGCCGACCCTGCTCAACGAGAGCCACCAGTACGACAACAGCTTCCCGGTCGGTATCGGCTTCACCGGCATCGCCATCGCGCTGCTCGGCCGCAACAACCCGGTGGGGATCGCGCTCGGCGCCCTCCTGTGGGGCTATCTGGAGCGCACCACCAACCACCTGGAAATGCAGGGTTACGACAAGGAAATCCTCGGCGTCATCCAGGGCGTCATCGTCCTGTGCGTCGTCATCGCCTACGAGGTCGTGAACCGCTACGGCCTGAAGCGCCAGCAGCAGCGGGTCGGCGCCGAGCTCGCCGCCCAGGCCGCCGCCGCGACGAAGAATCAGGAGGTGGCGTGATGACTGCCACGATGACCGACACGCCGCCGCCCGCGGCCCCCAAGGCGGACACCGCGTCCAAGCGCTCCGGCCGGTCCCCGGGCCAGATCCTCATGCTCGTCTCGGGCGCCCTGTTGCTCCTGGCCGCGCTCCGCATGGTCACGGGCTCCAACCAGCTCGACTCCTCCGGCCAGGTCGCCGCCGCCCTCGCCCTCGCCGTGCCGATCGGCCTCGCCGGTCTCGGAGGACTGTGGTCCGAGCGGTCCGGCGTGGTCAACATCGGCCTCGAAGGCATGATGATCCTCGGCACCTTCGGCGCCGGCTGGATCGGCTGGCAGACCAGCCCCTGGCTCGGCCTGCTGTGCGGCATCGGCTTCGGTGTCCTCGGCGGTCTGGTGCACGCCGTCGCCACCGTCACCTTCGGCGTCGACCACATTGTCTCCGGTGTCGCGGTCAACCTGCTCGCGCTCGGTGCCACCCAGTACCTCGCCAAGGTCTTCTTCGCCGGCGGCAAGGCCGCGGAGATGGGCGGCAACCCCAAGCAGTCCCCGCCCGTGGACGCGCTGCCGAGGGTCACCGTCCCCGGCCTCTCGGACGGCCTGTCCTCGATCGAGAAGCACCACTGGTTCCTGGTCTCCGACATCGCCGGCATCCTCGGCGGACTGATCACCAACGTGTCCGTGGTGACGATCATCGCTGCCGCGCTGTTCGTCGGCAGCTGGTGGGTGCTGTGGCGTACCCCGTTCGGTCTGCGGCTGCGCTCCTGCGGTGAGAACCCGACCGCTGCGGAGTCACTCGGCGTCAACGTCTACCGCTACAAGTACATGGCCGTCGCCATCTCCGGCGGCCTGGCCGGCCTCGGCGGCGCCTTCCTCGCGCTGGTCACCTCGCACACCTACCTGGAGAACCAGACCGGAGGCCGCGGCTACATCGGTCTCGCGGCCATGATCTTCGGCAACTGGCGCCCCGGCGGCGTCGCGATGGGTGCGGGCCTGTTCGGCTACTCCGACGCCCTGCAACTGCGCAACGGCGGCACGACCGTGCACGCCCTGCTGCTCCTGCTCGTCGTCCTGCTCGTGGGGCTGGCCGGCTGGAAGCTCTACCGCAGGACGTCCCTGTGGCAGGGCGGGATCAGCCTCTTCGTGGGCGCGCTCGTGCTGGTCTGGTACCTGTTCACCGACGAGGTCCCGAGCGACTTCGTGGGCGCCACCCCGTACGTCGTCACACTGCTGGTGCTGTCGCTGTCCGCGCAGCGCCTGCGGATGCCGAAGGCTGACGGCATGCGGTACCGGAAGGGCCAGGGCAAGTGACCACGACCCCGGCCGCCGGCTTCGACTGGGAGGCGCTGCGCGCCCTGGCGCGGGAGGCGATGACCCACGCCTACGCCCCCTACTCGGGCTTCCCGGTCGGTGTGGCGGCCCTGGTCGACGACGGCCGCACGGTGACCGGCTGCAACGTCGAGAACGCCTCCTACGGGATCAGCCTGTGCGCCGAGTGCGGACTGGTCTCGCAGCTCCAGCTCACCGGCGGTGGCCGGCTGACGCACTTCACCTGCGTCGACGGCACGGGCGGCCTGCTCGTCCCGTGTGGCCGCTGCCGCCAGCTGCTGTACGAGTTCGGCGGCCCGGAGCTGCTCGTGGACACCCCCGCGGGCATCCTCCCGCTCGCCGAGATGCTGCCCCAGGCCTTCGGCCCGGACCATCTCACCCAGTAACTCCGCTACGGCCCCCCTGACCCGCTCAGGGGGGCCGAGCACTTCGCACTTCCGGAAGGAAAGCCATGGCCATGGACGCCATCTCCGTCATCCGCACCAAGCGGGACCGCGGTGAGCTGACCGACGAGCAGATCGACTGGGTCATCGACGCCTACACCCGCGGCGAGGTCGCCGACGAGCAGATGTCCGCGCTCGCCATGGCGATCCTGCTCAACGGCATGAACCGGCGTGAGATCGCCCGCTGGACGGCGGCCATGATCGCCTCCGGCGAGCGCATGGACTTCTCGTCGCTGTCCCGCCCGACGGCCGACAAGCACTCGACGGGCGGCGTGGGCGACAAGATCACCCTTCCCCTGGCCCCGCTCGTGGCGGCCTGCGGTGCGGCTGTACCCCAGCTGTCCGGCCGGGGCCTCGGCCACACGGGCGGCACGCTGGACAAGCTGGAGTCGATCCCCGGCTGGCGTGCCCTGCTCTCGAACGAGGAGATGCTGCACGTCCTCGACACGACCGGTGCGGTGATCTGCGCGGCGGGCGACGGCCTCGCCCCGGCGGACAAGAAGCTCTACGCGCTGCGCGACGTCACCGGCACGGTGGAGGCGATCCCGCTGATCGCCTCCTCGATCATGTCCAAGAAGATCGCCGAGGGCACGGGCTCACTGGTCCTGGACGTGAAGGTCGGCACCGGCGCCTTCATGAAGACGATCGGGGACGCACGGGAACTCGCGTCGACGATGGTTGGCCTCGGCACCGACCACGGCGTGAAGACGGTGGCCCTGCTCACGGACATGTCCACCCCGCTGGGCCTGACTGCGGGCAACGCCCTGGAGGTCCGCGAGTCGGTGGAGGTGCTGGCCGGCGGCGGCCCCGCGGACGTGGTCGAGCTGACGATCGCCCTGGCCCGCGAGATGCTCGACGCGGCCGGCATCAAGGACGCCGACCCGGCGAAGGCACTGGCCGACGGCTCGGCCATGGACGTGTGGCGCCGAATGATCGCGGCACAGGGCGGCGACCCGGACGCGGAACTGCCCACGTCGAAGGAACAGCACGTGATCAAGGCCGCCTCATCCGGTGTCCTGACCCGTCTGGACGCCTACGGCATCGGCGTCGCCGCCTGGCGCCTGGGTGCCGGCCGCGCCCGCAAGGAGGACCCGGTGCAGGCGGCGGCAGGCGTCGAGCTGCACGCCAAGCCGGGCGACACGGTGACCGAGGGCCAGCCTCTGCTGACCTTGCACACGGACACCCCCGAGCGCTTCGAGTACGCGCTGCAGGCGGTCGAGGGCTCGTACGACGTCTCGGCGCCGGGCACTGACTTCACGGCGTCGCCGGTCGTGCTGGAACGTATCGCCTGACCAGCGTCCTCTCGTTCGAGTGGAGGGGATCGGTGACCCGCACCGGTCCCCTTTGGCGTCCCCGTGGCACCGGGGGAGGTGCTGCGCGCCCAGGAGCGCGACCCCGTCGTGCTGTCACGGCCGAACTCCTCGGCCCTCGGCACGAACGACGTTCCCGTCGGCTGCGTCGGCTGGTCCTCACCCCAGCACCGCCGCCACTGTCACCAGCACCGGTACGGACAGCACGGTCGACAGCAGGACCGACTCGCGGGCCAGGGACTCGGCCACCCGGTAGCGGCTCGCATAGGTGAACAGGTTCTGTGCCGCCGGGAGGGCCGACGTCACCACCACATCGAGCAGGGGTGCGCCGTGCAGGCCGAAGACGGCCGCCGCCAGCGCCCAGGCCACCAGCGGCTGGCCCACCGACTTCAACGCGATCGACAGCAGGACCGGCCCCCGGTCCTGGCCCCGGCCGGGCGCCGCGCTCCCGTGCAACGACATGCCGAACACCAGCAGGGCTGCCGGGACGGACATGTTGCCGATCAAGGTGAGCGGCTCCATGACAGGGCCGGGGACACTCCAGCCCAGCGCCGATACCACCACGCCCGACAGCGAACCCACCGCGATCGGATTCCGCAGCGGGGTCAGCAGACGTCGTCCCCTGGTGCCCTTCTCGTCCGTCCCGGACAGGTCCAGGACCGTGAGGGCGAGGGGCGCGACCAGGACGACCTGGAAGAGCAGCACCGGTGCCACCAGGGATGCATCACCCAGCACGTACGCGGCGATCGGGATGCCGAGGTTGCCCGCGTTCACGTAGCCGGAACAGAGGGCGCCGATCGTGGTGCGGCCGAACCCCCAGCGCCGTAGTACGCCGATGGTGACGAACACCCCGGAGGTCGCCGCTGCGCTCAACGCCGTCACCGCCAGGCGGCTGGAGAACAGGACGGACAGGTGGGCCCGTGCGAGCGTGGTGAACAGCAGAGCCGGTCCGGCCAGCGTGAAGACCAGGGCGGTCAGCACCTCGCCGCCCTGCTCACCGAGGGTGCTGCGCCGCCCGATGATATAGCCCACCCCGATGACGACCGCGATCACCGCGAACCCGCTCAGCACCCCCGCCACGGAGCCAACCCTGCGGCGGCAGGGAGCGGCAGGTCAATGTGATCTTCGACGACCACGGGGCGGCGGAGACGGTCGCCCCTTGTCCCGGTCCTGTACCCGCCGTCCGGGCCGATGAGTTCCGACTGCCCCGCCGGTCTACCGCACGTGGATGACAGAACACCCGCAGTACTCGTGCTGGACGGTCCCGTCGGCCGTCACGGGGTGCCGGGACCGTGTGCCGAGGTGCGGGCACTCCTGGAGGGCGGCGGGGTCCGAGTCGTGGTCGGCGATGTGCGCGGGCTGGGACCCGCGGGACTCGCCGCCGTGGATCTGTTGACCCGGCTGGAGCTGACCGCCCGCCGGACCGGTGGGCGGATATGGCTGGGGGACCCCGATCCCGCGCTATCCGCCCTTCTCGACCTCGTCGGCCTCCGCTTCCAGGTGGAGCGGCAGATCGAAGAGGGGGAACCAGCGCTTGGTGTCGAGGAAGCAGTGGAAACCGGTGATCCGGCCGTCTGACAGCTCCAGCACCTGCACCGCCCACGGGCTGAACCCGCCGTTGTCCGGGTCCGGTTTGTAGTGCGCGAAGCCCGGCAGGCCGTTGGCCCGGACCGGCAGCAGCCGGGAGCCGGCGCAGGACGCACCCAGGGTGGACATGAAGCCGGTGATGTCGGCCGGGCCGCGCAGCCACAGGTCGAACGGCGGCATCGTCATGACGGCGTCCTCGTGCAGCAATGCCGTCAGCGCCGTCATGTCGTAGCCCTCGAAGGCTGTCACGTAGCGCTCCAGGAGCTTCTGCTGCCCTTCGTCCAACGCGTCGGACACCGCACCCTCGGCAGTCGCGTCCGCACGCTCGGCGAGCGTGGCCCGGGCCCGCTGCAACGCGCTGTTGACGGAGGCGGTCGTGGTGCCTAGCAGCTCGGCGACCTCACTCGCCCTCCAGGCCAGCACCTCGCGCAGGATCAGTACCGCCCGCTGCTTGGGCGGCAGCTGCTGCAGGGCCGCCACGAAGGCCAAGCGGACGGACTCCTTGGCGACCGCCGCCTCAGCCGGGTCGTCCACCGCGGGCAGTACCCGCGCGTCCGGCATCGGCTCCAGCCACGTGCTGTCCGGGCGGGGGAAGAGCGCCGCCTGGGCGAGCGGTGTCGATTCGGTCAGGTCCACCGGGCGGGCCCGCTTGTTGCCCGCCGTCAGCATGTCCAGGCACACGTTCGTTGCGATCCGGTACAGCCAGGAACGCAGGGAGGAACGGCCCTCAAACCTGTCGTAGCTCCGCCACGCCCGGATCAGGGTGCCCTGTACGGCGTCCTCGGCCTCGAATGAGGAACCGAGCATCCGGTAGCAGTACCCGGTCAGCTCGGTCCGGTGCTCCTCCAGTGCCAGGTCGAGATCCGTCGTCGCCGTGCTGTCGCCCATCGCCCTTCCACCCCCGTGGCCGTCCGGTTCGCGCTTTCGCGTTCCACACCCGGGAAACTACCGCGGCCCACTGACATTGATGGTGATGCAACAGCCCCCGGGCCCGGAGAAGCCCGGTCCGGTCCGTACGGTCCCGCACCGGGTCGCGGAGCGGGCCACCTCCCGCAGCCGCCGCGCGGGCAACAGCACCCCCGCTACGCAACGTGCCAGTTGACCGGCGGCCGCCATCCGTTCCCCCTGACAACGGACCCTGAGCAGGGGGGAACGTGCGGCTCAGGGGGCCGTGACCGGCTCCCGTCCGGCCGCCGTGCGGGCCGCCCGCGAACCGAGGACGGTGATCGCCACCACGCCCAGGACCGCGAGGAGGCCGACCCTGACGGTGCCGGCCCAGCCGGACGCGTGGAAGGCCGTCGCACCGACCGTGCTGCCGACGCTGGAGCCGATGTAGTACGCGGACTGGTAGAGGGCCGCGGCCTGGGCGCGGCCGTGCGTGGCCGTCCTGCCCACGGCCGAGGAGGCGACCGCATGGCCGGCGAAGAAACCCGCTGTGATCAATACCAGGCCCAGCAGGACCACGGAGAGGGAGGTGGCCACGGAGAGCAGCAGCCCCGCCGCCGTGGTACCGCCCGCCAGGTACAGCGCGCCCCGGCGGCCGAGACGGCCCACCAGCCGGCCCGCCGCGGACGCCGACACCGTACCCACCAGGTAGACCAGGAAGATCGAGCCGACGACGCCCTGCGGCAGCCCGAACGGCTGCTCGGTCAGGCGATAGCCGATCACCGTGTAGACGCCGCCGAACACCGTCATGAACAGTGCCCCGATCGCGTACAGACGGCGTAGCAACGGGTCACAGAGGTGGTCGCGGACCGTGCCGAGCAGGACGCGTGGGCGCAGCGAGCCCGCCGTGAAGTGGCGCGGGGCCGGAAGCAGCGCCCGGAACGCTGCCGCGCACCCCACCGCGATCACGCCGATCACGCCGACGGCGACCCGCCAGCCCCACTCCTGCGCGACCCAGCCGGTGATCAGCCGTCCGCTCATCCCGCCGATGCTATTGCCCGCCACGAACAGGCCGATGGCGGTGACCAGTGCCTTCGGCCGGACCTCCTCCGCGAGGTAGGCCGTGGCCGAGGCCGGCAGACCGGCCAGTGCCGCGCCCTGCACCGCCCGCAGCACCACCAGCGCGCCGATCGACGGGGCGAAGGGCACCAGCAGGCCGACGCTCACCGCGACCGCCAGCGAGGCGGTCATCACCGCACGGCGTCCGAAGCGCTCCGACAGGGCGCTCATCGGTAGCACGAGCAGCGCCAGGCCGCCGGTCGCGGCCGCCACGGTCCAGCTCGCCTGGCTGGCCGCGACCCCGAACTCTGTGGAGATCAGTGGCAGTAGGGCCTGGGTGGAGTACAGAAGGGCGAAGGTGGCGACTCCGGCGAGGAACAGGGCGAGGCTCATCCGGCGGTAGGCGGGATCGCCGGGCGTCATGCGCGAGTCGGAGTCGTGGGAGGGGACGGGCGTGACGGCGTCCGCGCCTGCGGACGCCTCGGTACTGACGCAAGGCATGCTTCGACGCTATGGAGGTGCTGCTCATCCGTCCAATGCATGGAATCGCCATAATCGTTCCCATGATGCATCAGCAGAGGTCACAGGCATGGCTGTCATCATCCGGTGACACAGAAGACATGACTGAGATGTCGAGGGTGCTCGCGCCCCGCCTCGCGCACTTCGCCGGCGTGGCCCGTACCGAGCACGTCACCCGTGCCGCCCGGGAGATGAATGTCCCCCAGTCCACCCTGTCCCGGGCGATGGCCCGCCTGGAACAAGACCTGGGTATCGACCTGTTCGCCCGCCACGGCCGCACCGTCTCCCTGACCACCGCCGGCCGTACCTTCCTCGCCTCCGTCGAACGTGCCCTCGCCGAGATCGACCGCGCCGCCGAGGAGATCCGCGCGGACGCCGACCCGGCCACAGGCAAGGTCGCCTTCGGCTTCCTGCACACCATGGGTGCCGAAACCGTGCCCGGCCTCCTGCATGCCTTCCGCGCCGACCACCCACGGGTCCGCTTCAGCCTGGTCCAGAACTACGGTGAGGCCATGCTGGAGCGGCTGCGCGCCGGTGACCTGGACCTCTGTCTGACCTCGCCGGTCCCCGACGCCCCCGACCTGGTCGCCCGCCGATTGGACGAACAGAAACTCCGCCTGGTCGTCCCCGGCGACCACCCCCTGGCCACCCGCCGCCGCATCCGCTTGGCCGAGGCGTCCGAGGAGACCTTCGTCACCCTGGAGCCGGGTTACGGGCTCCGGAGGATCACGGACGACCTGTGCCGACAGGCCGGTTTCCGCCCGCGGGTCGCCTTCGAGGGCGAGGAGGCGGAGACTCTGCGGGGCCTGGTCGCGGCGGGGCTGGGCGTCGCCCTTCTGCCTCCGCCGACCGTCCCCAGGCCCGGGGTGGTGGAACTGGCGGTCACCGCCCCGAGGGCGGTGCGGGAGATCGGCGTCGCCTGGCTGACGAACCGGCCGGACACGCCTCCGGTGGCAGCCTTCAAGAAGTTTCTGCTCTCCCGGCGCGGGAGCCTGCTGCCCTGACGGGTCCGCCGCCGTTCCAGGAGGGGCGGCCCCTGCCTTCCTACGGGGACCGCCGCAGCGACTTGCCGAACCCCGTGGCCAACGGCATCCGCAACCCGATCGGCGGCGGAGCCGCGAGTGCGTCCTCCACCGGCCGTGACAGGGGATACCCGTACAGCGCCCCCATGACGAAGTCCTCGGCCAGGTGGAGCACTTCTTGCCGGTGTCCGTGCAATCCGTGGCCGTCGGAATGGACTTCGAACCGGCACACCTGCGGGTTGACCTTCTTTGCGCGTGCGGCCAGCCGGAACGACAGTTCGGGATCGGTGCGTTCGTCGTTCGTGCCGTGCGCGATCAGTACTCGGCGTCCCACCAGGTGCTTCACTGGCTCGGGGGACGCGGCGACATCCTCCTCGGGCAGTTGTGGGGCCAGGGCGACGACGGAGTTGACGGCCTCGTGCCCGGCCGCCCGCAGGGCTGCCCGGCCGCCCATGTCCACACCGGTCAGGCACACGGGGACGTCCCCGTACCGTCGAACGACCTCGTCGGCGGCCCACTCCGCGTCCGCCGCCGGATGCGCCTCGCTGCCGTTCCAGCCCCGGTAGCGGTAGTGGACGGTGTGGACGGCCAACCCCTCGGCCCGACCCGCGCGGGCGAGCACGCGACTGAGGGAGCGGACGAAGGCGGTCGCCCACACGGGGGACGGCCTGCGGACGGAGACCTCCTGTCCACTGGGGAGCAGCAGCACCGCTGCGCTGACTGCGGTCGGCTCCGGGCCGACTGCCCTGCCCAGCCTGGCCGTTCGGACCGGCGTCGCTTGGTGTCCCATGACAGAACAGTGTCAGAAGCAGCGGTGTACGAAACCCGTATGTGTGGTCACCGTTGCGTATCGGCGAAAAATGTCGGCGCGAAAGCCACGCGCTCTACGCGCGTAGGCGTTACAGTGCGGAAATGACGAGCCAGACTGTACCGAGCGGGACCGTTCCGGCGAACGTCCCGGCGCGTGTTCCGACGCCGGACCAGATCCGCCGGGCCCCCAAGGTTCTGTTGCACGATCATCTCGACGGCGGGCTCCGACCGGGTACCGTCATCGAACTCGCCCGGGCCACCGGCTATGCGGAGCTTCCCGAGACCGACCCGGACAAGCTGGGCATCTGGTTCCAGGAGGCTGCCGATTCCGGTTCGCTGGAACGGTATCTGGAGACCTTCAGGCACACCGTCTCCGTGATGCAGACCCGTGACGCGCTGATCCGGGTGGCCCGGGAGTGCGCCGAGGATCTCGCCGAGGACGGGGTCGTCTACGCGGAGGTGCGGTACGCGCCCGAACAGCACCTGGAGAAGGGGTTGACCCTTGAACAGGTGGTTGAGGCCGTCAATGAGGGGTTTCGGCAGGGGGAACGGCTCGCCTGGGAGAACGGTCGCCGCATCCGGGTCGGTGCCCTGCTGACCGCCATGCGGCACGCGGCCCGTTCTCTGGAGATCGCCGAACTCGCCAACCGTCACCGGGACTCCGGCGTGGTCGGCTTCGACATCGCCGGCGCTGAGGCCGGTCACCCGCCCACCCGGCACCTGGACGCCTTCGAGTACCTCAAGCGCGAGAACAACCACTTCACCATCCACGCTGGTGAGGCCTTCGGGCTTCCGTCCATCTGGCAGGCGCTGCAGTGGTGCGGTGCCGACCGGCTCGGCCACGGCGTGCGGATCATCGACGACATCGAGGTCCGTGAGGACGGCTCGGTGAAACTCGGCCGACTGGCGTCGTACGTGCGGGACAAGCGGATCCCGCTGGAGCTGTGCCCCAGCTCCAATCTGCAGACGGGCGCAGCCGCCTCCTATGCCGAGCACCCCATCGGTCTGCTGCGCCGGCTCCACTTCCGTGCCACGGTGAACACCGACAACCGGCTGATGTCGCACACCAGCATGAGCCGGGAATTCGAGCATCTCGTCGAAGCGTTCGGTTATACGCTCGACGATCTGCAGTGGTTCTCCGTCAATGCGATGAAATCAGCGTTCATTCCTTTCGATGAACGACTCGCCATGATCAATGACGTCGTCAAGCCTGGATATGCGGAACTGAAATCCGAATGGCTGTTCCAGAATGCGGTCCTCACCAGCGATTCTGTCGTTTCAGGGGAGTAGTCACCGTGCGGTCGTCCGACCTGGAATGCGAACGCACTTTCACAAGGCGCCTGCATTCCGGTGTTTGCGGCGGGCGGCTCGGCATGTTTACGTTCGTGGACACTCAGGTCGTTTTTGATCTCCGTCTCCGCATTCAAGGACGCATTCACCATGAAGCAGTCTGCTGCCAAGACCCTCGGTGTCGCCGCCCTCGGTGCCGCCTTCGCCGCCGTCGGTGCGGGTGCGGCCAACGCGGCTCCGGCCGTCCCGGACGCCACTCAGGCGCTGGACTCCGTCACCAAGACGCTGCCTGCCGAGAACGTCGGCAAGGCGCTGCCGGGTGCTGCCGAGGCGCTCACCCAGGGGCAGGGTGCCGTGAGTGCCGGGGTGGCCGCCGCGAAGCCGGCCGTCGAGAAGGTCCTCGCCGACGGGCCGACCGCACCGGTCGCCGGGCTGCTCGGCGGACTGCCGCTGCACAACACGGGCCTGCCCACGCAAGGCGTGCCGGTGAACGGCATTCCGCTCGGCTGACCCCGTCCGCCGTGTGCACGCCGTTGGGGCGCCCCGGAGTCGTCCGGGAGCGCCCCAACGGCGTGCGTGCACACGCTCACCAGGAAGTGCGGGCCCTTTCCTCGGACGGCAGCAGGATCCACAGCGCTATGTAGAGCAGGAACTGCGGGCCGGGCAGCAGGCAGGAGAGCAGGAAGATCACCCGCATCGTCGTCGCGGAGGTGCCGAAGCGCCGTGCCAGCGCTGCGCACACTCCGCCGATCACGCGGCCGTCGGTGGGGCGGGCAAGGGCGGCCATCTGGGTTCCTCCGTGGTCGTCGGTCCGTTGGCGGGCCGGTGGTCGGGGCCGCCCGGATGGCGTCCCCAGCTGTCTTCCACGGTAGGGAGAAGAACGGGATGAAGCGTCCCTCTACGGAGCGATCCCGACCCTGGGAATCGTCGGGGTACTCCCCTGAGGCAGTTCCCCCTGGAGGGTGACCGGCTCCGCTTCGGAGGCCGTGTCCGGCGCCTGCCGCCGCAGCCAGGCCCGTCCCGCCGGTACGACCGCCACATGGGCCACCAGCACGCCCACGGTGTTCAGCAGCAGCGCATCGACGTCGACGACCCTGCCCGGCACACCGGTCTGCAGCAGGATGATGCCGAGGGAGACCAGACCCCCCGCAGTCACCGTACGGAGCAGGGAGGCGAGCGGGGAGACCAGGAGCCTGCCGTGCGCCATCGGCAACAGCACGCCCAGAGGCGCGAGCAGTGCCAGTCCTTCGCCGAGAGGTCTGGCGGCGGCCGGCCAGCCCAGTGCCATATCGGCTCGGATGCCGGCCAGCGGGCGCAGGTTGGGGGGCGTCACCCAGGGCACGTCCAGAGGTCGCAGCATCAGCCAGGCGACGAACACGAGGTGGGCGACGAGGAGAACACTCCCTGTCGCGCGGATGCTGATCGCGGCGCTGCCGCCGATGGAGCCTTGACGCTGCACGCCCCCCTAGACGCGCCGACGCACACGATCGGTTCCGTACCGGTTACGCGGATGCACCCCCGGCACCCCCGGCACGCCCGCCCACGCCGACACACCGCCCCCGACACACCGTCCCCGGCGTGCCCGCCCGCGGCGGCGCAGGCGGCTACCTGCCCGTGACCTCGCTGGACGGTGGACGAGCGGTACCGGGGTGGTTACGGACGTCGTCGGTGCACCCGTAGCGGTGCAACGGGGCGCCGCCGGGACCACCCAGGATGACCGAGCCGTCGCCCTCGGTCGCGGCGGAGTCGGACAGGGTGCACACCACTTGCGCCAGCGCGTAGGAGGTGAGCCGGCCGGGGGCGGTGCTCAGGCGGAGGGTCTCCTCGGGGTCCTTCGGGCCCGGCCCGGCCACGTTTATGCCCCCGGGCACGTACGTCATGTAGCCCGCCGCCTTCTCCGGAGCCGACGGGGAGGCGGCGAGTTGGTCCAGAAGTCCCTGCGCCACGATCACCCGGCGCTGGGCGTCCGGGGTGCCGCCCGGGACCCGTACGGCCCGGTCGACGGTCACCAGCGACGTTCCGCACAGCAGGAACACCTGCACGGGAACCCCGCGTGAGACCTGCGTGGACAGGTCCGGCCCGGCCAGCGAACACGGCACGCGCGAGGGCGCTGCCCCGAAGTCGGTGGGCACCTCCGTGGCCCGGATGCCGCAGCCGGTGAGAAGTGCGCCCAGGAGGGGCAGTGCCAGCAGGCGCCGGACGGTCATGACGCCTCCTTCCCCGATCCGTCGTTCCGGTCGGTCTCGCGGTCCTGCTCGCCCCCGCCGGCCGCCTCGGTCAGCCGCGAGGCGTCCCGAGGCAGCCGCAGGGTGAACACCGCGCCACCTTCAGGGGAGTTGGCTGCGGTGATCTCGCCGCCGTGGATGTGGGCGTTCTCCAGAGCGATGGACAGGCCGAGGCCGCTGCCCTCGGAGCGCGGCCGGGAGGCGCTCGCCTTGTAGAAGCGGTCGAAGACATGCGGGAGGACCTCCTCGGGGATGCCCGGGCCGTGGTCACGGACTTGGATCACGACCTCGCCGTCCTCCGTCACCCTGCCGCCTTCGCCAGCCTGTGCACCAGATCCTCCGGCTGGTCCGCCGGCCTCCCGCACCGACACCCGTACCGGCGACCCGCCGTGCTTGAGGGCGTTGCCGATCAGGTTGGCGAGGATGACGTCCAGACGGCGCGGGTCCAGGCGGGCGTGGATGCCGCGCTCGGCGTCCAGCTCGACGGCGTCCAGCCAGGCGCGGGCGTCGATGCATGCGGTGATCTGGTCGGCGACGTTCACGTCGTCCAGGACCAGCCGGGCGGTGCCCGCGTCGAAGCGGGTGACCTCCATCAGGTTCTCGACCAGGTCGTTCAGCCGCCGGGTCTCACTGACGACGAGCCGTACGGCGGGCTCGACCATGGGGTCGATGCCCCCCGCCTCCGATTCCAGCTCCTCTTCCAGTACCTCGGTGACGGCGGTGATGGCGGTCAGCGGCGTCCGCAGCTCGTGTGACATGTCGGCCACGAACCGGCGCGAGGCCTCGTCCCGGGCCGCCATCTCCGCGACCCTCTTCTCCAGTGCCTCGGCCGCATTGTTGAACGTCCGGGAGAGGTCCGCGAGTTCATCCGTACCGGAGACCCGCAGCCGGGTGTCCAGCCTGCCCTCACCGAGCCGTCGGGCGGCCACCCCGAGCCGGTGCACCGGCTTCAGCACGGTCGTGGCGGCGGCCTGCGCGAGCAGTGCGGCACCGATCAGGGCGAGTCCGGTCGCGATGCCCAGCGACCAGGCCAGCGAGTTGAGGTCCTTGGCCTCCGGCTCCAGCGACTTCGCCATGTAGCCGGTCGGACCGCCGCCGATCACCTTGGTGCCGGCCACCAGATATGGCGTGCCGCGCTCCACGATCCGCTGCCAGTACAGGTGGTGGGGCTCCTTGTTGGAACCGGTCACCTGCTGCTGCTTGTTCACGGCGGCGCGCAGCGACTCCGGCACGTCCTCCAGCGCGAAGCCGTTGATGCCGCCCGAGTTGCCGTACACCGTCTTGTCGCTCGCGTCCTGGGCGACCAGCAGCACGCTGAAGTGCTGGCTACTCGCGGACATCTGGCTCGCCGCGCGCTGCAGCGCGTCCTGCGTGGGGTGCACCGGCAGGGCACCCGCGCGGTTCTGCATCTCCTGCCGGAAGTCGCGCAGCACCGCGTCCTGGGCGCGGGTGAGCACGGCTTCCCGGTTGAGCCAGTAGGCGATGCCCGAGGCCGACACCGCAGCGGTGAGCGCGACCAGCCCGAAGACCACGACCAGCCGCAGCCTGAGGCTGGTGAACCGAAGCCGCGACAGACTCCCCCTGCGCCCCGCGGCCCAGCCGCGCAGCCCCCCTCGTGTATCGGTCACTGAGGGGCGTCCAGCCGGTAGCCGACGCCACGGACGGTACGGATCAGCGTCGGGGATGACGGAACGTCCTCCACCTTGGCGCGCAGCCGTTGCACGCAGGCGTCCACCAGGCGGGAGTCACCGAGGTAGTCGTGCTCCCACACCAGCCGCAGCAGTTGCTGTCGGGACAGCGCCTGACCAGGCCGCCGACTCAGCTCCAATAGCAGCCGGAGTTCGGTCGGGGTCAGCTGAAGGTCCTCGCCGTTCTTCGTCACGGTCATCGCCGAACGGTCGATGACGACGTTGCCGAAGGTCGCCGAGTCGCTGGATTCGCGCTCCCCGCGCCGCAGCACGGCCCGGATCCGGGCGTCCAGCACCCGTCCCTGCACCGGCTTGACCACATAATCGTCGGCGCCGGACTCCAGCCCGACCACCACGTCGATGTCGTCGCTGCGCGCGGTCAGCAGAATGATCGGCAGCTGGTCCGTGCGCCGGATGCGCCGGCACACTTCGAACCCGTCGATGCCTGGCAGCATCACGTCCAGCACGATCAGGTCCGGCCGCTGCTCGCGCAGCAGCTTCAGACCGTCCTCTCCGCTGGCAGCGGTGGCCACCCGGTGCCCCTGGCGCGTCAGGGAGAGCTCCAGGGCCGTCCGGATGGCGTCGTCGTCCTCGATCAGCAACAGGGAAGGCACGGGGGTCATTCTGACCCATGGAACGGGTGTCGGACGACCTGCCGGCACGGGGCCCCTCCCTACCTCCGTCAACTGTGCGCTTCCTGTGGAGCGCCTGGGTGCGGTCCCTGTGACAGGTCTGTGACAGTCGGCGGACATGGCCATGAAGTGGCCCCGGCAGTCTTTTTGAACACGGGCCGGACGGCGAGCTGGAACTGGCCCGGCAAGACCGAAGCACCGGAAGTCCACGACGGGGAGCGCGAGATGAACACGCTGCACGGCATCAGCACCAGCGCAGTGGTCACGCGTCTGCACGACGTGCACCGGGGTTCCGAGAAGTCCGGCGCCGTGAGCGGGCGGGGGTGCGCTCGCGGCGCCGGGCGTCAACACACCGCGCCTGCGCAGCAAGGGCTTCAGCCCTACATGTCGGTGGTTGACGCGCGTACGGGGGAGACGCACGGGGGAACCGCGTACAGGGAAGGCGCGGGGGAGCGTCGTTCGAGGACGGAGACCGCGGACGCCGAAGCGGCGTTCACCGCCTACGTCCAAGAGCGCCGCGCCTCCCTGTACGCCACCGCCTATCACCTGACCGGTGACCGTTTCGAGGCCGAGGACCTGCTGCAGAGCGCGCTGTTCTCGACGTACCGGGCGTGGGACCGGATCACCGACAAGGCGGCCGTCGGTGGATATCTCCGCCGCACCATGACGAACCTGCACATCAGCGCCTGGCGCCGCCGCAAGCTCAACGAGTACCCGACCGAGGAACTGCCCGAGACGCCTGGCGAGACGGACGCCATGCGCGGCACCGAGCTGCGCGCGGTCCTGTGGCAGGCGCTGGCCCGGCTGCCGGAGCAGCAGCGCACCATGTTGGTGCTGCGCTACTACGAGGGCCGTACGGACCCGGAGATCGCGGACATCCTCGGCATCAGTGTCGGCACGGTGAAGTCCAGCATCTGGCGGTCGCTCCGCCGGCTGCGCGAGGACGAGGTCCTCAGCTTCGGCCGTGACGAGGAGAGCGCCTTCGGCGAGCTGGTCGCCTGAAGGACGGGGGTCACTGGGGGGTGACCCCAGGGGGGTACGGGGGTCCACTGGGGGGTGGGCCCACGGGGAATCAGGGGGACACGGGGGACACGGGGGAGCAGGAGGAGCGGGACTGGTGGGCGGGGGCCCAGCCAGTCCCGTTTCCGTTCCGGTGCACCGGTCACACCGCGGTCTGTCGGTGCAGCCGGCGGCTGGCCGCCGCTGCGGCCAGCCGGCCCAGCGCCTCGTCCCGGTCGCAGGGATGCGCGCCCAGGGCCACCTGGCGGGTGACGATCGACCGCTCGGCACGCATCAACCGCCAGCCGCGTCGCAGCAGGAACGGCACCGACTTGCGGCCTTCCCTCAAGTCCCGCACGAAGCGCCGCCGGAACGTGGTGACGGGGCCGCGCGACAGGCACAGGGCGTCCGCCAGTACCCCGAGGTCACGGAGGCGTTCCACGATCTCCGCGGCGAAGATGCCCTCTGCGATGAACAGCGGGGTGCGGCCGATGCTCAGCACCTCCTCGCCGGTACGGGCGCTGAGCGCGATGTCGTACACCGGAACCGGCGCCGAGCCCGAGGAGCACAGTCGGGTGATGGCACCGACCGCGACGTCCGCGTCCCAGGACTGCGGGTGGTCCCAGTCGATGTCCGAACTCCCCCGCACCAGCGGCAGGGTCGGGTCGTCGCCTTCCTTGTAGAAGTCGTCCAGGCGCAGCACGGGAAGCCCGGAGCGGGCGGCGACAAGTGACTTGCCCGAGCCCGAGGGGCCGCACAGCAGCACGACGCGGGCGGGAGACGGCGGATGAATGCTCACGGAACACCAGTTTGACGCATGGTCGGCGGGCTGCCGACCCCGCGGGTCGGCTTTTGAGCGTGACTCCCGCCTCAACTACCCTACGTGTCGACATCCTTACCCTTCGCACCAGAAGGTGGCACCGGCGATGGCCCGACACACTTCCTCCCAGCACCCCACCGCGCAGCGCGCCCTGATCGCCGTTGCGACCGCCGGAGCGGCGTTGGCAGCCGGCGCGGCGACGGCGCACGCAGAGCCGGCCGTCCCCGTGGTGGACGTACCGTGGCGGCCCACCTCGCTCGGCAAGGTCGACCCGCAGGCGGGCCTCGCGGTTCTCACCGGCACCGTCGGTTATGTCACCGGCCCGGTGGCCGGCCTCAAGCCGAATCCGCTGGCGGGTACCGGGGTCGATCCCCTCGACAACGGGGTGGGTACCCAGCTGGCGGACTTCAAGCCGATCGCCACGCAGGCGCTGACCGGCCCGGTCGCCGAGGCCCAGTCGCTCGGCGCGGTTCCGGTCGTCGGGCAGGTGGCGGGGGTGCTGGGCGCCCACTGAGTGCGGCACGTCGAAGGGCGGGAGGCGTGCCACCCCCGGACGGAGGGGCGGCACGCCTCCCGGTCTGCGGTGCCCGTCAGTACGACGAGCCCGACGCGCCCAGCGAACCCGTCGGGTGCCAGACGGTCTTGGTCTCCAGGAACGCCGTCATACGGTCGGTGCCGGGCGTCCCGGAGTAGTCCACGGGCTGGGGACGCAGGACGCGCTTGAGATTGTCCGCCGCCGCGATCTCCAGCTCCTTCGCCAGCACCTCGTCGGCTCCCGCGAGGTCGATCGCGTTGACGTCCTGATGCGCGGCCAGCGGCGCCGCGATCTCCGCCGTGCGGCCGGACAGGATGTTGACGACACCACCCGGGACGTCGGAGGTGGCCAGGACCTCGGCCAGGGAGAGCGCCGGGAGCGGGGACTTCTCGCTGGCGATCACCACCGCCGTGTTACCGGTCGCGATCACCGGGGCGAGCACCGACACCAGGCCCAGGAACGATGACTCCTGGGGGGCGACGACGGCCACCACACCCGTCGGCTCCGGGGAGGAGAGGTTGAAGAACGGGCCCGCGACCGGGTTGGCGCCGCCGACCACCTGGGCGATCTTGTCGGTCCAGCCCGCGTACCAGACCCAGCGGTCGATGGTGGCGTCCACGACGGCGGTCGCCTTCGACTTCGACAGGCCCTCCGCCTCCGAGACCTCCCGGACGAACTGGTCCCGGCGGCCCTCCAGCATCTCCGCAACGCGGTAGAGGACCTGGCCACGGTTGTATGCGGTCGCACCGGACCACCCGCCGAACGCCTTGCGCGCGGCCACGACCGCGTCACGGGCGTCCTTGCGGGAGGCCAGGGGAGCGTTGGCCAGCCACTTGCCCTTCGAGTCGGTCACCTCGTACACCCGGCCGCTCTCGGAACGCGGGAACTTCCCGCCGACGTACAGCTTGTAGGTCTTGAACACCGACAGTCGTGCATCAGACATCGAGGTACGCCTCCAGGCCGTGGCGGCCGCCCTCGCGGCCGAAGCCCGACTCCTTGTAACCGCCGAACGGCGAGGTCGGGTCGAACTTGTTGAACGTGTTGGACCAGACGACACCGGCGCGCAGCTTGTTGGCGACGGCCAGGATCCGGGAACCCTTCTCGGTCCAGATGCCCGCCGACAGGCCGTACGGCGTGTTGTTCGCCTTGGCGACCGCCTCGTCCGGTGTGCGGAAGGTGAGGACCGACAGCACCGGGCCGAAGATCTCGTCGCGTGCGACGGTGTGCGCCTGGCTGACGTTCGTGAAGAGCGTCGGGGCGAACCAGAAGCCGCTTTCGGGGAGTTCACAGGTCGGGGACCAGCGCTCGGCGCCCTCCGCCTCGCCCCGCTCGGCGAGCGCGGTGATCCGGGCCAGTTGCTCGGCGGAGTTGATGGCGCCGATGTCGGTGTTCTTGTCCAGCGGGTCGCCGAGGCGCAGGGTCGACAGACGGCGCTTGAGCGAGTGCAGCAGTTCGTCGTGGACCGACTCCTGGACCAGGAGGCGGGAGCCCGCGCAGCAGACCTGGCCCTGGTTGAAGAAGATGCCGTTCACGATGCCCTCGACGGCCTGGTCGACCGGGGCGTCGTCGAAGACGATGTTGGCGCCCTTGCCGCCCAGTTCGAGGGTGAGCTTCTTGCGGGTGCCCGCGACGGTCCGCGCGATCTCCTTGCCGACGCCCGTGGAGCCGGTGAAGGCGACCTTGTCGACGTCCGGGTGCGCGACGAGTGCGGCGCCCGCGTCACCGTAGCCCGGGATGATGTTGACAACACCCTTGGGCAGGCCCGCCTGGCGGCAGATGTCGGCGAAGAACAGCGCCGAGAGCGGGGTTGTCTCGGCCGGCTTCAAGACGACCGTGTTGCCGGCCGCGAGCGCCGGGGCGATCTTCCACGCCAGCATCAGCAGGGGGAAGTTCCAGGGGATGACCTGGCCGGCCACACCCAGCGGACGCGGGTCCGGGCCGAACCCGGCGTGGCCGAGCTTGTCGGCCCAGCCCGCGTAGTAGAAGAAGTGCGCGGCCACCAAGGGCAGGTCGGCGTCCCTCGTCTCCCTGATCGGCTTGCCGTTGTCGAGGGTTTCGAGGACGGCGAGCTCGCGGGAGCGCTCCTGGATGATCCGCGCGATGCGGAACAGGTACTTCGCGCGCTCCGAGCCGGGCAGCGCGGACCACTTCTCGAAGGCCTTGCGGGCGGTCTTCACCGCACGGTCGACGTCCTCGGCGCCGGCCCGGGCGACTTCCGACAGCACTTCCTCCGTGCTGGGGCTGACTGTCTTGAAGACCTTGCCATCCGCGGCTTCGGCGAACTCGCCATCGATGAAGAGGCCGTACGAGGGTGCGATGTCGACGACCGCGCGGGACTCGGGTGCGGGTGCGTACTCAAAAGCCATGATGGATCAGTCCACCGTCACGTAGTCGGGGCCGGAGTAGCGGCCGGTGGCCAGCTTCTGGCGCTGCATCAGCAGATCGTTCAGGAGCGAGGAGGCGCCGAAGCGGAACCAGTGGTTGTCCAGCCAGTCCTCGCCGACGGTCTCGTTGACCAGGACGAGGAACTTGATCGCGTCCTTGCTGGTCCGGATGCCGCCGGCGGGCTTCACACCGACCTGGACGCCGGTCTGGGCGCGGAAATCGCGCACCGCCTCCAGCATGAGGAGGGTGTTCGCGGGGGTCGCGTTGACGGCGACCTTGCCGGTGGACGTCTTGATGAAGTCGGCGCCCGCCAGCATGCCCAGCCAGCTCGCCCGCCGGATGTTGTCGTACGTCGACAGCTCTCCGGTCTCGAAGATGACCTTCAGCCGGGCGTCCCCACAGGCCTCCTTGACGGCGACGATCTCGTCGTACACCTTCAGGTATTTACCGGAGAGGAACGCGCCCCGGTCGATGACCATGTCGATCTCGTCGGCACCGGCGTCGACGGCCTCGCGGACGTCGGCCAGCTTCACGTCCAGGGCGACGCGGCCGGCCGGGAAGGCCGTGGCGACGGAGGCGACCTTCACGCCGCTGCCGGCGACGGCCTGCTTGGCGACGGCCACCATGTCGGGGTAGACGCAGACCGCGGCCGTCGTCGGGGTCGCACGGTCCGTGGGGTCGGGGTGGGCCGCCTTGGCGCCGAGGGCCCGGACCTTGCCCGGGGTGTCCGCGCCTTCCAGCGTCGTCAGGTCGACCATCGAGATGGCGAGGTCGATGGCGTACGCCTTCGCGGTGGTCTTGATGGAACGGGTGCCCAGAGACGCGGCGCGCGCCTCCAGGCCGACCGCGTCGACGCCGGGCAGTCCGTGCAGGAAACGGCGCAGCGTGCTGTTGGACGCGGTGACGTCGGCGATGGGGGTCCCGCCCACGCGCTTAGCAGGGGGCGAGGATGCTGTGGGTGCGGTAGTGGGCATGGTCACCAGACGAGCATATCTACGCGCGTAGCGGCTGTACAGCCCCGAGTGCCAGAAGGTGCTCATCCCTCATACCGAGATCACGGATGAGCGCCGGGCCAGGGGCGTGTGGGGGCATCGGTACCGGTGTCGTGCAGAATCGGGGCCATGACCACCCCGGACCATCAGTCACCCGCGCCACGGCCCCCGGCACCCCTCGCCAAAGACCGGATCTACCGCTCGCCCCTGGCACTCCTGGCCGGCGTGCTGCTGCTCGCGATCGTCGGCTGGCTGGGCCTGGACGCGCTGTTCAGCGCCCACGGCCGTGCGCCATGGCTGGCGCTCGCCGGGATGATCCTGGTCATCCCGCTGGTGGTCGGCTTCACGCTGCGCCCGGCGGTCTTTGCGAACGACGACCGGTTGCGCATCCGCAACCCCTTCCGGGTGATCACCCTGCCCTGGGGCGAAGTAGCGGCGCTGCGCTCCAGCTACACCAACGAGGTCGTCGCCAAGTCCGGCACCAAGTACCAGCTGTGGGCCATCCCTGTCTCCCCGCGCGCCCGCAACAAGGCGGCACGCCGCCAGGAGCGGGCGGCGTCGGACGCCGCCCGGGGCGGCGGGCGCACCCCAGACGGCCTCGCCCCGCGCGGCACCGTGCCCGTGCCCGCCCGGGCGCACACCGACCAGGCCATGTACGACCTGCGTGAACTCCTGGAACAGCGCGCGGGGGCGGAGACGGCGCAGGGCGGGACGACGGTCCGCTGGGCCTATGAAGTGGTTGCGCCGACGGTGGTCGGCGCTGTGCTGTTGGCAGTCCTGCTGGCGGTGGGCTGAGGGGCGGATCGCCCGGGCGCCCGCCGGGCCCGAGCGGCCCGGCGGGGGCGTGCCCGCTCCTTGGGCCCCTACAGGACGGGTCGGGGTGTTTAGGCCGCCGCCATCTGACACCCCGACCGAGTGTCAGATGCCGGCGGCTGCCGAGAGGTCGCGCTTGACGGCCGTCAGCAGTTCGGTCGCGCGAGCACGGGCGGCGGGCAGCTCGGCGTGCGCGGAAACCGGCACGACGACCTCCAGGTAGCACTTCAGTTTGGGCTCGGTGCCGCTCGGACGTACGACGACGCGGGCGCCGTCGAGGGTGTACCGCAGGCCGTCCGTGGGCGGCAGCGTGTCCGTGCCCCGGGACAAGTCCTCCGCGCGGGTGATGGGCAGGCCGGCCAGCTCGGTCGGGGGCTGTTCGCGCAGGCGGCGCATCGCGTCCGCGATCAGTGACAGGTCCTGCACCCGGACCGAAAGCTGGTCGGTGGCGTGCAGGCCGTGCTCCACGGCGAGGTCGTCGAGCAGGTCGAGGAGGGTACGGCCCTCCTCCTTCAGCACCGACGCCAGCTCGGTGATCAGCAGTGCGGCGGTGATGCCGTCCTTGTCGCGCACGCCCTCCGGGTCCACGCAGTAGCCGAGGGCCTCCTCATAGCCGTAGCGCAGGCCGTCCACGCGGGCGATCCACTTGAAGCCGGTGAGCGTCTCCTCGAAGGGCAGTCCCGCCTTCTCGGCGATCCGGCCGAGCAGCGACGAGGAGACGATCGACTCGGCGAAGGTCCCGGTCACGCCACGGCGGACCAGGTGGGCGGCGAGCAGCGAGCCGACCTCGTCGCCGCGCAGCATCCGCCAGTCGTCCCCGTTCCGCACGGCAACCGCACAGCGGTCCGCGTCGGGGTCGTTGGCGATGACCAGGTCCGGGGCGGTGGCGCGGGCCTGCGCGAACGCCAGGTCCATCGCCCCCGGCTCCTCCGGGTTGGGGAAGGCGACCGTCGGGAAGTCCGGGTCGGGTTCGGCCTGCTCGGCGACCAGCACCGGCTCGGGAAAGCCTGCCCGGGCGAACGCGGCGAGCAGGACGTCCTTGCCTACGCCGTGCATGGCCGTGTAGACGGTCCGTGCGGTGCGCGGGGAGCCATCGGCCACGACAGCGTCCGTACGGGCCAGATAGGCGTCGAGTACCGCGTCGTCCAGGGTCTCCCAGCCTCCTCCGCTCTCGGTGTCGCTCCACCGGGGGGACCCCAGGACGGGGCGGGGCACGTCGTTCAGGGAGGCGATCGCCTCGATCTCGGCGGCGATCTCCGCGTCGGCGGGCGGCACGATCTGCGAGCCGTCGCCGAGGTACACCTTGTAGCCGTTATCCCGGGGCGGGTTGTGACTGGCGGTGACCTCCACGCCCGCCACCGCGCCCAGGTGCCTTATGGCGAAGGCCAGCACGGGGGTGGGCAGGGGGCGCGGCAGCACGGCCGCGCGCAGACCGGCGCCGGCCATCACGGCGGCGGTGTCCCAGGCGAAGTCGGCCGACTTGTGGCGGGCGTCGTAGCCGATGACGACGACTCCGTCGGTCTGCCCCTTCTTCTTGAGGTACGCGGCGAGGCCGGCCGCGGCGCGGATGACGACGGAACGGTTCATGCGCAGGGGGCCAGCGCCCAGTTCGCCCCGCAAACCGGCCGTGCCGAACTGGAGGGTGCCGCTGAAGCGTGCCGACAGCTCGTCGACGTCGCCGGCGTCGATCAGCTTGGCGAGTTCGTCACGGGTCTCCGCGTCGGGGTCTTCGGCGAGCCATGCCTTGGCCCGGGCGATGAGATCGTCGTGCACCTGGGATCAACCTCTCCTGTGTTTGCCTGGTCGTCCGGAGTCTTCGCCCCCGGACTCCTGTTCTGCCCGGCCGCTCGCCGCCCGACCCGGTCGGCCGGGAGGAGAGCCCACGGGAACGCCCTTGCCGCCGCCGTCAGCGTCTGTGGCCCGCTCGCGGCTCCCCCGTACCCGGCCATCCGCTTTGTCTGCGTTATCTGCGTTATCTGCGTTGTTCGCGTTGTCTGCGTTGTCTGTGTTGTTCGCGTAGTGCCGCAACAGCACCCGCGGCCACTGGCGGCGCACCCTGCGCCCCCAGCCGCCCGATGCCGGGGCCACGTCGGTGGCGGTTGTGGCACCGGCCGGGCGTGCCCGCGCTCGCCCGTGCAGCAGCGTCCGCCGGTGGCCGTCCGCTGCGGACCCTGTGCTGGTCGCTGTCTCCGGCGGGTCCGCCTGGACCCTGCTAGATCCGACCCAGTACCTGGGCCAGCAGCTGACCCATGCGGGCTGCCGAGTCACGGCCCGCCTGGAGGACCTCCTCGTGGTTGAGGGGTTCGCCGGTCATGCCCGCGGCCAGATTGGTGACCAGGGAAATGCCGAGCACCTCGGCGCCCGCCTCGCGCGCGGCGATGGCCTCCAGCACCGTGGACATGCCCACCAGGTCCGCACCGATGACACGGGCCATGCGGATCTCGGCCGGGGTCTCGTAGTGCGGGCCGGGGAACTGCGCGTAGACGCCCTCCTCCAGGGAGGGGTCGACCTCCTTGCACAGGGCGCGCAGGCGGGGCGAGTACAGGTCCGTCAGGTCGACGAAGTTGGCGCCGACGATCGGCGAGGTCGCCGTCAGGTTGATGTGGTCGCTGATCAGCACCGGCTGACCGGGGCGCATGCCCTCGCGCAGGCCGCCGCAGCCGTTGGTGAGCACCACGGTCTTGCAGCCGGCGGCCACGGCGGTGCGCACGCCATGGGCGACGGCGGCGACGCCGCGGCCCTCGTAGTAGTGCGTGCGACCCAGGAACACCAGCGCGCGCTTGTCACCGAAGGAGTACGAGCGGATCTTGCCGCCGTGCCCCTCGACGGCCGGCGGCGGGAAGCCGGGCAGCTCGGTGACCTGGAACTCGGTGTCGGGTGCGCCCAGGGCGTCGACGGCCGGAGCCCAGCCGGAGCCCATCACGAGGGCGACGTCGTGGGTCTCGGCGCCGGTGAGTGCGCGCAGGCGCGTGGCGGCGGCGTCGGCGGCGGCGTAGGGATCGCCCTGGATGTCGTCCGGAAGAAGAGATGCGTTCACGCCGACGAGGGTAACCGGTCTTCGCCTACGCGCGTAGATGACAGACGTCACTGGATTGCGTTCGTTGTCTTGTTGTTTTCCACAAAGAGGGGGCGAATGTGTGGGAAAGCCGCAGAGGGGTTGGCTAGCAGGGACGCTTGCGGAGTTCCATCACATAGTCGTGGGGCGCCCCGGCGGATTCTGCCGCGTCGGCGATCTCGCCCAGGTAGCGCGCCGACGGCAGACCGCCCTCGTAGCCGTTGAGGACGTAGGTCCAGGCGGACTCCTCGCCGTCCAGGGTGTGCACGCGCACGCGCACGCGGCGGTAGATGCCGAGGCCCACGCCCTCCCACCGGTCGAGCGACTCCTCGTCCAGGGGTGCGATGTCGTAGAGGCCGACGAAGACCTGCGCCAGCGGATCCTCGACGATCGTCGCCAGCGCCCCCTCCCAGCCCAGTTGCTCGCCGCCGAAGGTCAGCCGCCAGTCGTTCAGCCAGCCGGTGGCGCGCAGCGGGGAGTGCGGAGCGCGGCGCGACATCAGGCGCGCGTCGAGGTTGCCGGCGTACGCGGCATAGAGCGACATGGAGAGAGGGTACGGCAGCCAAAACCCGTGACACTTCCGTCCCCGGAAGACGTGTTCCCACCTCAGGGGGGAACTCGTTCCGGCGGGCGGGGGCCGTCGTGCGCCCCCGGGCATCAGCACCTCGGGACGTGCGGGACAATGGAGTACGTGACTCGGATCGTGATCATCGGTGGCGGACCCGGCGGATATGAAGCGGCGCTGGTGGCCGCCCAGCTCGGCGCGGAGGTGACCGTCGTCGACTGCGACGGTCTGGGCGGAGCGTCGGTACTGACCGACTGCGTGCCGTCGAAGACGCTCATCGCCACGGCCGAGGTGATGACCAACTTCGACTCCTCCTACCAGGAGCTGGGGATCATCGTCGCCGACGACACCCCGCCGTTGGAGCAGTCGGCCCGGGTAGTGGGCGTGGACCTGGGAAAGGTCAACCGGCGGGTCAAGCGCCTGGCGCTCGCCCAGTCGCACGACATCACCGCGTCCGTGACGCGCGCCGGCGCCCGGGTCATGCGCGGACGCGGGCGGCTGGACGGCATGCAGGCACTCGACGGGTCACGGAAGGTCGTCGTCAGCGCCGCCGACGGCACCGAGGAGACCCTCACCGCCGACGCCGTCCTCATCGCCACCGGCGGCCACCCGCGCGAGTTGCCCGACGCCCAGCCGGACGGCGAGCGCATCCTCAACTGGACCCAGGTCTACGACCTCACCGAGCTGCCGGAAGAGCTGATCGTGGTCGGTTCCGGTGTGACCGGTGCCGAGTTCGCCGGCGCCTATCAGGCTCTGGGGTCCAGAGTCACCCTGGTCTCCTCGCGCGACCGCGTGCTGCCGGGCGAGGACCCGGACGCCGCCGCCGTGCTGGAGGACGTCTTCCGCCGTCGCGGCATGAACGTCATGGCCCGTTCCCGCGCGCAGTCCGCCAAGCGGGTCGGCGACCGGGTGGAGGTCACCCTGGCCGACGGGCGCGTCATCACCGGCTCGCACTGCCTGATGGCCGTCGGCGCCGTTCCCAACAGCGTCGGGCTGGGTCTGGAGGAGGCCGGGGTCAAGCTGCGCGAGTCAGGGCACATCTGGACCGACAAGGTCTCGCGGACGACGGCACCGGGCGTGTACGCGGCCGGCGACGTGACCGGTGTGTTCGCCCTCGCTTCGGTCGCCGCCATGCAGGGACGCATCGCCATGTACCACTTCCTCGGCGAGACGGTGGCCCCGCTCGACCTGAAGACCGTGTCGTCCAACGTCTTCACCGACCCCGAGATCGCCACCGTCGGCTACACCCAGGCGGACGTGGACGCGGGCAAGATCGACGCCAAGGCCGTCAAGCTGCCCCTGCTACGCAACCCGCGTGCCAAGATGCAGGGCATCAGAGACGGTTTCGTGAAGATCTTCTGCCGGCCCGGCACGGGCATCGTCGTCGGTGGTGTGGTCGTGGCGCCGCGCGCCTCGGAACTGATCCATCCCATCTCGATCGCCGTCGACAACAATCTGACCGTCGAACAGATCGCGAACGCATTCACGGTGTACCCCTCCCTTTCGGGGTCGATCGCAGAGGTCGCCCGGCAGCTGCACACGCGTAAGACAAGCGGCGAAGGCTGACCGTCCGTCCGACTTCCCGCTGGTCACCGGGGGGCGTCGGGTGTGCGCCCGGCATAGTCGGGGTGGGCGGGTCCTATACCACTTCCCACTCCGCCATGCGAACAACTTCTGTTATTCAGCGCAAACCGCTGAAAGCACTCGGTCGCTGGGGTTACTGTCAGTTTCGTGTTCGCTGCTGAACGTCGCCAATTGATCCTCGAAATGGTGCGAGCGAACGGGGCCGTGTCGCTCCGTGAACTCGCCCGCGTCGTCCAGACCTCCGAAGTGACCGTACGACGGGACGTGCGCGCACTGGAGGCAGAAGGACTCCTTGACCGCCGGCACGGCGGTGCGGTACTGCCGGGCGGATTCACCCGGGAGTCCGGTTTCCCACAGAAGTCGCATCTCGCGACCGCCGAGAAGACGGCCATCGCCGACCTCGCCGCGGGTCTCGTCGAAGAAGGCGAGGCCATCGTGGTCGGTGCGGGTACCACCACGCAGGAGCTGGCCCGTCGGCTCGCGAGGGTGCCCGGACTGACCGTCGTCACCAACTCCCTGCTGGTGGCACAGGCGTTGGCCCATGCCAACCGGGTGGAGGTCGTGATGACCGGTGGCACCCTGCGGGGCTCCAACTACGCCCTCGTCGGTTCCGGCGCCGAGCAGTCCCTGCAAGGGCTGCGCGTGTCCAAGGCCTTCCTCTCCGGGAGCGGGCTCACCGCCGAGCGCGGGCTGTCCACGTCCAACATGCTCTCCGCGTCCGTCGACCGGGCCCTGGTGCAGGCCGCCGCGGAGGTGGTGGTCCTCGCCGACCACACCAAGCTGGGCACGGACACGATGTTCCAGACCGTGCCCACGGACCTCATCACCCGCCTGGTCACCGACGAGCCCCTGGCCCACGATGACCGTGCCGCAACGGAGCTGCAGGCTCTTGCCGATCAAGGGGTGCAGATCGCCGTGGCCGGGGGGAGCGGGAACCAGAGGGGCGAACCGGTGCCGGCGGCGCGCCAGCAGCGGGGCCTGCCCGGGCCTCGGCGCGGGCAGGCGCCCGGGGGCGCACTGCGTACGGCTTCCGTGCTGGGGGAACAGCCCGCCGGGGCCGAGCGGGGGCGTGTCGCCGACCTCCGGCGGCGTTGAGGGCGAAGAGGCCTCTTCCCGTGCGGCTCACAGCCGTCGCGCGGGCGAGGAGCACGGAGGCGCGGACGGCAGGTGGTCGCCTGTGCTCGGGCCGCGGAGCCGCGCACCGGCACGGCGTGCGCCCTTGCCGGAGCGCACCGGAACCGGAAACGCCCGGTGGACCAGACCAGCTGGTCCACCGGGCGGCACTCGGACTCCTGCCGTCAGTCCTTGATCTCGCAGATCGCGGCGCCTGAGGTGATGGAGGCGCCGACCTCGGTGTTGAGTCCCTTGATGGTGCCCGCCTTGTGCGCGTTGAGGGGCTGTTCCATCTTCATGGCTTCCAGGACGACGACCAGGTCGCCTTCCTTGACTTCCTGGCCCTCCTCGACGGCGATCTTGACGATGGTGCCCTGCATGGGTGAGGCGAGGGTGTCGCCGGAGGCGACGGGGCCGGACTTCTTAGCCGCGCGGCGCTTGGGTTTGGCGCCTGCCGCGAGGCCGGTGCGGGCCAGAGACATGCCGAGCGAGGCGGGAAGGGAGACTTCCAGACGCTTGCCGCCGACCTCGACGACCACGGTCTCACGGCTGGTGGCGTCCTCCTCCGCTTCGGTGTCGGCGGGGGCGGTGAAGGGTTTGATGTCGTTGGTGAACTCGGTCTCGATCCAGCGGGTGTGGACGGTGAAGGGATCGCTGGTGCCGGTCAGTTCGGGGGCGAAGGCGGGGTCCTTGACGACGGCGCGGTGGAAGGGGATCGCGGTGGCCATGCCCTCGACGTGGAACTCGTTGAGCGCACGGGCGGCTCGCTGGAGGGCTTCCTCTCGGGTGCGGCCGGTCACGATCAGTTTGGCGAGCAGGGAGTCCCAGGCGGGGCCGATGACCGAGCCGGATTCCACTCCGGCGTCCAGGCGGATGCCGGGGCCGGAGGGCGCGTGGAAGGTGGTGACGGTGCCAGGGGCGGGCAGGAAGTTGCGGCCGGGGTCCTCGCCGTTGATGCGGAACTCGAAGGAGTGGCCGCGCAGGGGCGGGTCGTCGTAACCGAGTTCCTCGCCGTCGGCGATGCGGAACATCTCGCGGACCAGGTCGATGCCGGCGACTTCCTCGGTGACCGGGTGTTCGACCTGGAGGCGGGTGTTGACCTCCAGGAAGGAGATGGTGCCGTCCTGGCCGACGAGGAACTCGCAGGTGCCGGCACCTTCGTAGCGGGCTTCCTTGAGGATGGCCTTCGAAGCGCGGTAGAGCTCGGCGGTCTGTTCGCCGGTGAGGAAGGGGGCGGGGGCCTCCTCGACGAGCTTCTGGTGGCGGCGCTGCAGGGAGCAGTCACGGGTGGAGACGACGACCACGTTGCCGTGTTTGTCGGCCAGGCACTGGGTTTCCACGTGCCGGGGGCGGTCGAGGTAGCGCTCGACGAAGCATTCGCCGCGGCCGAAGGCGGCGACCGCCTCGCGGACGGCGGACTCGTAGAGTTCCGGGACTTCTTCCAGGGTGCGGGCGACCTTCAGCCCGCGGCCGCCACCGCCGAAGGCGGCCTTGATGGCGATGGGCAGGCCGTGCTGTTCGGCGAAGGCGACGACCTCGTCGGCGCCGCTGACCGGGTCGGGGGTGCCGGCGACCAGAGGGGCGCCGGCACGCTGGGCGATGTGCCGGGCGGCGACCTTGTCGCCCAGGTCGCGGATGGCGTGCGGGGGCGGGCCGATCCAGATCAGGTCCGCGTCCAGGACGGCCTGCGCGAAGTCGGCGTTCTCCGAGAGGAAACCGTAGCCGGGGTGGACGGCGTCCGCGCCGGACTCGCGTGCCGCGTTCAGTACCTTGTCGATGTCCAGGTAGCTGGTGGCCGGAGTGTCACCGCCCAGGGCGAACGCCTCATCCGCGGCCCGGACATGCAGAGCGTCCCGGTCCGGGTCCGCATACACGGCCACGCTCGCGATCCCGGCGTCCCGGCAGGCCCGGGCCACCCGGACAGCGATTTCGCCACGGTTGGCGATGAGCACCTTGCGCACGATTGAGGCTCCCTCCTTGAAACAAGCCGAGTTTAGGGACTGCCGACACGGCACTTCGACCCGTCCCCAATGGTGAGCTTGCCCACACGGAGCGTGATTCGAGGCTCGCTCGACCCGTGGAGGTCCTTGTCGCACCTGGGTACGCAGGACTCCTCCGGGAAACCCTAGCCCTCTCGTGTGGTCAAGGTCTCTGTGGTGGCGTGCTGCGGCCCACTCCGTTTCTTTGTCGAGTCCCTACGAATGGCCCAATGATTCTTTGCTGCTGCGTGAACCCTTGTCCCCAGGTTTACCCGTTAGTAGCGTTCGCGGTGACCAAAGAAGGCGCCGCGGTCCGAAGGGCCCCTCGGGGGGCGTCGGACGACGGGCGCGCACCTGGGTGACGATCACTGGCTGGGGAGTGGGTGAGAACCGGTGGTGCGCAGACCGGTGGCGTGGGTGGTGGCGGTCGTCCTCCTCGCCGAGGCGCTCGGCGTCGCGGCGCTGAACTGGTTCCTCGGTGTGGTCATCGACCGGCAGAAGATGTCCATGGCCGGTTTCGACCCCGACGTCATGTCGAGGTCCGCGAAGATCGGCGCGGTCGTCTTCGGCCTCTACTTCGCGCTGTGCGCCCTGGTGGCGCTGCTGGTCGCCATCCGCAACCGTCCCCCAGCCGGCCTCGGCCGTGTCTTGCTGATCAGCGCGGCCGTGGTGCACGGCATGTTGGGCGCGTTCGCCTGGGGTCTGGTCGGCTGGACGGCGTTCCTGTTCCTGGTGGTGGTCCTCGGACTGATCGTCCTGCTGCTGATGACCTACGACCGCGCGGACGGCCCGGAGGCGGCGGCTCTTGGCGGTGGTGCCGGAGCGGGTGGCGGCCCGCTGACCGAGGCCGGGCCGACGGCTGGGCCGGGCCGGTCCGCCCTCCCGGCACGTGGCGCCGACGCACCCGGGGACCGGGGGCCCGAGGGGCGCTCCGGCGGACGGCTGGACGAAGGTGGGCAGCCGGCGGAGGACCGTGCCGGCGAGCAGCGGGACGACGGCGAGGGAGCGGGGCTCGTCCCCGCCGGGGTCATCCCGCCGGTGTCCACAACTCCGTGATGCCCACACCCAGTTCTGCGAGGAGTTTGCGCACCAGGGGCAGGCTGATGCCGATCACATTGCCGTGGTCGCCGTCAATGCCCTCGATGAACGGTGCCGAACGGCCGTCCAGGGTGAAGGCACCGGCGACGTAGAGCGGCTCGCTGGAGGCGACGTACGCGGCGATCTCCTCGTCGCTCGGCTCGCCGAAACGGACGACGGTGGAGGCGATTCCCGACACGAAGCGCTTGCTCTCGGTGTCCCAGACGCAGTGCCCCGTCTGGAGGGTCCCCGCCCGTCCGCGCATCGCCTTCCAGCGGGCGGTGGCCTCCTCGGCGTCGGCGGGCTTGCCGAGCGCTTGCCCGTCCAACTCCAGCACCGAGTCGCAGCCGATCACCAGGGCACCCTGCACCTCCGGCTTCGCCGCCACGACCGAAGCCTTCGCCTCGGCGAGGGCGAGTGCCAGCTCGGCCGGGGTGGGGGCAGTGATGGCGTCCTCGTCGACTCCGCTCACGATCACCTCGGGCGCGAGGCCTGCCTGCCGGAGCAGGCCGAGCCGAGCGGGGGACTGGGAGGCGAGCACGAGTCGCCTGCGGCGCTTGGCAGTCATGCCGTCAGGTTAGTCGCGTGGTGGCGCAGGACTCACCTCAGACCGATCACGATCATGATCAGGACCATGGCCAGGGCCATGAGGAAGCCGAGCCGCCGCAGCATTCTCTGCGCGTCGCGCAGTTCCGGGGACGGCTCGTTCTCCGGGTCGGACCACAGCATTCCACCAGCGTGCGGCCGTGGTGCCGGACGGCGCCTGAGTACGGGTACTCAAGTTGCCGCCCGGCGTCGAGCCTCCGGGCTGACTCCCCGGTACCCGGGGACGGCGCGCTCAGCTGGGCCAGTAGGTGCGGGTCCAGGACGCCGGGCCCGGCATGGGCAGATGGGCGGAGGCGATTCGGGCCGGGTCGGACCACGCGTCTCGCGGGCCCTGCGCGCCGGGCGGCAGGGCTGCTGCCACCGCGGCGCGTGCGCGGACCACCGCCAGGGCGGCGGCCAGCTCCTCCGGGGTCGGATTGCCTCGTACGACCTTGATCGTCATGACGGCTTCCTATCGATCGGCCGGGACTGGGTCCGACAGGGCTAGAGGGGAATGTTGCCGTGCTTCTTCGGAGGCAGGGATTCCCGCTTCGAGCGCAGCTGACGCAGGCCGCGGACGATGTGGCCGCGGGTGTCGGACGGCATGATCACCGCGTCGACGTAGCCGCGCTCGGCCGCGACGTAGGGGTTGAGGAGTGCGTCCTCGTACTCCTGGATGAGCCGGGCACGGGTGGCCTCGGCGGCGTCGTCCTTCCCCGCCGCCTCGGCGATGGTGCGCCGGTGCAGGATGTTGACCGCGCCCTGGGCACCCATGACGGCGATCTGGGCGGTCGGCCAGGCCAGGTTGAGGTCGGCGCCCAGGTGCTTGGAACCCATGACGTCGTAGGCGCCACCGAAGGCCTTCCGAGTGATCACGGTGATCAGTGGGACGGTGGCCTCGGCGTAGGCGTAGATCAGTTTGGCTCCGCGCCGGATGATGCCGGTGTGCTCCTGGTCGACACCCGGCAGGAAGCCCGGCACGTCCACGAAGGTCAGCACCGGGATGTTGAAGGCGTCGCAGGTGCGTACGAACCGCGCGGCCTTCTCCGACGCGTCGATGTCGAGGCAGCCGGCGAACTGCATCGGCTGGTTGGCGACCACGCCCACCGGGTGGCCCTCGACCCGGCCGAAACCGGTCAGGATATTCGGTGCGAACAGGGCCTGCGTCTCGAAGAACTCGGCGTCGTCCAGGACGTGTTCGATCACCGTGTGCATGTCGTACGGCTGGTTCGCGCTGTCCGGCACGACGGTGTCCAGCTCTCGGTCCTCGTCGTTGACGGCGAGGTCCGCCTCCTCCGGGAAGGCCGGCGCCTCGGAGAGGTTGTTGGACGGCAGGTACGACAGCAGCTGCTTGACGTACTCGATGGCGTCCTTCTCGTCCCCGGCCATGTGGTGGGCCACACCGGAGGCCGTGTTGTGGGTCCGGGCGCCGCCCAGCTCCTCGAAGCCCACGTCCTCGCCGGTGACGGTCTTGATGACGTCCGGGCCGGTGATGAACATGTGCGAGGTCTGGTCGACCATGACCGTGAAGTCGGTGATGGCCGGGGAGTACACCGCACCGCCCGCGCAGGGGCCCACGACCAGGCTGATCTGGGGGATCACACCGGAGGCGTGGGTGTTGCGGCGGAAGATCTCGCCGTAGGCGCCCAGGGAGGCCACGCCTTCCTGGATGCGGGCGCCGCCCGAGTCGTTGATGCCGATGACGGGGCAGCCGGTCTTCAGCGCGAAGTCCATGACCTTCACGATCTTCTGGCCGTAGACCTCGCCGAGCGCGCCGCCGAAGACGGTGAAGTCCTGCGAGAACACGGCCACGGGCCGTCCGTCGACGGTTCCGTACCCGGAGACGACCCCGTCCCCGTACGGGCGGTTGCGCTCCAGCCCGAAGTTGGTGGAGCGGTGCCGAGCGAACTCGTCCAGCTCGACGAACGAGCCTTCGTCGAGTAGGAGTTCGATCCTCTCGCGGGCCGTCAGTTTGCCCTTGGAGTGCTGCTTCTCGACGGCGCGTGCCGAGCCGGCGTGCGTCGCTTCGTCGACGCGCCGCTGGAGGTCCGCGAGCTTGCCCGCGGTGGTGTGAATGTCGATCCCTTGGATCTCTTGACGCTCTTCCGGCTCGGACATCGGGATGCGGCTCCCTGCCTGCTCAAAAGGGGGGACGGTTACTCATCCGTAGAGTAGTGGCGGGCCTATCGATCAGCACTGCGTCGTTTACCACACCTAGGGTGGCTTGCATGACGCCCCGAGATGCAGCAGACGACAACGGCAGCCGCTGGTCCGACCTCGACCGTCCACCGCTGAACGCGGCAGCGCTCCGGCGGGCTCTGGTGCGCGAGGGAGGGCTGTGGTCCGGGATCGAGGTGGTCCAGCGCACCGGCTCCACCAACAACGACCTGGTGGCGCGCGCGGCGGCCGGCCGGGCCGCGGAGGGAGCGGTGCTGGTGGCGGAGGAGCAGACGCAGGGCCGGGGCCGCCTGGATCGCCGGTGGACGGCACCGCCGCGGTCCGGCCTCTTCTTCTCCGTGCTGCTGAAACCCACCGAGGTGCCGGTGGCCCGCTGGGGCTGGCTGCCGCTGTTGACGGGCGTGGCGGTGGCGACCGGACTGTCCCGGGCAGCGGGCGTCGATACGGCACTGAAGTGGCCGAACGACTTGCTGGTGACCGTGGGCGGGGAGGAACGCAAGGCGGGGGGCATCCTGGCCGAGCGGGCGGGCGAGGACGGCGTGGTGGTGGGCGTCGGCGTCAACGTCACGCTGCGCACGGAGGAACTGCCCGTGCCGCTGGCAGGCTCGCTGGCGCTGGCCGGGGCGGTGGGCACGGACCGGGATCCGCTGCTGCGGGCCGTGCTGCGGTCGCTGGAGGACTGGTACGGGCGATGGCGGGCGGCTGGCGGCGACCCCGGCGCCAGTGGGGTGCACGACGTCTACGCGGCCGGGTGTGCCACGCTCGGCCGGCTGGTGCGGGCGGAGCTGCCGGGAGACCGGGCCCTGGTGGGACGAGCAGTGGCGGTGGACGGCGACGGGCGGTTGGTCATCGCCACGGAGGAGGGCGCGCGAGAACCGGTGGGAGCGGGAGACGTCGTGCATCTGCGCCCAGCGTGAGCGCGACGGTCGTGCGGCGGTGCCCTGGCCGGCCGGACACGGTGCGACGGGGTGCGGGCGACCGCGTGGCGAGCCACCATGGACCCATCGCCGGATACGGCGGTCGGCGCCCTGGGAACCGGGCCGTGGCCCGGAGGGCGCCATGCAACCGGGGAGCGCACGCAGCGGCTTTCGGCACCACTGACCGGTGCCGAGTGGCGCGTCCCCGGCCGAACCCGACGGAGTGAGCTGGCGCACACCTGCCGTAGAGTTGAGGCCGGTCGATACCTGACCGCGGCAGATCGGAAGGGCAACAGGCGTGACCGTCGACGACACGGGCTCCGGCGCGGACGCGGACGGCCGGGTGGATCCGCAAGCCCCCGATACCGATGAGGACCCCCTGGCCCTGCGCCTCGAACAGCTCATCCTGGGCGCCGAGCGCCGCTACACCCCGTTCCAGGCGGCCCGCAGCGCCGGTGTCTCCATGGAGCTGGCCTCCCGGTTCTGGCGGGCCATGGGCTTCGCGGACATCGGCCAGGCCAAGGCCCTCACCGAGGCCGATGTGCTCGCCCTGCGCCGTCTGGCCGGCCTCGTGGAGGCGGGGCTGCTGAGCGAGGCCATGGCGGTTCAGGTGGCCCGGTCCACGGGGCAGACCACCGCCCGGTTGGCCGAGTGGCAGATCGATTCCTTCCTGGAGGGCCTGACCGAGCCTCCCGAGCCTGGTATGACCCGCACTGAGGTGACGTATCCGCTGGTCGAGCTGCTGCTGCCGGAGCTGGAGGAGTTCCTGGTCTACGTTTGGCGCCGGCAACTGGCCGCGGCCACCGGGCGCGTCGTGCAGGCTGGGGACGACGAGGAGATGGTCGACCGGCGCCTGGCCGTCGGCTTCGCCGACCTCGTGGGGTTCACCCGGTTGACCCGCCGGATGGAGGAGGAGGAACTCGGCGAACTCGTCGAGGCCTTCGAGACGACCGCCGCCGACCTGGTGGCCGCGCGCGGCGGCAGGCTCATCAAGACCCTCGGCGACGAGGTGCTCTACGCGGCGGACGACGCCGGTCTCGCCGCCGACATCGCGCTGCGGCTGGTCGAGACGCTGGCGAACGACGAGACCATGCCGGAGCTGAGGGTCGGCATGGCGTTCGGCACGGTGACGACCCGGATGGGTGACGTGTTCGGTACGACGGTGAACCTGGCCTCCCGGCTGACCTCGATAGCGCCGCGCGACGCCGTGCTGGTGGACAGCGCGTTCGCCGAGGAACTGATCCGCAGTGGTGAGGCGCCAGCCTCCGAGGCGGCGGCGGCCGAGGCCGTGGCGGCAGCCGAGAAGGAGGGCGAGGAGCCGCCGGCGTACCGCTTCGCGCTCCAGCCGATGTGGCAGCGCCCGGTGCGTGGGCTCGGCGTCGTCGAACCTTGGCTGATGGCCCGTCGGAACGCCCCGTCCTGACTCTGCCCCGGCTGTCCCGCCCTCAGCGCTGCTGAGCCCTGCTTGGGCTCAGCCCGGGCACGCCGCCGTCTACTGGTCGCCGATGCCCAGGAGGTCCACGCACAGGCCGATCAGCGGAAGGCACACCCCGCCCGGATCGGGACTCGTCGGGCTCGGGCTCGGGTCGGGCGTCGGGGCCGCGGTTGTGGCCGCGGTTGTGGTCGTGGCCGGCGTGGAGTTCGCGGCCACCGGGCGCGGGGCCGATGCCGTTGGCGCGGGACGCGGTGTGCTGTCCGGTGTGGACGGGGCTCCGGTCGGGATGGTGGTGGGTACGACGGCGTCGTTGGACGGCGCGGTCGGCACACCGGGAGTGACGGACCAAGACCCGCTGGTCGCCGGTGTGGGGCCCCTGCCGCCCATGACCGAGGTCGCCGAGGGCAGTGCCGTGGGCAGTGCCCTGGGTACGGCGGTGGGCGCGGCGGCGGTGGTGGCCGCGCGGCCCGTTGCGCCGCCGCCCGGATCGAGCCGGGGTTCCGCCTCCGCCGTGCCCGGGGCCCCGACACCCGAGTGCGGGGTGACCCGGAGCAGGCTGAGGACCCCCGCTGCCAGGGCGAGGCCGCCGACGGCGAGCAGCACCTTGCGGGGGCGTGGCTTGCGGTGGCGCCCCCGAGCAGCGAACACGCCCCCGACGGGGCCGTGCGCCGCTGCCGTCTCTCCCACGTGGGACCGTGCACGTATCGCTGTCATGGATTCCCTCCCCGCCGCGCGCCCCGGTCGCGCCGTGGCGGAGCGCACGCTATGCGCTTCTGTGGGGGGTGCGGGGTGAGACGGCCGGGACATCACTCGAACGGGCGTAGCCCCCCGGGCTTCCCGGGAGGGGGCACGGCTGCGATGATCAGGCGCACAGTGTGTTAACCCGCGTTAACCGGAGGGTGTTATGAGCGAGGAGCGGTTCGGCGAGTTCGTGCTGGTGCGGCGGCATGGGCGGGTCGCGGAGCTGGTACTGGACCGGCCCAAGGCCATGAACGCCGTCTCGACGGAGATGGCCCGTTCCATCGCCGGGGCATGTGCCGCGCTCGCCGTCGACCGGGATGCTCGTGTGGTCGTGCTGACGTCCTCGCACGAGCGGGCGTTCTGCGTCGGCGCTGACCTGAAGGAGCGCAACTCCTTCACTGACGCGGACCTGGTGCGGCAGCGGCCGGTGGCACGCGGGGCCTACACCGGGGTGCTGGAACTGCCGATGCCGACGATCGCGGCGGTCCACGGGTTCGCCTTGGGCGGCGGTTTCGAACTGGCCCTGTCCTGCGATCTGATTGTGGCCGACCGTACGGCCGTGGTGGGGCTGCCGGAGGTGTCGGTGGGTGTGATCCCCGGGGGTGGTGGTACGCAACTGCTGCCGCGGCGGATCGGGGCGGCGCGGGCTGCCGAGCTGATCTTCTCAGCGCGACGGGTGCAGGCGGTGGAGGCTGCCGGACTGGGGCTGGTGGACCAGCTGGTGGACGAGGGCCGAGACCGGGAGGAGGCGCTGGCGCTGGGCGCGCGGATCGCCGGGAACTCGCCGGTGGGACTGCGGGCGGCGAAGCGTGCGCTGCGGCTCGGGCACGGGCTGGATCTGCGGGCCGGGCTTGAGGTCGAGGACGCGGCGTGGCGGTCGGTGGCGTTCTCGGGGGACCGGGCGGAGGGGGTGGCGGCGTTCAACGAGAAGCGGAAGCCGGAGTGGCCCGGGGAGTAGGGCACCCGGTGCGGTGACCTAGGGGGCGCGGCGCGGCTCCACCGCGTGGGTGCGCCCCTGCGGTCGGCCCGCGCCCTCGGTGTATCGCGGCAGCCACCACCTGATCGCCGCACAATGTCACCATTCGTCCGATTTACTCTCTAACCTGGAGTGATGGGTGAGGACAAGCGGCTCGCCGCGGTGGTGGCGCTGGCGCAGGGGATGGCGGCGGCGCAGACCCCGCGGGGGTCGTGGCAGGCCGCCGCGCTCGGCGCCTGCCGGGCGCTGGACGGTAGTTTCGCGGCGCTGTCGGTGTGGGAACGGGAGCTGGGTCGGCTGCGCGTCCTCGCGAACGTGGGCGACCGGGCACCGGACGAGGAGGAGTTCCCGGAGGCGGAGGCCTACCCGGTGCACCAGTTCCCGGAGATCACCGAATTCCTGCACGAGCGGTGGGCGGGAGGCGGCGGCCCCAACGCCTGGGTGGAGACGGCCCAGGGGCCGGCGGCCGGCACCCCCGGTTACTTCCACCAGCGTGTTGCCGCCCTGCGCCGCCGGGGCCGCGGCTGTTGCGTGGTCGCGCCGGTCGTGCTGCACGGCAGGGCCTGGGGCGAGCTGTACGTGGCGCGCGCGGTCGGTGAGCCGGTGTTCGAGCGGGCCGACGCCGACTTCGCCACCGTTCTGGCCGCGGTCGTCGCGGCCGGGATCGCGCAGACCGAACGGCTGGAGGAGGCCCGCCGGCTCGCCTACACCGACGCGCTCACCGGCCTCGCCAACCGCCGTGCCGTGGACGTGCGGCTGGAGGAGGCGGTGGAGCGGCACCGTGCGCGGGGCACGGTCGTCAGTCTCGTCGTCTGTGATCTCAACGGGCTCAAGCGGGTCAATGACACCCTCGGGCACGCCGTCGGCGACCGGCTGCTGGAACGTTTCGGTTCGGTCCTCTCGCTGTGCGGGGCGATGGTGCCGGGCGCCCTGGCGGCCCGGCTCGGTGGGGACGAGTTCTGCCTGCTCGCGACCGGTCGGCCCGCAGATGACGTGGTGAAGGCCGCGGACGAATTGTGTCGCAGGTCGGCCGAGCTGGAGCTGGGGGAAGGGGTCTCGTGCGGCGTCGCCTCGACCGAGGATCCGATCGGGCCGGTGCGCGATGCCCGACGGCTGTTCCGGCTGGCGGATGCGGCGCAATACCGCGCCAAGGCGCTGCGTGCCGAACATCCGGTGGTGGCGGGCCGGGAGGGGCCGGACGACCCGGTCGTACGGCTGGCGGACGAGCCGCCGCCGTCCCGGCCGGAGCGGCGCCGCTTCCGGGGGCGCAGCGTCTGAGGCGAAGCCCACACCCTGCGGTAAGGGTCGTACCCGTACTCCACTAGTGACATCTATGCATTCAATGCGTAGGCTCCTGAATATGGATATGCACACTGTGGTGGTGGGGACGTCCGGTGTCACGGCGTCCGACGTTCTCGCCGTAGCGCGCGGCGGTGCCCGCATCGAGCTGTCGACGGAGGCGGTGGCGGCCCTCGCGGCGGCCCGGGAGATCGTGGACGCGCTGGCGGCGAAGCCGGACCCGGTCTACGGCGTCTCCACCGGCTTCGGAGCCTTGGCGACCCGGCACATCAGCCAGGAACTGCGCGCCCAGCTGCAACGCAACATCGTCCGCTCGCACGCCGCCGGCATGGGCCCGCGCGTCGAGCGGGAGGTCGTACGGGCCCTGATGTTCCTGCGGCTCAAGACCGTGTGCTCCGGGCACACCGGTGTGCGTCCGGAGGTCGCGCAGACCATGGCCGACGTGCTGAACGCCGGAATCACCCCAGTCGTGCACGAGTACGGCTCCCTGGGGTGCTCCGGCGACCTGGCCCCGCTGTCCCACTGCGCCCTGGCGCTCATGGGGGAGGGAGATGCCGAGGGCCCCGACGGCCAGGTCCGGCCTGCCGGCGAGCTGCTCGCGGAGCACGGTATCCAGCCCGTCGAACTCCGGGAGAAGGAGGGGCTCGCCCTCCTCAACGGCACCGACGGCATGCTCGGCATGTTGATCATGGCTCTCGCCGACCTCGGCACCCTCTACAAGTCCGCCGACATCACCGCCGCCCTCAGCCTGGAGGCGCTGCTCGGCACGGACAAGGTCCTCGCGCCCGAGCTGCACGCCATCCGTCCGCACCCGGGCCAGGGCGCATCCGCCGCCAACATGCTCGCCGTGCTGAAGGGCTCCGGCCTCACCGGGCACCACCAGGACGACGCACCACGCGTCCAGGACGCCTACTCGGTGCGCTGCGCCCCGCAGGTCGCCGGCGCCGGGCGGGACACGCTGGCACACGCCCGCCTCGTCGCCGAGCGGGAGCTGGCCTCCGCCGTCGACAACCCGGTCGTGCTGCCCGACGGCCGGGTGGAGTCCAACGGCAACTTCCACGGCGCCCCGGTCGCTTACGTCCTGGACTTCCTCGCCATCGCCGCCGCCGACCTCGGGTCCGTCGCTGAGCGCCGCACTGACCGATTGCTGGACAAGAACCGCAGCCACGGTCTGCCGCCCTTCCTCGCCGACGACGCCGGTGTCGACTCCGGGCTGATGATCGCCCAGTACACGCAGGCCGCGCTGGTCAGTGAGATGAAGCGGCTCGCCGTACCGGCATCCGCCGACTCCATCCCGTCCTCCGCCATGCAGGAGGACCACGTGTCCATGGGCTGGTCGGCCGCGCGCAAACTGCGCACCGCCGTGGACAACCTCACCCGGATCATCGCCATCGAGCTGTACGCGGCCACCCGCGCCGTCGAACTGCGTGAGGGCCTGTCCCCAGCCCCCGCCTCGCAGGCCGTCATCGAGGCGGTACGGGCCGCCGGTGTGCAGGGCCCGGGATCTGACCGGTTCCTGGCGCCCGACCTGGCCGCCGCCGACGCGTTCGTGCGTGGGGGAGAGCTGGTGGTGGCCGCGGAGACGGTCACCGGCCCACTGCAGTGAGGAGAGGGGCCCCGGCACTGGAATCCGCCGGCCGGGGCCCCGAAACGTCACTTCAGCTTTGCCGCCTGGGCGCTGACGACCGCCGGCGACACCTTGTACGCCTGCTTCGCCATCATCGCGCCGATGTTGATCGTGGTGTAGGACACGAGGGCGTTCCCGTGCCGCACGACCTCGGCGTGGACCACGGCCGTTTCCCCGTCGCCCGCGCTGGTCGCGGCGAAAGCGATCGCTGCGTCACCCGTGCCCGAGGACTTCTCCTCGGCGACCTTCGTGAACGTCGCCTTGGTACCGCCCTGGGAGCCCTTGAAGCCGCTCGCGCAGGCCTTCACCGCGTCCGAGACGGACTTCAGCGCCTGCTCGGCACCGTCCCCGTCGTAGGAGGACAGGGCGACCACCGTGGTGTCCCGGATCAGGGACTTGTTGATCGCGTCCTTGAGCTTGCCGTCGGTCATGTCGTCCATGGACGTTGCGTCGTCCGTGGGGGCCTTCTTGTCCTGCATGGCCATGCGGTTGGTCTCCGCAGCCGGTTTCGCCGGAGCCAGGCCGGTCAGGACGTCCAGCAGCGGGGTGCACTGGGGGTCGCCGGCCTTGACCGTACCCCTGGCGGGGGTGCCGCCGGGGATCTCCTGGACCTTGAAACCAGGAACGTCGCCCTTGGCGATGATCAGCTTCTTCAGTTCGGCGGCGTTCAGCGTCTTCGCCGCAGGCTTCGCCGCTTCCTTGCCCCCGGTGTCCGCGGAACCCTTCGACTCTCCGTCGGAACAGCCCGTGATGAGGGCGAGCGACAGCGCGCTCACAGCTGCGGTGGCGCACAGCCGCACGCCCGATGATCTCTTCATGCGTGAACTATGTGTCGGCTGTCAAGGATTCGTCAAGAAAGGCTAAAAGCCCATACGTTCGCGACGCACCGAATACACCACGAAGCCGGCACCCATGGCGAGAAAGAGGGTTCCGCCCACGACATACGGCGTGGTGTCCGGGCTGCCGGTGTCGGCCAGTTCGGTGTCGGCCAGTTCGGCGTCGCCCGCCGCTTGTGCCGTGCCGGTGGTGGTCGTCGACAGTGCCCCACCCTGCTGCGTGACCTGCGGCGCGGAGCGCGCCTGGACAGAGTTCACCGCCGTCCCGCTCGCCGGGAGGCCCTGCGACGCCTTCGCGGACGGAACGAACCACAGTGCGCAGAGCAGGGTGCCGGCCGCGGTGGCGGTCAGCAGTGGGCGGCGAGCAGATGACACGGAATACGATCCCCTTGTGACGCTGGCGAATTGGCCGTGTGGAGCGATGTTAGTGAAAGGCGCGGGTCACAGGAAAGTCACGGGGGGCCTCGGTCGTACGCTCCCGCCATGAGCGTTGAAGAGACATCACGTTTTGTGCGACTTCGGGTGGAGCTCGTCCTCGAAGTCCAGGAGGCGGGCGAGGTGACCAAGGCCGCGCTGCGCCGGCTCGCCGAGGATCCCGAGCTGCCCGAGGAGGAACGGGCGCACGCCAAGAGCGCTGTGACGGAGGACACTGCGGAGGCCCTCGCCTACCTCGTGGACCCGTTCGACCTGGTCGGCGACGTACCGGGAGTGGAACTCCAGCAGGCTTCCTGGTCCAGCGAGCGGATCGACTACGACCCCGACTCGCCCGAATGGGATCTGGACGAGGACGATGAGGTGAGTGACGACGAGGACGGTACCGGCTGAGCAGCACCGGGATGTCCACGACCCCGGACGGCAGCCGTCCGGGGTTCCATCGTCCCAAGAGGGCGCACGGGCCGGATTCCGCACCGCTCGCGCGCCGTGGACGTGGTGTGGCCCACAGATCCACCAGACGTGGAACGGGGCGGCACGGTCGTAGCGTTGAAAGCTCTTACGGGGACTCTCGGGGTTTTTCGCGACTCGGCAACGATGGAGAAGCTTGTGATGACGGACGGTAAGCGGCGCAGGGGTCTGATGGCCGCGTCCGCTCTGCTCGGTGGCGTGCTGGTGCTCTCGGCCTGTTCCGGCGGCGATGCCAAGGCCTCGGGCAGCGACAAGGGTGATACCTCGCAGGCCAAGGTCGACGAGGCGGCGGCCAAGAAGTCGTCGGAGGCGCAGATCAGGATCACGCCCAAGGACGGCTCCAACAACGCCTCGATCAACAACTCCGCAGCCGTCACGGTGAGCAAGGGCACGCTCACCGGTGTCACCATGACCACCCAGGACGGCCAGGCCGTCTCCGGTCAGCTCTCCGCCGACAAGAAGAGCTGGAAGCCCAACGTCCAGCTGAAGCGGTCCACCACGTACAAGGTCGCCGCGGAGGCCAAGGACTCCCAGGGCCGCATAGCCCACGAGAACGCCTCCTTCACCACGGTCGCCCCGGCCAACAGCTTCATCGGCACCTTCACCCCGGACAACGGTTCCACCGTCGGCGTCGGCATGCCGGTGTCGATCAAGTTCGACAAGGCGATCACCAACAAGGCGGCCGTGCAGAAGGGCGTCCAGGTCACCTCAAGCAGCGGCCAGGAGGTCGTCTGCCACTGGTTCAACGCCAACCGCATGGACTGCCGTCCCGAGGACTACTGGAAGGAGAACTCCACCGTCACCCTGAAGCTGTCCCTCGACGGCGTCGAGGGTGCAGACGGCGTCTACGGCGTACAGCAGAAGACGGTCACCTTCCACATCGGTCGCAACCAGGTCTCCTACGTCGACGCGAAGACCAAGCAGATGAAGGTCACGCAGGACGGCAAGGTCATCAAGACCATCCCGATCTCCGCCGGCGCCCCCGATCACACCACGTACGAGGGCAAGATGGTGATCTCGGAGAAGTTCAAGCAGACCCGCATGAACGGTGCCACCGTCGGCTTCACCGACGATGACGGCAAGGGCGAGTACGACATCAAGGACGTGCCGCACGCCATGCGCCTGACCACCTCCGGCACCTTCATCCACGGCAACTACTGGGGTGCGCCGTCCGTCTTCGGCAGCGTGAACACCAGCCACGGCTGTGTCGGCCTGCAGGACAAGAAGGGCGCGGACGACCCGAACACCCCGGCCGCCTGGTTCTACGGCCACTCCCTGGTCGGTGACGTCGTGGTCGTGCAGAACACCGGCGACAAGACGGTCGCGCCGGACAACGGCCTCAACGGCTGGAACATGGACTGGTCGCAGTGGAAGGCCGGTTCGGCCGTCTGACTCCGTTCCCGGCCCGCACCTCACACCTGAAGCACCGATGCCGCCCCTCCGCCGGGGTCGGCATCGGTGCATCGGTGTTCTTGGGCCCGGTCCGGTCATTTCCTTCTCATGCTTCTCTTATGCCGACTTTATGGTGTCATCACGGCCGGTACCTACCGTGCGGGCCATGTTCTTCACGTACCTGAGGCGCGAACTGCGCCGCCGCAGAAAGGCGGCTCTCGTCGTCGCCTCTGGCCTCGCGCTGGGCATCGCGCTGGTCATCGTCGTCAACTCCGTGTCCAGCGGCATGGGGAAGGCCCAGGACGAGGTTCTGCAGTCGCTGTACGGCCTGGGCACCGACATGACGGTGACCAAGGCGGCAACGCCGTCCGCCGGCAGCTCCCAGCAGCCTCGGTTCCGGTTCGACGCGCGGAACAACGACGACACGTCCCAGCAGAGCAGCGACCGGGTCCGGGTACAGGGCTTCACCACCCTGGCCGACTCGACCGTCACCAAGGTTGCTGACCAGCAGGGCGTTTCGCAGGCCGCTGGCGGGCTGAGCCTCAACGTGGTCAAGGTCAGTGGTCAGTTCACCCGCGGCCAGTTCCAGCAGAACGGCAGCGGAGGGTTCCGGCGGGGTGGCAATGGCCAGCCACAGGGGGAGGTGAAGGGCGGCGGCGCCGACTTCAGCATCAACCAGTACTCCGTCTTCGGTACCGACGTCACCCAAACCGGCATCGGCCCGCTGACCTCCTCGAAGATCACCAGCGGTCGTACCTTCCAGGCCGGTGAGACGAACGCCAAGGTGGCGGTGGCCGACTCCGCGTACGCCAAGGAGAAGACGTACAAGGTCGGCTCCACCGTCACCATCAAGGGCACCGCGTTCAAGGTGATCGGCATCGCCACCGCCACCAGCGGTGACTCGGCGGCCAACCTCTACATCCCGCTGAAGCAGGCGCAGACCCTCGCGGACGAGAAGGACAAGGTCACCACGATCTACGTCAAGGCGACCGACTCCCAGAAGATCGACACCGTCAAGAGCGCCATCCAGAAGAACGTCTCGGGTACGACGGTCACCACCTCCTCCGACCTCGCCAAGACGGTCTCGGGTTCCCTGTCCACCGCTTCCTCGCTGGCCACCAAGGTCGGCACTTGGCTGTCCATCGCGGTGCTCGTGGCCGCGTTCCTGGTCGCGGGCCTGCTCACCTCCTCCGCGGTCTCCCGTCGGGTGCGCGAGTTCGGCACCCTCAAAGCGCTGGGCTGGAAGTCCGGCCGGGTCACCCGGCAGGTGGTCGGCGAGGCCATCGTCAACGGCCTGGTCGGTGGCGCCCTCGGCATCGGGCTCGGTCTGGCGGGTGCGTACGCCGTCACCGCCATCAGCCCCACCCTCCAGGCCCAGTTGGGCAGCACCGGCGGCGGATTCGGCGGGCCGGGCGGAGGGTTCGGAGGCCGGGGCGGTGGCTTCGGCCGCCATGCGGCGACGTCCCTTGAGGTCGCCCTCACCGCGCCGGTGAGCGTCACGACGATCGGCCTGGCGGTGGGCCTCGCGGTGGCGGGCGGACTCATCGCCGGCGCGTTCGGCGGCTGGCGGGCGTCGAGACTGCGCCCGGCGGACGCGTTGCGGCGGGTGGAGTAGCGATCACCCAGCGGAGCGGTCGCACCGACCGGCGACCGGCGATGACGCGCACCACCACCGAACTCATCCAGGAGCACACATGTACGAACTGAGAAACGTCACCAAGCGCTATACCCGCGGCAAGGAAGCGGTCCACGCCCTCGACGGCATCGACCTCACCATCGGCGACGGCGACCGCCTGGTCATTCAGGGCCCGACCGGCGGCGGGAAATCCACCCTCCTCCAGATGCTCGGCGGACTCGACCGGCCCACCTCCGGGGAAGTAGTGCTCGACGGAACGGATCTGGCCAAACAATCCGAGGCCCGTCTGACGAAACTCCGCAGCGAGAACATCGGATTCGTCTTCCAGTCCTTCAACCTCATCCCGACCCTCACCGCGCAGGAAAATGTGGAGACGGCCCTCGTGCCCCTCGGCATCAAGGCCAAGGAGCGCCGTGAACTAGCCGCCGAAGCACTGGAATCGGTCGGCCTGGGGGAACGGCTGGCCCATGTTCCCTCGGAGATGTCCGGCGGCCAGCAGCAACGCGTCGCCATCGCCCGGGCCCTGGTGAAGAAGCCCAAGGTGCTGCTGGCCGACGAGCCGACCGGAAACCTCGACGAGGGTATGCGGGACGAGATCATGGACGTGCTCGAACGTCTGTGGAAGGAGCACGGGTTGACCTTCATCATGGTCACCCACGACTCCGCGATCGCCAAGAAGGCGCCGCGTCTGGCCACCATCCGCAAGGGGAAGATCACGGTGCAGGAGAACGTCAAGGCCTGACACCTGTCGGGTGTGCCGGGAAACGCACCGGCACGCCCACCAGGGCCGGTCCCGTCCCGCAGCAGGGTTCCGGCCTCAACGGCGTCATCAGCGGTGGTGCGGGCCAGCCCGGGAGCCCGGGACCGGGCGGCGAGGCTCAGGCGGACGGCACCGGGCGGCCCGCGTCCGCGCCCCAGCTGGCCAGCAGGCGGAGGGACTCGGCGGACGGGGAGCCGGGTTCGGGGTGGTACGTCACCAGGGACTGGTCCGTGCCGTCCGGCAGGCGGAAGGACTCGAAATTCAAGGAGAGGTCCCCCACCAGGGGATGGTGCAGACGCTTGACGCCGTGGCTCTTCTCCTTGACGTCATGGGTGGCCCACAGCCGGCGGAACTCGTCGCTCTTCACGGAGAGTTCACCCACCAGAGCAGACAGCCGGGGGTCGTCCGGATGGCGGCCCGCGTCCATGCGCAGGGCGCAGACGATGTCGATCGCCTTCTGCTCCCAGTCGATGAACAGGTCGCGGTACTCGGGGCGCAGGAACACCATGCGCGCCCAGTTGCGCTCGCCGGGCGCAAGGTCCGCCCAGTCACCGAAGACCGCTGCCGCCATCCGGTTCCAGGCGAGGATCTCCGAGCGACGGCCGACGACGTACGCCGGGACACCGTCCATCGTGTCCAGCAGTTGCCGTAGTGAGGAGCGCACCTGCTGCTGCCGTGCCGTCGGCTTCTTCTTGTGCGACTTCGGCTTGGCCAGGTGAGTGAGGTGCGCGTGCTCGGCGTCCGTCAGGCGCAGGGCACGCGCGATGGAGTCCAGCACTTCCGCCGAGACGTTCCGTCCGTTGCCCTGCTCCAGGCGGGTGTAGTACGCCACCGACACCCCGGCCAGCTGGGCCAGCTCCTCGCGGCGCAGCCCGGGGACCCTGCGGTGCCGTCCGAAGTCGGGCAGCCCCACGTCCTCCGGCTTGAGCCGGGCACGGCGGCTGCGCAGGAACTCGCTCAGCTCGGCGCGCCGGTCCAGGGGCTGGCCGGCTGCTGCCTCCGGCTGTCCGCTCCTGCCATCCATGCGTCCAGTATTCCTGGTCGTAGGCCCAGGAGCCTGACCCCGCCAGTGGTAGGCACGGCAGTCGTACGAAAGGCCGTGGTCTGGGCCGGTCAGTCGGGCCTGCGGCAGTCTGGAGGCCGTGCCCGGCAGGAAGGCAGCCGGGGGCGAAGACCTCTGCTAGGAGAACCCCGGCATGACCACTGTTGCTGCGTACGCCGCGCCCGCCGCGAAGGCCCCGCTGGAGCGGACGACCATCGAGCGACGCGCGGTCGGCGAGTTCGACGTCCTGATCGACATCGAGTTCGCCGGCATCTGCCACTCTGACATCCATCAGGCACGGGAAGGCTGGGGCAAGGCGAACTTCCCGATGGTTCCCGGTCACGAGATCGCCGGTGTTGTCCGTGAGGTCGGCCCGGGCGTGACCAGGTTCCAGACCGGTGACCGCGTGGGCGTCGGCTGCATCGTCGACTCCTGCCGGGAGTGCGACAACTGCAAGGCCGGCCTGGAGCAGTACTGCGCCGAGGGCCCGACCTTGACCTACAACGCGGTCGGCAAGGACGGGCAGCCCACCCAGGGCGGCTACGCCCAGAAGATCGTCGTCGACGAGAACTACGTCGTCCGTGTTCCCGACGGGCTGTCGCTGGATGTGGCCGCCCCGCTGCTGTGCGCCGGCATCACCACCTACTCGCCGCTCAAGCACTGGAACGCCGGTCCCGGCAAGAAGGTCGCCGTCGTCGGCCTCGGCGGGCTCGGACACATGGGTGTGAAGATCGCACACGCGCTCGGCGCCGAGGTCACCGTCCTGTCGCAGTCCCTGCGCAAGAAGGACGACGGGCTGAAACTGGGCGCCGACCACTACTACGCCACCAGCGATCCGAAGACCTTCGAGGAACTGGCTGGCACGTTCGACATCATCATCAACACCGTCTCCGCCCCGCTGGACTTCGCCGCCTACCTGTCGCTACTGCGCACGGACGGCACCATGGTCAACCTCGGTCTCCCGGAGGAACCGGTGCGGATCGTCCTCCAGTCGCTGTTCGGCAACCGACGCAGCCTGAGCAGCTCCGGCATCGGCGGCATCGCCGAGACCCAGGAGATGCTCGACTTCTGCGCCGAGCACGGACTGGGCGCCGAGATCGAGCTGATCCGCGCGGACGAGATCAACGATGCGTACGAGCGGGTGCTGGCGAGCGACGTCCGCTACCGCTTCGTCATCGACGCGGCCACCATCTGAGCGGACCGGCCCGGAGCGCGCCGGGCGGCTCGCCACCGGCTCGCTCCGGGCCGGGCACCGGGAGGTAGCGCACGGCGACGCAGGCGCGGGTGGGGGCCCGGGGGCGACCGCCGTGCCGGGTAGCCGCTGCGGCACCGGAACCGGCAGGCCGTCCGCCACGCCGCGGCGTGCGGTCCGCCCGACATGCGCGACGCTCGTCGAAACAGGGGCAAATACTCTTGAATCCTCTGTCTCTCCCGCATAGTGAGTACGCCACGGTAACGGCCGCCGGAGTCGCCGTGCTCGCCCCGACCGAGGTCGGCCCGGTGGCAGCCGTCCGGGCAGGCCCCAGGGCGGTGAGCCTCGTCCGGGGCCGTGTCGAACGGGGCATCGGCAGCAGGCGGCCACACGGGAGAGCGCCATGGACTTCGGTCACCCTCGGGGGAAGCGCCATGGCGGCGAGACCGCCGTGCGTCGCTTGCACGCAGCCGACCCTCGGGCGCCACGTCCCCTGATGACGCTGATCGCCTCCTCGATGTGCATCTTCGTCGTGCAACTCGACTTCCTGGCACTGAACCTGGCGCTGCCCCGGATGGCATCGGACCTGGGGACGACCACCACGGACCTGCAGTGGGTGATCAGCGGCTACATGCTGGCGCTGGCCGCCACCCTGATCCCGGGCGGCAGGCTCGGGGACATCCTCGGCCGCAGGCGGATGCTGATCACTGGTCTGGTCGTCTTCGCCCTGTGCTCGTTGGGCGCCGGCCTCGCCTCCACCCCGAGCGCCGTGATCGTGATGCGGATCGCCCAGGGTGCCGGCGCGGGGGTGCTGTTCCCGCTGGCCATCGCAGTGATCACCGACGCCTATCCGCCGGAGCGGACGATGCGGGTTATCGGGGACGCCTACGGGATGGGGGCCCTGGCCCTGGCGCTCGGTCCCGTGTTCGGCGGCGGGGTCACGGAACTGCTGAGCTGGCGCGTGGTGCTCTTCGTCAACGTTCCGATCGGCGCGGCAGCCATCGTCATGGTCGTCCTCGGGGTGCGCGAGTCGAGGGACACCACCGTGCCGCGCTCGATCGACCTGCCGGGGCTGTGCATGGTGACTCTCGGTATCGCTGCGGTGACGATCACGGTGGACCGGTTGCGGGCCTGGCCCGCTGGAGTCACCGTCGGTGTCGCGGTGACCGGACTGCTGCTGCTGGCCGGGTTCGTGGTGAGGGAGCGGGTGGCGCGGTGGCCGCTGGTCGCGCTCGATCTGTTCCACAACAAGCCTTATGTGGTCATCACGTTCATGTCGACCGTCGCCAACATCTCCTTCGTCCTGGCCATGTACGGCGTCACGATCTACCTCCAGCAGGTTGCCGGGCACACGCCTCTCGGAGCCGGAATGATCTTCCTGGCCGCGTCCGTCGCCGCCGGTGTGGCAGCGCCGCTCTCCGGACGCCTCGGTGAGCGCTTCGACGTTCCGCGGACCATGGTCGTGATGACCCTGGTGGGTGCGGTCGGCCTCTTCCTCGTCTCCCTCAACGGCGACCTCTGGTCCTACCTTCCAGGTCTCGCGCTGACCGGGTTCGGTTACGGCATGGGGTGGACGATGGGAAGCAGCGGGACCCAGGCGGTCGTCCCGCCCGAGCGGGTCGGTCAGGCCTCGGGGGTGGAACTCGCCATCGTCATCGGGATCGCCGGCATGTGCGTGGCCGCCGGGGCAACCCTGATCGAGGTGCGCACCACCAGTGACGGTCTCGCGGCGGCGATCGGCGACGTGCTGCTGTGGGTCGCGATCGGCAGCGCCGTCGCCGCCGCTGCCCTCGGGCTCGTCGCTGCCCGCGTGATGCCCGAGGAGCGTCCCTAGGGGTCCAGGTGTGAGGATCGGATGCCCAGGGCGTGAGACCCGCGTGTGCGGGCACGAGCTGAAGCCGCTGCCACCGGCCGGCCGCGGCCCATGCCGCTCGTCGAGGGTGTTCGTGCCTTTGGACAGCGTCTGTCGGTCGTCGGTCATCGACGTCTTTGGAACAGCGGCACCGGTCTCAGAGCCGGCTGTACTCGTCGATGTCCTCGGCGAACTCCTGGATCGCCCTGGCGGTGAGCGACGGCCGGGTGTCGCCGATGGCGGTCATGTAGTCCTCGGTGGTGGCCGGGAGGCCCTGGCGCTGCGCGATTTCGCGTTCGAACGCCGCCTGTGCGCCCTTGCGAGCGGCGAATTCGATGTCGGCCGGGGTGAACAATTCGCTTGCCTCGACCAGTTGGCCAAGGTTCACCGAACGGGCGGATGCCCCGAGGTAGCGGGCCCAGATCGCCGCGCGGGCGGTTGGGTCCGGCGGGCCGATGGGGATGACGTAGTCGAACCGGCCCGGTCGCAGGAAAGCAGCGTCGAGGGAACGCACCGAGTTGGTGGCACAGGCCAGCAGGCGTGCGTCGGGCTCACGGAAGACGGGGATGAGCTTGAGCAACTCGTTGGTCACCCCGTGCCCGGGGTCGACCGCCTTTCCGGAGCGCTCCCCGGCGATCTCCTCGACTTCGTCGATGAAGAGCAGCACCGAGTCCAGTTCCGCCAGATCCGCGAAGGTCTCCCGCAGCGCCGTGGCGAGACCCTCGTTCGTATCGGCCGCGAGTCGGGAGGGGAAGAGTTCCACGAACGGCCAGCCGAGCCGCGAGGCCACCGCCTTGGCGAAGCTGGTCTTCCCGGTGCCGGGTGGGCCGAAGAGGATGACCGCCTTGGGTGGGGCGACGCCGTAGTGGTCTGCCAGCGTCGGCTCGCTCAGGGGGAGCACGAGACGGCGCTCGACGACCTGCTTCTCCCGCTCCATGCCGGCCATGGCGTCCCAGAGCCCCTCGGGTAGGACCCGGCCGCCCAGCGCCGCGAGGACGTCGGTGTTGGCAGTGCCGGAGGGCTCCAGTTTCTCGTAGTAGGCCAGGTCGGTGCGGACCTGGTAACCGGAGTTCTCCAGCGCCTTCGTCCCGGCGGCCCCGGCGGGTAGCAGTGCACTGATGTGGCGCACGCCCAGTGCCCGCAGGCGCCGTTCCAGTTCGCCGAGGAGAGCACTGCCGATCCCGCGCTCACGCCACCGGGAAGCGAGTGCCACCTGCAGGATCCACCCCCGCTTCCCGTGGGCCTGTGCCACGGCCATGCCCACCACTTCGCTGCCGACCACTGCGACGACGGCCGGCTGACCGGCCTTGGCCGCGGCCATCACCTCGGAGACCGGGAACACCCGGTCCTCGTCGGCCCGGCGGCTCTGGTCCCAGACCTCAATGGCCTGGTCGAGATCGTCGTCGTGATAGTCGCGCAGATGCCAAGCGGGCATCGTCACCACCTCATCGGGCACGGGAGCCCCATTGTCCCCGCTGGAACACCCGGTGACGAATCCAGACCGCTCACTGCACCGCTGTGATCAACCACGGTGATCGGGAAGGGAAGGCCGGCAGACCCGCTCGGTGGGGGTGTCCGGCGGCAGTGGTGTCCGGCGGCGGTGGTGGATGACGGCGCGGATCATCGTCTTCGCCGCGGCCCGGACCGCGCCCTGCGCCCGGGATTCTCGCGGCGGGGCATCAGAGCGAGGGCCAGTCCCGCCACGACGAGCGGCAGGATGCTGACGATCAGCATGGTGCGTTGCAGGGCCTCGGTGAAGTCCAGCCCGAGGCGGAGTCCCGAGGCCTGCCGGAGCAGGTTCGGATCGTATACGTTGCCGCCGGGGCTCTGTGCCATTCCGCTGCTCACGGCGTCCACAGCCTGCTGGGCCTCACCCACCGACAGGTCGCGTGCCGCGGCGTCCGCCAGCCACTGCCGTTGGAAGAAGAAGTTGAAGAGCAGGAGGTAGACCGTGGGGCCGAGTGCGGAGCCGGTCATCGCGAAGGCCATCTGAACGGAGGCCACCGTGCCGGAATGTCCGGGCGGTGCCTGGGAGAGGACCGTCTCGGACACGGACGTGGAGGTGACCAGCGCCCCGAGGTTGCACAGCCAGGTGGCCAGCACGAGCAGCCACAGCGCCATCGTGGGGCTGGCGGTGCCCGCCAGCAGCAGCCCGCTCGCTGCCATCGTCAGCAGGCCGGTGACCATCACCGGCCGCGGGGTGTACTTTCCCACCAGGCGCCCGGCCAGGATCACGGCACCAGCGACGAGCAGGGTGCCGGGCAGGTACAGCAGGCCGATCTTCTCGGGGGACAGGGACAGCACCACGCTGCCGAACTGCCCCAGGACGAGGCTGAGTCCAACCCCGAGGAAGTTCAACGTGACGGCCGCAGCCAGGGCCACGCTGAACGGTGAGCTGCGGAACAGCGCCAGGTCCAACGCGGGCTGGGCGGTACGGCGTGCATGGAGCACGTAGAGCACGGCGGCGACTGCGCTGATCACCAGCGGCACCCAGGTCTGGGGCCGGGCCACACCGTTCTGCGCCGCGCCGAGGCCGACGACGAGGGTCACCAGAACCAATCCGATCAGGCTGACACCCGCCACGTCTAGGCGGCGGCCCTGCTGGACCGGGGACTTCGGGACGTACCGGGCCGTCAACCAGAGCGAGACCAGAGACAGCAGCGGGGCGATGAGGAACAGGAACCGCCAACCGACGGCCGCCACCGCCCAGCCCGTGAAAGCGGGGATCACCCCGCAAAGGACCATCTCGACGGCCATCAGGACACCGATGGCCGTCGGCCGTTGCTCAGCAGGCACCGACACTTTCAGCAGGGCAAGTGGTACTCCCAGCAGCGCGGTCATGCCCAGCCCGTCCAGGAAGCGCATGGCCAGCAGGAAACCGTAGCCGGGAGAGAACACAGAAAGCAGGTTGACGACCGTGACGACGGTCAGCCCCAGCATCAGCAGCCGCTTGAGCCCGAAAGTGTCCCCGAGGCTACCCGCAGCGAGCACGGAAGCGGCCATCACCAGTGTCGCGGCTCCGCCCAGCAGCCCGACGAGCTGCGGCGGCACATGGAGGGCCCGGTCCACCTGGGGCAGATTCAGGCTGAGCACCAGCGGGTCGACGACCGTGACCGTGAAGGCGAGGGAGAGTCCCAGGATGATCGGCAGGGGCATCGCTTTGACACGTGATGACTTGACCGCCGGCACCGCAGTGCCTCCTGCTTTCCCACGTCCCATGCCGATCGACGCTAGTCCGGCCACGACGGCACGCCGGGCCAGCCCAGTCCAACACGCCCGGAAGCCCGACGATCGGGTCAGTGGGGATCCGGCATGCCGCCCAGGCTCTCTTCACCGGCCCTCGTCCTCCGGGGAGCACCGGCCCTCGTCCTCCGGGGAGCACGGCGACATCGGGATCGGGAGGCGTCGCGATCAGGTGGGTCAGCCGGAAAGAAGCGCCGGGCGGCCACCGTCGGCCTCGTAGCCGGCTATGGCGAGTGCGCGGTAGAGGGCGAACTCGGCGGCGGGATCGCTGCTCAGGGTCCAGGGCAGCGCGCCGACGTGACCGTCGACATGCGTCAGCTCGTCCATGGCCTCCGCCCAGCGCTCGGCGCGGACCAGGAAGAAGACCAGCACATGGCGGACGTGCGCGACCACCGGGTCGCCGGGATCGGCCGTGTGCACCGCGTGCAGCGCGCCGTGCATCGCCCTGACGACCACCTCGCTCCGGTACAAACCCCTGACCAGGTTCACCTCCGGGAGGTGCTCGAAGACCGCGAAGAGCGGCAGCGCGGACAGGAGCGAGCCGTGCGGCGCACGGGCCGCGGCGGCCTCGGCGAAGGAGTACGCCTTCTCGCGCGAGCCGTGCCACTTCTCGCACCAGTAGTGCAGCGCGGCCAGATGCGCACCCATGTGATGTGGCGTGCGGTCGAGGACCTTCAGCCACAGCTGGTCGAACTCGTCTTGCGGGTAGGCGAGTCCACGGGCGATGGACAACTCGACGAGGTACGGCACCGGATCGCCCGGGGCCAGGAGGGCCGCCTGCGCACAGGCCTCCCGGGCCTCCCCCATGACGGCCCGGAAGTCGTCCGTGCCCGGTGCCGAGGTACGCCAGGCCTGCTGCACCAGGAACTCCGCGTGTACGGCGGCACCGCCCGCGTCCTCGGGCTGTTCGGCCCGCCACACCCGGAGCCATTGACCGCCCGGTATCTCGTGTACCCCGCCGGGCTGCTGCTGCAGCTCCACTGCGGCCGAACCCGCGAGGGCCTGTACCCGTTGCCAGCGTTGCTCACTCTCCGACCCGGTGCCGGCCAGCAACTGGGCGGCGGGCCGGTAGTCCTGGGTGCGCTGCACCAGCTCCAGGACTTCGAGCAACTCCTGGTCCCGGGCGGGCACGCGCACGTCAAGCTCTTCCTGGCCGACGAAGCCGTAGAGCGCCGGATCCGTGGCGTTCGGGGGCCCCGGGAGAACCTGCTTGATCGCCCCGCGCCTGCGCCGCACCATCGGGAGCAGGGCGAAGCACATCAGGAGCAGCGCCATCAGCAGCCAGAGAATTGCCATGCCTCAAGCGAACCAGACGCTGCCGACGCTTGGCCAACTCCGCCCCAGAGCTGTGGACAACTCCCTGCCGCGCGGGGTGGGCACAGCCTTCCTCGCCGAGGTCGCGCACCGTCCGTAGACCGCGCCGAGCCGTGCGAACGCCGCCCCTCGCGTACAGGGAAGACCCTGCGTCCACTGTCGCACCGTCCCGGCCGCCGTCCTGCGGACGTCACCAGCCGGCCAGGCGCACTACGCTCGGTGCCCATGAGCGACAGGCACATCAGTCAGCACTTTGAGACTCTCGCGATCCACGCGGGCAACACCGCGGATCCCCTCACCGGCGCGGTCGTCCCGCCCATCTACCAGGTCTCGACCTACAAACAGGACGGCGTCGGCGGGCTGCGCGGCGGTTACGAGTACAGCCGCAGCGCCAACCCGACCCGGACCGCCCTGGAAGAGAACCTCGCCGCACTGGAGGGCGGTTGCCGCGGCTTGGCCTTCGCGTCCGGCCTGGCGGCCGAGGACACCCTGCTGCGCACACTGCTCACCCCCGGCGACCACGTGGTCATCCCGAACGACGCCTACGGCGGCACTTTCCGTCTCTTCGCCAAGGTCGCCGCCCGCTGGGGCGTGGAGTGGTCCGTCGCCGACACCAGCGACCCGGCCGCGGTCCGGGCCGCGATCACCCCGAAGACCAAGGCCGTCTGGGTGGAGACCCCGTCCAACCCGCTGCTGGGCATCACCGACATCGCCGCCGTCGCTCAGGTCGCCCACGCCGCGGGTGCCAAGCTCGTCGTCGACAACACCTTCGCCACGCCCTACCTCCAGCAGCCGCTGTCGCTCGGGGCGGACGTCGTCGTGCACTCCCTGACCAAGTACATGGGCGGCCACTCGGACGTGGTCGGCGGCGCACTGATCGTCTCCGACCAGGCGCTCGGCGAGGAACTGGCCTACCACCAGAACGCGATGGGCGCCGTCGCCGGTCCCTTCGACTCCTGGTTGGTGCTGCGCGGCACCAAGACCCTCGCGGTGCGCATGGACCGCCACAGCGAGAACGCGACGAAGATCGCCGGCCTGCTGACCCGCCACGCACGCGTGACGCACGTGCTGTACCCGGGGCTGCCCGAGCACCCCGGTCACGAGATCGCCGCCAAGCAGATGAGGGCGTTCGGCGGCATGGTGTCCTTCCGGGTTGAGGGCGGGGAGGAGGCCGCCGTCGAGGTCTGCAACCGCGCCAAGGTGTTCACCCTGGGGGAGTCGCTCGGTGGTGTCGAGTCCCTCATCGAACACCCCGGGCGGATGACCCACGCCTCCGCGGCCGGCTCGGCCCTGGAGGTCCCCGCTGACCTGGTGCGGCTGTCGGTCGGCATCGAGAACGTCGACGACCTGCTGGGGGACCTGGAGCAGGCCCTCGGCTAGCGGGCGGCGACGCGGGAAGGCGGCGGGGCGGGCCCGGCTCACCAGCCGGTGACCGGTGGAGTCGTCTGGGACGGCGGCTCCACCCACGGGCGCGCGTCCGCCGCCCACACCGCGAACGCGAGGACCGCGGCGAACGCCAGCAGCCAGAGCACCCGCCGGGCGAACCGTCTGCGCCGCAGCAGGCGTTCGCCCCGGCGTACCGCCGCCGAGCGCAGGTCCGGCGGCACCCGGGCCGGCTGCCGTTCCATGATCCGCCTCGCGGCGGCCTCCCGCTCGGCCCGGTTCACCACGACCTCCCGCCGTGCACCCCTCGCCTCATGACGGCACCACCTTCGCGCCGGCCCCGGAGACGGCGGTCGGCTTGGCTGGATGCAGCAGGGCGGCCGTCGCGCGGTCGCAGAGCGCGTGCACGCGCTCCGCGGGCAGTCCGAGGAGCGCCGCCGCCTGTTCTTCGGCGACCCCCTCGTAGAGCCGCAACACCAGGACCAGTCGTTCCTGTGCGGTGAGGGAGGCGAGCGGACTGCGGGGGTCCGGCCGGGCGCGGCCCAGGGGGCCGTACCGGTGCCAGGTCGCGCGCGCGAAGCGCGTGGCCAGGTACCGACGGGCGCAGTCGTACGGGTCCTCGCCGTGCAGCCGGTGCCACCGGGCGTAGGTGTGGGCGAGCGCCAGCGTCAGCAGGCGCTGTGCGCGCACATTGGCATCGGGCGCCTCCGCGGTGAGCAGTGTGGTGGTGTGCAGCAGGCGCCCGGCAGCGCCCGTGACGAACGCGTCGAACTCGCGGGCCCGGCGGTCACCGCGGGCCAGCTGCCGATCATGCACTGTGCCTCCCCCCGACGGGCCCCGCCCGGTGCCGGACAGGCGGCGCCGCATGCCACGCAGGACCCGGTCTCACCGGTCTCATATGAGGCCCGGCGGCGGTCTGGGGTCAAGGCTCCGGACCCCACTGGACCGGCCGGAGGGGACGGACGGCCTGCGATGGGCTGCTCGCCCCGGGAGCCGGCGCCGGCAGCGGGCAGGACGAACGCCCTCAGGAGGCTGGCGGCTGCTCCGCCGACGGGACGCCCTGCATGGTCATCCGTGCGGACAGCGCGCTGTTGAAGCGGGTCAGGAGCGAGCAGAACTGCTCGCGTTCCTCCGGTGCCCAGTCGTGTGTCAGCTCGGCCATCAGCTGACGCCTGGACGAGCGCACCTCCTCCAGCCGGGTGGCTCCGCGCGGGGACAGTTGGAGCACCACCGCGCGCCCGTCCTCCGGATGCGAGGTGCGTTTGACGAGCCCGGTGTCCACCAGGGGGGCCACCTGCCGGGTGACCGTGGAGGAGTCGATGCCCATGCCCGCGGCGAGTGCCTTGACGCCCATCGGGCCCTCCTTGTCGAGGCGGTTGAGCAGCAGATACGCGGCGCGGTCCATGGAGTTGCGCACGTGCCCGACACCGCCGAGCCGGGTCTGTTCGGCACGGCGGGCGAACACCGCCACCTCGTGCTGGAGGGTGTCGAGAAGGCCGGTGACACCGACGGTCATCATGTCCATCGACATTTCGGGTGTTGTGGGCATGGCCGGAGGCTCGCTTCATGAAGGGGTGCTGGGTTGGGGGACAGGGTACGCGGCCCAGCGCCCGGTCGTACCGGCGCTGCGCAAACCCGTCTCGGAGCGTGGTCGTGCCCGCCGTCCGCGACCGCGGACTGCGATGCTGGAGTCATGAGCTACGGCACGGCCGGTTCCTTGCGCTCCGTCACCCTCGACGATGTGCGTGGAGCCCAGAAGATGCTCTCGGGCGTGGCCCGGATGACCGCGATGGAGGGCAGTCGGTACCTGTCCCAGCTGGTCGGTGCGCCGGTGCAGCTCAAGTGCGAGAACCTCCAGCGGACCGGCTCGTTCAAGCTGCGCGGCGCCTACGTCAGGATCGCCGGGCTGCTTCCGGAGGAACGGGCGGCCGGCGTGGTGGCCGCGAGCGCCGGGAACCATGCGCAGGGGGTGGCGCTCGCCTCCTCGCTGCTGGGCGTGCACGCCACGGTGTTCATGCCGAAGGGTGCGCCGCTGCCGAAGATCAGCGCGACCCGAGACTACGGCGCTGAGGTGCGTCTGCACGGTCAGGTGGTCGACGAGACGCTGACCGCCGCCCAGGAATACGCGGCCCGGACGGGTGCCGTGTTCATCCACCCCTTCGACCACCCGGACGTCATCGCGGGGCAGGGCACGGTCGGCCTGGAGATCCTGGAGCAGTGTCCGGAGGTGCGTACGGTCGTCGTGGGCATGGGCGGTGGCGGGCTCGCTGCCGGCATCGCGGTGGCGGTCAAGGGACTCCGGCCGGACGTCAGGATCGTCGGCGTGCAGGCGGAGGGGGCGGCCGCCTACCCGCCCTCGCTGGCCGCCGGGCACCCGGTGACACTGGACAACCCGACGACGATGGCCGACGGCATCAAGGTGGCCCGGCCCGGCGAGGTGCCGTTCGGGATCATCAGCGAGCTGGTCGACGAGGTGCGCACGGTCAGCGAGGACCAGCTGTCGGCCGCGCTGCTGCTGTGCCTGGAGCGGGCCAAGCTGGTGGTGGAGCCTGCTGGGGCGAGTCCGGTCGCGGCTCTCCTGGGGGCGCCGGACGCCTTCGAGGGGCCGGTCGTCGCGGTTCTCTCCGGCGGCAACGTCGACCCGGTCCTGCTGCAGCGCGTGCTCCGGCACGGCCTGGCGGCGCAGGGCCGCTACCTGGCCGTCCGACTCCGGTTGACGGACCGGCCGGGTGCCCTTGCCACGCTCCTCGGTGTGCTGTCGGAGGCGGATGCCAACGTCCTCGACGTGAGTCACGTCCGCACCGACCCCCGGCTCGGGCTCACGGAGGTGGAGGTGGAACTGCACCTGGAGACCAAGGGGCCGGCGCACTGCGCCGAGGTCGGTCGGGCCCTGCAAAACGCGGGTTACACGGTCATCGACTGAGGCCGGCCATTGACTGAGGCCGGCCATTGACTGAGGCCGGTCCTGCTGCCGGTTGCGGCCCCGGCGCCGTTTCCGGTCCGGTGTCCACACGCGTCACTCGTTCGGGTCCATCGCATCCCCTCGCCCGGAAAACCGTTGAGGAACGCGATACATCGCGTTACGGTGTCTTGTGTTGCGCTGGAGTGCTTTCCCGACCGCGCCCGACCCGGGCGGGGTGCCCAGCACGCGAAGCCAGCCCCTTCCCAAGAATCCCTGACGACACGGAGACAGACATGCCAGGCGCCATCTATGCCGAAGGCTTGGTGAAATCCTTCGGCGACGTAAGAGCACTGGACGGCGTTGACCTCGACGTGTCCGAGGGCACGGTCCTAGGCCTGCTCGGGCCGAACGGCGCCGGTAAGACAACGACCGTCCGCTGCCTGACGACCCTGCTGCGACCCGACAGCGGCAAGGCGGTCGTCGCAGGCGTCGACGTACTCAACGACCCTGACGCCGTGCGCCGCTCCATAGGCCTGTCCGGTCAGTTCGCGGCGGTGGACGAATACCTGACCGGCAGGGAGAACCTGCAGATGGTCGGGCAGCTGTACCGGATGAGGGGGAAGGCGGCCAAGGCGCGTGCCACGGAACTGCTGGAGCAGTTCAACCTCGCGGACGCCGCGGACCGTCCTGTCAAGACCTACTCCGGGGGCATGCGCCGCCGCCTCGATCTTGCCGCGGCCCTGGTGGTCTCACCGCCGGTGATGTTCATGGACGAGCCGACGACCGGCCTCGACCCGCGCAACCGCCAGCAGTTGTGGGAGGTCATCAAGCAACTCGTCTCCGGCGGTACGACCCTGCTGCTCACCACGCAGTACCTGGAGGAGGCCGACCACCTCGCGCACGACATCGCGGTGGTCGACCATGGCAGGGTCATCGCCAAGGGCACCTCTGACCAGCTGAAGGCCCGGACCGGCGGGGAGCGTGTCGAGGTCGTGGTGCACGAGCACGCCGAGATCGCCGGAGCCGCGGAGGTGCTGCGCGCATTCGGCAAGGGCGAGACCACCGTCGAGGAGCACACCCGCATGCTCACGGTGCACGTCACCGGCGGTGCCAAGCTGCTCGCCGAGGTCATCCGGGAACTGGACGCGCGCGGGATCGAGATAGACGACATCGGCCTGCGCCGCCCCACTCTCGATGATGTCTTCCTGTCCCTGACAGGACACGCGACAGCAGATGCGCCCAGATGTGCAGATGAGGGCGTCGGTCAAGAAGCGGAAGACGACAAGGAGGCCGTGACATGAGTGCCGCTGCCGTTACCGAGGCCGTGCCCGTCGCATCGCCCGACGCCCCCCTCGCCCGGTCCACCCGTGACTCGCTGCTCGCCGCTGAGCGCAACCCGATCCGAAGATTCCGAATGTCCCGAACCTCGAATCCCGTGCGCTCGTGCCGGCCGGGGTTCACCTCGCCGCGCATCCGAGGCCGGCGGCCCCATGCCTTGAAGGAGCAGGTGAAGTGAACGCCGTGACCGATTCCCTGGTTATTGCCCGCCGGAATCTGATTCGTATGGGGCGGATTCCCGAGATGCTCGTCTTCGGGTTGATTCAGCCCATCATGTTCGTGGTGCTGTTCACCTACGTGTTCGGCGGCTCGATCCAAGTCGGCTCGTCCACCTCCACCCAGGCCTACCGCGAGTTCCTGATGGCCGGCATCTTCGCCCAGACCGTCACGTTCGCCACGGCGGGCGCCGGTGCGGGCATAGCCGACGACATGCACAAGGGCCTCATCGACCGCTTCCGCTCCCTGCCCATGGCGCGCGGCGCGGTCCTGACCGGGCGCACCCTCGCCGACCTGGTCCAGACGGCGCTGACGCTGCTCGTCCTGGCGGCCGTCGCCCTGCTGGTCGGCTGGCGCACGCATGAGAACGTCGGCAAGGTGCTAGCCGGATTCGGCCTGCTCCTGCTGCTCGGGTACGCGTTCTCATGGATCGGTGCGCTCATCGGCCTGTCCGTGCGTACCCCGGAAGCGGCCACCTCGGGCGGCCTGATCTGGTTGTTTCCGCTGACGTTCATCTCGAACGCGTTCGTGGACGCGAACCACATGCCGACCTTCCTGCGGCACATCGCAGAGTGGAACCCGTTCAGCGCTACCGTGCAGGGATGCCGCGAACTGTTCGGCAACCTTCCTCCGGACTTCCAGGCGCCCGACGCCTGGCCCATGCAGCACCCCGTGTGGGCCTCGCTGATCTGGTCGGTCGTGATCATCCTGATCTTCCGTACGCTCGCGGTCCGCAAGTACCGCCGGGCAGCCGGTTGATGGCTCTGCCCTCCCGGACGTCTGCCAGAGACGGCCAGGCCTCAGCCGGCCGGGGCTGGGGTCCCTGGCCAGGTGTCACGACCGCGAACCGAAGAAGCACCCGGCCTGGGGCACACTGATCCACTCGTCTTGATCACTGCGGTGATCCGGACGAAGCTGGCCCTGGCGCCTCGCTCGGCCACCACTTGACACCCTTCGGGTACGGCAGGGGCCCCCGCCATCCCGTGGGATGCCGGGGGCCCGAAGCTGATCAGGACCCGAAAGCGACCCGCGTCCGGAGCCGGCCGAGGTCGGCTCCGGCTCGGCTCAGCCCGTGTACGGCTTGGCCTTGAGGATCCTCACCGAGGCCTTCTTGCCGTTCGGCAGCTCGTACTCCGCGTCCTCGCCGATCTTGTGGCCGATCACGCCCGCGCCGAGTGGAGATTGCGGGGAGTAGGTCTCGATATCGGAGCTCGCGTACTCGCGGGAGGCGAGCAGGAACGTCAGAGTGTCGTCCTCGTCACCATCGAAGGCGATCGTGACGACCATGCCGGGCGCGACGGCACCGTCTGCCGCCGGGGCTTCGCCGACCTTGGCGCTCTCCAGGAGCTGGGTCAGCTGGCGCACACGAAGCTCCTGCTTGCCCTGCTCCTCCTTGGCCGCGTGGTACCCGCCGTTCTCGCGCAGGTCCCCCTCCTCGCGCGCAGCCGCGATCTTTGCGGCGATCTCCGTGCGCGCAGGACCAGTAAGGTACTCAAGCTCGTCCTTGAGCTTGTTGTACGCCTCCTGGGTCAGCCAGGTGACGTTCTCGCTGGTCTGGGTCACAGGGTGCTCCTCGTCGGTACTGGGAATACAAAGCATCGCCCTACCCAGAAGCATGTTCCCTCTCGGATGGGCGAAACCACGAGCCTAACAATTCAATGGCGGAAGGGGGAGGACATAAGCCATCAGAATCTCATCAGTGCAGGTCAGCGCCATGCATTCCAGGCGTATCCGGGGAGTGTCAGCCCGCGTGGCAGCCGAGCAGCTCCGCCGTCGTCCCCCTGGCCGTGGTGCGCAGCGTGACGACCTTGTCCATACGTGTGGCCGGGCCGGAGAAACGGAAGTCCGCGCGGCCCACCTCGGAGCCGTCCGCCGCCTGGGAGCGCAGGGTGCAGTAGCCGGAGGCGCCCTGGTCCTTGTGTACTTCCAAATGCACCTTGACCGCCTCGTCCGAGGCCTGGAAGGCGATCACCTGTGCACTGATCTCGCTCTGTGCGACATAGTGGTACGCGAAGTAGCCGACCAGCGTGAGCAGAGCGGCACCGAACACCCCCGCGGCGATCCTGAGCTTGTGATCGGCGCGCTCGTCCGAGGAGCGGCCGTAGCGGCCCTCGGGAAACCGGGTGCTCGCCGTGCTCATGATCGTCCTCTCCGCGGAATTATTCGCCCCCCGATTCGGTCACTATAGAAGCCGTCTGACCGTCACCCGACTGCCGCCCCCACCACGTCCCTCCGGGACGGCCCTATTGAATGCCCCGGGACGCCGGGCGCCGACTTACCGAGGATTGAGTCTTGACTGACCAGTTGCGACTGATGGCCGTTCACGCACACCCCGACGACGAGTCGAGCAAGGGCGCAGCCACCATGGCGAAGTACGTGTCCGAGGGGGTGGACGTGCTGGTGGTGACCTGCACCGGCGGAGAGCGCGGGTCCATCCTCAATCCGAAGCTGCAGGGCGACAGGTACATCGAGGAATACATCCACGAGGTACGCAAGAAGGAGATGGACGAGGCGCGCGAGATCCTCGGCGTCCGGCAGGAGTGGCTCGGCTTCGTCGACTCGGGCCTGCCCGAGGGCGATCCGCTGCCGCCGCTGCCCGAGGGGTGCTTCGCACTGGAGGACCTCGACAAGGCGGCCGGCGAGCTGGTGCGGCAGATCCGCTCATTCCGCCCACAAGTGATCACCACTTACGACGAGAACGGCGGTTATCCGCACCCCGACCACATCATGACCCACAAGATCTCCATGGTGGCCTTCGAGGGCGCGGCGGACACCGAGAAGTACCCCGAGAACGAGTTCGGTCCCGCCTTCCAGCCGCTCAAGCTCTACTACAACCAGGGCTTCAACCGCCCTCGGACCGAGGCACTGCACCAGGCGATGCTCGACCGTGGCCTGGAGTCGCCGTACGGCGACTGGCTCAAGCGCTGGAAGGAGTTCGAGCGCACGGAGCGGACCCTGACCACGCATGTCCCGTGTGCGGACTTCTTCGAGATCCGCGACAAGGCGCTGATCGCGCACGCCACACAGATCGACCCCGACGGCGGATGGTTCAGGGTTCCGATGGAGCTCCAGAAGGAGGTCTGGCCGACGGAGGAGTACGAGCTGGCGAAGTCCCTCGTCGACAGTTCCCTCCCCGAGGACGACCTCTTCGCGGGCATCCGGGACAATGCCTGACATGAGTGCAAGCGTGAGCCTGGCAGTGACGCACCTCGTCCCCCTCGCCAAGGAGTTTGACGAGAACAAGGTCACCCCCGGTGTCCTCGGCTTCATCGTCTTCGCGGTGATGGCCTTGGCGGTGTGGGGCCTGATGAAGTCGATGAGCAAGCACATGCGGAAGGTCGACTTCAAGGAAGCCCCGGACGCCGATGTGCAGCAGAAGGCCGATTCCACGGCACCGCGGGGCTGACCCGAGGGGCGCCGCCACGCCGGTACCGCCACCTTCCCTCACCTCTGGGGGTGGCGGTCCGAGGCCATGCGCAGCCGTCGCTTCCGCCGGGCCGCCTCCGGGTGCACCCCTGCTTCCCCCGCCTCGGCAGCAGCCGTGCTCCGGTCCCGGGTGACCCGAGCCGAGCGCTGCCGGGCGGCGCTCGGCACGGCCCGCGCATCCCAGGTGAGGCGTCGCTGTGCGTCGTAGCGCAGGCGGGGTGACGTCCCGCTCCTTTCCACGCAGCCCCGCTCCTTGGGCACGGCCAGGCCCACGCACACCCCGCGAGGGCCCCTCCGCCACCGCGCACACGAGAGCTGGGACAAAAGGGCAGGCGGCCGAAGCCGTCGTGATGCCGAGCCAGATGACCATGACCGCCATGACCGCCATGACCGCCGTGGCTGTGGTCGTCGAGGCCGTGAGTCTGCTCCGAGGGGCGCCCCGGAGGCCGGGCGAGGCGGTCTCCCTCTACGCCCCGGTCGTGCGCTGCCCCGTGGCGCATGGGTGGGGCGGGGGCAGGTACGCGAGGATGGGGGTATGCCCAACCGACTCGCGCAGGCCACGTCCCCGTACCTCCTCCAGCACGCGGACAACCCCGTCGACTGGTGGCCCTGGGAGCCCGCCGCGTTCGAGGAAGCCCGGCGGCGCAACGTCCCCGTCTTCCTGAGCGTGGGCTACAGCGCCTGCCACTGGTGCCAGTGTACTTAGACAACCAGGTAGCTCTGACGCGTAAATAGAACCTGTTCAGGGTGGGTGTGGGCAGGGCTGGGTGCCCGGTGGTCGCGATGGGCCGCCGGGTGTCTTGCCCTGTCGGTCAGGCCGCGGTCTCCCTCGGGTTGAGGGTGACGGTGTAGCCGAGCTGGTTGAGCTGGTTGATGGCCCGGCGGGTGGCGCGTTCTGGATCGCGTTGGGTGAAGTAGGTGCCGCCGAGTTCCTGATAGGCGACGTTGTCGGTGAGCATGTGCCAGATCGCGGTGATGATCGAGTGCTCGACGGCGACCAGTGCCCTGAGCGGGCCGCGGCGTGCGGTCAGCCGCTTGTAGCGGGCCTGCAGGTAGGTGTCTTTGGTTCTCACCGCGCCGAACGCTGCCAGGCCGAGGGCGCCTTTGAGATATGGGTTGCCGGGCCGGACCTTGGTCTTCTTGGTGCGGCCGGCGGACTCGTGGTGGCCGGGACAGACCCCGGCCCAGGAGGCGAGGTGACGGGCGGAGGCGAACCGGCTCATGTCTCCGCCGGTCTCAGCGATGATCACTTCGGCGACCGCCCGGTTGATCCCGGGGATGGTGTCGAGCAGGTCCAGGGCGCCTCGAAAGGGGGCCATCGCCTCCTCGATCCGCTCGTCCAGTTGCTCGATCATGGCGGTGAGCTGGTCGTACTGGTCCAGATGCAGGCGGGTTAGGAACGCGTGATGCTCGCGGAAGCGCCCGGTCAGGGCCTCGGTCAGTTCAGGGATCTTGTTGCGGAGCCTGCGCTTGGCCAGGTCTGCGAGGAGTTGCGGATCGTGTTCTCCGGCGATGAGGGCTTCGAGCATGGCCCGGCCGGAGACGCCCATGATGTCGGAGGCGACCGCGGAGAGTTTGATGCCGGTGTCCTCCAGCAGCTTCTCCAGCCGCTGGACCACCCGGCCGCGTTCACGGGTGGCGGTGGTCCGGGCCCGGGTCAGGTCCCGGAGTTCACGGACCGGCTCGGGCGGCACGAAGGAGGGCCTCACCAGGCCGTGGGCGCCGAGCTGGGCCAGCCAGGCCGCGTCCGAGACGTCCGTCTTGCGGCCGGGGAGGTTCTTGACCTGCCGCGCGTTGACCAGGATCACGTTCAAGTCCTCGGCCAGCAGGTAGTAGAAGGGCTTCCAGTAGTCCGAGGTCGCCTCGATGACCACCAGCGTCACCCGCGCGGCAAGCAGGTGATCCCGCAGGGCCAGGACCGCATTCGTCGTCGACCCCCATGTCGTGGTCTGGGTCGTGAAGGATCCCCGCCGCTTGGTACTCGGGGTGCGGACACACGCCTTGGCGTCCTTCTTGCTGATGTCGAGGCCGGCGCAGCGTTCGTGCAGCACATCCACGGCCTTGCTCCCTCCCTCGCCGGACAGCCGGGTGCGTCGTTCCGGGAGGACCAGGGCGGATCAGGAATTCTGACGCACGTGCTTCGCAGCAACACTCCACGGTTCCCGTGGGCGGTCCCCAGCACCATGCTGACCTGCGAGCTCACCGGCATCACAGAGGCTTCGGTTTCGGCCGGAACGAACCAGCTCAGCGTCCCGTACCCCATCAGTCCACGTCAGGGCAGACAGAAGCACCCCCGGCGCGCGCCACGGCATTTACCACGCCCCCGGCGCGCACCGAAGGTGCGCTGGATTGCTGACCTGGTGTTTTCACGAGGAGTGCCAGCGTGGACACGTATGATGAGGATCTGACCCACAAGATAGACGCCTGGGTCCAAGATCAACTGAAGGCTTCCCCGGAGTGGCCGCCCGAGCAGTACATCAGCATCAGGCAGCACCTCGAAGGCACCACTCCGCCTCGGGAAGCGGGCGCGTAAGCGCGACGCTTCAGCCGCCGGCCCCGCGCAGGAGTGATGCCGCACGCCAGGACGGAGGGGTCGGTGCGTGCGGCATCGAGAATGTTTCTGCCGTGATCAGGCAGCGGGGTGGCAGGGCGCCGTCCACGACGTGGCGGCGACCTGCGTCGAGCCCTCATCGGTACGTGCGTCGGTTCGCGTGCTGGCTGAGACCGCGAACCTGCGCTTCTCCAGGTGCCGGACGGCTTGCTTCCTGGGGAGCACTGGTACCTCGCCGCCGGTGGCGATCAGGTACCGCCCCGGATCGTCGGGATGCGCCACGGTCAGGGCGTCCGCAGGTCCAAGGTCGATCTTGGTACCGCCACGACTTCGCGGTCCGGGCCGATGACCGGCATCGTCCACCGGCCGCGACAGCTGCTGACCCCGGCGTTGTGCACCGACTCCCCGCGTCCCTGGCCGGCGCGAACCGTGGCGGCGATGGCGCGCGACCCTTTGGCAGGGCCGCGGAGATCAGCCAGCGGGCTTCCTAGGTCCTTCCGGAGGGCCGGCCACTCGGCCTGGAGACGGGCGCCGAACCACTGGCGGACGCCTGTCAGGGTAGGACTCCGAGGCTCCACTCCAGGACCGCTGCGGCACTGTGCATCTTCGCTTCGGCTTGGGTGAATGTGATCGAGCGCGGTCCGTCCAGTACCGCGGCGGTGACTTCGTCGCCCCGGTGTGCGGGCAGATCGTGCATGAAGACCGCGTCCGGGCTGGCTTCCATGATGGTTTCGTCAACCCGGAAGGGAACGAATTCCTCGCGCCAGTCCGGGGAGTCCTTCGAAGTGCCGGTGGTCTGCCACCGCGTCGTGTAGACAACGTCGGCGTCCTTCGGCATGCCGACGGTGTCGTGCTGCTCGGTGATGGTGGAGCCGTGCCGTGCCGCGAGGTCCTTGGCCCGCATCAGGATCTCCGGATCGAGGGCGTAGCGCCCGGGAGTCCGCAGGTGCAACTCGATCCCGGGGTAACGCGGAAGGGCGAGAGCCAGAGCGGCGGCGGTGTTGTTGCCTTCGCCCATGTAGAGCACCCGCCGCCCGGTCAGATCTCCGAAGTGTCCGGCCATGGCGGTCAGATCGGTCAGTGCCTGCGTCGGATGCTCCTGCGCCGCCATGGCGTTCACCACCGCCATCCGGTCCTGGGAAGCCAGTGCGCGCAGTTCCTCGACGCTGCCCACCGTGCGCGCGACCAAGGCGTCCAGCATGCCGCCCAGCACCCGGCCGGTGTCCGCGGTGGTCTCGCCCGTGTTGACCTGGAGATCGTGCGGACCGTAGGTGATGAGGCGCGCGCCGAGTCGGAGGGCCGCGGAGGAGAACGCCGTACGCGTACGCGTCGACGTCGCCCGGAAGTAGATGCCGACGACGGCGCCGTGCAGGGTCTCGTCCGACCACGCGCCGGAGGCGAACCGGGTTCCTCTGTCCACGATTCGGTAGAGGTCGGCGTCGGGGATGTCGGCCAACGAGATGAGGTGGTTACGGGCCATTGCGCGACTCCTGTGCATGTCGGGCTTGGCAATGTAGAGGCGCTGTTTATCAGGGCGGTATCGGCGTCGCCTCTGCATCGGATGAGCGTGCGATAACAGGCTGAAAGTGCCGCTCCCTACGGTCGGGCACCGTGTCGGACGTGCGTGTACGCCCCGGCTTTACGAGTTGTCGACGAAGTACAGGAGCCAGCAGCGTGGACCGTCGTGCGACGCGCAATCCGATCGGGTCGAGCCTGGGCGGTGATGTGGCGGCGATGTCGCTGCCCGCACTGGTGGAGGCGCAGGTGCGGCGGGCTCCCGAGCACCCGGCCGTGGTCTTCGGTTCGACCGTGCTCAGCTATGCCGAACTCGACCGTCGGGCCAACAGGCTGGCCCGACGGCTCATCGGTATCGGAACGGGCCCCGAGCAGGTCGTGGCACTGGCCGTGCCGAGGTCGGCGGACGCGGTGGTCGCCATGCTGGCCGTACTGAGGACCGGGGCGGCATACCTGCCGATCGACCCGCGCTACCCCGCTCAGCGGATCGCGTTCATGCTGACCGACGCCCGGCCGTCAGTCGTGCTCACGACCAGCGCCACCCGTGCCACGCTGCCCGACACCACGACCCCTGTCGTACTTCTCGACGACATCGACCTGACGACGGGTGACGACACCGCCCCCGGCATCACGGTCCGTGCGGAGAACGCGGCCTACGTCATCTACACGTCCGGTTCCACGGGACTGCCCAAGGGCGTGGTCGTACCGCACCTGGGCGTCTCGAACCACATGCTGTGGCAGGCCGGTCAGTGGGATGTCGACGCGTCGGACGTGGTGCTCGCCCGGACCGCCTTCAGCTTCGACGCGTCCGGCTCGGAGATCTGGCTACCGCTGATCGCCGGTGCGACGATCTGCATGGCGCCCGACGACGTGGTGGGCCTGCCGCACCTGCTGATCGAGTACGCAGTCGAGCACCGTGTCACGGTCGCTCAGTTCGTTCCGTCGCTGCTGGCGGTCGCTCTGCCCGCGATCCGGGACGCCTCCGGTCTCGCCCTGCGACTCCTCTTTGTCGCGGGAGAAGTGCTGCCGCCCTCCCTGGCGGACGAGGTTGTCACCAAGCTGGACCTACGGCTCTGCCACCACTACGGCCCGACCGAAGCCTCCATCGATGTGACGGCGTTCGAAGTACGGCCCGGCGAGAGCTACCGGAACGTCCCCATCGGGTCCCCGGTCGCCAACACCCAGGTGCACATCCTCGACAGCGCCCTGCACCCTGTGGGACCCGGTGAGGAGGGCGAGCTCTACGTGGCGGGCGTCCAGCTCGCCCGCGGGTACCTGGGCCGGGCAGGCCTGACGGCACAGCGGTTCGTCGCCTCCCCCTTCGCCGAGGGCGAGCGCATGTACAGAACCGGGGACCTGGCCAGGTGGAATGCCGATGGCCTCATCGAATTCGCGGGCCGAGCCGACGACCAGGTGAAGATCCGAGGTTTCCGGATCGAGCTGGGTGAGATCGAAGCGGTGATCACCGAACTTGCCGAAGTGTCCCGGGCGGTCGTGACCGTGCACGAGGGCCGTCCGGGACAGCAGCGCCTCGTCGCCTACGTCGTGGGCGCGGTGGAGGCCGATACGGTGCAGGACCGGCTGGCCGTCCGGCTGCCCGAGCACATGGTGCCGTCGGTGTACATGATGCTCGACGAGCTTCCGCTCGCCCCGAACGGCAAGCTGGACCGTGCCGCGCTGCCCGCCCCGGAACTCACCGCCGGTGCCGGCCGCGCGCCCCGAACGGCCGCCGAAGAGGTTCTTGCCGGACTCTTCGCCGATGTCCTGGGCATCGACCGTGTCGGTGCGGACGACGGCTTTTTCGATCTCGGCGGCGATTCACTCCTCGCAGCCCGGCTCATCAGCCGCATCCGCACCACGCTCGACCGTGAGGTGTCGGTTCGCGCCCTGTTCGAGGCGCCCACCGTCGCCGGCCTGGCCGCCCGTCTCGATCGGGCGGCAGTGGCACGGCCGCCACTGACCCGCACCCAGCGCCCCGACCCCATGCCGCTGTCTCACGCCCAGCGCGGACTGTGGTTCCTGCACCGGCTCGAAGGCGCGAGCGCCACCTACAACATCCCCCTCGTCCTGCGGCTGACCGGGCAGGTGGACCCCGAGGCCCTCCGTGCCGCCGTCCGCGACGTCTCCCGGCGGCACGAGACCCTGCGGACGGTGTTCCCGGAGACGGACGGTGTCGCCCGCCAGGAGGTTCTCGACACGCTCGCCACGCTCACCGTCGTCAGCACCCCCGACATCGACGGTGCGGTGGCCGCAGCGGCCCGTCACCCGTTCGACCTTCGCAGCGAGGCGCCGCTGCGAGCCACCCTATTCTCGCGACCCGGCGAGGACGAGCACACCCTCCTGCTCCTGATGCACCACATAGCGAGCGACGGCTGGTCCGAGCGTCCGCTGATCGAAGATCTGTCCCTGGCCTACGCCGCCCGTCGCATCGGGCGCGAACCGGCGTGGGACGACCTGCCGGTGACCTACGCGGACTACACCCTCTGGCAGGGCGAGGCAGACGGCGTCGACTTCTGGCGGACCGCGCTCGCCGGGCTGCCGCAACGCGTCGAACTTCCCACTGACCGCCCCCGGCCTCCGGCTGCCAGCTTCCGCGGTGACGAGGTGCGCACGCACCTCGACGCCGAGCTGCACCGGGAGGCGACCGCGCTCGCCCGCTCCACCGGCCGCACCGTCTTCATGGTGGTGCAGGCCGCCCTCGCGGCGCTCATGACCCGGCTCGGCGCCGGCACCGACATCCCGCTCGGCACCCCGACCGCAGGGCGGCCGGACGAGCAGCTCGACGGCCTCGTCGGCTCGTTCGTCAACACGCTCGTGCTGCGCACCGACACCTCGGGCGACCCGACCTTCCGGGAACTCCTGGACCGGGTGCACCGCACGGCCGCGACCACCTACCCGCACCAGGACGTACCATTCGATCGGCTGGTCGAAGCGCTCAACCCGGCCCGGTCCCTCTCGCACCATCCCCTCTTTCAGGTGATGCTCACCTTCGAGAACCTCGGCACGGCCGCACCCGCCATGCCTGGCCTCACCGTCGAGGTGGACGAAGTCTCCACCGGCGTCGCCAAGTTCGATCTCGACCTGCGCCTGCAGGAGCGCTTCTCCGACACGGGCACTCCGGCCGGAGTGGACGTGGTCGCCGAGTACTCCACCGACCTCTTCGACGGCGCCTCGGTCGACACGCTCATCGCCCGGCTCGCCCGGCTGCTGCGTGCCGCGGCGGCCGACCCGGAACGCCGGATCTCCACGATCGACCTGCTCACCGACGATGAACGCGCCGTGATCCAGAGCCGTTCGGACCGGGTGGTCGACGAGCACGGCCGACCGGTGCCCGACGGCGTGGTCGGCATCCTCGACGGCGCCCCGGCCAGGTACACCCTCGACGGCCGACTCGAACGCCTGTGCCCGTCGATCCTCGTCGACGGAGCCCCGGTCGACGCGTCCCGCACCGTCGACACCCTGCTCGCCCACCCCGCACTCATCGACGCGGCCGTGACGGACGGTCTCGTCGCCTATGTCGTGACCGCCCCCGGCCTCTCCGTACGCTCCGTCGACCTTCGTGATCACCTCGCCCGTGTACTGCCCGACTTCCTCGTGCCGGAGACGTACGTCACCGTCGCCGAGCTGCCGCGCACCGAGGACGGCCGTCTCGACGTCGGCGCCCTGCCCTCTCCCGCCTCCGGGGGCCACGAATCGGCGGGCTCTCCCGAGGAAGAGCTGCTGGCCGCACTCTTCGCCGAGGTGCTCGGCCTGCCCGGGGTGGACCCGAGCCAGGGCTTCTTCGATCTCGGCGGCGACAGCATCGTCTCCATCAAGCTGGTCAGCCGCGCCCGCAAGGCGGGACTGCGGATCACGCCGCGGGACGTCTTCGAGCACAAGACCGTCGCCCGTATCGCCGCGGCCGCCCGCATGGCGGATCACACCGCCCCGGTCGCCCAGGACATCGCCACAGGACCGCTGCTCCCCACCCCGGTCATGGCGGACCTGCGCGACCTCGGTGGTCCCATCGACGGCTACCACCAGTCGATGCTGCTCGTCGTGCCGGCCGGGCTCGGCACCGAGCGTCTGACCGCCGCACTCCAGGCAGTCCTCGACCGGCATGACGCGCTCCGGCTGACCCTGGACGAGGAGTGGGGACTCACCATCCCCGCGCCGGGCGCCGTCACGGCGACCGTCCACCGCGTGGACACCGCCGCCGCCGACGTCGACGCGCTGCGCGAGGCGATCGAAGAGCACGGCAGGGCTGCCCAGGCGGAACTGGACCCCTACAAGGGCGACCTGGTGCGCGCGGTGTGGTTCGACGCCGGGGCGGAGGCCGGGCGGCTGCTGCTGCTCGTGCATCACCTGGCTGTGGACGGCGTTTCCTGGCAGCCCCTCCTCGGCGACCTCCGGGCGGCCTGGGAGGGAGAGGCCCTCGAACCGGTCGGGACCTCGCTGCGGCGGTGGAGCGCACTCCTCGGCGAGGAGGCGAGCAGGCGCACCGGTGAACTGCCCTTCTGGCGATCGGTGCTGGAAACACCCGACCCGCTCCTCGGCGACCGACCCCTGGACCCGGCGATCGATGTCCGGGCCGACGCTGGGACGTTGACGCTCACCCTGCCGGCCGGCGTCACCGAAGCGCTGCTCACCTCGGCCCCCGCTGCCGTGCATGCAGGCGTCCGAGACGTGCTGGTCACGGGCCTCTCGCTGGCCGTCGCCGAGTGGCGCGGCCGCCGAGGGGTCGATGACTCAGCGCTGCTCCTCGAACTGGAGGGCCACGGCCGCGAGGACATCGTGCCCGGACTGGACCTCAGCCGTACCGTCGGCTGGTTCACCAGCGCGTTCCCCGTCCGTGTCGACCCTGGAGGCGCGGACGGTGTCCGCGCCCTGAAGCTCGTCAAGGAGCAGCTGCGCGCGGTGCCCGGCAACGGCCTCGGATACGGGCTGCTGCGGCACCGCGATCCGGGCTCCACCGCGGAACTGGCCGCATACGGCCGCCCCCAGCTGGGATTCAACTACCTGGGCCGTTACGCCGCCCCCGAACTCGCCGACTGGGCGCCCGCGCCCGAGGCTCCCGCGCTGGGCGCCGGCTTCGACGGAGCCGCGCCGCTCGGCCTCGGCATCGAGCTCGACGCCGTGACCGTCGACCACGCCCACGGGGCGCAGCTCGTCGCGACCTGGACCTGGTCGAAGGCCCTGCTGGCCGAGGACGACGTACGGGAACTGGCGCACGGCTGGTTCGCCTCACTCACCGATCTCGCGGCCGTCGAAGGCGGCGGACTGACCCCGTTCGACCTGCCCCTCGTGGACCTCTCGCAAGGCGACATCGAGGAGCTGGAAGGGGCACTGCCGGACCTGGTCGACGTGCTGCCGCTCGCCCCGCTCCAGGAGGGCCTGCTCTTCCACGCCCTGTACGACTCCGGCGCCGACCTCTATGCCGTCCAGGAGGTCTTCGCGCTGAGCGGCCCGCTGGATCCGTGCGCCCTGCACACCGCCGCGGCCTCCCTTCTCGACCGCTACCCGAACCTGCGGGCGGGCTTCCACCACGAGGGCCTGCCCCGGCCCGTACAGGTGGTTGTCGACGGCCTCGAACTGCCGTGGCGGGAGGTCGACCTCTCGGGACTCACCGAGGCCGAGCGCGAGCCCGCCCTCGCCCGGATCGTGGCCGAGGCGCGCGCCGAGCGCTTCGACCTGGGCCGGCCGCCGCTGCTGCGCTTCACCCTGGTCAGGCTCGACGAGGACGAGCACCGGCTCGTCCTCGTCAACCACCACATCCTCTTCGACGGCTGGTCCATGCAGCTGGTGCTGGACGAGTTGTTCGCGCTCTACCGGGGCGAGACCCTGCCTGAGCCGGCCGCGTTCCGCGACCACCTGGCCTGGACGGCGCGGCAGGACCGCACGGCGGCGCACGACGCCTGGCGGACCGCGCTCGACGGGCTCGCCGCACCGACCCTCCTCGCCAAGCCGGGCACGGAGACGCCCGCCCGCCCCCTCCAGGTCTACTGCGACCTGCCCGACACGGTTTCCGGGCGGCTCCAGGAGCGGCTGCGCGAGTACGGGATCACCCTCAACACCGCCGTCCAGGGCCTGTGGAGCCTGCTGCTTCGCGCCCGCACCGGACAGGAGGACGTGGTGTTCGGCTCCACGTACTCCGGACGCTCCGCGGAGCTGGCCGGCAGCGAGGCGATGGTCGGTATGTTCATCAACACGCTGCCCGTCCGCGTCCGGCTCGACGCGACGGAGTCCCTGCTGCAGCTGCTGGAGCGCGTACAGGACGAGCAGTCCCGGCTGATCGCGCACCAGTACCTCGGACTCAACGACGTACAGCGGCTCCGTGGACCGGGCGACCTGTTCGACACGCTGACCATCGTCGAGAACTACCCGCACGATGACGACGACGTATGGGAGCCCGCACCCGGCCTGCGCGCGAGCGTGCTGGAGGACCACGACGCCACCCACTACCCGCTGACCCTCTCGGTGCTTCCCGGGTCGCGGCTGAAGCTGCGCCTGGAGTACCGGCCGGACCTGCTGGACGGTTCGCAGATCGACGCGCTCGCGGCCGACCTCGTCCGCCTGTTCACCGCTCTCGTGGACGACGCCTCCGTGCCCGTCGGCGAACTCGTCGGGACGGGGACGGCCGTGGCCGCGACCGCTCCGGGCACCGCACCGGCCGTCGAACCGGCCGCGGCGCGGACCAGCGGTACGGCCGACGAGGGCGGCGTCGCCGTGCCCCTCTCCTTCCGCGCACCGCGCACCCCGGAGCAGGAGATCCTCTGCGGTCTCTTCGCCGCCGTGCTCGGAGTGCCGACCGTCGGCATCGACGACAGCTTCTTCGACCTCGGCGGGCACTCGCTCACCGCGATCCGGCTGCTCAGCCGCATCCGCTCGATGTTCAACGTGGAACTCGCCATCCGGCACCTCTTCGAGGCCCCCACCGTCGCCGAACTCGCCGAACGGATGACGGGCGCCGAGCAGTCCAGGCTCGCCCTCGGCCCGATGACACGGCCGGAGCACATCCCCGTCTCGGCGGCGCAGTGGCGCCTGTGGTTCCTGTACCGGCTCGAAGGCCGCAGCGCCACCTACACCGTGCCGCTGCTGCTGCGCATGTCGGGACCCCTCGACCAGGCGGCCCTCGAAGCCGCCCTCGGCGACATGGTGGCGCGGCACGAGAGCCTGCGCACCCGCTTCCCGGAGGTGGACGGGCAGCCCTACCAGCTGATCGTCGACGCCGAGCAGCCGGAGGTCACCCTGGTCGAGACCGACGAGGCCGGGCTCGCCGAGCAACTCGCCGTCGCCACCCGCTACGGTTTCGACCTCGCCACCGAACTGCCGCTGCGGATCACCCTGTTCCGGCTTTCGGAGACCGAGCACGTCCTCCTCTTCCTGCTGCATCACATCGCCAGTGACGGCTGGTCGGACGCACCGTTCGCGCGGGACCTCTCCGTCGCGTACGCAGCCCGGACCGAGGGGCGGGCGCCGGCCTGGTCCGCGCTGCCCGTCCAATATGCCGACTACACGCTCTGGCAGCGCGAACTGCTCGGTTCCGAGAGCGACCCGCAGAGCCTGCTGTCGCAGCAACTCGCCTACTGGCAGAAGACCCTCGCCGGGCTCCCGGAGCAGTTGGAGCTGCCCACCGACCGGCCGCGGCCCTCCGCCGCGAGCTTCCGCGGCGACGAGGTCCACTTCGAGCTCGACGCCGACCTGCACGCCGGGCTGCTCGAACTCGCCCGCCACACGAACACCACCCTCTTCATGGTGTTCCAGGCGGCAGTGGCCGGATTGCTCACCCGGCTCGGAGCCGGCGACGACATCCCGCTCGGCGGCGTCATCGCCGGACGGACCGACGAGGCGCTCGACGAACTGATCGGCTTCTTCGTCAACACCCTGGTGCTGCGCACCGACACCTCCGGGAACCCGTCCTTCCGGGAACTCCTCGCCCGGGTCCGCGAGACGGACCTGGCCGCGTACGCGCACCAGGAGGTGCCGTTCGAGCGACTGGTCGAGGTGCTCAACCCGACCCGCTCCCTCGCGCACCACCCGCTGTTCCAGGTCATGATCCTGTTCCAGAACAACGCCGAGGCGGACCTGAGCCTGCCCGGTCTGCGGGCCGGTCTGGAGGATGTCGGTTCCGGGGTCGCCAAGTTCGACCTCGACTTCGACATGCAGGAGAACCACGGCCCCGACGGCGAGCCCGCCGGCCTGTCGGGCCTGGTCGAGTACGCCACCGACCTGTTCGACCGGTCCACCGTGCAGGACATCGTCGACCGGCTCGCCCGGCTGCTGAGGGCGGTCGTGGCGGACCCGGACCAGAGGCTGTGGCAGACGGACATCCTGGCCCCGGCGGAACGCCGGGAACTGCTGGAGCAGTGGACAGCACCGGCTCCGCCGTCCGAGCGGACGACCGTCCCCGCCCTGTTCGAGGCCGCCGCCGCCGCGCACCCCGAGGCGATCGCCGTCGCCCAGGGCACGGAGCGCCTGACCTACGCGCAGCTGAACGCCCGGGCGAACCGACTCGCCCACACCCTCATCGCCCAGGGCGTGGGCCCGGAGTCCGTGGTCGCGCTCGCCCTGCCGCGCAGCGTGGACCTCGTGGTGGGCGTCCTCGGCGTCCTCAAGGCCGGCGGCGTCTACCTGCCGCTGGATCCGAACTACCCGGCCGAGCGCATCGCCTTCGTCGTGGAGGACGCCCGCCCGGCCGTCGTCGTGACCAGCCTCCGCGCGGACGTGGCCCTGCCCGACGGCAGCACCCGCGTCGTCATGGAGGAACTGGCCGACGGTCCCGTCACCGATCCGGCACGCCCGACCCTGCGCCCCGACAACGGCGCGTACATCATCTACACGTCCGGCTCCACGGGGCGGCCCAAGGGCGTCCTGATCCCCCACCAGAACGTCGTGCGGCTCTTCACGCGGACAGACCAGTGGTTCGGCTTCGACGCGCCCGACGTGTGGACGCTGTTCCACTCCTACGCGTTCGACTTCTCCGTCTGGGAGCTGTGGGGACCGCTGCTGCGCGGCGGCACGCTCGTCGTGGTTCCGCAGGACGTGAGCCGGTCTCCGCTCGACTTCCTGCGGCTGCTCGCGGACGAGCGCGTCACCGTGCTCAACCAGACCCCGTCCGCCTTCTACCAGCTCATGCAGGCCGACGAGGAGAACCCCGGCACGGAGCTGGCGCTCAGGTACGTGGTCTTCGGCGGTGAAGCGCTCGACCTGGGACGGCTGTCGTCCTGGTACGACCGGCACCCCGACGACTCTCCCGTGCTGGTCAACATGTACGGCATCACCGAGACCACGGTGCACGTAACCCACCACGCGCTCGACCGCGTCTCGGCGGCGGCCACCGCCAACAGCGTCGTCGGCGTCGGCATCCCCGACCTGCACGTGTACGTCCTCGACCAGGGCCTGCAGCCCGTCCCGACGGGCACCACCGGCGAGCTGTACGTCTCCGGGGCCGGCCTGGCCCGCGGCTACCTCGGCCGGCCCGGCCTCAGCGCACAGCGCTTCGTCGCCGACCTGTACGGCCCGCCCGGGACCCGCATGTACCGCACCGGAGACCTGGCCCGCCGGGCCGCGGACGGCACGCTGTCCTACTTCGGCCGGGCCGACGACCAGGTGAAGATCCGCGGCTTCCGGATCGAGCTGGGCGAGATCGAGTCCGCGGTCCTCGACGCGCCGGACGTCACGCAGGCCGCCGTGATCGTGCGTGAGGACCAGCCGGGCGATCCGCGGCTCACCGCGTACGTGGTCGGTGGCGACACCGCCCGTGTCCGCAAGCACGTCGCGGACGTGCTGCCCGCCCACATGGTCCCCGCCTCCTTCGTCACGCTCGACCGGCTGCCGCTCACCCCGAACGGCAAACTCGATCGCAAGACCCTGCCCGCGCCCACGCTGTCGGGCGCCGCGGAGGGCCGGCGACCGCGCAACCCGCGGGAGGAACTCCTCGCGGTCCTCTTCGCCGACGTGCTGAACGTGGACCGGGTCGGGATCGACGACAACTTCTTCGAGCTGGGCGGGCACTCGCTGCTCGCCACCCGGCTGATCAGCCGCATCCGGTCCGCGATGGGGGTGGAGGTGCCCGTCCGGGCACTGTTCGAGACGCCGACCGTCGCCGGGCTCGCCGGCTGGACGGACCAGGCGGGCGAGGCCAGGCGCGCCCTGGAGCCCATGGAACGTCCCGAGCGGGTGCCGCTCTCCTTCGGCCAGCGCGGGCTGTGGTTCCTCAACCGGCTCGAAGGCCCGAGCTCGACGTACAACGTGCCACTCGTCATGCGCTTCTCGGGGCCGCTCGACGTTCCGGCGCTGCGGGCCGCCCTGCACGACGTGGTCGCCCGGCACGAGGGGTTGCGCACCCTGTTCCGCGAGGCCGACGGCACGCCGTACCAGCACATCGTGCCCGCGGACGAAGCGGTGGTGGATCTGATCACCACCGACGTCGACGACGAGCGGCACCTCGAGGCGGCTCTCGCCGAGGCCGCGCAGTACCACTTCGACCTCGTCACCGAACTGCCCATCCGCTGCACTCTGTTCCGGCTCGGCGACGAGGAACACGCCCTGCTGCCGCTCATGCACCACATCGCCAGCGACGGCTGGTCGGAGACGCTGCTCGGCGACGACCTCTCCATCGCCTACGCGGCACGGGCCGAGGGGCGCGCCCCGGGCTGGGCGCCGCTTCCGGTGCACTACGCGGACTACACCCTGTGGCAGCGTGAGCTGCTCGGACGCGAGGACGACCCCGACAGCGCGATCTCCCGGCAGCTCGCCCACTGGACCGAGAACCTGCGCGGTCTGCCGGAGCTCGTGAATCTGCCCACCGACCGGCCCCGGCCGCCGGTGGCCACGTACGGAGGCGCCGAGGAGCCGCTGCGCCTGGACGCCGCCCTGCACGACGCTCTGCTGCGTCTCGCCCGACAGGGCAACACCACCCTGTTCATGACGATCCAGGCCGGCTTGGTCGCCCTCATGAGCAGGCTCAGCGGCGACACCGACATCGCCATCGGAACCCCGGTCGCCGGGCGCACCGACGAAGCCCTGGAAGACCTGTTCGGCTACTTCGTCAACACGCTCGTGCTGCGCACCGATGTCTCGGGCCGTCCCACGTTCGCCGAACTGCTGGAGCGCGTACGCGAGACCGACCTGGCCGCGTTCGCCCACCAGGACGTGCCGTTCGAGCGCCTCGTCGAGGTGGTCAACCCGGTGCGGTCGCTCGCACGGCACCCGCTCTACCAGGTCATGCTGACCTTCGAGAACTTCGACGAGGTCAAGCTGACCGTCCCCGGCCTCGAAACCCGGCTCGAGGACGTGGTCGGCGACGCCTCCAAGTTCGACATGGACGTCCGTCTGCAGGAGCGGTACGGACCGGACGGCGAGCCCGCCGGGATCGTCGGCGAGATCGAATACGCCACCGACCTATTCGACCGGGCGACGATGACCGCGTTCGGCGACCGCCTTATCCGGCTGCTCACCGCGGCCGCCGCCGATCCGACCGCGCCGGTCCACGAACTCGACCTGGTGTCCGAGGACGAGCGGGACACCGCCCTCGTGGACGCCGAAGGCCGCCTCGTGCCCCCGGGCGTGGTGGCCACGCTCCCCTCGGGAGAGCTGGCACGCTGCCACCCCGACGGCACCACCGAGCTCCTCGGGCGCCCCGAGGACGTACGCCTGGTGCGCGGCTTCCGCGTCAACCCCGCCGAGGTCGCAGCCCGGCTGCGCGAGGTCTTCGCGGACGCCGCCGTCGTCGCCGGCTCCGCCCGGGTCGTCGCCCACGTCGTCCACGCCGGTGACGCGACGGCCGCACGGCGCCTCGCCGAGTCCGTGCTGCCCGACTACCTCGTGCCCGCCGAATTCGTCGTCGTCACGGAGATCCCCGCCGAACTCCCGACCGAGGAACTCACCACCGCCGCCGTCCGGCGCAGCCCGCGCACCCTTGCCGAGGAGATCATCGCCGGTCTCTTCGCCGAGACGCTGGGCGTCGCCGCGGTCGGCATCGACGACAACTTCTTCGACCTCGGCGGCCACTCGCTGTCCGCGATCCGGCTGCTCAGCCGCATCAGGGCGCAGCTCGGGGCGGAGCTGTCGGTGCGGGCGCTGTTCGCCGAGCCCACGGTGGCGGGGCTCGCCACCCGGATCGACGGCGCGTCCGCCGACCGGCCACGCCTGGGCCGCAGGGAGCGTCCGGCGCGCGTGCCGCTCTCCTTCGCCCAGCAGCGCCTGTGGTTCCTGCACCGGCTCGAAGGGCCGAGCACCACGTACAACGTGCCGATGCTGATCAAGCTCACCGGCGAGCTCGACGTGGCGGCCCTCGAAGCGTCGCTGGGCGACGTCGTGGCACGGCACGAGGCGCTGCGCACGGTCTTCCCGTCCGATGCCGACGGAACCCCCTACCAGCGGGTGCTCGGAGTCGACGAGGCCAGGCCCGTACTGGCCACCGGCGTCGCGGACCCCGCAGAGGCGGCCCGGCACACCTTCGACCTCGAAACCGAACCCCCGCTGCGCGCCACACTGTTCCACGACGGGCCGGACGAGTACCGGCTGCTCCTGCTCGTGCACCACATCGCCAGTGACGGCTGGTCGACCGGGGCGCTCGCACGTGACCTGTCGACCGCGTACGCCGCCCGGCGGGCCGGCCGGGCACCGCGCTGGCCCGGACTTCCGGTGCAGTATGCCGACTACACCCTGTGGCAGTCCGAGCTGCTCGGTGCCGAGGACGATCCGGACAGCCTCGTCAGCCGGCAGCTGACGTGGTGGAAGGGCGCCCTGGAGGGCATGCCCGAGCTGCTGCCCCTGCCGACCGACCGGCTGCGGCCCGCCGAGGCGACCCACCGCGGCGCCGAGGTCGGCATCCGCATCCCCGCCGAGCTGCACGGCCGCCTCCAGGCGGTGGCGCGGGAGACCAACACGACCCTGTTCATGGTGCTGCAGTCGGCCCTCGCCCTCATGCTGTCCAAGCTGGGCGCGGGAACCGACATCCCGATCGGCACCCCGGTCGCGGGGCGGACGGACGACAGCCTCCAGGACCTCGTCGGCTTCTTCGTCAACACACTCGTGCTGCGCACCGACGTGTCCGGATCCCCGTCCTTCCGCGACCTGCTGGGCAGGGTCCGCGAGGCGGACCTGGCCGCGTTCGCCCACCAGGACGTGCCGTTCGAACGACTGGTGGACGTGGTACGCCCCGGGCGCTCGCTGGGCCACCACCCGCTGTTCCAGGTGATGCTCGTCCTCGAGAACGACGACGAGGACGACTTCGCCCTGGCCGGCCTGACCGCCGCGTTCGACGAGGACGTCGAGATGGGAGCGGCCCGCTTCGACCTGACCCTGCACGTGCAGGAGGCGGTCGGCGCGGACGGCACGGCCGAGGGCATCGGCATCGATCTGGAGTACGCCGAGGACCTCTTCGACGCCACCACGGCGCAGCGGATGGCTGCGCAGTTCATCCATGTGCTGGAGACGGTGAGCGCCGACGCGGACGTCGTCGTGGACCGGCTCGCACTGCCGCAGGCCGTGCACGGCCACGCCGCTGAGGCCCCGGTGGACACGCCCACCCTGCTCGAACTGATCGGCGCACAGCCGGCGGACGCCGTCGCGATTGTCGACGGCGACGTCGAGACGACGTACGGGCAACTACTGGCCCAGCCGCCCGCCGGAATCCTGGCCGCGGTCGTCAGCGGCGAACCGTTCGTCCTGCGCACCCGCACCGGTACGCCCGTCGTCGTCCCGCAGGATGTCGTCGCGGCCCGCGTCGCGGCCCGCCAGAGCGTCCACGACCTGGACGGCACGGACCGCGTCCGGGCGACGGCCGCACCCGGGACGATGGGCGAGATCGACGAGGTGCTCTGGCCCCTCACCGCCGGTGCGACCGTCGTACGCGCCGACCGCACGGACCCGCACGACTCCCTGCGCGGTGCCACGACGCTGCACGTCACGCCCTCCGAGCTGGCCGTGCTCCTCGGCGACCCGGCGCTGCCGCAGGCCGGTCTGCGGCGGGTGTTCTGCTCCGGCGAGGCCCTCGCCGAGCCGCTCCAGCGAGCCTGGTTCGACGCGGTGGACGTGCCGCTGTGGCACGGCTACTCGCTGACCGAGGCCGCCGGCCTCGTCACGGAGCGTGCCTGCGACCCGGACGGCTGGGACACCGTGGTGCCCCTCGGCGCCCCGTTGCCCGGCACCGTCCTGTACGCGCTCGACGCCGGCCTGTGTCCGGTACCGTCGGGCGTCGTCGGCCGGCTCCACGTCGGCGGGCCGCTGCTCGGCTCCGCGCCGACGGTGATCGCCGACCCGTTCGGCGCCCCCGGCTCGCGGATGGTCCGTACCGGAGACCTGGTCCGCTGGACCGCCGACGGCGAGCTGGAGTTCGTCGGGGCACCGCTGCCGATACCTGGCTTCACTGCCTACCCGGCGCAGGTCGAGGCGGTCCTGGCCGAACACGACGACGTCGCCCGGGCCGCCGTGGCGGTACGGGACGGATCCCTCGTCGCGTACCTGATGCCGGCTCACGGTTCCACCGTCACGCCCGCCACCGTCGCGGCCTTCGCACGGGCCGCCCTGCCCGATCATCTGGTACCGGTCTCCCTGGTGGTCCTGGACCGGTTGCCGCTGACCGCCGACGGCCGAATCGACAGCGCCGCGCTGCCGTCGCCAGGCCCCGCCGGCGCCCGGCCGGATCGCGCCGCCCCCGGCACCCCGGCGGAGGAGATCCTTTGCGGACTGTTCGCCGAGGTCCTCGATGTCGAGCATGTCAGCCTTGACGACAGCTTCTTCGACCTCGGGGGGCACTCGCTGCTCGCCACCCGCCTCGTGAGCCGGATCCGCTCCGCCTTCGGGCGGGAGCTCGGTATCCGTGCGGTGTTCGAGTCGCCGACGGTGGCGGGTCTGGCGTTGCGTCTGGTGGGTGCTGATGTGGCGCGGAGGGCGTTGGTGGCGGTGGAGCGCCCCGTGCGGGTGCCGTTGTCGGCGGCGCAGCGTCGGTTGTGGTTCCTGCATGAGTTGGAGGGGCCGTCGGCGACGTACAACGTTCCGCTGGTGCTGAGGCTTGAGGGTGAGCTGGACGCGGGTGCGCTGGAGTTGGCGCTGGGTGATGTGGTGGGCCGGCACGAGAGTTTGCGGACGGTGTTCGCGGATGTGGATGGTGTGCCGTATCAGCGGGTGCTGCCGGTGGTGGATGCCGGTGTGGTGCTGGAGGTGGTGGAGGTCTCGGAGGAGGGGCTGGCCGCTGCTGTGGATGGTGCCGCGGGGTATGCGTTCGACCTGTCCGTGGAGTTGCCGTTGCGGGCGACGTTGCTGCGGGTGGGTGAGCGGTCGTCGGTGCTGGTGGTGTTGATGCATCACATCGTGAGTGATGGCTGGTCGCTGGCTCCGCTGGCGGATGATCTGTCGGCTGCGTATGCGGCGCGGGTCGGGGGCGGGGTGCCGGGTTGGGCTCCGTTGCCGGTGCAGTACGCGGATTACGCGCTGTGGCAGGCGGAGGTGCTGGGGGACGAGGGTGAGCCGACGAGCACGGCGGGCCGGCAGATCGAGTACTGGCGCACCGCACTCGCTGGCGCACCCGAACTGATCGAACTCCCCCTCGACCGGCCGCGTCCCGCGGTCGCCTCCTACCGCGGCGGAGCCGTCGAGCTCACCCTCGACGCCGAGTTGCACGGTCGTCTGCTGGTGGTGGCCCGTGAGTGCGGGGTGACGCCGTTCATGGTGGTGCAGGCCGCCGTCGCGGTGCTGCTGTCACGCATGGGTGCGGGTACGGACGTGCCGCTGGGCACGGTCGTGGCGGGCCGGTCCGACCAGGCCCTGGACGGTCTGGTCGGGTTCTTCGTGAACACGCTGGTGCTGCGCACGGACGTGTCGGGCGACCCCTCGGTCCGGGAGCTGCTGGCCCGGGTCCGCGAGACGGACCTGGCCGCGTACGCGCACCAGGACGTGCCCTTCGAGCGCCTGGTCGAGGTCGTCAGCCCGCAGCGTTCCATGGCCCATCACCCGCTGTTCCAGGTGATGGTGCTCTTCGACAACAACACGGAGGCATCGCTCACGCTGCCCGGTCTCCAGGTCTCCGCGGGTGACTCCACCACGAAGGTGTCGCAGTTCGACCTCTCGTTCGCGCTGTTCGAGCGCCATGACGGAGACGGCACGCCGGCGGGGATCAGCGGCGAGATCGAATACGCCTCGGACCTGTTCGACGAGGCGAGTGCGCAGGGTCTGGGCGAGCGGTTCGTCCGGGTGCTGGAGGGACTGCTCGCGGATGTGGACGGCCGGGCCGCGGCGGTCGACGTGCTGTCGGCCGGCGAGCGCGGCCGGGTGCTGGAGGAGTGGAACGACACGGCGGTGGCCGGTGCCGCCGAGGTGTCGGTGGTGGAGCGGTTCGAGGCGCAGGTGGCGGCGACGCCGGATGTCACGGCGCTCACCTTTGGTGAACACGCCGTCTCGTACCGCGAGTTGAACGCCCGGGCGAATCGCCTGGCGCGCTTCCTGGTGGAGCAGGGGGCGGGTCCGGAGAAGTTCGTGGCGGTGGTGCTGCCGCGGTCGGCGGAGCTGGTGGTCTCGCTGCTGGCGGTCCTGAAGTCGGGTGCGGCGTACGTGCCGGTGGACCCGGAGTTCCCCGAGGACCGCATCGCGTACGTCCTCGAGGACTCGTGCCCGGTGCTGACGCTGACCGAGGAGGTCCTTGCGGCATTCGGCACGGGCGACGCGTACGACGCCGGTGACCTGGGCGTGCCCGGCGATCCGAGCCGCGCCGCCTACGCGATCTACACCTCCGGTTCCACGGGCCGGCCCAAGGGCGTCGTGATCCCCGAAGGTGCGTTGGCAAACTTCCTCGGCTCGATGCAGGACCGTTTCCGGCTCTCCTCCGACGACCGGCTGCCGGCGGTGACGACGGTCGGCTTCGACATCTCCGGCCTGGAGATGTACCTGCCGCTGCTGAACGGCGCGGGCCTGATCCTCGCCGACCGTGAGGCGGTCAGGGACCCGTCGATCCTGGGTGCTCTGCTGAAGGCGTCCGGTGCGACGGTGATGCAGGCGACGCCGAGCCTGTGGCACGCGCTCGTCGAGGCCGCGGTGGACCTGTCCGGCCTGCGGGTGCTGGTGGGCGGCGAGGCGCTGCCGTCGGATCTGGCGGTGACGCTGGCCGGCGCCGCCCGCTCGGTGACGAACCTGTACGGGCCGACCGAGACCACGATCTGGTCGACGGCCGCGGACGTGACGGCTGCGGAGGGCGCGACGATCGGGCGTCCGATCGCCAACACACGGGTGTACGTGCTGGACGCGGCTCTGCGTCCGGTGGCTCCCGGTGTGCCGGGCGAGCTGTACATCGCCGGTGACGGCTTGGCCCGTGGCTATCTCGGTCGTCCGTCGCTGACGGCGGAGCGTTTCGTGGCGGACCCGTTCGACCTGACGGGCGCGCGGATGTACCGGACGGGCGACCTGGTGCGCTGGACGGCCGATGGTGTTGTCGAGTACATCGGCCGCACCGACTTCCAGGTGAAGGTGCGCGGCTTCCGCATCGAGCTCGGTGAGGTGGAGTCCGCCCTGAACGCCGTGACAGGCGTGACCGGGGCGACGGCGGTGGTCCGTGAGGACCGTCCGGGTGACCGGCGCCTGGTCGCCTACTACGTCGGCGACGCGGACCCGGCGGCCGTGCGGGCACAGATCGCCACCGGACTGCCGGACTACATGGTCCCGGCCGCCCTGGTGGCTCTGGACGAGATCCCGCTGACGCCCAACGGCAAGGTCGACCGGGCATCGCTGCCCGCACCGCAGTGGTCCACGACCACCGGCGGCGGCCGCAGGCCCGCCGACGCCCGTGAGGAACTGCTCTGCCGGATCTTCGCCGACGTCCTCGGCCTGCCCGACATCAGCCCCGACGACAGCTTCTTCGACCTCGGGGGGCACTCGCTGCTCGCCACCCGCCTCGTGAGCCGGATCCGCTCCGCCTTCGGGCGGGAGCTCGGTATCCGTGCGGTGTTCGAGTCGCCGACGGTGGCGGGTCTGGCGTTGCGTCTGGTGGGTGCTGATGTGGCGCGGAGGGCGTTGGTGGCGGTGGAGCGCCCCGTGCGGGTGCCGTTGTCGGCGGCGCAGCGTCGGTTGTGGTTCCTGCATGAGTTGGAGGGGCCGTCGGCGACGTACAACGTTCCGCTGGTGCTGAGGCTTGAGGGTGAGCTGGACGCGGGTGCGCTGGAGTTGGCGCTGGGTGATGTGGTGGGCCGGCACGAGAGTTTGCGGACGGTGTTCGCGGATGTGGATGGTGTGCCGTATCAGCGGGTGCTGCCGGTGGTGGATGCCGGTGTGGTGCTGGAGGTGGTGGAGGTCTCGGAGGAGGGGCTGGCCGCTGCTGTGGATGGTGCCGCGGGGTATGCGTTCGACCTGTCCGTGGAGTTGCCGTTGCGGGCGACGTTGCTGCGGGTGGGTGAGCGGTCGTCGGTGCTGGTGGTGTTGATGCATCACATCGTGAGTGATGGCTGGTCGCTGGCTCCGCTGGCGGATGATCTGTCGGCTGCGTATGCGGCGCGGGTCGGGGGCGGGGTGCCGGGTTGGGCTCCGTTGCCGGTGCAGTACGCGGATTACGCGCTGTGGCAGGCGGAGGTGCTGGGGGACGAGGGTGAGCCGACGAGCACGGCGGGCCGGCAGATCGAGTACTGGCGCACCGCACTCGCTGGCGCACCCGAACTGATCGAACTCCCCCTCGACCGGCCGCGTCCGCAGACTCCCTCGTACCGCGGCGGGGTGGCCCGCTTCGAGATGGGCGCCGAGTTGCACGGTCGTCTGCTGGTGGTGGCCCGTGAGTGCGGGGTGACGCCGTTCATGGTGGTGCAGGCCGCCGTCGCGGTGCTGCTGTCACGCATGGGTGCGGGTACGGACGTGCCGCTGGGCACGGTCGTGGCGGGCCGGTCCGACCAGGCCCTGGACGGTCTGGTCGGGTTCTTCGTGAACACGCTGGTGCTGCGCACGGACGTGTCGGGCGACCCCTCGGTCCGGGAGCTGCTGGCCCGGGTCCGCGAGACGGACCTGGCCGCGTACGCGCACCAGGACGTGCCCTTCGAGCGCCTGGTCGAGGTCGTCAGCCCGCACCGTTCGCTGTCCCACCACCCGCTGTTCCAGGTGATGGTCGTCCTCGACAACAACGCCGAGGCTGCCTTCGGCCTCCCCGGCCTCGACGCCTCCTTCGAGGGCGCCGACCTCGGCGTGGCCAAGTTCGACCTCACCTTCCACCTGGAGGAAACCCCCGACGGGCTCAGTGGAGAGGTCCAGTACGCCTCGGACCTGTTCGACGAGGCGAGTGCGCAGGGTCTGGGCGAGCGGTTCGTCCGGGTGCTGGAGGGACTGCTCGCGGATGTGGACGGCCGGGCCGCGGCGGTCGACGTGCTGTCGGCCGGCGAGCGCGGCCGGATGCTGGAGGAGTGGGCGGGTCCCGCGCCTTCCGGTGAGCCGAGTGACGGCCTGTCGTTCCCCGAGCTGTTCGCGGCCCAGGTGGCGGCGGACCCCTCGGCGCCCGCGCTGGCGTTCGAAGATGTCGAGTTGACGTACGGCGAGCTGGCGGCGCGGGTGGACGCGTTTGCCGCACACCTCGCCTCTTGCGGTGTGGGCCCGGAGGCCGTGGTGGCCGTGGCGCTGCCGCGCTCCGTGGACCTGGTGGTGTCGCTGCTGGCGGTGCTGCGGGCCGGTGGCGCGTACGTGCCGGTGGACCCGGACTACCCGGCGGACCGGGTGGCGTACATGCTCTCGGATTCCCGGCCGGCACTGCTGGTCACCGACAGCGCGACGCTGCCGGGGCTCGGTGGGTGCGGGGTGCCGGTGGTGCTCGTGGACGGACTCGCCGACGAACCCAGGCCGCCCGTGGCTGCGCGGGTGCAGCCGCGTGCGGACCACCCGGCCTATGTGATCTACACCTCGGGTTCGACGGGCCGGCCCAAGGGCGTGGTCGTGCCGCACGGCGGCATCGCCTCCCTGGCCCGTGCCCAGCGGGACGCGTTCGGTGTGGGCCCGGGCAGTCGGGTGCTGCAGTTCGCGGCACTGAGCTTCGACGCGGCGGCCTGGGAGATCGTGATGGGGCTCCTGTCGGGAGCGACCCTGGTGGTCGCCCCGGCGGAGCGGCTGATGCCGGGACCCGACCTGGCCGCACTCTGCGCCGAGCAGGACGTGACGCACGTGACCCTGCCGCCGACGGCGCTGGCGGTGCTGCCGGACGACGCGCTGCCGGCCGGCGCGACGGTCGTCGTGGCGGGCGAGGCGTGCCCGCCGGAGCTGGTCGCCCGCTGGTCCGAGGGGCGCCGCATGATCAACGCCTACGGTCCGACCGAGACGACCGTGTGCGCCACCATGAGCGCGCCGCTGTCGGGCGAAACCGTGCCGCCGATCGGCCGTCCGATCGCGGGGGCCCGGGTGTACGTGCTGGACGCGGCCCTGCGGCCGGTGGCTCCCGGCGTCACCGGCGAGCTGTACGTGGCGGGTACGGGTCTGGCCCGTGGCTATCTGGGCCGTCCGTCGCTGACGGCGGAGCGGTTCCTCGCCGATCCGTTCGGCCCCGCGGGCTCACGGATGTACCGCACGGGCGACCTCGTGCGGTGGACCGCCGACGGAGAGCTGGAGTACCAGGGCCGGGCGGACACGCAGGTGAAGGTGCGCGGCTTCCGCATCGAGCTCGGTGAGGTGGAGTCCGCCCTGAACGCCGTGACAGGCGTGGGCCGGGCGACTGCCGTGGTGCGCGAGGACCGTCCGGGTGACCGGCGCCTGGTCGCCTACTACGTCGGCGACGCGGACCCGGCGGCCGTGCGGGCACAGATCGCCACCGGACTGCCGGACTACATGGTCCCGGCCGCCCTGGTGGCTCTGGACGAGATCCCGCTGACGCCCAACGGCAAGGTCGACCGGGCATCGCTGCCCGCACCGCAGTGGTCCACGACCACCGGCGGCGGCCGCAGGCCCGCCGACGCCCGTGAGGAACTGCTCTGCCGGATCTTCGCCGACGTCCTCGGCCTGCCCGACATCAGCCCCGACGACAGCTTCTTCGATCTCGGGGGCGACAGCATCATGTCGATCCAGGTGGTCAGCCGCGCCCGCACGGGCGGGCTGCTGGTCTCGGCCCGCGACGTCTTCAGGGAGCGGACTCCCGCCCTCCTGGCCCGGGTGGCCACAGCGGTGGTGACCACGACGGAGGACCGGGACGCCGGTACGGGCACCTTCGCGCCCACACCGATCATGCGCTGGCTGGAGCAGTACGAGGCCACCGACGGCTTCAACCAGTCGATGACCGTACGCGTCCCGGCGAACCTCGACGAGCAGGCACTGGTCCGGGCCGCCCAGGCCCTGATCGACCACCACGACGTCCTGCGCCTGCGCCACCATCCGGACGGCACGTACGAGGTGCGCGAGCGCGGCACCGTACCGGTCTCGGTCAGGCGCGTCGGCCCGGGCGACGGCGAAGCCGCGGAGACGGCCCGCCGGGAACTGTCCCCGGCAGCCGGCGATGTTTCACGGTTCGTCTGGTTCGACGCCGGACCCGACGTGCCGGGCACGCTGCTGATCGTCCTGCACCACCTGGTCGTCGACGCGGTGTCGTGGCGGATACTGCTGCCCGACCTCGCCGCCGCGTACGAGGCGGCCGCAGCGGGCCGGGCCCCCGAGCTCGCCCCCGTCGCCACGTCGTACCGGACCTGGGCCGGGCGCCTGCAGGCGGCGGACCGTCGTGCCGAGCTCCCGGTGTGGCAGGGGATCGCCGCGACCGCGGAGCCGCTCCTCGGCACCCGCCGGCTGGACCCGGCGGTCGACACCGCCGCCACCGCCCGGGAGATCGAGCTCACCCTGGCACCGGACGTCACCGAGGCGCTGCTCACCAGGATCCCGGCGAGTGTCAACGGCAACGTCACCGACGCGCTGCTGTACGGGCTGGCGACGGCGGTCGTGGAAGGACGCGGCGCCGGACCGGTCCTCGTCGACCTCGAGGGACACGGACGTGAACATGTCGTCGACGGGGTGGACACCTCCCGGACGGTCGGCTGGTTCACCAGCCTCTACCCCGTCAGGCTCGACCCGGAGGGCCGCACGCCCACCGACCGGCTCAAGCAGGTCAAGGAGCAGATGCGCGCGTTCCCGGACAACGGCGTCGGGTACGGCATTCTGCGCCACCTGAGGGGCGAGCCCGGTCTGGCCGTCGCGCCGCAGATCGGCTTCAACTACCTGGGCCGGTACGTCGGCGGCGACGACACGGGCGACTGGCAGACCGTCGACGGGCCGACGCCCGCGCCGCGGTCGCCCGAGATGCCGATGACACACGCGGTGGAGATCACCGCGGTCACCGAGAACCACGAGGGCCGTCCGCACCTCGTCGCCACCTGGACCTGGGCGTCCGGACTGCTTGCCGAGTCCGAGGTACGGCGGCTTGCACACGCGTGGTTCGACGCGCTCACCGCACTCGCGGACGAGCGGCCGGACGTGGTCGGACTGACGCCGTCCGACCTGAGCGACGACCTGACACAGAGCGAGATCGACAGCCTCGAGGCTGAACTGGGGGATTGGTAATGAAGCGCTCGCGCCTCGAAGACGTACTGCCGTTGACACCGTTGCAGGAGGGGCTGCTCTTCCACTCCCTCTACGACGACGAGGCCGTGGACGTCTACAACACCCAGCTCGTGCTGGCGCTCTCCGGTGAGGTGGACGCGGCCCTGCTGCGCCGCAGCGCCGAAGCCGTCCTGCGGCGGCACGCCAACCTCAGGGCCGGTTTCCGGCTGCGGGCGAACGGCCGGCCGATGCAGATCATCCCCCGAGACGTGACGCCCGGCTGGTCCGAGTCGACCCTTCGGGCCGAGGAGCTGGACGCGTTCCTGACGTCCGAACGGGCCACCCGGTTCGACCTCGGCCGGCCGCCGCTGATCCGGTTCAGCCTGGTCCACCTCGGTCCGGAGGAGCACCGGCTCGTGGTGACCAACCACCACATCCTGCTCGACGGCTGGTCGGCGCCCCTGCTGGTCGACGAGCTCTTCGAGGTCTACGAGGCGGGGGGCAGCACCGACGGGCTGCCCCGGGTCACCCCGTACCGGGACTATCTGGGCTGGCTCGCCCGGCAGGACGCGGACGCCGGCGCGGAGGCGTGGCGGACCGCGCTCGCCGGCGTCGATGGGCCGACCGCGGTGGCTCCCGGCGCTCCCGCGGCCAAGGTACTGCCCGAGCGGATCGCCGCCGAGCTTCCGCCCGGGACCACGGCCCGCCTGGTCCGGATGGCGGCCGACCGCGGCCTGACCGTCAACAACCTGGTGCAGGGCGCCTGGGCGATGGTGCTCGGGCAGCTCACCGGCCGCACCGACGTCGTCTTCGGTGCCACGGTCTCCGGCCGCCCGGCCGATCTACCCGGCGTCGAGGCCATGATCGGCTCCTTCATCAACACGCTCCCGGTGCGCGTCGGGCTGGACCCCGCCGCGACGTTCGCCGAGGTCGTCGGCGACCTCCAGCGCCGGCAGGGCAACCTGCTCGACCACCATCACGTCAGCCTCGCCGAGATCCAGCGGGCGGCGGGTCTGGGAGAGCTCTTCGACTCGATCCTCGTCTTCGAGAACTACCCCTTCGAGGACGCGGAGGAGAGCCCGGCGGGGAAGCTCAGAATCGCCGACATCGAGGGCGGCGGCGCGACCCACTACCCGCTCAGCCTCATCACCGGCATCGCGGGAGACCGGCTCGTCGTCCGGCTCGACATCCGTCCCGAGCAGTTCGACAGGGCGCAGGGCACCGCCATCGCCGCCCGGTTCCTCCAGGTCCTCGAAACCGTCGCCACCGACCCGGACCTTCTCGTCGGCCGCATCGACGTGACCCTGCCCGCCGAGCGGGAACAGGTCGTCGAGACGTGGAACGCCACGGGTCTCGAACTGCCCGCCGCGGTCCTGCCCGAGCTGCTCGACGCCCAGGCGGCCCGCACGCCCGGCCGGGTCGCCCTCGTCCTGGAGGGCGAGGAGGTCACGTACGGGGAACTGCACGCGCGGGCCAACCGGCTGGCCCGCCATCTCGTCGACCGGGGCGCGGGTCCGGGGGAGCTCGTGGCCCTCGCCGTGCCCCGCTCGGTGGACCTCCTCGTTGGGCTGCTCGCGATCGTGAAGACGGGTGCGGCGTATCTGCCGGTGGACGTCGGCTACCCGGCCGACCGCATCGCCCACATGCTCGCCGACGCCGCCCCGATCCGCGTGCTGGACAGCGCGTACCTGGCCGGCACGGACGCGGAGGGGTACGAGGACACCCCGCTCACAGACGCCGACCGGCTCCGTCCGCTGCACCCGTCCGACCCGGCGTACGTCATGTACACCTCCGGCTCGACGGGCCGCCCCAAGGGCGTCGTCATCCCGCACGCCGCGGCCGTGAACCGGCTCGACGGCATGCAGCGCGCCTACCCCCTGGCGGCCGACGACCGGGTGCTGCAGAAGACCGCCACCAGCTTCGACGTATCGGTCTGGGAGTTCTTCTGGCCGCTGCTGCGGGGCGCCACGATGGTGATGGCCAAGCCGGACGGGCACCGTGACCCCGAGTACCTCGCCGAGCTGATCCGGGCCGAAGGCGTGACGACGGTCCACTTCATCCCCGCGATGCTCTCGGCCTTCGTGCAGACGCCGCAGGCCGTCGGCTGCACCAGCCTGCGCCGCGTGTTCTGCGGCGGCGAGGCCCTGCCCGCGGACCTGCACCAAGACTTCCGCGAGCTGCTCGGCGTCCCGCTGCACCATCTGTACGGCCCGACCGAGGCCACCGTCGACGTCACGGCGTGGGACGGCGGCCAGGAGATAAGCCCGGGCAACGCGCCGATCGGCTTCCCCGTGTGGAACACCCGCGTCTACGTGCTCGACCGGGCGCTGCGCCCGGTTCCGCCCGGCGTCATGGGAGAGCTCTACCTCGCGGGCGTCCAGCTCGCGCACGGCTACCTGAACCGTCCGGGCCTCAGCGCGGAGCGGTTCGTGGCCGACCCGTACGGCCCGGCGGGGTCGCGGATGTACCGCTCCGGCGACCTGGGGCGGTGGAACCCCGACGGTTCCCTCCAGTTCGCCGGCCGCGCCGACCGCCAGGTCAAGGTGCGCGGCGTCCGGATCGAGCTCGACGAGATCCGGGCCACGGCGGCCGAACTGCCCGAGGTGGGCCAGGCCGTCGTCACCGTACGCGACGAGCGACTCGTCGCGTACGTCGTACCCGGCGGGGACGGCCGGGTCGGCGACGACCTGATCCGCACGGTCCGGGAGCACCTCGACGCGAGGCTGCCCGAGGTGCTCGTGCCCGGCGCGATCGTGCTCCTCGACGCCCTGCCGCTGACCCCCAGCGGTAAGCTCGACACCGCCGCGCTGCCCGCCCCCGACTTCGGAGCCGCCCCCGCGGCGCGAGCCGCGGCGACGCAGCAGCAGGAGATCCTCTGCGGTCTGTTCGCCGAGGTGCTCGGCCTGCGGCGGGCCGGTGTCGACGACGACTTCTTCGCGCTGGGCGGACACTCACTGCTCGCCACCCGGCTGGTCAGCCGCATCCGCTCCACGTTCGACGTCGAGCTGCCGATCCGCGCGCTGTTCGAGGCGCCGACCCCGGCCGGGATAGCCGCCCGCCTCGACACGGCGGCCACCGCCCGCCCGCCGATCCTCGTGGGCGCGCGACCGGAGCACCCGCCGCTGTCGTACGCGCAGCGACGTCTCTGGTTCCTGTACCGGCTGGAGGGGCCCGCCGCCACCTACAACCTGCCGATCGCGCTGCGCCTGACCGGCCGGCTGGACCGGGCCGCGCTGCGGGCCGCGATCACCGACGTGGTCGAGCGGCACGAGGCCCTGCGGACAGCCTTCCCCGACTTCGCGGGCACGCCCTACCAGCAGGTCCTGCCCGCCGAGGTCGACCTGAGGGTGGAACGCTTCTCCCCGGAGGCGCTCGCCGCGGCGGCCGGGTACACCTTCCACCTCGAGCGGGAGGCCCCACTGCGCGTCACGCTCTTCGACTCCGGTCCCGACGAACACACGCTGCTGCTGCTCCTGCACCACATCGCCGGTGACGGCTGGTCCGCGTCCCCGCTCGCGACCGATCTCGCCACCGCTTACGCGGCCCGGTGCGCCGGTGGGAGCCCCGCCTGGCCGGCACTGCGCGTGCAGTACGCGGACTTCGCCCTGTGGCAGCACGAACTCCTCGCCGGTGAGGAGGACCCGGACAGCCTGATCAGCCGTCAGCTTGCCTACTGGCGGACGGCGCTGGCCGGTGCCCCCGAACTGCTCGAGTTGCCCACCGACCGCCCCCGCCCCGCGGTCGCGGGGAACGGCGGCGGTGTCGTGGAGCTGGCCGTGCCCGCCGCCGCCCACGAGGCGCTCGTGGCGCTGGCCAGGGCCCACCAGGCGAGCCTGTTCATGGTGGTCCAGGCCGGCATAGCCACCCTGCTCACCCGTATGGGGGCGGGGGTCGACATCCCCATGGGCACGGCGATCGCCGGCCGGACCGACGAGGCGCTCGACGACCTTGTCGGGTTCTTCGTCAATACACTGGTGCTGCGCACCGACGTGTCGGGCGACCCGTCCTTCGCCGAGCTGCTCCGCCGCGTCCGCACCGCCGACCTGGCCGCGTACTCCCACCAGGACGTGCCGTTCGAGCGGCTGGTCGAGGTGCTCAACCCGGCCAGGTCGCTCGCCCACCATCCGCTGTTCCAGGTGATGCTGACGTTCGCCAACACCGCGGGCGGAGACTTCGGCATGGCCGGTCTCGAGGTGGTCCGCGAGCAGGTCGGCGCGGACACAGCCAAGCTCGACCTGTCCTTCTTCCTTGCCGAGGAGCGCACCGGGGACGGCCGTCCGGACGGTCTGCACGGTGCGATCCAGTACGCCACCGACCTGTTCGAGGCCGAGACCGTGCAGGCGATGGCCGACCGTCTGGTCCGTCTGCTCACCGCAGCCGCGGCCGACCCGGACCTCCCGGTGGGTGATCTGCCGATCCTGTCCGAGGAGGAACGCCACAATGTTCTGACCGGCTGGAACGATCCGGGGCACGACGTGCCCCGGACGACCGTGCCGGAGCTTTTTGCCGCGCAGGCGGCCCGGAACCCCGGAGCCGTCGCCGTGGTGTGCGGGGACGACCGCGTCACCTACGCCGAACTGGCCGACCGCGTCGACCGCCTCGCCCGGCTCCTGATCGCACGGGGTGCCGGCCCGGAGACCTTCGTGGCGATCGCCCTGCCGAAGTCCGTCGACCTGGTGGTGGCGGTGCTCGCCGTCTTTGGGGCCGGGGCGGCCTACCTGCCGCTTGATCCGGAGCACCCGGCCGACCGGCTCGCCTTCGTGCTCGACGACGTTGATCCGGTGCTGGTGGTGACCACCACGACGACCGAGCTTCCCGGCGCGCGTCCGCGTCTCCACCTGGACGCGGACCTCTTCCCGGACGCGGACGGCGACACCGTGCGGACAAAGCCGCTGCCGGGGTTCGTACCGGACAGCGCCGCCGCGTACGTGATCTTCACCTCCGGTTCCACCGGCAGGCCGAAGGGTGTCGTGGTCGAGCACCGCTCCCTCAACTCGTACCTGGCATGGGCCCGGACCGCCTACGACTCCGTCGAGCGCGGTGCGCTCGTGCACTCGCCGATCTCCTTCGACCTCACGGTCACCGGTATCTTTGCGCCCCTGACCGCGGGCGGTGCCGTGGACCTCGTCGACCTGAACGGTGACGCCCCGGGCACGCGCCCCGCCTTCGTCAAGGCCACGCCGAGCCACCTCTCGTTGCTGCTGAACCTGCCGGACGCGTTCTCCCCGACCGAGCAGCTCGTGCTCGGCGGCGAGTCGTTGATGGGTGAGCTGCTCGACGAGTGGCGCCGTCGGCACCCCGGCGTGACCGTGGTCAACGAGTACGGGCCCACGGAGACGACCGTGGGCTGCACCGAGTTCCGCATCGCCCCCGGCGACGCCGTCCCCAGCGGTGTCCTCACCATCGGCCGGCCGGTCTGGAACACCCGGATGTATGTGCTCGACGCGAGGCTGCGACCGCTGCCCGTCGGAGTGACGGGCGAGCTCTATATCGCGGGCGACCTGGTCTCCCGCGGCTACCTCAACCGGCTCGGCCTCACCGCCGCCAAGTTCGTCGCCGACCCGTACGGCCCTCCGGGGTCGCGGATGTACCGCTCCGGCGACCTCGGCCGCTGGAGCCGGCACGGCGAGCTGGAGTTCGTCGCCCGTGTCGATCACCAGGTGAAGCTGCGGGGCTTCCGGATCGAGCTGGGCGAGGTCGAGTCGGCCGTCGGCAAGCACCCGGACGTGTCGCACGCCGCCGTCGTGCTGCGCGAGGACAGGCCGGCGGACAAGCGTCTCGTCGCGTACGTGACGCCCGCCGGGCTCGACCTGGCGGACGTGCGGGCGTACGCCGCCGAGCGGCTTCCCGAGTACATGGCGCCGTCCGCGTACGTGGCGATGGACCGACTGCCCTTCACCGCCAACGGAAAGCTGGACCGGGACGCGCTGCCCGAGCCCGAGGCGACGGGCACGTCCGCCCAGGGCCCCCGGGACGCCCGAGAGGAAGCACTCTGCACGATCTTCGCCGAGTGCCTGGGCGTGCCCTCGGTCGGCGTCGACGACGTCTTCTTCGACCTCGGCGGGCACTCGCTGCTCGCCGCCCGGGTCGTCGCCCGCGTCCGGGACGAGCTCGGCGTCGACGTCGGCATCCGGACCCTCTTCGAGGCACCCACCGTCGCCGGGTTCGCCGCGCGGATCGCCGGGTCGGGACCGGCCGCCGGGCGGTCCCGACCCGCGCTCACCCCGCGGCCGCGGCCCGAGCAGGTGCCTTTGTCGGCCGCCCAGCGCCGTCTGTGGTTCATGTACCGCTTCGAGGGCCCGTCGCCCACGTACAACGTCCCGCTGGCGCTGCGGCTCACCGGCCGGGTCGACCGGGCCGCGCTGCGGGCCGCCCTCGCCGACGTGGTGGGACGGCACGAGAGCCTGCGCACCGTCTTCGGTGACGAGTCGGGCGTGCCGTACCAGCGGATCGTGACCGGAGAGCCGGTTCTGGAGGAAGTGGCCGGCGACGACATCGCCGCCGCTGCCGGGTACGCGTTCGCGCTCGACCGCGAACTTCCCATCCGCTGCTGGCTCTTCTCCCCCGGCGGCGACGAACACGTCCTGCTCGTGCTCGTCCACCACATCGTCACCGACGGCTGGTCGATGGGACCGCTGCTGCGCGACCTGGCCACCGCGTACGAGGCCCGGCGCGCCGGGCGCGCCCCGCACTGGGCCCCGCTTCCGGCGCAGTACGCTGACTACGCCCTCTGGCAGCAGGAGGTCCTCGGCGAGGAGGACGACCCGGACAGCGTGCTGGCACGCCAGACGGCGTTCTGGCGCGACACCCTCGCGGGCGCCCCCGACCTGCTGGATCTCCCCGTCGACCGGCCCCGGCCGGCCGCCCTCGGCCACCATGGCGGCTCGGTGCCGCTGACGATCGGTCCCGCCCTGTACCGCGCCGTCGCGGACCTGGCCCGCCGCCGGCACGCCAGCGTGTTCATGGTGCTGCAGGCCGCCCTCGCCGCCCTGCTCGCCCGGTACGGCAGCGGCACGGACATCCCGATCGGCTGCGCGGTCGCCGGCCGCGACGAGGAGGCGGCCCGTGAGCTGGTCGGTTTCTTCGTCAACACGGTCGTGCTGCGCACCGACGTCTCCGGCAGCCCGACGCTGCACGAGCTCCTCGACCGGGTACGGGAGACGGACCTGGCCGCGTTCGCCCACCAGGACGTGCCGTTCGAGCGGCTCGTCGAGGTGCTCAACCCGGCCCGCTCGCTGGCCCACCACCCCCTGTTCCAGGTGATGCTCACCCTGCAGAACCTCGACATCTCGGAGCCGGAGCTGGCGGGCCTGGTGGTCCGCGGGGAGCAGGTCGACTCGGAAGCCGCCAAGGTGGACCTGGCGTTTGTCCTGGAGGAGGACGAGGCCTCGGGGCTGAACGGGATCGTGCGGTACGCCACCGACCTGTTCGACCCGGAAACCACCCGCGGCTTGGCCGACTCCCTGGTCCGGCTGCTCGCCGCGGCCGTGGCCGAGCCGGACGCGCCGGTGGACCGGCTCGACGTCCTCGGTCCGGAGCTGGGCCGGCGGGTCCTCGAGGGGTGGAACGACACCGCCCGCGACGTGCTTCCGCTCACCTGGCCGGAGCTCTTCGCGCGGCAGGTGGCCCGTACCCCGGACCACCCGGCCGTGGAGCACGGTGCCGAAACGCTCAGCTATGCCGAACTGGACCTCCGCGCCAACCGGCTCGCGAACCTGCTGCGCGAGCGGGGCGCGGGACCGGGGGAGATCGTTGCGCTGCGGCTGCCCCGCTCGGCCGACCTGGTGATCGCCGTGCTGGCGACGCTGAAGGCCGGCGCCGCGTACCTGCCGGTCGACCCGGACTACCCGGCCGAGCGGATCGCGTTCATGCTCGACGACGCCCGGCCGGTATGCGAGCTCTCGCCCGCTTCCTTCCCGGTCCCGGAGGGGCTGCCCGGTACGGAACCGGTCGTCGCCCGGCACCTCGACGACGCCGCGTACGTCATCTACACCTCCGGATCGACGGGCCACCCCAAGGGCGTCGTGGTGTCCCACCGCGGCATCGCGGGCCTGGTCGCCAACCAGGCCGAGCGGTACGAAGCCGGGACGGGCAACCGCGTCGCACAGCTGATCTCCCCGAGCTTCGACGCGAGCGTCTCCGAGCTGTGCCTCGCCCTGCTCACCGGCTCCTGCCTCGTGATCCCCCCGGGCATGCTGGTCGGCGACGAACTCGCCGCGTTCCTCGCCGACCGGCGCGTCACGCACGCGCACCTCACGCCGGCCGTGATGTCCGGCCTGCCGCGTGTCGCGCTGCCCGCCCTACGGATGATCATCACCGGCGGCGACGTGCCCCCGGCGGATGTGATCGCCCACTGGTCCCAAGGCCGCGGGCTCGTCAACGCGTACGGCCCGACCGAGGCGACCGTCGACGTCGCGTCCTGGGTGTACGACGCTCCGGGCCGGCAGACGGTCCCGATCGGCCGGCCCATCGCCAACGCCGGTGTGTACGTGCTCGACCGGTACCTGCGGCCCGTCCCGCCCGGCGTGGCGGGAGAGCTGTACACGACCGGTCCCGGCCTGGCCCGCGGCTACCTCGACCGCCCCGCCCTGACCGCCGAGAGGTTCGTCGCCAACCCGTTCGCACCCGGCTGCCGGATGTACCGCACCGGCGACCTCGTCCGGTGGGACCGCGACGGCCGGCTGGTGTTCGTCGGCCGGGCCGACACGCAGGTGAAGCTCCGCGGCCTGCGGATCGAGCTGGGGGAGATCGAGTCGGCGCTCGCCGAGCAGCCCGGTGTCACCCACGCCGCCGCGGCCGTCCACGCCGACCGGCTCGTCGGCTACGCCGTCCCGGCCCCCGGAGTACAGCTGGACCCCGGGGAACTGCGCAGCCGGCTCGCAGTGGTGCTGCCGGCGCACATGGTGCCCGGTGCGGTCGTGGTGCTGGAAGGCCTGCCGCTGAGTCCCAGCAACAAGCTCGACCGCAAGGCCCTGCCCGTACCGGAGGTGGGCGCGGCGACGGCCGGGCGCGATCCGCGCAGCCTGCGAGAGGAACTGCTCTGCGGCCTCTTCGCGGAAGCCCTCGAACTGCCCCGGGTCGGCGTCGACGGGAACTTCTTCGAGCTCGGTGGCCACTCGCTGCTCGCGATGCGCCTCGCCACCCGGATCAGCACCGCGCTCGACGTCGTGGCGGACATCCGGACGCTCTTCGAGGCGCCCACCCCGGCCCTGCTCGCGGCGCGGCTCGACAGCGCCGACGACACCGGCCCCATGGCGGTGCTGCGCCGTGGCGGCGACCGCCCCTCCCTGTTCTGCGCTCCGCCGGCGCTCGGCCTGAGCTGGTGCTACGCGGGACTCCTGCGCGGGCTGCCCGAGGACGTGGGCCTGTACGGCCTGCAGGCGTGGGGACTCGACGGCCCGGGACCGCTGCCGGACTCGCTGGCCGCGTGGGCGCTCGACGCGGTCGAGCAGATGCGCGCCGTGCAGCCGCAGGGCCCGTACCACCTGCTGGGGTACTCGACCGGTGGCAACATCGCGCACGCCATCGCCACCACCCTGCAGGAACAGGGCGAGCAGGTGGCCCTGCTGGCCATCATGGACTCCCGGCCGGGCGACCCCGCTCAGGAGGGCCCGGTGGCGGAGCAGCGGCTGCTCACCTCCGCCGACGTGCTCGCCGTCCTGAGCGACGACGCGGGCGGTGACCCCGACAACCGGGGCGACGAGGCGGAACAGCGGGCGCGGGCACGGGGCCTGGTCGGAGAGATCCTCGGCGGCGCGGCCGACGAGCGGCTCTTCGACGTCATGATCAACACCATCATGGTGGCCACGGCGCACCGGCCCGCAGCGTACAAGGGCGAGGTCGCGCTGATCACCTCGGGCGGCGAGGAGAGGGCCGCGAAGCTCGCCACCGCCTGGGCTCCCTACGTGGACGGGGAGCTGAAGGTCACCCCGTTCGAGTGTGGGCACGACGATCTGCTGGAGCCGGCCCTGCTGCGCGATGTGGCTACACGTATCGCCGGGTCCTTCGAATGCGGGCCGGAAATGGCCGTAATAGAGGACCGATAAGACGGCTCAATACCGTGCGACGTATTCCTGTTGTCCCGCGGATTTCGAGGCGGCTCGGTCATGCCTGACAGGCTCATAGCAGAAACTCCATTCGTCCGCCGCGCCCGGCGGACGAGCCGGAGGGTCCGTCTGTTCTGCTTTCCGCACGCGGGAGCAGGGGCGAGCGCCTTCGCCGCGTGGCCGGATCTCCTCCCGCCGGAGGTGGAAATCGTGGCCGTGCAACTGCCCGGCCGCGAGGACCGCGTCGGCGAACCGCACCCCGCGTCCGTCGACGTGGCCGTCCGCATGGTCGCCGTGGCGCTGCGGCCCTATCTCCAGGGCCCGTACGCGTTCTTCGGCCACAGCGGCGGCGCGCTGCTGGCGTTCGAACTGGCCAGGGCGCTGCGCAAGCGCGGCACCCAGCCCGGGCACCTGTTCCTGTCCGGGCAGTCGGCCCCGGGCCACGACGTCGCCGCGCCGGAGCTGCACCGGCTGTCCGACGACGACTTCCAAGCCGCTCTGCGGAGCCTGGACGGCACGTCGGACGGGGTGTTCACCGACCCCGAGCTGATGAAGCTGCTGCTGCCGACGCTGCGTGCCGACTTCGTCCTGTGGGAGAACCACCGGCACCGCCCCGACCAGCCGCTTTCCGTACCGGTCACCGCACTCGGCGGAGACACCGACCCGCGCGTCCCCGTCAGCGGGCTCCGCGCATGGGAGGAGCAGACCACCGGGGCGTTCTCCGTCGAGGTCTTCCCCGGCGGCCACTTCTACCTCCACGACTCCGAAGCGGAGCTCGCCGCGCTCGTGGGCGGCACGCTGCTGGGCCGTGAGCTGGCGTACCCCGGCCAAGGGGGGCGGAACCGATGACGATGCCCGGACACGACGCCGTGGCCCTGCTGCGGGCGGCGGCCGAATCCGTCACAGGGGTGGAGGAGGCCGCGCCCCTGCTGCGCAGGGAGGCCAGGCTCGACCGTGTGCGCCCGACCGCACCCCGCCCCGCGGACGCACCGCCCGCGGCGGCGGGGCCGCCGGCCGTCGCGTACGGCGGCGACCTGCCAGCCGACCCCGGTTTCCCCACCACCCTGCAGGAAGCTCTCCGGCTGGCCGCCGAACTCGCCCCGGAGCAGGGGATCATCTACCTGACGGGTGGCGACGAGCAGTTCCAGAGCTACTCCGGGCTGCTCAACGACGCACAGCGGCTGCTCACCGGCCTGCGCTCCACCGGCATCGCCCCCGGCGAGTCCGTGCTGTTCCAGTTCGGCGACAACCGCGCTTTCGTCACCGCGTTCTGGGCGTGCGTCCTGGGCGGATACCTGCCCACCCCGGTCGGTGCCGCACCCGGCTACGACCGTGAGAACGCCGTCACGACCAAACTGCGCAACGCCTGGCATCTGCTGGACCGGCCGCTCATCCTCACCGACGCCGCCCTCGCCCCGGCGGTGGCCAAGCTGTCCGCCCTGTGGGACGTCGACGACCTGCGGGTGGCCGTCGTCGAGGAACTGTGCGACGGCCCCCGGAGCACGGATTGGTTCCCGGCGACCCCGGACAGCCCGGTCGTGCACCTGCTCACCTCCGGCAGCACAGGGGTGCCGAAGGTGGTCCGGCACGCCAGCCGCAGCATCCTGGCCCGCACCCGGGCCATCGCGGCGGTGCACGGATTCGATTCCGACGAGGTCGGGCTGAACTGGATGCCGCTCGACCACGTCGGCGGCATCATCATGTGGAGCGTGCGGGACGTGGTGCTGCGCTGCCGGCACGTCAACGCCACCATCGACGCCTTCCTCGCCGACCCGCTGCGCTGGCTCGACTGGGTCGACCGGTACGGCGTCACCAACACCTGGGCCCCCAACTTCGCCTTCGCGCTCGTGAACGAGCGTGCCGCCGCGATGACGGGCCGGTCCTGGGACCTGTCGACGCTGAGGCACCTCCTCAACGGGGGAGAGGCCGTCGTCAGCCGCACCGCGGACCGCTTCATCGAGCTGCTCACGGCGCACGGGATGCCGGCCGACGCGATGCGCCCCTCCTGGGGGATGTCGGAGACCAGTTCGGGCGTGACGTACTCGACGCTGCGCGCCGGAGATCCGGACAAGGGCCGGCTGCGGGTGGACAAGAGCTCGCTCGGCGGGGCGCTGCGCTGGTCCACCGACCCCGACGCCGTCACGTTCACGGAAGTCGGCCCGCCGATCCCGGGCGTGCGGCTGCGCATCATCGACCCGAACGACGTCGTGCTGCCCGAGGACCACGTGGGGCGGCTCCAGGTCACGGGACCGACGATCATGGAGGGCTACTTCCGCAACGAGGAAGCGAACGCGGAGGCGTTCACCGCCGACGGCTGGTTCAGCACGGGCGACCTCGCGTTCCTGCACCAGGGCCGGCTCACCATCACCGGCCGGGACAAGGACCTCATCATCGTCCAGGGTGCCAACATCCTGAGCTACGACGTGGAGTCCATCGCCGAGCAGGTGGAGGGCACCGAGGTCACGTACGTCGCCGCCTGCGGCTGGTCCGGCGCGGGCGAGAGCACCGACAAACTGGTGATCTTCTTCGTCCCGGCCTTCGACGACCGGACCTCGGTCCACGACACCATCGCCGCGATCAAGGCGCGGGTGGCCGAGGCCCTGGGCCTCCAGCCCGACCTGGTGATCCCGGTCGAGCGGCAGGACTTCCCCAAGACGGGCAGCGGCAAGATCCAGCGAGCCCAGCTCATCGCCGACCTCGACGCGGGCAAGTACGCCGAGTGGTGCGACGAGCCGGACGGCCCCTGGTACTTCGAGCGGACCTGGATCGACCTTCCCGCCGAACGCGGCGCGGTGCCCCCCGGCCCGTGGCTGGTCTCGGAGGCCCTCCGGGAGGAGCTCGTCGCCGTACCCGGCGTCCCCGAGCTCCTCGCCTCCCCGGCCGGCGGTGCCACCCCGGCCGGACACGCCGGCGCCGTCGTCCACCTGGCACAGGGCTCCGACGCGGAGAGCGTGGCCCTCGACGTGGTGCGGCTGGTCCAGGACCTGGCCGCGTACGATCCCGCGCCCCCGCTCCTGGTCGTCACGAGCGGCGGTCTGTGGACGGCGGCGGGCGACACCCTCGACCTCGCCACCGCGGGCCTGCCCGGTCTTCTGCGGACGGCCGCGGCGGAGCGGGTGCTGCCGTCCGTCCGGCAACTCGACGTGTCCGACCCCTCCGACCGCGCCGCCGCGATCGTCACGGAACTCGCCTGCCACGACGCCGCCGACCTCGTGGCCCACCGAGGCACGCGACGCCTAGTGCCCCGGCTGCGGCCGATGGCCCTCGACGAACGGGGGAGGGACGCGTTCGTCACCGGCGGCCGCTACCTCGTCACCGGTGGTCTCGGCGGCGTCGCCCATCCGGTCGCGGAATACCTCCTGGCCGCCCACGGCGCGAAACTGCTGCTGGTCGGACGGAGCCCGGCCGACCGGGGCGAGCGCGCCGAGCGCCTCGACGACCTGGAAGTCCTGGGCGACGTGGCCTACCGCGCGCTCGACGTGGCCGATCCGGTCGCGCTGCGGGCCGCGGTGCGCGAGGCGGAGGCACGCTGGGGAGCACCGCTCGACGGTGTGCTGCACCTGGCCGGCGCCGACGTCTCCCACCAGTGGGCGCGACTGGAACTGCACCAGGTAGCCCGCGAGTCCCCCCAGGCCTTCCACGACGCCTACCGCGCGAAGGTGACCGGCACCCTGGCGCTCGCCGAACTGCTGGAGGACCGGCCCGACACACCCCTCGTGCTCTTCTCGTCGGTCAACGGCGAGTTCGGCGGAAGCTCCTTCGCGGCGTACTCGTCGGCCAACAGCTTCCTGCACGGATTCGCCGACCACTGGGGCCGCGAACGCGGCCGGCCGGTGCACTGCCTGGCGTGGAGCACCTGGAGCGGCCTTGGCATGAACCGGGGCGCGCCCGAGGGCGCCGCCGAGGCCCGCGGCTTCCGCACCCTCGACCCCGACGAGGGCCTCGCCTCGCTACTCACCGTGCTGGGACAGGACCGGGCTACCGTGTTGGTCGGCCTCGACGGCCGCAACGAGCACATCGCGCGCGCCCTTGCCCCGGACAGCCTGCACATCGCGGAGGCGATCGTCGTGTACACCGGGCCGGCCTCCGAGGCCGACGTCCGGGCGGCCGTGGCACCGGTGGCGAGGGAGCTCGACCACCCCATGCGCTGTCTGCGCGTCGAGAGGCTGCCCGCCGACCGGGACCAGCTGCTCACCGTCGCGGTCGCAGCGCTGGAACGGGGCGGACGGCAGTTCGTACCGCCTGCCACCGAGCTGGAACAGGCCCTGGCCGCCCTCTGGACCGACGTCCTCGGCACCGATGTCGGCCGCGACGACCGCTTCTTCGACCTCGGCGGCAGTTCGCTGCGCGCCGCCCAGCTCGTGAACCGCATCAACAGCGCGCTGACCGCCCGGCTGTCAGTGCACCACCTCTACGAACACCCCACTGTCGGCTCACTCGCCGCAGTGCTTTCCCCGCAATTGGAAGGAGAACGAGGATGACCAATCCGTTCGAGGACGCGGACGGCACCTATGTGGTGCTCGTCAACGACGAGGGACAGCACTCCCTCTGGCCGACGTTCGTCGACGTGCCCGCCGGCTGGCTGACCGCCCACCCGGCCGACACCCGCGACGCCTGCCTCGCCTACATCGAGGCCAACTGGACCGATATGCGCCCGCGTAGTCTCGCCACCGCGATGGACGCGCAGTAACACCATGACTCTGGCTATCGAGGTCGAGGGCCTGGTGAAGCGCTTCGGCGCCCACCGGGCCCTCGACGGAGTCGACCTCGCGGTGCCGGCCGGGCAGATCCTGGGCCTCCTCGGCCCGAACGGGGCGGGAAAGACCACGACGGTGCGTGTCCTGGCGACTCTGCTGCAACCCGATGCCGGGCGAGCCCGGGTCTTCGGGTACGACGTGGTGAAGGAGCCCCACCAGGTCCGCCGCTGCATCGCGCTGACCGGGCAGTTCGCCTCGGTCGACGGCAACATCTCCGGCAGGGAGAACCTGTATCTCATCGCCCGCCTCCTGGGCGTGCCCGCCCGGCGGGCCCGGTCGGAGGCGAACGGGATGCTGGAGCGGTTCCGTCTCGCCGAGGCGGGCGGCAAGCCCGCCCGCGAGTACTCCGGCGGAATGCGCCGGCGTCTCGACCTCGCCGCATCGCTCATGGGCGAGCCGAGGCTCATCTACCTCGACGAGCCGACCACCGGTCTGGACCCGCACAGCCGCAACGAGCTATGGGCCATGGTGGAGGAACGCGCCCGGGCCGGCGCGACCGTTCTGCTCACCACCCAGTACATGGAGGAGGCCGAGGCGCTGGCCGACTCGGTGGTCGTCGTGGACATGGGACGAGTCATCGCCGCCGGCACGGCCGCGGAGCTCCGGGCCCGGGTGGGCGGCCGGACCCTCGAGATACGGCCCGCGCACCCTCGGGATCTGGCAGCCCTCGCGGGAAGCCTGGCCCTGGAAGGGCTGGACGGCCGGATCGACCAGGAGGCCTGCGCGGTCCGGCTGTCGCTCGTGGAACCGGACGAACTGACCCGTGCGGTGCGGGCCGTCACCGCCTCGGCGGTGGAGGTGTTGGCCGTGGACACCAGGGTCGCCAGCCTCGACGAGGCCTTCATCGAACTGACCAGGAGCACCGCGTGACCCCGACCACCGACATCGCGCCGATCGTCGGGGCACCCCCCCTCGCCGGTTCCGCACGGAACGGGCCGCGGGACGTCGTCAGGCAATCGCTCGCCCTCGCCAGGCGCAACATGCTCCAGTTGCGCGGCGATCCCGGACAGCTCCTCGACTCCGTGGTCATGCCGATGGTCTTCACCCTGATCTTCCTGTACGTCTTCGGCGGCGCCATCTGGGGAGACCGCCCCGGAGATTACCGGCAGTTCCTCCTGCCGGGCATCATGGTGCAGACGCTGATGTTCGCGTCCCGTTCGACCGGTTACCTGCTCGCCGTCGACTTCGACAACGGTGTGATGGACCGGTTCCGGTCCTTGCCCATCGCCCGCTCGGCTGTCCTGACCGGCCGGATCGTGGCAGATATGAGCCGGCTCCTGCTGGGCCAGGTCGCCATGCTCTTCTTCGCGCTCGCCATCGGCTTCCGGGTCGAGACCAACTTCCTGTTCGCGGTGGCCGCTGTGCTGCTCACGCTGCTGTACGGTACCGCGCTGGCCTGGGTGTCGGCCTTCATCGGCCTGACGATCCGCAGTCCCAACACCGTGCAGTCGGTGGGCTTCCTCTGGATGATCCCGTTCCAGTTCGGCAGTTCCATGCTGGTGCCGACCAGCACGATGCCGGGCTGGCTGCGGGCCTTCGCCGAGGCCAACCCCACGACCCTGGTGACGGACGCGTGCCGCAACCTGCTCGCCGGGGGGCCGATCGCCGGCCCTGTCCTCGGCACCGTGCTGTGGAGCGTGGGCCTCATGTGCTTCGCGGTTCCGCTGGCGATATCCCGCTATCGACGTCGCTGAAATGTGATCGATAACGGGAGGGAAACCCTCGCCCATACCTTTTCTCATTCCAACTCCGCTAGTGGAGGAGCCCTCTCATGAGGTCCGGTCATACCGCCGTTCCGCGGTGGCAGGCGAAAATCGGTTCGGCACCGGGCACGGCGACCGTCGGCATTCCGCTGGAATCCGAACCGACGCCGGCGGAACTGTCCGCCGCCCACGCCAAGGTCGTCGCGACTCTCAGCGGTGAGGACGAGGTGGCCTTCGGCCCCGTGCCCCACCTCGTGCCGGTGGCCGGCACCACCTGGGCCGGCCTGGTGGACCGCGTCCGCGACGCGGCCGCCGCACCCCGCCACGGCTTCGAGACCGTGGTCGGCGGGACGCCGGGCACACTGCCCGACGGCGTGGTGTTCGGGGTGTCCGTCTCCGACGGCGCCCTGGTGCTGACGTACCGCACCGAAGACTTCGACGCCGACCACGCGACCCGGGTCGCCGGCTATCACCACACGGCTCTCCACCGCATCGCCACCGAACCGGACGCCCCGCACGAGGGCCGCAGCCTGCTCTCCGCCGAGGAACGGCACCATCAGCTCGTCGGCATGGCCGGTCCGGCGCGGGAGCTTCCGGACCGCCGCTTCCACGAGCTCTTCGAGGAGCGCGTGCGTCTGCACCCCGGGAAGACCGCCGCTATCATGGGCGAGCGCCGGATCACGTACGCCGAACTCAACGCCCACGCGAACCGGATCGCCCGGACCCTCCTCGCCCGCGGCCTGACCGCCGAGGATCCCGTCGCCGTGGTGACGGAGCGCAACCTGGACTGGATGGCCTCCGTCCTCGCCGTGTTCAAGGCTGGCGGTGTCTACGTGCCGATCGAGCCGCACTTCCCGGCGGACCGTATCGGCACCACCCTCGACCGTTCCGGCTGCACCCTCGTCCTCACGGAACCCGGGAGCACCGCCACCCTCGACGAGGCGTTGAGCCACCGTCCGTCCATCGCCGTGCTCCGCGTCGACGAGAGCGACGGGGCCGACCCGACGGACCTCGGTATCGAGATCGGCGCCGACCGGCTGGCCTACATCTACTTCACGTCCGGCTCCACCGGTAAGCCCAAGGGGGTGATGTGCGAGCACGAGGGAATGCTCAACCATCTCTACGCGAAGACCGACGATCTCGGCGTGGGCGAGGACGACGTTCTCGCGCAGATCGCTCCCCAGTGCTTCGACATCTCGCTCTGGCAGCTCGTCGCGGCCCTGCTGGTCGGCGGCACGACACTCATCGTGCCGCAGGAGGCGATCCTCGACGTGGAGAGGTTCGTGGAGGTCGTCCGCGGCGCGGACGTGGCCCAGCTGGTCCCCTCCTACCTGGAAGTGGTGCTGTCGCACCTGGAGGAGCACGGCGGCGGCCTCGGCCGGATCCGCTGCCTCTCGGCCACCGGTGAGGCGCTCAAGAAGGAGCTCGTCGAACGCTGGTTCGCGGCCTTCCCCGGCACCGCGCTCGTCAACGCGTACGGGCTCACCGAGACCTCCGATGACACGAACCACGAGGTGATGACTGGGCCGCCGCACGGTGACCGGGTCCCCCTCGGGCCGGCCGTCGCCAACGTGCGGGTCTATGTCGTCGACCCCGACCTCGAACCGGTGCCGCTCGGCTCGTCCGGCGAGATCGTGTTCGCCGGAATCTGCGTCGGCCGCGGCTACATCAACGACCCGGAGCGCACGGCCGCCGCGTACGGCACCGATCCGCACCGGCCGGGTGAACGGCTCTACCGCTCCGGCGACTTCGGCCGCTGGCGCCCCGACGGCAAGCTGGAGTTCCTGGGCCGCCGCGACGCGCAGGTGAAGCTGCGCGGCTTCCGCGTCGAGCTCGGCGAGATCGAGAACCGGTTGCTCGGCGTCGCCGGGGTCCGTGACACTGCCGTGGTCGTCGTCGGCGAGAGCCTGGCGGCGTTCTACGCCGCCGCCGCCGACGTGCCCGTCGACGAGCTGAGGACGTGGCTGGCGGCCGCGCTGCCGGAGTACATGGTGCCGAGCCGTTTCCATCGCCTCGACGCCCTGCCGCTCACCGCCAACAGCAAGATTGACAAGAAGCGGTTGGCGGAGCTCGCGGCGGCGGACGAGGACGGCCCGGAGCCGCCGGTCACCCCGACGGAACAGCGGATCGCCGCCGCCTGGGCGGCCGTGCTCGGCCTTGAGCCCCAGCGGGTCGGCCGCAACAGTCACTTCTTCGACTCGGGTGGCACCTCCCTCTCCGCTGTACGCCTCGTCGTGAAGCTCGAGCGGGCCGTGTCGCTGAAGGATCTCACCCGGTACCCGCGGCTGAGCGACCTGGCGGCGTTCATCGACGGAACCGGCACGCCCGAGGAGGCGGATGCCGGGACGGGCGTTCTGAACCCCCTCCTCCAGCCTCCCTCCGCGACCGGCACGCTCGTCTGCTTTCCCTACGCGGGCGGTAACGCCGTCAACTTCCACGCCCTGGCCGGCGAGATGGCGGACAGCGGGCTGGCCGTACACGGAGTGGAGCTGCCCGGACACGACCTCACAGCCGAGACCGAGCCGTTCGTCTCCCTGGAGCAGGTCGCCAGGACCACGGCGAGCGAGATCGGCCGATGTGCCGCCGGCCCGATCCTGCTGTGGGGACACTCATCCGGGGCGGCCCTGGCCGTGGCGACCGCGCGCCTTCTCGAGCGGACGGGTCACGACGTGCGGGCCGTCCTGATCGGTGGCCAACTCGTCGGATCCCCGGACGCGCGGCGCAGGCACAGCGCCGAGCTCGAAGCGCTCACCCCCCTGGAGGTCGCGGCGCGGCTCAACGGCGACAGCGGCTACACCGAACTCGCCGGGACGGACACGACCCGAGCGGCGCTGGTCGGCGCGGCGTACCGGCACGACGTCCTGGAAGCGAACGCGTTCTTCGCCGACGCGGCGGAGAACCCCCCGGTCGCGCTCATCGAGGCCCCGCTGATCCTCGTCACCGCCGCCGACGATCCCGCCACCCGGGGCCACGAGGGCGATCTCGCGGCCTGGCGCGGCATCGCCAGGACCGTTGAGGTCCGCGAGCTGCCCGAAGGCGGCCACCACTTCTTCCGCACCAGGCCGGCGCAGACCGCCGCCGTGGTGCGGGCTGTCCACGACATGCACCAACGAGAGCGAGTGTGAAAGTGCCGCCGATCGATACGGACCCCTACGCCGGACTCGAAGGGCGCCGTGACGAGGGCCGCCCGGCCGTCGTCACCGTTGCCGACGCGCCGGACCCGGCGGCCTGGGCCGCCCGACACCGCGAAGCGCTGTACCGAATCGTCGCCTCAGAGGGCGCCGTACTGGTACGTGGTCTGGGACTGGCGGACGCCGCCGGCGCGGCCGCCGTGCTCAAGGTCCTGGGAGACGACCTGATGTCCGAACGCGAGGCGTTCGCGCCCCGCTGGACGTATGACGACCGCATCTACTCGTCGTCCAAGTGGCCGCCGAACCAACCGATGTGCATGCACCACGAGCTGAGCTACGCGGTCGAGTTTCCGGCGACCATGGCCTTCGCCTGCCTCAGCGCACCCACCACCGGCGGGGCCACCGCCCTGGCCGACGCCGGTCGTGTCCTGGAGCAGCTGCCCTCCGACCTCGTGGAGCGCTTCGAACGCGAGGGATGGCTGCTCACCCGCAGCTACAACGAGGACATCGGTGTTCCGTGGGCGGAGGCGTTCGGCACCACCGATCGCTCCGAGGTCGAGAGGTATTGCGCGGCCAATGACATCTCCTTCGAGTGGCGCGGCGAGGAACTGCGCACCAGCCAGCGTCGGCCCGCGGTGCTGCACCATCCCGCCGATGGCCGGCGGCTCTGGTTCAACCAGATCGCCTTCCTCAACCAGTGGACGATGGCGCCCGAGGTGCGTGAGTACCTGGTCGACGTCTACGGCCCGGAGGGCCTGCCCTTCAACACGAGTTACGGCGACGGCGGCGAGGTCACCGAGGACGTCGTCGCGCTGATCAACAAGGCGTACGACTCCGTCACCGTCGCCGAGCCGTGGCGCGCGGGAGACGTGATGCTCGTCGACAACCTCCGCACGGCGCACAGCCGGCTGCCCTACGACGGAGCCCGCGAGGTGCTCGTCGCGATGGCGAATCCCACCACCCGCTCCGTATAGAGGTCCAGAAGCCACATGACCAAGCACAGCCCAGATTTCGCAGTGATCTCCGGTCGGCAGGTGCAACGCGCACTGAGCGGGCAGGAGAAGCTGGTCACGGAGATGGTCGAAGCGGCCTACCTCGCGCACGGCGCGGGGAGGACGGTCAACCCGCCGTCGTACTTCCTCCGGTTCCCCGACCGGCCCACGGCCCGGATCATCGCTCTCCCCGCGTCACTCGGCGGCGACGCCGCCGTGGACGGACTCAAGTGGATCTCCAGTTTCCCGGAGAACGTGAGTTCAGGGCTGCCCCGCGCTTCCGCGGTCCTGATCCTCAACGACCCGCGCACCGGCTATCCGTACGCCTGCCTGGAGAGCTCGATCATCAGCGCGAGCAGGACGGCCGCGTCAGCCGCGCTGGCCGCCGATCGACTGACCCGCGGACGGGCCCGCCCCACCCGGGTGGGTTTCGTCGGCACCGGTCTGATCGCCCGCTATCTGCACACCTACCTGGCGGGCACGGGATGGAGCTTCGACGAGGTCGGTGTGCACGACCTGTCCGAGGATCACGCCGCCGGATTCGCCGACTACCTGGACCGCTCGGGCGAGAACGGCCAGGTGAGTGTCTACAGCTCCGTGGACGATCTGATCCGCGCCAGTGACCTGGTCGTCTTCGCCACGGTGGCGGGTGCTCCGCACATCACCGACCCGCGGCTGTTCGCCCATCACCCGCTCGTGCTCCATGTCTCGCTGCGTGATCTGGCACCGGAGATCATCCTCGATTCGGCCAACTACGTCGACGACGTCGAGCACTGCCTGAAGGCCGACACCTCGCCGCACTTGGCCGAACAGCTCTCCGGCAACAGGGACTTCCTCGACGGGACCCTCTACGACGTCATGACGGGCCGCACCACGGTGCCGACGGATCGCACGGTGGTGTTCTCGCCGTTCGGTCTGGGTGTGCTCGACCTGGCAGTCAGCGCCCACGTCTACGACCAGGTGTCGCGAAGCGGTGACCTTCACGTCGTCGAGGACTTTTTCCACGAGATGAGCCGGTACGGCGGCTAGGGGCGACTGCCCGGAACGGGAGAGAGCTGTGCCAATAATTTCAGAGCCGGAGCAGTACCACGAGAACGACCTGTTCGTCGACCTCCATCGGACCTTCGGACGCAGGCTCTACCTGAAGTGCGAAGGGTTCAACTTCGCGGGTTCGATCAAACTCAAGGCCGCCCGGGCCATGGTCGAGGCGGCGGAGGCCAGCGGGGTGCTGCGACCCGGCTCGGTTCTGGTGGAGTCCTCGTCGGGCAACCTCGGCGTCGCGCTGAGCATTCTCGCTGCCAGCAAGGGCTACGGATTCGTCTGCGTCACGGACAGCAGATGCAATCCGGCCACGAAGCAGCTCATCGAGGCCATGGGCGGCACGGTCCACACCATTACGGAACCCGCGGCTGACGGCGGCTTCCTCGGCGCGAGGCTGCACCTGGTGAAGGAGCTGTGTGAATCGGACGACCGCCATGTCTGGCTCAACCAGTACGCGAATCCGAACAACGCGCTCGCCCACTACTGGGGGACGGCGCCGGCGATCGCCGAGCGCTTCCCCGATCTACAGGTGGCCTTCATCGGTGCGGGCACCACCGGCACCCTCATGGGGTGCGCCCGCTACTTCAAGGAGAGCCGTCCCGAGGCCAAGGTCGTCGCGGTCGACGCGGTCGGCTCGGTGACCTTCGGCGGCCCATCCCTGCCGCGGCAGATCCCCGGCCTCGGCACGGGTGTGCGCCCATCGCTCCTCGACCGGTCCTACGTGGACGACGTGGTCCACGTGGACGAGGTGGACACCATACGGGCCTGCCGCCGGCTGGCCAGACGCGGCTTCCTCTTCGGCGGATCCACGGGGACGGTGATCAGCGGCGCCCTGCGCTGGCTCGACGAGTACGCACCGGGCGCGGACGTCACCGCCGTGGCCGTCGCACCGGATATGGGCGACAGATACCTGGACTCGGTCTATCACCGGGGCTGGGTCGAGGAGATCTACGGCAGCGCGGCGCTCGCAGGTGAATTCGAGGAGCTCGAGGAACTTTCGATGATGTCCACAACAGGTGTTGCCTGATGACGGAGCTGATGGAAAACGGTATCCGCGACAGCGGTGCCCGCGACGACGCCGCCCTCACACTCGGCGGCGACGCCGCCACCGTGGAGGCGGTCGCACGGGAGATACTCCACGCCGCGGACGGCCGGGTCGACTCCCCCGAGTTCGTGGCAGCCGCCCGGGACGCCTGGGACAACCTCCCAGCCCCGCTTCGCCAGGAGATCCGCCGGTTCCGCCGGCACTCCGGTCCCTGCGGCCGCCTGCTGATCCGGGGGCTTCCGGTGGGCGACGAATCGCGGCCCACCCCGTCGACCGCCGACTCGGTCCAGCGGGAGGCGTCCGTCGCCGCCGCGATCCTCCTCATGGTGGCCTGCGGACTTGGCGACCCCGCCGCGTATCTCCAGGAGAAATCCGGAGCCCTGGTGCAGGACGTCGTGCCCGTCCCGGGCCGTGAGGAGTTCCAGGGAAACGCCGGATCGGTCCTCCTCTCCTTCCACACCGAGAACGCGTTCCACGAACACCGCCCGGACTACGTCATGCTGCTGTGTCTGCGCGCCGACCACGAGGGTGTCGCGGGCACGCGTACCGCCTGCGTGCGCGAGGTTCTGGACCTGCTCAGCCCGGCGGCACGGAAGACGCTGAGCCTGCCCGAATTCACCACCGAGGCTCCACCGTCCTTCGGAGCCGGCAGTAAGGGCGCGCTCCACCATCCGGTGCTGGGTGGATCCTGGACCGACCCGGATCTGCGCGTCGACTTCGCCGCCACCCGGGCCACCACGGAGGAGGGGGTCACCGCCCTCGCCGAGCTGGGCGCACTCTTCGAGCAGGTGTCGACGACGTCGGAACTGCTTCCCGGCGACCTGGTCATCGTCGACAACCACGTCACCGCGCACGGCCGTACCGCGTTCACCCCTCGTTACGACGGCCGGGACCGTTGGCTGCAGCGCACCTTCGCGCTGACCTCTCTGCGACGCTCGCGGGGGCAGCGTCCGGGCGACGTTTACGTGCTGGTTGAATGAAATCGAGGTCGACCGCGCCGGGTTGACCGGTAACGAGGGGAGCGCGCAGTGCGGGTAGTCATCGCCGAGGACTCGGTCATTCTCCGTGAGGGCATGGTGGAACTACTGACCGCCCGAGGCTGTGACGTCATCGCGACCGTGGGCGACGGGGACGGACTGCTGGCCGCGGTGGCCACGCATGCCCCGGATGTCGCCGTGGTCGACATCCGCATGCCGCCCACCCACACCGACGAGGGCATCCGCGCGGCGATCCAACTCCGCGCCGCCCACCCCGGGGTGGGCGTCCTCGTCTTCTCCCAGCACGCCGAACCGGCCTGGGCGGCCCGGCTGCTCGCCGGCGAGGCGTCGGGCATCGGGTACCTGCTCAAGGAGCGCGTCTCGGCCACCGCCGACTTCATCGAGGCGTTGCACAGGGTCGCGGCCGGCGGTGTGGCTCTCGACCCGGAGATCGTCAGCCGTATGTTCAACACCGGCAGCCGCCCCCTCGACCGGCTGACCGAGCGCGAACGAGTGGTCCTGGACCTGATGGCCCAGGGCCACTCGAACCGTTCCATCGCCGAACTGCTCGTCATCTCCGAGCGGGCGGTGGAGAAGCACGCGGCGTCCATCTTCACGAAGTTCGATCTTCCTCCGACCGCTGCGGACAACCGCCGTGTCAAGGCGGTCGTGGCGTACTTGCAGGAGTCCAAGCCCTGACCTCGGGCCAGGGGCGTGGCCATGGACGCCGGCGAGGGGGCGGATATCCGAACCTCGTGAACGGGAGGTAGCACGATGGCCCTGAGCAGCCGTGTTGCCGAGAATGAAGGCATGTCACTGAGCACTGAGGCCCAAGCCCGACCTCTCGTGGAAAGCGGTCCGGGTATTCACGCGGAGAACCTGCACCGCTCGTACGGCCGTGGCCGTGCCGCGGTTCATGCTCTGCGTGGAGTGGACATCGGCTTCGCTCCGGGCACCTTCACCGCGGTGATGGGCCCGTCCGGATCGGGCAAGTCGACTCTGCTGCAGTGCGTGGCGGGAATGGACCGACCGACCGCCGGCACAATCCACTGGGGCACGACCGACATCACCGCGCTGCCCGAGCGCCGCCTGGCTCAACTGCGGCGCGCAGAGGCAGGCTTCATCTTCCAGTCGTACAACCTGATGCCGGCCATGACGGTCGAGCAGAACGTCGCCCTGACCTCTCGGCTGGCGGGCGAGCGCGTGGACTGGTCAGCGGTCGCCGACTGCCTTGAGCGGGTGGGTCTTGCCGACCGGAGGAAGGAACGGCCCGGCCGTCTCTCCGGTGGCCAGCAGCAACGCGTCGCCGTGGCGCGGGCGTTGTACGCCCGTCCGCGCGTTCTGTTCGCCGATGAGCCGACCGGCGCCCTCGATCGCGCGACCGGGCGCGAGGTGCTGTGGCTCCTGCGCGAGGGGGTCGAGAACGAAGGCCGCACTTGTGTCATGGTCACGCACGACCCGGTCGCGGCGAGTTTCGCGGACCGAGTGGTCGTCCTCGCCGACGGAGTCCTGGTTGACGAGCTGGTACGCCCGTCCGCCGCGCAGATCTCCGAGAAGCTGAGTGAGCTCGCATGCTGAGGCTTGCCCTTGGGCTGCTGCGTGCCAAGCCCTCCTTGTACGCGGGGCCGGCTGCGGCGCTCCTGATGGCCGTCGCCGTGATCACCATGTTCGGATCCCTCATCGCCACGGCGATCGGCGGCCGCGGAGGCTCGCGGCTCGGGATGATCGGCGGGGCGTTCGGCGAGATCGCGATGCTGATGGCGCTGTTCACGGTCACCAACACGCTCTCGTTCTCCGTGCGGGGCCAGGCCCGGGACATGGCTCTGCTGAGGACCAGCGGGGCGACGCCGGCACAGATCAAGCGCCTGGTCAGGTGCCAGGTCCTCTGGCTGACGCTCTTCGTCTCGCCGCCGGCCTGGCTGCTCGGAACGTGGGGCGCCAAGCGGTTCCTGGCAGAGCTTGCCGCCCGGGACATCGTTCCGGCGGACGCGGTGGTGGTGTGGTCCCCCTGGCCTCTGCTGATCGGTACGGTGGTGACACTGCTGGTCGGAGTCGGCGCGGCGAGGATCGCCGCGCACCGGATCGTCCGCGGCCGGCCGTCCACTGTGCTCGCACAGACGGCCGAGCAGACGAAGATGGGCTGGCTTCGAGGCATCGCCGGTCTGCTCGTGATCGCCGGTTCCGTACCCCTTGTGGTATTCACCGCCGGGCAGTCGGCCGACAAGTCCGCCCAACTGGCTCTGCTCGGATCGCTGATCTTCCTGGTCGCTGCCGGACTGCTCGGACCCTTGCTGGCACGACTGTCCATCGTGCTGCTCGGTGTGCCGTTCCGGCTGATGGGCCGCAGGCACGGGGGAGACGCCGGTGGTGCTCTCGCCGCCGACAACCTGCGCGGTCACGCCTACCGCCTGTCCTCCGCCGTGGTGCCGATCGCCCTGTTGGTCGGACTCTCGACAACGTTCGCCTCGGTCAGCGGCACCCTTCAGGAGGTTGCCCCGCCCGGCGCCTATGCCGAGAGCGACAACTGGCTCCGCGGGGTGGAACTCGCCATGCTGGCCGGCTTCGGAGCTGTGGCCACGGTGAACACCCTCGCCTCACTGACGACGGCGCGACGGCGCGAGTATGCGCTGCTCGCCCTGACCGGCGCGACCCGGCGGCAGCTGATCCGCATGCTGGGCACGGAGGCGATACTGACCGCCCTGGCCGGAGTGGTGCTCGGAATTCTCGTCGCCGCGCCCATGAGCATGGCGTTCGCGAGCGCTGCGACGGGCGAGTTGCTTCCCACCATCGCGTTCCACACATATGCCCCTCTGGTGCTGGGACCGGTGGCGCTGACCGTGCTGACGATCCTGTTCACCGGTGCGCGGGCCACCTCGGAGTCGGCGGTCACCGCCGTGGCCGCGCAGTGACCGCGCCCCGCCTCGCGGACGAGGACCGCGACGGACGCCGGACGGTGCGTCCGGGGTCGATCGTCTTCGCCGTCACCGGGGTGCCGCTTTCCCTCCTCGGTATGGCCTACGCCCTCGCGGTCCTCTACGTCGGCGGGTTGCTCTCACTGACCGTGATCGGACTGCCGGTGCTCGCGACCGGTCTGTCGGGGGCCCGCCACCTGGGCCGGGGGCACGCCTGGCTGATGCGGACACTGCTCGGCGAGGACATCGTTCCCCCCGCGCCGCAGGCGGCGGCACCCGGCGCGTTCCGGTGGAGCCGGAGCAATCTGTCCGATGTGACCGCCTGGCGCAGCGTGCTCTACCTGATGCTGCGGCTCCCCCTCGACCTGCTCGCCTTCGTGGTGACGATCGCGCTGCCCGCCTTCGCCGTGTGGTCGATCGTGTGGACAGTGATCGGAAGCCCGGAGCTCTGGCTGGCGGTCACGGCGGTCCTGGGCGCCTTGATCGTCCTGGCCTTCACCCCGGTGACGGCTCGCACGATGATGCGGGTGCACCGGCTGCTGGGCCGGAAGCTGCTCGGCCCCAGCGCCTCCCAGCTGCGGGTCCGGACGCTGGAGCGGGCGCGCGCTGTTGCCTTCACCGAGGGCACGCGCGACCTGAGGCAGGTCGAGCGGGACCTGCATGACGGCACGCAGGCCCAGTTGGTCGCGATCGCCATGACGTTGTCGTTGGCCGCCGACACCCTGGACGGCGAAGCGTCCACCGGACGCACCGGCGCCCTCGTCGCACGGGCCCGCACGCAGACCGACACGGCCATCGCGGAGCTGAGGCGGCTCATCGACGGGATGAGCCCCGCCGTACTCGACCGGGGACTCGCCGAGGCGCTGCCGCATCTGACCGAGCAGGCCGGAGTGCCGATGGCTCTGCAGGTGGAGATGTCACAGCGACCGGATCCGGTGATCGAGCGGGTGGCGTACTTCTGTGTCGCCGAACTGCTCACCAACGTCTCCAAGCACAGCGGGGCGACGAAGGCGTCGGTGGACGCGCGCGTCGTCGGAAAGGTCCTGCGGATCCAGGTCCAGGATGACGGCAGCGGAGGCGCCAGGATCGGTGTGGGCAGTGGCCTGTCGGGCCTGAGGGAACGGCTGACCGCGGTCGACGGAACTCTCGGTCTCCACAGCCCGCCCGCGGGCCCGACCACCGTCGTACTCGAGATGCCGGTCCGGATCTGACCTTCTGCCCATGACGGGCCCGCTCACATCTCGCCGCGGCCCGGTTCTCCCCACCCCAACACCTCGGCGTCCTCGACGCCGCTTTCCCCCGGCCCGCCGCCTCGCGCCGGCCCATGCCCAAAGAAGGGACAACTGTCCATGCGCGCTGCGCGGATCAGACTCGGAATGCTGATAGCCACCGTCGCCGGAAGCATCGTCGCGTCCGTCACGGCCGCGGCTGCGAACGGGGTGCTCGGCCTGCCGCCCGCGCCCCAGCATGTGGCCGTGGCGGCGAAGGACCTGCCCGAGCTCTACGGCGAGAACCGGCGTTATCTCGCCCGCGCAGCCGATGCGGCACGCCGGATGGGTGACGGTGGGCGTGCCCGGGCACTGGGCGCTCTCGCCTCCCCCGACCGCCACTTCCTGGAGGCCTCCGCCGATGGTGACGGCCAGGCGGTGGAGGTGCTCGGAGACCTGGCGCACGCGCAGCGGATCGCCCTTCTGGTGCCGGGCTCGGACACCACCATCGACACCTTCGACCACCTCGGCTCCCGCCACGGATCGGTGGCCGGGGGAAGCCGGACGCTGTACGCCGAGATGCGAGCCGTCGCACCGGAGACACGCGTTGCCGTAATCGGGTGGTACGGCTACCGGGCGCCCCGCACCAAGAGCCGTGACACCGTTACCCAGGAGCGAGCGGAGGAGGGCGGCCGACTGCTCCGCCGCCAGATCGACCGGCTACGGGGAATCAACCCCGATGCCTCCGTGGCTCTGATGTGCCATTCGTACGGGTCCGTGGTGTGCGGGGAAGCGGTGCGCGGAATGGATCGGTCCGCGCAGTCCACGCTGTCGGGTGTCGCGGTTTTCGGCAGTCCGGGGATGGGCGTCGACTCGGCCGTTGAACTGGGCGCGCGCGTCCCGGTGTGGGCAGGGCGCGGCAGCGAGGACTGGATCTCGTACGTGCCGCACGCTCAGTACGGCGTGTTCGGTGAGAAAGTGGGGTTCGGCCCGGACCCGGCGTCCGTGGAGTTCGGCGCCCGACGACTCCCCACCGGAGACAGCCGGCACGGCGACTACCTGCGCCCCGGCAGCCTTTCGCTCCGGAGTATCGCGCTGATCGGCCTGGACCGAGGCCGGCAGGTGTCCCATGGCTGATGTGCGGGTCAGGACGGAGAACGAGCGCCCCACCCCCGTGGCCTGGAAGGACCTGTCACCGGCACCGCCTGTCCGGCTGACACCGGTGCGGCGACTGCACCGGGCTGCCCTGCGTATCGATGCGGCGACTCCGCTTTCCCGCGACCGTGCGGTCGATGTCCTGCGTGCCTACTCCATCCTCGGCGTGGTGCTCGGCCACTGGCTGGTGAGCGCGGTGGTGCTACGGGCAGGCGGCCATCTGGGAGGCGACAGCCCCCTCAACCACATGCCGGGTCTCACGCCGGTGACCTGGCTGTTGCAGCCGCTCGCCCTGTTCTTCTTCGTCGGCGGCCGAGTCGGATTCCAGAGCTACGCCTCCGCGGGCGCGACCGGAACCCGTTACCGGACCTGGTTGGCCCAGCGGTTGCGCCAGTTGGTGCGTCCCACCTTGGCCCTGCTGGGCGTGTGGGGGTTGGTGCTGATCGGGCTGGCCTTCGAAGGAGTGGCGTTCGAGACGATCCGCACCCTGCTGCGGCTCGCGGTGTCCCCGCTCTGGTTCCTCTGCGTCTACGCGGTGATCACGGCGGCCACTCCGCTGATCAGGCGGTGTGGTGCGGGCCGGCTGGTGCTGGTGGCCTTCGCGCTGGTCGTGGCCACGGATCTGGTCCGCGGGCTGGTCGGCGACCTGGGATGGGTCGATTCGCTCCGCTGGCTGAACGTCTTCACCGGCTGGCTGGTGCCCTACGCCCTGGGGGTGTTCTGGGCGGCCGGCGGCCTCGCCCGCCGCAGGTACGCGGTCGGCATGCTCGTCTGCGGCGCGGCCAGCCTGACCGGCCTGGTGCTTTGGTGTGGCTATCCGGCGAGCATGGTCGGTGTCCCCGGGGCCGCCCTGTCCAACCTCAACCCACCGAGTCTCGCGGCTGTCTGCTTCGGTCTGGCCCAGTGCGGTCTCGGACTGCTGTTGTGCGGCCCGCTCCGTCGGCTGACCGGCCAGCCGGCAGAGCCGGTCCCGTCCCTCCCCGCCCGCGCGTCCGACGCCGCAGGGGCGCGTGCCACCGCAGGGCAGTTCTGCTGGGCGGCCGTGGCGTTGCTGAACCTGTCGGCCATGACGATCTTCCTCTGGCACCAGACGTCCATGCTCGCCACCACCGTGTTCTCGCTCGGGTTCGGACAACGCTGGCCCGGGCTCCACACGGCGCCGGAAGATCCATTCTGGGTGGCTTTCCGTCTCGGCTGGATTCTTGTTTTCGCGTGCGTACTCGCTGTCTTTTGGCTGGCTTTCAAGGACGTGGAAAAGTCCGCCCGGAGGCACTGCCGATAATCGGCCGATAAGGGAATAATGCCGCACTGGCCTATGGTTTCCAGTATTTCTTGCCCAAATTTCGGCGCAGCATACCTCAGGAGGAATTTCGTGGCCATCTCGAACAATATCCCGGGCCCGGTGGAGAGCGGCACCGACGTGGCTTCCGCCCGTGGTATCGTGAACTCTCTTCGAGACCTCACCGTGCAAACAGTGTCAGAGCTCTATGTGAAGTATCAGGACGACCTGTGTGCCGTCAGGGACCAGCAGCGGACCTTCCTTCGGCAGCGCGGCAGGTCGATGAAGGCGCAACTCGACGACTACGAGGCGGAGATCACCTACCTGCTGCTGCGCGAGTACCGGCCGGAGACGGTGGTCGAGATCGGCACGTTCTACGGCTGGTCCACCATGTGGATTCTCAGTGCTTTGCGGGACAACGGTGTGGGGCACCTGTACTCGTTCGACATCGTCGACCACGTGGTCAGCAATGTTCCGGCTGATCTTTCCGCCCACCGCTGGACGTTCACCAAGGGAGATGTCCGGGAGACGCTCGGAGATATCCCCGGCAGCGCGGACTATCTCTTCATCGACGCTGACCACGGTGCCCGATTCGGTCGCTGGTACGTGGAGAACGTCTTTCCGATGGTTCGCCCCGGAACCCCGACCAGTGTGCACGATGTCTTCCACGGCCGTCGGCCGAAGCCGATCAGCGAGGGTTCGGTTCTCATGAAGTGGCTCGTCGCGCAGAACAAGAGCTTCTTCACCCCTTCAGCCGCGAAGGCTCCTGAAGTCATCGAGCACCTCAGCAAGGTGAAGAAGGAACTGCGGCTCGACACCCCTGTTCGCGAGAGCCGCCACAACCCGATGGTTTTCTTCACTCTCGGATAACACCGCGTGATCAGGTTTCGGTGGTGAGTGCGCCCGGTTCAGGGCGCGCCCACCACCGAAACTTCGTTCCGCGAGCAATGGTGATGTGGACATAAAGCGTCGGAACTGTCAACGCAAAGGGTCGCGACGGGGAGGAAGGGGGATGTGAGACCAAGATCACGACGGTTTCGGCCATCCTCCGTACGGCCGGGTTGACCGGTGGAAGTAAGTTATGGAGGGCGACGTCGCCCCCTACCTCGGTGCCATTCGACCTGATGGCGAAGGTGTGGGGCGGTTGCAAGCGGGCGTGTGCGAGAGGAAAGCGGCCGTGAGATGGGGAAGCGCCTCCGCGGCGGTCGGTGTCCTTCGATCGGACGCGCAGTAAAGGAAAGTGTTGGAGTTTCGTCCTGTGGATCCGCCTCGGCGCGGTCTGGATGCGGCCGAAGAGGAGACGGAAAAGCTGCCGAACACGTCGGGGAACCCTTCGGATTGCGAAGGTATGTGAACTGACCGAGCTTGCCCAGGACGAGCTCAAGATTTTACTCAAGCGGTATATAACGGGGGCTTCAGTAATGCATCATGCGGCCGCAGTTTCATTGGCGAAACCACCAAAAGCGGAGGTAGCTCCTCCGTATATCCGGGCGCAGCAGAGAAGCGCCGGCCGGGCCGAGCCGAACATCTCGTTCCAGGTCCTCGGCCCGCTGGAGGCGTGGGTGGGGCCGCGAAAGGTCGAGATCGGCGGGCCCCGGCAGCGCATCGTGCTGGCGATGCTGCTCCTGGCACCGGACCGGGTCGTATCGATCGATCAACTGGTCGAAGCCGTCTGGAACGGACGGCCGCCCACCACATGCCGCACCCAGATCGCCATCTGCGTCGCCAGCCTGCGCAAGGCATTCAGGACCGCTGGGTTCACAGGGGAGCTGATCGGCACTTCCGCGCCCGGATACCTGTTGCACTTGGCCGGACACCACATCGACTCGACCGAGTTCGCGGCCGGAGTGGACTCCGCGCAGACGCTCGCACGCCAGGGGGACGTCGGTGCTGCCGCCGACCGGCTCGGACAGGCGCTCGGGCTGTGGCGAGGCCCGGTTCTGCCCGACATGTCCAGCCCCGTTCTCGAGACGGAGGCGGAACTCCTGGATCACCGAAGGCTCACCGCCTACGAGCAGTACGCGACCCTGCAACTGCAGCTTGGCCGGCATCGTGAGGTCATCGCCGAGCTGACGGCCCTCGTGCACGACCGGCCGTTGTGGGAGCAGGCGCGAGCCGCGCTCATGCTCGCCCACTACCGTTCAGGTCACCGGTCCGAGGCTCTCGCCCTCTTCCGCCAGGCGCAGCGGGACTTCCGCGATGAGATTGGCCTCGAACCCGGCCGTGTCCTTCAGGATCTGCACACGGCCATCCTTCGGGAAGCCTCCGACCTCATGCCGCCCACGGACACGACCGGACCGCTGAACGTCGTCACCGCTTCGCCGCAACTCGGGTCGCCAGAAGGCGAATTGGTCGGTCGGGACAGCGAGATCCGATCTCTCGACGCCTTGCTTCGCCGGGCCCGCGAAGGCGTGTCGTCCGTGGGCCTGGTGGTGGGCCGTCCCGGAATCGGCAAGACCGCCCTTGTGCTGCACTGGGCGCGCAGGGCGGCACACGCGTTTCCCGATGGGCAGCTCTATGTCGACTTCGAGAGGACCGGCACCGCCGACGCCCCTGCCGCCCTCCTGCGAGCCCTCGGCATGTCTGACCCTGAAATACCTCGCAACTACCAGGACCGACTCAGGGAGTTCCACCGACAGATCGGGGACCTGAGGCTCCTGGTCATTCTCGATGGGGTCCCCGACGACAACGTTGCCCATGACTTCATCCCCAAGGCGGGGAGGTGCTGCGTTCTGCTGACGAGCCGACGCGTACTGGCGACCGCGGCACAGGTCCGACTGAGGGTGCCGGAACTGACCCCGGCGGACTCCGTGACGCTGCTCGGCTCTCTCGTGGACGACGGGCGGGTTGAGGAAGACGAAGCCGCCGCGCGCCGCCTTGCCTCGTTGTGCGAGCACTTGCCGCTCGCCCTGTCCGCGGCGGCCGCACGCCTCGTCGCCAAGCCCCACTGGCGTTTTCCCCATCTGTTGACCAGGCTCGGCGATCGCCGGCACCGGTTAGAAGAACTCAGCGCGGGCGCCCCCGTGCTGCGTCGGGTCCTGGACAGCGTGTACCGGACGCTGTCGCCCGCGGCTGCCGACCTGTACGCCCGGCTCGGTCTCATCAACGGCGAGTGCATAGCGGTATGGGAGGCTCAGGCCCTTCTCGAAGTCGGCGCGATGGCCGCACAGCGGCTGCTCGAGGAGCTGGTGGACGCCACGTTGATCGAAGTGGCCGACACCGGCCCGGACGGCTGGTTCCGGTACCGTCTGCCCACGCTGCACGCTCTCCACGCGGAAGAGACGGCTCATACGGAGGTGGCCGCCTCCGTCCGCAAGGCGGCGTGCGAGCGAGTGCTGGCAGCGGGCACTTCCCACCTGAAGTGCCCGGCCGATAGCAGGGCGATACCGGCCCTTCGTATGGTCGACTGACCGCCCTCTCGCCGAGCCCGCGGCTCGGCAGGTTTCCACGGTGCCCGTCCGCCGCGTCCCCGTCCGCGGCGGACACCGCCGTCGGACCGCGGCGCCGGTCTCCGTGAGCGGGGGGGAGGGTCCGGGCCGCGCCGCGCCCCTACTCGACCACTCCTTCGGAGGCGTACCTTGATTGCCGCTCAACAGACCAGCATCTGGTTGCGGAAATACCGACCGGTGGAACAGCCCCGGGTCCGCCTGGTCTGCTTCGCGCATGCCGGCGGGGGCCCGAGCGCCTTCCGTACCTGGCCCGCCTCGCTGCCCTCCGACGTCGAGGTGCTCGTCGTGCGCTATCCAGGGCGGCAGGACCGTGTGACCGAGCCCTGTCTCGATCGGATGGAGCCCATGGTCGAGGCGGTCACGGAGGCACTCGCACCCCTGCGCGACCGGCCGCTCGTCCTGTTCGGGCACAGCATGGGCGCGTGGATCGCCTACGAGGTGGCGCAGCGGATGCCGGTGCGCGCGTTGCTCGTCTCCGCCCAGGTACCGCCCTCACGACGGAATTCGGCGCGCCCCGGATCGGCCCGCCGAGGCGACGGAAGCGGTGAGCTCAGCGACGAAGCGCTCATCGAGGAGGTCAAACGGCTCGGCGGATACGACGCCCAGCTCTTCGAGGACCCCGAGCTGCGCGACCTCGTCCTGCCGTCGATCCGGGCGGACTTCACACTCGTACGGAACTACCGTGCGGGCCGGCAGCCGAGCCTGCTCGGCTGCCCGGTGCGCGCGTTCTACGGCGAGGACGACGCCGATACCCGGGCGGACGACGTCGACGCCTGGGCCGAGGCCTCCACGGGCCCCTTCACGGCGCACCGATTTCCCGGCGGCCACTTCTACCTGGCCGACCACGAGGCAGCACTGCTGCGTGAGCTCTCCTCTCTGCCGGAGGTGTCCTGTGCTTGATCCGACTGAGGCGACAGTGGCTCAACTGCGGAAGGCACTCGGCGACGGGAGTCTCACCGCCCTCGAGTTGACCCGCTGGTATCTGGACCGCATCGAGCGCTTCAATGACGAACTGTGCGCGGTCATCGAGGTCAATCCGGATGCCGAGGCAGAGGCCGCCCGGCTGGACGCCGGCCCGATCCGTGGTCCGCTGCACGGCGTCCCCGTCCTCCTCAAGGACAACCTGGACACCGCCGATCGCATGCACACCACGAGCGGCTCGACGGTCATGCTCGGGTCCCGGCCGGACCGCGACGCCACCGTCGTGGCTCGGCTGCGAGCCGCCGGAGCCGTGCTGCTGGGCAAGGCGAACAAGACGTCGTGGATTCTCGGGCCCGCGGGCTGGAGCGCCCGGGGTGGCCAGACGCGCAATCCGTACGACCCGACGCGATCGCCGCACGGGTCGAGTTCGGGCTCGGCGGTGGGCGCCTCGGCGAACCTGTGCGCCGTGGCGATCGGCACCGAGACCATCGGGTCGATCCTGGGGCCCGCCGCCGCGAACTGCCTTGTCGGTGTGAAGCCGACCACCGGACTCACCAGCCGGGCGGGCATGATCCCCGGTATCCCCAGCTTCGACTCGATCGGACCCCTGGCGCGTTCGGTCGCCGACGCCGCGGAAGTCCTCTCCATGATCGCCGGGCCCGACCCGCTCGACGCCGCGACGGACGGCGTGCCCGTGCTCGACTACCTGAGCTTCCTCGGCGCCACGGACCTGCGCGGTGTGCGCATCGGCGTGCCTCGAAAGATGTTCTTCGGCTACAGCGAAGCGGCCGACGCGGTTGCCGAGTCCGCTCTGGAAGCCCTGAGCGGGGTTGGCGCGGTCATCGTCGAGGACACGGACATTCCGGGAGCGGACGAGCTCACCACCGATCCGTCCTTCGGCCGCGTCGTGGTGAACGAGACCGCCCACGGCCTGGGGCAGTACCTTGCCCGAACGCCAGGCAGCCACCCGCGTACCATCGCCGCCCTGGTGGAGGCCAACCGGGCGAACGCCGCGGTCGAGCTGGAGCTGTACGAGCAGGACATCCTGGAGATGCTGGCCGCACACGCCCCCGACCTCGACGACCCGGGCTACCGGGACGCGTTGGCCACCGTGCGGCGAAAGGCGCGGGCGGAAGGCATCGACGCCGTCATGGACGAGCACCGACTCGACGCGCTGGTCATGCCCACCTGCCCGCCGCCGTGGCCGATCGACGTCGTCGAGGGCGATCCCGATCCGCACGGGGCCGCGCTCGTACCCGGCCTTGCCGGCTACCCCGCCATCAGTGTACCGGCGGGCTGGACGGAGGGTCTGCCTGTCGGAATCACCTTCACCGGTAGGGCGTTCAGCGAACCCGTTCTGTTCCGTCTGGCGCACGTCTTCGAGCGGACGAGGCCGTCCCGTCGCCCGCCCGGTGCCACGACCGGCGTCAGGTGAACGACCGTGCTCGATCTCCTTCCCGGAAATGACGACCCCGCACCGCCGTCAGGGACCCGCGGTTTGAGGCTGCTCCCGCTGCGCGGAGTTCGCTACGTCCCGGAAGAAGTCGGCGGCCTGGCAGCTGTGACCTCGCCACCGCTCGACGGCGTCGTCCGGCGTGACGAGCAGGCGCCCGCGCATCCGTACAGCATCGTCCGCCTGATCCTCCCGCAGGCGGACACGGCCGAGGCCCGCCGACGGCAGGCATCGAAGACGCTGCGCGCGTGGCTCGCCGAAGGCATCCTCGCCTCCGACGCCGAACCGGCCCTGTACGTGTACGAGCAAGCGCGTGGCGACGTTGTGCAGCGCGGCGTCATCGGCGCCCTGGAGCTCTCTCCGCCCGAGGAAGGAATCGTTCTTCCCCACGAGGACGTCATCGTGCACCTCCTCGAGGAACGGGCGGCCCTGGTGCGGGCCACCGCCGCCCACCTCGAACCACTGCTGCTCAGCTACCGGGGCACTGCCGGACCGACCGGTGCCACGTCCGTCGTCGAGCGGGCGACAGCCCGTCCTCCCCTGCTCGTCACCACCACGGAGGACGGCTTCCACCATCGCCTGTGGTCGATAACCGACCCGGCCGATATCGGCGAGGTGGCCGATCACCTCGCCGGCCACCAGGCTCTCATCGCCGACGGCCACCACCGCTGGGCCACGTACCTCCGTCTGCAGCGGGAGCAGGCCGCGACGCCCAGCCTCTGGGACTACGGGCTCGTTCTCCTCGTAGACACGGCGCTGTACCCCCTCCAGGTCAACGCGATCCACCGGCTCCTCCACCGGCTTCCGGTCTCGGAGGCGCTGGACGCGGTAGGGGACTCCTTCCGCGTCCGACGTCTGGACACCTCACTTGCCCGGGCCATGTCGGCCCTGGAGGAAGCCGCCTCCACCGGCAACGCCTTCCTTCTCGCGGGCGACGGTTCCTATCACCTCCTCGACAGCCCGGACCCAGCGCTTCTCGCCCGTACGATGAGACAGGACCGTCCTTCGGACTGGCGCGCCCTGGATGCCGCGGTGTTGCACGAAACCCTCCTGGCCCGGGTGTGGCGCGTCCCGGATGCCGCCGACTCCATCGCGTACATCCACGACGCGGAGGCGGCGGTGGCACAGGCCGAGCTCCATGACGCCACGGCCGTGCTGATGCATCCGGTACGCGAAGAAGTGGTCCGCGACCTGGCGCGCCGAGGCATCACGATGCCGCGGAAGTCGACCTCCTTCGGTCCGAAGCCGGCCTCCGGCCTGATCCTGCACAGCCTGGAGCACATGCGCCTTCCTCCTGAGTAGGCACCCGTCCCACCGAACGCGGACGGACGCGCGTGCCTGCCTCAGCCGAGGAGTTCGCGGGCCCGGGTCAGTGCGCTGTCGCGGCGAGCCGCGAGCTCGTCATCGGTGAAGACAGGCACGCGGATGGTGGGTGCGATACCGGCCCCGTCGTAAGCCGCGCCGTTCGGGGCGAGGTACTTCTCGTTGGGCAGGGTGAAGGACCAGCCATTGGGCAGGACACGGTCCATGGTGTCGGAGAGAGCTCCTTGGGTGTTCTCACCGATACGGACGGGGGCCGGGGTGCGGTTCATGAGGGCCTGGGTGAAGGTCTCGCCCGCGCTGACGGTCAGGCGGCCGGTGAGCACGGCGAGCGGGCCGGTGTAGACCGGACCGCCTGACCGCGGGCTCACCCCGATCGGCTGGGCGGAGGTGAACCGTTCCCCACCCACCGTGTTGTCGCGGGCTCGCTTCGTGTAAGCGGTGTACGCGTGGGTGGTGAGCCTGGAGGCGATGCGTAGCCCGAGGGCGTCGGATCCGCCGCCGTTGAACCGCAGATCGATGACGAGTGCGCGCAGCGCCTTGGAGCCGCGTGTGCGCGCTTCGGTGAAGATGGCGTCGAGGGCCTTGTCGAGTTCGGCCCGGTCCCTCGCGTAGTCACCCTTCTCGGTGAAGCCGGCAAGACGGGTGATGCGTAGATAGCCGATGCGGCCGGGCAGGTCCGCGTAGCCGATGGCGCCCCGCCCCCAGCGTTGTTGGGGCGTGCCCACGCTCGCGGCCGTCGCCTTCTCGATCTTCGTGACGGTGTCGGACGTGGGTGCCTTCGTGTCTGCTTGACGGCCCACGAAGTGCTGTTTCCTGCCTGCGACGATTGCGGTGTGGGCGTCGTGCAGCGGCTCGATCATGCTTTCGAGAATGCCGAACAGTTCGGCATCGGTGGTGTCGGCGGTGATGGTGGGGCGGTAGCGGTCACGTACGGCGGCCCAGTCGACGCCCTTGGCTGGGAATGAGGGGTAGTTCTCCGCATACGTCTGCCAGAAGGTGTCGAAGACGGCGCGAGGGTCCGTGGGCGGCCTTTGACTGCACCTCTCGGGAAGCTCGTGGACGCGGTGCAGGGTGCGGAACCCTGCGTTGTCCGCGAAGCGGAGCCTGATGACATCGCCGTTGTCGTCGGAGCCCGGAGTCAGGGTGATACGCCCGGCCTCCTCGCTGACAGTCGGCGTGAAATCCACGGCACCGCCTGCCCGGGACGAGCCGCTCCGCTCGGCTTCCAGGCTGCCGGGCAGGCAACTGACGCGCGTTGTCTCGTAGGTGCGAAGGTGGCGTCCGCTGACCGAGATGACGGTGCCGTATCCGGTGCTCTGCCACAGTCCCTCCAGCGATGGGTTCCCGGACGCGGCGTTCCCGGGCGTCCCGTTGGTCATGGCGGGGAGAGCGGCGAGGGCGAGGGCGAGTGCGACGGCGCGGAACGGGGCGCGCCTGCGACGGACCGTGAGAGGCATGTCTTTTACGTTACGGAGAGCGCGACCTCCGACACTATGGGGTGTTCACCCGTGTTCGGGTGCGGGAATCCGAACCCGAACACGGGCTTCGTGGGTCCGGGTAGGGCGTTGTGAGAGGCTGGCGTGTATGAACCGGCTGGCTGGTGTGACCTCGCCTTATCTGCTTCAGCACGCTGACAATCCCGTCGACTGGTGGCCCTGGACGCCGGAAGCGTTCGAGGAGGCGCGACGGCGCGATGTGCCCGTTCTGCTATCGGTCGGTTACTCTGCGTGCCATTGGTGTCACGTCATGGCCCACGAGTCCTTCGAGGACGACACCACCGCCGCGTACCTGAATGAGCACTTCGTCTCCGTCAAGGTAGACCGCGAGGAGCGGCCCGACGTGGATGCCGTCTACATGGAGGCCGTGCAGGCCGCCACGGGACAGGGCGGCTGGCCCATGTCCGTGTTCATGACGCCGGACGGGGAACCCTTCTACTTCGGCACCTACTTTCCGCCCGAATCCCGGCACGGCGTGCCCTCCTTCCAGCAGGTGCTGGAGGGCGTCCGGCAGGCATGGGCCACCCGGCGCGACGAGGTCGGCGAGGTGGCCGGCAAGATCGTGGGCGACCTCGCCCAGCGCGAGATCGGCCAGCACCAGGCCGCCGAACCGCCCGGTGAGCCGGAACTCGCCCAGGCCCTGCTCGGGCTCACCCGCGAGTACGATCCGCAGCGCGGCGGATTCGGCGGCGCGCCCAAGTTCCCGCCGTCCATGGTCCTGGAGTTCCTGCTGCGGCACCATGCCCGCACCGGTGCCGAGGGCGCCCTGCAGATGGTCCGGGACACGTGCGAGCGCATGGCCCGCGGCGGCATCTACGATCAACTCGGTGGCGGTTTTGCCCGCTACTCCGTCGACCGCGACTGGATCGTGCCCCACTTCGAGAAGATGCTCTACGACAACGCGCTGCTGTGCCGTGTGTACGCGCATCTCTGGCGGGCCACCGGCTCCGACATCGCCCGACGGGTCGCACTGGAGACCGCCGACTTCCTCGTCCGTGAACTGCGCACGAACGAGGGCGGGTTCGCCTCCGCCCTCGACGCCGACAGCGACGACGGCACGGGCAGGCACACCGAGGGCGCCTACTACGTGTGGACGCCCGGGCAGCTTCGCGAGGTGCTCGGAGCGGACGCCTCGCTCGCTGCCCAGCGCTTCGGCGTGACCGAGGAGGGCACCTTCGAGCACGGCCGGTCCGTCCTGCAACTCCCGCAGGAAGAACGAGTGTTCGACGCAGGGAAGGTCGCGTCCGTCAAAGAGCGGCTGCTGGCCGCTCGGGTGCGGCGTCCAGCCCCCGGCCGGGACGACAAGGTGGTCGCCGCCTGGAACGGACTCGCGGTCGCCGCGCTCGCCGAGACCGGCGCCTACTTCGACCGGCCCGATCTGATCGATGCCGCGCTCGGCGCCGCCGACCTGCTGGTTCGGGTGCATTTGGACGAGCACGCCCGGCTCACCCGGACCAGCAGAGACGGGCGCGCCGGAGTCAACGCGGGCGTCCTGGAGGACTACGCCGACGTCGCCGAAGGTTTCCTCGCACTTGCGTCCGTCACCGCGGAGGGCGTCTGGCTGGACTTCGCCGGCCTGCTCCTCGACCACGTCCTCGTCCTCTTCACCGATCCGGAGACCGGTTCGCTGTACGACACCGCCTCCGACGCGGAGCGGCTCATCCGCCGGCCCCAGGACCCCACCGACAATGCCGTCCCCTCCGGCTGGACCGCCGCGGCCGGCGCCCTGCTGGGCTACGCCACCCACACCGGCTCCACGGCCCACCGGGTCGCCGCCGAGCGGGCGCTGGGCGTGGTCAGGACACTGGGGCCCCGCGTGCCGAGGTTCATCGGCTGGGGTCTGGCCGTCGCGGAGGCCCTGCTCGATGGCCCCAGGCAGGTGGCGGTCGTCGGTCCGTCGCTCACTGACGAGCGGACAAGCGCATTGCACCGTACGGCCCTTCTCGGTACCGCCCCCGGCGCTGCTGTCGCCGCCGGCACCCCGGAGAGCGGAGAGTTCCCGCTCCTGGTGGACCGGCCGCTGGTGGGCGGTGAACCGGCAGCGTACATCTGCCGCACCTTCACATGTGACGCCCCGACGACTGACCCCGAGCGCCTGCGCGCGGCGCTGACCAGCTGGAACCCTGAGGCGAACGGAGCTGACGACCGCCCGAATTAAGCAGGCGTTCGGATAGATCCAGGCAACGACGGCCGCCCGCTGCGCGTGGCTGGCGCAGAGCCACTGCGGTCGGTTGAAGGCAAACGGCACGGACGACCCGCTTCGCCTGGACCGAAACCGGGACGGGATGGCCTGCGGAAAGGGATGAGGAAGCGTCAGCCTCCGTCCCGCAGCAGCCGGTTCCCGCTCGGGAAACGGGCGAGGGCGCGCTCCACGATGGCCTCCAGCTGTTCGTGGTGCGCGCCCTTCCAGTAGGCGCGACCGCACGCGGCGCACCGGGCGAAGACGTCGTACGAGCGTTGGGTGCCGCCCTTGAGCTGGTCGGCGACCTCGTCCTTCGTGGCTTCCTCCAGCAGTCCGTTGCAGGCGGTGCAGCGGGTCCAGGGGCGCAGGTCGGGGGCGAAGCGGTCGAGGACGTCGTGGAGTTGGTCGTCGGGTCGGGTGCTGTAGACGTAGGCGCCGGCCCACAGTTCGCGGCGGCGCAGCAGACCCCGGTCCCGGCTGAGCATGACCCGCTTCTCGGTCGCGGAACGGGCGGCCAGCGCCGGATCGCCGATGTCGGTCGACTCGTATGCCGTGTCGACGCCGAGCAGCCGCAGACGGCGGGCCAGGGTGCCGAGGTGGACGTCCAGGAGGAAGCGGAGCGGGGCACCCGGTACCAGCTGGGGTCGTTCGACGGGCTGGACCGACACCTGTTCGCCCGCCCTCGGCACATGCGAGGGCAGTACCTCGCGGCCGTCTACGACCAGTGCGCCGACCTCGGTCAGCGGGACACCGAGGGACTCCACGACGTGGCCGAGCGTGGAGACACCGTCCGTGGTGAGGCTGGTGACGCCGACGCGCCGGGCCGATGGGACGAACAGCCGGAGTTCGGGGGCGACAGCGATGTGGATCTCGGGTCCGTTCACCCCGTCAGGATGGCACGGGGGACGGAGTGGGGTTCATCCGTTTTCCCCGGCCCGCACGTCCAGCGCGCGGTCGAGCAGGACGACCCGGGCATGAGCGTCCGTGAGGCGGCGGTGACGGTCGCCGGGCAGGACCGGTGGCACCCCTCAACGCACCGTGGTCACGGCTCGTCGGAGCCGTGACCACGGTGTGCGGTCGTGCGGTTACGCGTGCTGGTACGCGACCAGCGAGATGCCCACGTAGTGGACGACGAACGCGGCGAGGGTGAAGGAGTGGAAGACCTCGTGGAAGCCGAACCAGCGCGGTGACGGGTTCGGACGCTTGATGCCGTAGATCACACCGCCGGCGCTGTAGAGGAGGCCGCCAACGATCACCAGGACCAGGACGGCGATGCCACCGGTGCGCATGAAGTCGGGCAGGAAGAAAACGGCAGCCCAGCCCATGGCGATGTAGCAGGGGGTGTAGAGCCAGCGTGGGGCGCCGACCCAGAAGACGCGGAAGACGATGCCGGCCGCCGCGGCGGCCCAGATGCCCCACAGCAGCCACTGTCCCTTGGCTCCGGGCAGGAGCAGCAGGGTTAGCGGTGTGTAGGTGCCCGCGATGATCAGGAAGATGTTGGCGTGGTCCAGGCGGCGCAGGACGCCGTCCATCCGGGGGCTCCAGTTGCCCCGGTGGTACAACGCGCTGACGCCGAAGAGTAGACAGGCCGTCAGGACGTAGACACCGCAGGCGATACGGCCTCTGGTCGAGTCGGCGAGGGCGGTGAGCACGAGGCCCGCGATGAGTACGGCCGGGAACATGCCGAGGTGCAGCCAGCCACGGAGTCTGGGCTTGACCGGATGCGGCAGGGAGAGCGCGACGGGACGGCGGCCGGCGGCCGGCGAGTCCGTGGGCGCGTCGGAGGCGGACGCAGTCATGGGCCGCATGGTACCTACGGAACCGTAGGTTACGGATCAGTCCCCTCTGTGACCGGTCGCACACTGGCCATCCTCTCATTCCGATCCCGATCCCGAACCCGGACGCGGTGCACAAAAAATCCTTCAGGCAAACCCAACGTGCACGTAAAGGGAAGGGGAGGTACGCAGGAAAGACGTGAAAACCGTGTCCTTCCTCACGCCGCTCACCTGTGGCATCCCCTGGACATATGCGCACCAACGGCGGATGATCAAATGAGTGCGGTCGGCACCGGATGAGCGCCCACAGTTGGACAACTGCGAAGCATCCGGGTCGCAGCCCCCAAGGGGCGATAACCCAAAATCCCTCATCTAGGAGCAATCGTGGCGCGCGACATCGCGGCTCCCTCAACCGTCCCCACCCAGCACAAGGAACTGATCTCGTGGGTTAACGAGGTCGCCGAACTGACGCAGCCGGACAGCGTGGTCTGGTGTGACGGATCCGAGGCCGAATACGAGCGCTTGTGTGAGGAACTTGTCCGAAAGGGCACCTTCAAGAAGCTCGACCCGATCAAGCGCCCGAACTCTTACCTCGCCGCCTCGGACCCCACGGACGTGGCCCGGGTCGAGGACCGGACCTTCATCTGCTCCGAGAAGGAGGAGGACGCGGGCCCCACGAACAACTGGAAGGCCCCCGCCGAGATGCGGGAGATCTTCTCCGGTGAGCAGGGCCTGTTCCGCGGCTCGATGCGTGGCCGCACCATGTACGTCGTGCCCTTCTGTATGGGCCCGCTCGGTTCTGCGCTGTCGGCGCTGGGCGTGGAGATCACCGACTCCGCGTACGTCGCCGCCTCGATGCGCACCATGACGCGCATGGGCAGCGCCGTTCTGGCGGAACTCGGCGAGGACGGTGCCTTCGTGAAGGCCGTTCACTCCGTGGGCGCCCCGCTGGAGGAGGGCCAGGAGGACGTTCCCTGGCCCTGCAACCAGACCAAGTACATCTCCCACTTCCCCGAGGCGCGCGAGATCTGGTCGTACGGCTCCGGCTACGGCGGCAACGCGCTGCTCGGCAAGAAGTGCTACGCCCTGCGCATCGCCTCCGTCATGGCCCGTGACGAGGGCTGGCTGGCCGAGCACATGCTGATCCTCAAGCTCACCCCGCCGCAGGGCGAGTCGAAGTACGTGGCTGCCGCCTTCCCGAGCGCCTGCGGCAAGACCAACCTCGCCATGTTGGAGCCGACGATCTCCGGCTGGACCGTGGAGACCATCGGCGACGACATCGCCTGGATGCGCTTCGGTGAGGACGGACGCCTGTACGCGATCAACCCGGAAGCCGGCTTCTTCGGCGTCGCGCCCGGTACCGGCGAGCACACCAACGCCAATGCGATGAAGACGCTGTGGGGCAACGCCGTCTTCACCAATGTCGCCCTCACCGACGATGGCGACGTGTGGTGGGAAGGCATGACCAAGGAGCCGCCCGCCCACCTGATCGACTGGAAGGGCAACGACTGGACGCCGGCGTCCCAGACCCCGGCCGCCCACCCCAACGCCCGCTTCACGGTGCCGGCTTCGCAGTGCCCGATCATCGCCCCGGAGTGGGAGGACCCCAAGGGCGTGCCGATCTCGGCGATCCTCTTCGGCGGTCGGCGCGCCACCGCGGTGCCGCTGGTGACGGAGTCCTTCGACTGGAACCACGGCGTCTTCCTCGGTGCCAACGTGGCCTCCGAGAAGACCGCCGCAGCCGAGGGCAAGGTCGGCGAGTTGCGCCGCGACCCGTTCGCCATGCTGCCGTTCTGTGGCTACAACATGGGCGACTACATGGCCCACTGGATCGACGTGGCGAAGGACAAGGACCAGTCCAAGCTGCCGAAGATCTACTACGTCAACTGGTTCCGCAAGAACGACGAGGGCGCGTTCGTCTGGCCGGGCTTCGGTGAGAACAGCCGGGTCCTGAAGTGGATCGTGGAGCGGCTGGAAGGCAAGGCCGAGGGCGTCGAGACGCCCATCGGCATCCTGCCGGCCAGGTCGGCCCTGGACACCGACGGCCTCGACCTGTCCGAGTCCGACCTGGACTTCCTCCTCACCGTCGACAAGGAGGTCTGGCGCGAGGAGGCCGCGCTCGTCCCCGAGCACCTCAACACCTTCGGTGACCACACCCCGAAGGCGCTGTGGGACCAGTACCGCGCCCTGGTGGAGCGTCTGGGCTGAACGGCCCGTTGAAGACTCCACGGCCGGTCGCCGTGCCCTGACCAGCGATCGTCACGACCGGTCGTGGAACACTCCCGAGGTCCCGCACACGGTGCAAGGGCGCACCGTGTGCGGGACCTCGGCGCGTGCGCGTGCAGTAGCCGTGGCGGGAACGGCCTCCAGGCGTGTTTCGGCGCGCTGCACCGCTCTCGGCGGCTCGCGCCGGGCGCACCGTCCCGGAAGCCGGTACGGAGGAAGCGGTCCCGGGGTGTCCGGTCCACGCGTCGCTGCGGGTGCGCGCGGACCGGGGCCGCGCGGGGAGACCCGGGCAGGGGTCAGGCGGTGGAGCTGAGTTCCTTCGGCTCGGCTGCTCCGGCGGCAGCGTGTGCGTCCATCCGCTCGGCCGCGAGGATGGCCGCCGTCGTGTCGGCGCGTGAGGCGGCGACCACCAGCGCCCGGCCGGCCAGCACGTGTGCGCGCCGGTGCAGCGCCGCGGAGTCACGGGGGGCGCCGGGTTCCGCCCGGAGTGGGCTGTGTCCTCCCCGCAGCCGGGCCACCTGCGCGGCGAGCCGCTCGGCGGCCGTGTCCAGGTCGGCGGAGGGGGTCAGGTCGCGGAGCTCGTCGGTGACGGTGAGTAGCGCTGCGAGGTGCCCCGCGAGCTGGATCTCCAGCTCCTCCTCGCGGGACCGGTGAGGGAAGTCCGAGGAAGCGTCGGCCGCCGTCGTGCTGTGGACGGACCGACTAGGGGAAGGGGCGCGGACCGGTTCGTACATGGGAGACGGCCTCCTGTGCTCTGACAGGAAGCCATCCTAGCTTGGATTTCGTCTAAAGTTGAGCCGGGTCACGGATTGCGGTGCCTCGACTACGGCTGGCTGTATCCGTCCAGGAAGTTCCCGATCCGGGTCATCGCGTCCCTGAGGTCCCCTGCCGAGGGCAGGGTCACCACGCGGAAGTGGTCGGGTTCGGGCCAGTTGAAGCCGGTGCCCTGGACGACCATGATCTTCTCCTGGCGCAGCAGGTCGAGGACCATCTGTCGGTCGTCCTTGACCTTGAAGACCTTGGGGTCCAGGTGCGGGAACAGGTAGAGCGCGCCCTTGGGGCGTACACAGCTCACGCCGGGGATCTGTGTCAGCAGCTCGTAGGCGATGTCCATCTGCTCCTTCAGCCGGCCCCCCGGGAGCACCAGGTCGTTGATCGACTGGCGTCCGCTGAGTGCGGCGACCACCCCGTGTTGGCCGGGCATGTTGGCGCACAGTCGCATGTTCGCCAGGATCGTCAGGCCCTCGATGTAGGAGTCGGCGTGGGCGCGCGGTCCGGAGATGGACATCCAGCCGACGCGGTAACCGGCCACCCGGTAGGCCTTCGACATGCCGTTGAAGGTGAGGGTGAGCAGATCGGGGGCGACCTTCGCGGTCGGCGTGTGCGTGGCGCCGTCGTAGAGGATCTTGTCGTAGATCTCGTCGGAGCAGACCAGCAGGTTGTGCCGGCGGGCGATGTCGGTGAGGCCCTTGAGTACCGTCTCGTCGTAGACCGCGCCCGTGGGATTGTTCGGGTTGATGATGACGATGGCCTTGGTACGGTCGGTGACCTTGCGCTCGATGTCGGCCAAGTCGGGCATCCAGTCCGACTGCTCGTCGCAGCGGTAGTGCACCGCGGTGCCGCCCGACAGGGACACCGCAGCGGTCCACAGCGGGTAGTCCGGGGCCGGTACGAGGACCTCGTCGCCGTCGTCCAACAGGCCCTGCATGGCCATCACGATCAGCTCGGAGACGCCGTTGCCGATGAAGACGTGCTCGACGTCCGTCTCGATGCCGAGGGTCTGGTTGTGCATGACGACCGCACGGCGGGCGGCGAGCAGGCCCTTGGCGTCGCCGTAGCCGTGTGCGGTGGAGACGTTGCGGAGGACGTCCTCCAGGATCTCCGGCGGACACTCGAAGCCGAAGGCGGCCGGGTTGCCGGTGTTGAGCTTGAGGATGCGGTGGCCCGCCGCCTCAAGCCGCATGGCCTCTTCGAGAACCGGGCCCCGGATCTCGTAACAGACATTGGCGAGCTTGGTCGACTGGATCACCTGCATGTCCGTGAGCTTACGGCCCGGTAACGGTTCTTGGGTCGTGTTTTCCGCCACGTGAGACATGAAGGTTTGCCCGGATATCGCCGCGAGCTGTCTCAGGGGTCACTTGCATCCCTAGAATCCGCTGTCATGTCCAGCGAACGCGAGTACGAGGGAGGGGCGTACGGCGTGTACGGACCGGGTGGCGAGCCCCAGGGTCCGCCGAACGTGTACCTCCCGCAGGCGGCCCCGGCCCCGACGTACGACGACTATGCGGACCCGGCCGTCGCGCACGGCTGGGAGAGTGCCTACGACGCCACGCGCGAGCTGCCCCCAGTGCCCGAGCTGTCCGTGCCGTCCGTGCTGTCGGTGCCGTCCGTGCCCTCTGAGTCGTCCGCGACATCTGAATCGTCCGAGCCGCCCGAGTTCGGTCCGGGGCGGGCCGGTCGGCGGCGTGCCGAGCGGCGCAAGGGTGGACGCCGTCGGGTGGCGGTCGTCGCCGGGGTCCTCGGGGTGGCCGGAACCGCGGCGGTGATCGCAGGCCTGGTGGGCGGCTCGAATCCCCCGGACGGGTCCCAGCCCGCGGACGGCGGACGCGTTGCCGACGGCGGCTCCGTCACCGGGACCAGCCACACGGGTACCGCAGCACCCAGCGCGACGGACCCGGCCACGGCCGGCCGGTCACCGGGGGCGTCGGCGTCCCGTACGACGGCCTCGCCGACCGTGCGCGCCTCCGCGCGTGGCAGCGGCACCGCAAGCGGGACGGGCGGAGTCCCAGCGAGCTCGGCCTCGACTCCGGCGGCCACGGCGCCCGAAGGGCCCGCGTTGACGGAGCCGGCCGGCGGCGCCCCGACGACATCCGCGCCCGGCCATTCTGGCAGCAATGGCCGGGGCTACGGCGCCACGAAACACCCCCGCTGACCGGGCGCGGGCCGTGGCGTGCCCGGCTCCGCCTGGACCCGCACCGTTCCACGCCCCGCCCTTCGCCTTTCCGTCAGTGGTCGTGCGCTGCAGGGCAGTTGGCCTGCGCGTACGAGGCGCAGCAATCGGGGCGTGCGAGACTTGCCCGTGTGACCGAGCAGATCAAGACCTCCGCCCGTGGGAAGGGGCTGGCCCCCGCTGCTGGTTCCGGCCATGAGGTCCTCGTCTCCGACGAGGACCGCGAACGGGCCGCTGAGCGCGTACGGGCGGCGGTGGGGGAAGGCCGTCTGGAGCTGGGCGAGCTGGACGGGCGCCTCAGCGGGGTGTACCGGGCTCGGACGCTCGGCGAGCTGACGGCGGCCGTGCACGGGCTGCCCGAACCGACGCCCAGGGGTCGTCTGGTGGTGGACCGCGCTCCCACGTCCAAAGGGGCGCTGGGCCTGTTCGGCGGCTTCAGGCGTGCTGGTGAATGGGTCGTGCCGCCGCGCTTCACCGCCTGGTCGATGTGGGGTGGCGGGCGGGTCGATCTGACCGAGGCCCGGTTCGCCGCCCAGGAGACCGAGATCCGGGCCGTCGCCCTGTGGGGTGCCACCGGGATCGTCGTACCGGACGACATCGACGTTGACGTGCGGGGCTTCGGGCTCTTCGGGCTGGTCGGCAGGCGGGGCGCGCGCAGGAGCGGCCGGCCCGGCGCCCCACGGGTCGTCGTCAGGGCCTTCGCGCTGTTCGGCGCCGTCATCACCAAACCCAAGGGTGAGTGATTTCCGGGCGGTTGTGTGCCGGCGGCACAGGGATACCCCTACGGCCTGATCCGGCTTCTTGTTCCCACCCCCCGATGCGCTGACAATGCGCATGACAACTCAAGGTGATTGGACGACCTCCGGTCACCCAAGTCGTAAGAGGGGACCCCCACATGAACAAGCCTCTCCTTGCCGCGCTCTCCTCCCTGGCGATGGCCGGGCTGGGCGCGACCCCGGCCGTCGCGGCCCCACAGCCCGCCAAGACCGCCGCGGTGACCGTCGACTACTCCGGCACCGTCTCGCTCAGCAACTGCTCCGGCTCCCTCATCCGTTTTCCCGGCTCCATGGACAATGACCCGGCACTGGTGCTGACCAACGGTCACTGCCTGGAGACCGGCTTCCCCGAGCCCGGCGAGGTCATCACCGGCCAGTACTCCTGGCGCCGCTTCGGCCTGCTCGACTCCTCCAGCAACCGGATCGGCACGCTCCGCGCCAACGAGGTCGTCTACTCGACCATGACCGACACGGACGTCACCATCTACCGACTGAACACCACGTACGACCGGATCAAGAGCCGGTACGGGATCAACGCGCTCACCGTGGCCGACACCCACCCGGTCGCCGGCGCCGCGATCAAGGTCGTCTCCGGGTACTGGCGGCGGACGTACAGCTGTGACATCGACGGGTTCGTGTACCGGCTGAAGGAGGGCGACTGGACCTGGAAGGACTCGGTCCGCTACACCTCCGCCTGCGACACCATCGGCGGTACCTCCGGCTCCCCGGTCATCGACACCGCGACCGGCAAGGTCGTGGCCGTCAACAACACCGGCAACGAGGACGGTGAGACCTGCACGGTCGACAATCCGTGCGAGGTCGATGAGAAGGGCGACGTCACCGTCCGTCAGGGCATCAACTACGCCGAGGAGACCTACCAGATACCGGCCTGCTTCACGACCGGCAACGAGCTCGACCTGAACGCGTCCGGCTGCACGCTGCCCAAGCCCTGACCTCGGGGCCGGGCGGTCACCACGGGGGTACGACGGACCGCCCGGCCCGCCAGGACGTCCGTCCGCTTCCCGTCCTCGACCACGAACCGGCCGTCGATCAGGACGTGCGGTATCCCGGTCGGCGGCGTCCGGGGCTCGGCGAAGTCGGCCCCGGCCCCGACCGTCGCCGGATCGAACAGGACCAGGTCGGCCCGGTGTCCCTCGCGGACCAGCCCGCGGTCCGGCAGGCGCAGTCGGGCCGCGGGACGGGACGTCAGGTGGGCGACACACTCCTCCAGCGTCAACACCCCCAGCTCCCGGACGTAGTGGCCGAGGTACCGCGGGAAGGTGCCGTATGCGCGCGGGTGCGGTCTGGCGCCCTGGAGGATGCCGTCGGAGCCGGCGGTGTGCGTCCGGTGCCGCATGATCGCGCGGACGTTCTCCTCGTGGCCGACGTGCTGGAGGACCGTGGTGCCGAGCCGGTCCCGCACCAGGAGGCGGCGGGCCGTGGTCCAGGGGCTCTCGCCACGCAGTTCCGATGCCTCGCGGACCGTACGACCCACGAGGTCGCCGAGGGTCGGATCGGCCACCCCGGAGATCTCGATGGTCTCCCACTTCACCGGCACGCCGTGGCAGCCGTCCGAGCCGGTCACCTCCAGCTCGTGCCGGATGCGCTCGGCCGTCGCCGGGGCGACGAGCCGGGCCAGGATCTCCTGCGGGCCGCCCTCGCTCACCCAACTCGGCAGCAGTGCGGCCAGGGTGGTGCAGCCGGGGGTGTACGGGTAGGTGTCCAGGGTGATGTCCGCGCCCGCGTCCAGCGCCCGGTCGAGGAGGGCGAGCAACTCGGGCGCCCGGCCCTCGTTCACGCCGAAGTTCATCGTGGCGTGGGTCAGGTGCAGCGGACAGTCCGCCTCCCGGGCCAGGGCGACCATCTCGGCGTACGCCCCCAGGGCGCCCGCTCCGTAGGAGCGGTGGTGCGGGCAGTAGTAGCCGCCGTACTTGGCCACCACCCGGCACAGCTCGGTCAGTTCGGCCCGCCCGGCGTACATGCCGGGCGGGTAGGTGAGTCCGGAGGAGAGGCCGACGGCGCCCTGTTCCAGGCCTTCCGCGACCAGCTGCCGCATCCGGTCCAGTTCCTCCGGGGTGGCCGCGCGGTCCTGCCACCCGACGGCGAGCGCCCGGACCGTGCCCTGCGGGACGAGGTACGCGGCGTTCACCGCGATTCCGCGGTCGAGCCGGTCCAGGTACGCGCCGACCGTCCGCCAGTCGAAGTCGATGTCCTCGCCGTACCCGTTCCAGCCGGTGATTGCCCGGCGCACCTCCGCCAGCGTGCGGTCGTCCACCGGGGCGTACGAGAGGCCGTCCTGGCCGATGACTTCGAGGGTGACTCCCTGCGCGGCCTTCGCGCTGTGGTCGGGATCGCGCAGCAGGGCGAGGTCGGAGTGGGCGTGCATGTCGATGAAGCCGGGGGCGAGGACCAGTCCCTCGGCATCCAGCTCCCGCATCCCCCGCGGACGCTGACAGCCGGCCGCAGCGGCCTCCTTGACGATCGAGGTGATCCGGCCGCCGTCGATCACGACGTCGGCGCGGAAGGAATCCGCGCCGCTGCCGTCGACGACGTCGGCGTCCCGGATGACCAGGCCCTGCATGCCGGCCCCCTAGAAGAACGTACGGATGTAGTCGACGACCGTGCCGTCCGCTTCGGCCACCGGAATCAGTTGCCACTTGTCGAAGGAGGTGCACGGGTGGGACAGGCCGAACCCGATCCAGTCGCCGACCTCCAGATTCGCCTCCGGGTCGGTATGCAGCCAGGTGTGCTGGTCGGACAGGCCGGTCACGGTGACGCCGGCGGCCGGGCGCTCGACACCGTCCCGGCGTACCACCTGGGCGCTGGGCAGGTCCAGGTCGTGGGCCGCGTCGCGCTTGCCGGCGTTGGCGAAGGCCTGCTCGGTACTCGGGCGGGAAACGACCTGCGCCCATAGCCGGAAGGCGGGCTCCAGGGCGCCCTCCTCGGGAACGCGGGTGAACGGGGTGAGCCTGCGGTAGTGCCCGTCGTCGTGCGAGACGTACGCGCCCGAGCGCAGCAACTTCAGCACCGGCCGGGAGAGGTCGGGCACCGCGGCGAAGACGTCGGCCACCGCGTCGAACCAGGCGCTGCCGCCTGCGCTCACCACGATCTCTTCCGACCGGCCGAACCACCCGCCCTTGTCGAGTTCCGCAGCCAGCGCCACCAGCCGCCGCAGATACGACCGCACGCGCTCCGGATCGGGCTGCGGCACCTCGCCCTCGTAGCCCGCCACCCCCACCAGGCGCAGCGTCGGTACGGCGGTCACGGCCTCGGCGACGGTCGTGCACTCCGCTTCCGTGCGCGCACCGGTCCGGGCGCCCTCGCCCGCCGCCAGCTCCACGACCACGTCCACCGGGCGGGCGGCGCCCCGCAGCGCCGCGTCCATCAGCCCGACGCCGCGCACGGAGTCGACGTAGCAGATGAAACGGAAGTCCGGGTCGGCTGCCAATTCGCTGGCGATCCAGCGCAGTGCGGAGGCGTCCACCAGCTCGTTGGCGAGGAAGATCCGCTGGACGCCGAACGCCCGCGCCACCCGCACTTGGTGGGGCACGGCCAGCGTGATGCCCCAGGCGCCGTGCTCGATCTGGCGGTGGAAGAGCTGTGGGGCCATGGAGGTCTTGCCGTGCGGGGCGAAGGCGAGACCGTGCCGGACGGTGTACGTCTCCATCATCGCCAGGTTGCGTTCCAGACGTTCGGCGGACAGCGCGAGGATCGGCGTGGTGAAGCCGTCGGCTTCGGCGAAGAGGTTGCGGCGCTGAGCGGCCAGTTCACCGACCGTGCGGCCGTCGGCGTCCGGCGGGAGGCCCTTGAAGCGATGGTCGAGGCGTTCCTCGGCGAGGCGGGCGAGTCGACCGGTGGCCTGGCGGGCGAGCGGTTCGGCGCTCATGGAGCCCCTCTCTTGTTGTTGCACTATGTGCAACGCTCATTGCGTATAACGCTTATGGGTGTCTAGCATCTCGCTGACACCGGGTCAACGGAGCGAGCCGCTGCCCGGACACCAACAGGAGCCATCATCGACGACGCTACTGACGACCCGGCCATTGCGCCCGTCCCTCGGAATACCGGGGACGAGGTCGACGTGGTGGCGCTCGGCGAGTCCATGGTCACCTTCCTGCCCAGCCGGCCGGGCCGTCTCGCGGAGGTGCCGTCCTTCGACCGTGCGATCGGGGGTGCCGAGTCCAACGTGGCGTGTGCGCTGGCCGCCTTCGGGCACGCGGCGCGGTGGGTGAGCAGGATCGGTACGGACGGCTTCGGCGACCACCTGGTGGCGTGCATCGCCGGCCACGGCGTCGACGTCTCCGCCGTTGTCCGGGACCCGCGCCGGCCCACGGGCGTGTACTTCCGCACCGCCGCCGACCGGGCCACGGGCGCGTACGAGGTGGCGTACTACCGGGCGGGCTCGGCGGCTTCGGCGATGAGCCTGCAGAACGTGGACCTGCCGGCGGTACGGGCGGGCCGTGTCCTGCACCTGTCCGGGATCACGGCTGCGCTGTCCGACGGGTGCCGCGAACTGCTGTGCGAGCTGACGGCCCCCCGGCCGGGTCGCCCGCTGATCTCCTTCGACGTCAACCACCGACCGGAGCTGTGGCGGGACGCGGACGGCCCCCGGGCGCTGCTGGAGCTGGCGCGGAGGGCCGACATCGTCTTCGTCGGGGACGATGAGGCCCGCCAGGCATGGGGTCTGCACGGCGGTCGGGAGATCCTGCGGGCGCTGCCCGAGCCGGAGATGGTCGTCGTCAAGCAGGGCGGGGGCGGAGCAACCGCCTTCCACGGGAACACCGGCGGGACGGAGGACGCCGAGGGCACCGCGGTCTCCGTCCGGGCCCCCGAGGTCGACATCGTCTCCCATGCCGGCGCCGGGGACGCCTTCGCCGCCGGGTTCCTCTCCGGCACCCTGCGCGGACTGCCCCTGCGGGACCGGCTCCGGCACGGCCACCTCATGGCCGCCGCCGTGCTCACGGTGCCCGGCGACCTGACCGGACCCCCCTGCCGCGGCCACGCCGACCGCCTCGCCGCCCTCGACGACACCGCATGGGGGAGACTTCGACTCGGCCCCGGCTGGACGCAGGCCGGAACGGCCGAGGAGGAGGCGAACACCCCGTGAGTCAGACCGTCGACCGCGCCCTGAGCATCCTGCCGATGCTCGCCGAGGGGCCCGCCGACCTCGGGCAGGTCGCCGACCGCCTCGGCGTCCACAAATCCACCGCGCTGCGGCTGCTGCGCACCCTGCACGAGCACGGTCTGGTCTACCGCCAGTCCGACCAGCGTTACCGGCTGGGCGCCCGCCTCTTCGCCCTCGCCCAGGAGGCGGTGGAGAACCTCGACATCCGCGAGATCGCCCACCCCCACCTGGTGCGGCTGAACGAACAGTGCGGGCACACCGTGCACCTCGCCGTCTACGAGGAGAACGAGGTGCTCTACATCGACAAGGTGGACAGCCGCTACCCGGTCCGCATGTACTCGCGGATCGGTAGACCGGTGGCCATCACGGTCGCCGCCGTGGCGAAACTCCTCCTCGCCGACCTGCCCGAACCCGAGCGCCGCACCCTCGCGGAAAAGCTCGACTACCCCGCCTACACGCCCCGCTCCACCGCCGACGCCACCGCCTTCCTGCGGGAGTTGGAGCAGGCCCGCGAACAGGGCTGGGCCACCGACCTCGGTGGCCACGAGGAGTCCATCAACTGCGTGGCGGCCCCCGTCCGCGGCGCTGACGGCCGGGTGGTCGCCGCGATGTCGGTGTCCGCGCCGAACGTGGTCGTCACCGCCGAGGAACTCCTCGCACTGCTTCCGCTGGTGCGCCGCACGGCGGACGCGATCAGCGGCGAGTACTCCGGCAGAACACCAGTGAGGGACCCTGGATGACGGACAAGACCGCGATCACCCCGAACACCCACACCATCCCGCCCGCCAAGTTCTCCCACGGCGTACGGAAGGGCAACATCCTCCAAGTCGCCGGCCAGGTCGGCTTCCTGCCCGCCGAGGGCGGCAGACCTTTGACGCCGGCCGGCCCCACCCTGCGCGAGCAGACCCTGCAGACCCTCGCCAACGTCAAGGCGGTTCTGGAAGAGGGCGGCGCGAGCTGGGACGACGCCATGATGATCCGTGTCTACCTGACCGATGTGGACCACTTCGCCGAGATGAACGACGTCTACGACGCCTACTTCGAGGAGCAGGGCCTCACCCGGCCGCCCGCCGCCCGCACCACGGTCTACGTCGGCCTGCCGGCCGGCCTCCTCATCGAGATCGACGCGCTCGCGGTCCTCGGTTGAGCCCTGTGGCCCGTGCGAACTACGAGATGGGCGGGCTGACTGGTTCCGGCACAGGGAAGTCGTCCATACTTCCGCCGTGGAGCAGCGCATAGGATCGAGCAGCAAGCCGAAGCCGTCGCAGGCCGAGCCGTCGCCGGCCGAGCCCGTGACGGGTGCCGGTTTCGACCCGGCCTTCATCCCCGGGATAACGGCACCGGTGGCGACAGAGCCCAAGGGCACCGAGACGGATCCGGAAGCCGGAACCGCCGCGGAACCGGAGGACTCGGTACGTGCCGAGGGCGGCCCGGCGGAAGTGGAGGGCCCGGCGGAGGGCCCGGCGGAGGACTCTGCGGAGGACCCGGTGGAGGGCTCGGCAGAAGTTCCTGCGGAGAACTCGGCGAAGGACTCGGCGGAGGAGGATGCGGCAGCCGGGGAAGGTCCGGTCTTCGAGGCCGCCGACCGCCGGGCGAAGATAGTCGCCGATCGCAAGGGCGTCCGCCTCAGCCTGGACGCGGAGGCCTGCGAGTTCCGCTGGGACGAGATCGCCGCCGTCGAAACGGGGTCCCCCCGCTTCGGCAAGCGCTTCACGATCACCGTGCACACCCCCGACCGCCGCTGGTACCCGATCGAGATCGAGGCGGCGGCCAGGGCCCGCTTCAAGGAGTGGGACGAGCAGTTGGACGCGGTGCTCGACGCGTACTTCGAGGACGCCGAGGAAGACGCCGGCTGACGGGCACGAAGCCTTCGGCCGGCCCCGGCTGCGACACCGCGCCCCAACGGGTGAGTTCCGCCCGCCCGCCGCTGTGAGCGGGCGGGCGGAACGCCGTCCCCCGCCGCACCGGCCGCCCGCCCGTGGAGCGACCCTTGTCCAGGGCCTTCTCAGGGCCTCTTCAGGGCTTCGATGAAGGGGGCGAACGCGGCGGCCGGGAAGGTGAGGGTCGCCCTGTCCGGGGCCTTGGAGTCCCGGACGGCTATGCGGGTGTCGAGGTCGGCGACTTCGACGCAGTCGTTGCCCTCACCTCCGCCGGAGAAGGACGACTTCTTCCACGAGGTAGGGGTGATCATGCCGGTCCTCACAGCTCCTTCGCCAGCCGATGGACGAGGTCACGCGACTGCTTCGGGGTCAGTGCCTCTTCCTTCACCTTACGGAAGAGCTTTCGAAAGTGCTCCAGTTGTGCTGCGGAGTCGACGAAGGCAGTGCCGTGCGGGGCGTCACGCACGATGGTGTCGAGACGGGGAACGGGACCGCCGACGTGCACCATGGTGCTTCCGGCTCCTGCGAAGTCGTCCAACGCGAAAGGGATCACCCGGACGGTGATGTGGGCGGCCTCGGACATCTCCAGGATGCGGTCCAGCTGGACTCTGGAAGCGGCGCGTCCGGCCACGTTGATGCGTAGTGCCGCTTCATGGATCACGGTGTCGTACGGGATGGGGTCTGCCCCCTCGATGACGACCCTCCGCTTCATCCGGTGTTCCACCCGTAGGTGCACCTCGTCGCTCGGGAACTCGGGGTTCATGTAACCGAAGAGCGCGCGGGCGTACTTCTCCGTCTGCAGGAGCCCCGGAACGTGGATGATCGCCACGTCATGGCGGTATGTGGCGTGATGGTCAAGCTCGGCGAGATCCAGGTAGGCGGCGGGAAGAGTGCCGCGGTACTCCTCCCACCAGCCCCGCGCGCGGTCGGTTGCCATCAGCACCAGGGCGTCGATCAGTCTCTCGTCAGAGCAGGCGTAGTTCGCGGCAAGCCGACGCACCCGCTGCTCGCTGACGCCGGAGATCCCTGACTCGATCTGGCTCATCTGAACGGAGTTCACACCAAGCAGGCTTGCTGCCTCGGTTGCCTTGAGTCCGGCAGCCTCCCGCAGCTTTCGCAGCTCCAGCCCCAGACGCGCCTGACGTGCTGTGGGCTGCTGGCGACGCCCCATCGGTTTCCTCCTCGACCCCAACCTCGCGGGAACCGCACCTCGTTCGGGTGCAAGATTACGGCAACGACTTGCAGGGACCTAAATTTAAGTCCTACCTTCGGTGACGCATCGTGTACGCATCGGAAGTGCACCGCTCCGCCCTGCCATGACGGCTGCGGCAATGCCACCGCGTGCGGAATCCCCATTCGTCAACCGGAGTTGATGACGCATGCCCGAAACCTGGGACTACACGCTCTACATCCTCAACGACCCGAGGGTGGTGACGATCTGCCGTCGCACCCTGCGCCTGGTCCTCACCCTGCACGGACTGATCCGCCTGGTGGATACGGCGGAGCTGGTCTCCAATGCCGTGCGGCACACGAAGGGACCGGCCGCGCTGAGGGTGCGCCGCACGGCGGAGGGGGCGGTGTGGATCGGGGCGTGGGACACCGATCCCGCCCCGCCGGAACCGCCGCAGCCACTGGAGCGGGTGGGGGAGCTGGAGGAGGGCAGGGGCCTGGGGCTGGTGCGGGCCTGCGCCGACTTCTGGGGATGGCAGCCGTCGGCCCGGTTCGGCAACCGGGGGAAATACGTGTGGTGCGAGCTCTCGGCGGCGTAGCCCGTTGATCACGCCGGACGGACGAGCGCTGGGGAGTGGGTGCCTGGCCGGCCCGGCCACCCGCTTCCCCGGCCGGGGGTGATCCTGTCGGTCAGCTGCCAAGCGGTCGAACGCGGCCGCGCGGCCCCGGTACGCGAACGGGCCGCGCGCACGACGACGCCCGGGCTCCCCAAAGCCCGGGCGTCGTCCGTCAGGAGGTGCTGGGGAACGCTCGCGCTACGGCAGCGCGTGCACGTGCGCCCCCACCGGGTCGGACCACGCGTTGCCGGAGGCCGCGTCCCAGTTCGTCGACCAGGTCATCGCACCGCGCAGGTCGGGGTAGGTCTTGGACGGCTTGAAGGTGCCGCAGTTGGTGCCTGCCGTGAGGCAGTCCAGGGCGTTGTCCACCACGGTCGGCGACACGTAGCCGCTGCCCGCCGCCTTCGTGGAGGCCGGCAGGCCGAGGCCCACCTGGGACGGGGAGAGGCCACCCTCCAACTGGATGCAGGCGAGGGCGGTCAGGAAGTCCTCGGACCCCTGGCTGTAGACCTTGCCGTCGCAGCCCAGCATGGAACCACTGTTGTAGTACTGCGTGTTGACGACCGTGAGGATGTCCTTGATGTTCAGGGCGGTCTGGAAGTAGGAGTTCGACGTCGACTGCATGTCGATCGTCTGCGGGGCCATCGTGATGATCAGGGACGAGCCCGCCTTGGCCGACAGTGAGCGCAGCGCCTGCGTCATGTACGTCGCGTTGAGGCCGTTCTCCAGGTCGATGTCGACGCCGTCGAAGCCGTACGTCTGCATCAGGGAGTACACCGAGTTCGCGAAGTTCGCCGCCGACGTCGAGTCGTTGATCGACACCGTGCCGTTCTGTCCGCCGATCGAGATGACGACCTTCTTGCCGGCCGTCTGCTTGGCCTTGATGTCCGCCTTGAACTGGTCGACGGTGTAACCGCCGAGGTCGGCCGAGTCGAGGTTGAAGGAGACCGCGCCGGGCGTCGAGGTCGCGTCGGCGAAGGCCACCGCGATGATGTCGTAGGCGGAGGGGACGTCGGACAGCTTCTGCGCCGTGGCGCCGTTGTCGAAGTTCTGCCAGTAGCCGGTCACCGCGTGCTTGGGCAGGGAGCCGCCCCCGCCGCCCCCACCCCCGCCGCCGGTGCCGTCAGAGGCGGTGGTGGCCGACACCGTGGCCGACTTCGCCGACTCGCCGGCCGCGTTCGTCGCCGAGACCTGGAAGGTGTACGACGTCGAGGCCGCCAGGCCGGTCACCGTCGTCGAGGTGCCGGTCACCGCCGTCACCTTTGTGCCGTCGCGGTAGATGTTGTAGCCCGTCGCGCCCGACACCGCCGACCAGGACAGCGAGACCGAGGAAGAGGTCGTACCCGAGACCGCCAGGCCGGTCGGGGCGGACGGGACCGTCGGGGACGGGTCGCCACCGCCACCGCCATCGGGGCCGTAGACCGAGATGTCGTCGGCGTAGTAGGCGGTCTGGCCGTACCAGCCGTGGGTGTAGAGGGTGACCGACGTCGTGGACGCGCCGGTGGTGAAGGTGGTCGACAACTGCTTCCAGGTCGTGGTGTTGGGAGTCCAGGTCGAGACGTCCTTCGTACCCGTGCCCGTCACGCCCAGGTAGGAGTAGCCGCCCTGGACCCAGGCGCTCAGCGTGTACGTCGAGCTGGGTTGGACCGTTACCGTCTGGGTGCACTGGGCGTCGTCCTGGCCGGCCGGGGTGGCCTTCAGGGCGGAGGAGCCCCCGTGCACCGGGGAGGAGACCGTGGTGCCGCTGCCAGCCGTACAGGTCCAGCCGGTCAGACCGGATTCGAAGCCCGCGTTGTTGACGTTGTTGACGTCCGCGGCGGAGGCCGGGGTGGCCGCGAGGCCCGCGACCGAGAGGGCGAGGGCGGTGGCGGCGGACCATGTCGCAAGCCGCCGTCTGCGGAGTCTGGGTGTGCCTGGTGCGCGGTCCACGGGGACCTCCGGGGAGTCGGCTGGGATGAGGGGCGGGAAAACACAGGGGAATGCGTGGGGAACGGCGGACGCCGTTGACCCAACAAGTTGGTCCAGACCAATCCTGGTGTCAAGAGGTCCAGACCAAAGCTCCCTCCGGTCGATGCTCAAACTGTCCGGATTTGGCGGGAGTTGCGCCGAGAGACTTCCCAACGAGCTTCACAAACGCTGTTCTCCGGCCACACGCCCGTGGATACAGTGCTCAGGTAGTCACGCAGTGAAGTCGTCCTGGCGCATTGGAGTGACACCGGTGGGCCGGCGGGGTGTTGAGAGCGGGGAGCTGCGCGTGCCAACTGCCATTGCCGTGACCAGCGCCGACCTGGCGCTGCCAGCACAGGACGAACGCACCGTGCCGGCCGTCGTGCTCGGCGGCCTCGACCGGCTTCCGCTGGACCACGCCCTCACCGAACTGCACACCCTCACCGAGCAGTACGGGCACGTGGTCGTCGTCTGCTCGCCGGCCACCCCGGAATCGGTCCTGCGGCGGTTGTACACTCTGCGCTCGCTGCTGGAGAGCGACCGCATCGCCTTCTTTCGACCCGCTCTGCCGCCCCTGGCCATCGCGGTCCTGGCTCGGCAACTGCGGCAGCTCGCCTCCTGCGATCTGAGCCCGGGTGTGCTCGCCTCCGCCGGGCGCCTGCTCACCCACTACCTTCACGCGGGCGCCGTCCTCGGTTCCGTGGCGAGGCTGGACCGGGTCCCGGTGGGCCTGAAGGCGCACGCCAAGTCATGGGTTCCCGGCAGTCAGTTCGCGGTCCTGGCCCACCCGGAGCCGCAGCTCGTGCGGATCGGGCCCGACGCCGCGCTCAACGGACCGGAGTTCCACACCTGGATGCTGGTCGCCAAGGGGCAGTTGCAGACCGATTGGGTCGCCGGACTGGGCACCCGGTGGAACGTGCACGGACTGCGTGAGACCCCGCTCCCCGCCGAGTCCCCGATGTGGTGGGGGACCGGCCGGATGGTCGAGTTCTGCAGCTACCTCGCCGACCTGCCGGTCCTCTACCAGCTGGTCACGTCCGTACGGCAGACCAGCTGCCACTGGTGCGGCATCGACGTCATCGGTGACCGCTGCGTCTTCTGCTCGGCCTGCCCGCCCCTGCCCGAACCAGCCACTCCCCGCGCCCTGGAACGGCGAACGCCGTCCTGACCGGCCCCGACAACAGCTCACATCCCGCTCGACCGATTCCCCCAATGAGGTTGCACGGTTCATGAACTCCCGTCAGCGCCGCGGCGTGATACTCCTGATTCTGTCGGTCCTGTGCGCCCTCGGAGCGTTCGCCGGCGTGCTCTCCGTCGTCCACGACGTGAACTCCAAGGTCGGCCCCGAGGTCACCGCCTACCGGGTCAAGTCCGACGTGAAGCCCTACGCCGCGCTGGACGCGGAGCAGTTCGAGAAGGTCAGGATGCCCAAGCGCTGGCTGTCCGGGAACGCCGTCACCGACCTCCGCCAGATCCGGGGAAAGATCGCCGTGACCACCCTGCGGGCCGGCTCCCTGCTGCAGACCGACATGATCGTCGACCAGCCCGCCCTCCAGTCCGGACAGCAGGAGGTCGCCATCATGATCGACGCCGCCACGGGCGTGGCGGGCAAGATCACGCCGGGCTCACGGGTCAACGTGTACGCCACCTTCGAGGGAAAGAAGGACGGCGACCCGGACCAGTCGAAGATCATCGTCACCAACGCCCGGGTCCTCGACGTCGGCCACATCACCGCACTGGACCCCGACCGCAGCAAGAGCCAGCAGCCCGCCGAGGCCGTCCCCATCACCTTCGCGCTGTCCACCCTCGACGCCCAGCGCATCACCTACGCCGAGTCCTTCGCCCAGCGCGTCCGGCTCGCCCTGGTGGCACCCGGCAGCGAGACCAGCGTCCCGGACAAGGACCGCACCTACGAACTCGCGACGGACAAGTGAGAGGCGGCCCGCATGCCCACCAGGATCCTCCCGGCCGGTGCGGACCCGGATGCCGTCCGCTCCCTCACCACCCTGCTCAGCCAGCTCCCCGACGCCGAACCACAGCCGCCGGTGACCGACTCCACCCAGCTGGTCGACACCCTCGCCCGGCTCGCCACGGAGTCGGTGGACGAGCTTCCGGAAGTCATCGTCGTCCATGAACACATCGGCCCGGTCCCCGCCCTGGAGCTGATCCGCGAGGTCGCCCTGCGCTTCCCGGCCGCAGGAGTCATCCTCGTCACCACCGACGCGAGCCCCGGCCTGTTCGCCGCCGCCATGGACTCCGGCGCCCGCGGCCTGGTCGCGCTGCCGCTGTCGTACGAGGACCTCGCCAGCCGCGTGCAGGCCGTCGCCCAGTGGTCGACGGGCGTACGGCGGCACCTCGGCCATGGCGTGGACGAGTTCGGCGGGGCCGGTGGCACCGTCGTCACGGTCAGCGGCGCCAAGGGCGGTACCGGCGCCACCCTGACCGCCATCCAGCTGGCCCTCGCCGCCCAGGCCTCCGGTCGCGCCACCGCCCTCGTCGACCTCGACCTCCAGACCGGCGACATCGCCTCCTACCTCGACATCCAGTTCCGCCGCTCAGTGGCCGACCTCGCCGCCATCACGGACATCTCCCCGCGCGTCCTCGCCGACGTCGTGTTCCGCCACGACACCGGCCTCGCCCTGCTCCTCGCGCCCGCCGAGGGCGAACGCGGCGAGGACGTCACCGACCGGGCCGCCCGCCAGATCGTCAGCGCGCTGCGCTCCCGCTACGAGATCGTCGTCATCGATTGCGGTGCCCAACTCGGCGGGGCCGGCGCGGCGGCCGTCGAGACGGCCGACACCGCCCTGCTGGTCACCACGCCGGACGTGATCGCCGTCCGCGCCGCCAAGCGGACGGTACGGATGTGGGACCGGTTGCAGATCCGCAAGGCCGAGGAGACGACAGTGGTCGTCAACCGGCATACGCGGAGTACGGAGATCCAGCCCGCGCTGGTGCAGCGCATCACCGGCACGGCCCTCGCGCGCACCACCGTCCCCGCCAACTTCAAGGAACTGCAGGGGGTGGTGGACGCGGGCCGGGTCCACGAACTCGACAGCAGGAGCGCGGTGAAGCAGGCCTTGTGGGGACTGGCGGGCGAGCTGGGGCTGGCGAAGTCGGCGAAGACGGCCGAGGGGACTTCCCACCGCGGGGGCGGACGGCTGCGGGGCGACCGCGGGTCGGTGGGCTTCCGGCGGCGGAAGGAGTGAGCGCCGCCATGAGACGGCCGGGCGAGCGACGGCGGGACCAACCGCCCCTGGGAGGGTGCGGGGACCTGGGAGAGCACGGCGACCGGGGACAGGTGAGCGTGGAACTCCTGGGCATGGCACCGCTGATCATCCTGACGCTGGTGCTGATGTGGCAGGCCGTGTTGGTGGGGTACGCCTACACGCTCGCGGGGAATGCTGCGGACGAAGGTGTGCGGGCGGGAACGGCGGTACCTCGGGGGGAGCGGTTCGGCGTGTGCGAACAGGCGGCACTGAAGCACCTGTCGGGGGCGTGGCGAGGGGGCGCGACCGTGGAGTCCTGCGGAGGGACCGGTTATGTGACGGCGGACGTGGCCATCAAGGTCCCCGTGCTCTTCCCCGGCTCCATCGACTTCCCCGTCACCGTGCACGGCCACGCCGGGGCTGTGGAAGAGGTGAAGCGCTGAGATGCCGTACGGGCGTGGAAATGCTCGCACAGGTGCCCAGGGGGCGGACGGGCACAGTAGCGGGCGTGGCTACGGGCGCGGTAGCGGGCGTGCGCGGGGGTGCAGGCGGCGGGACACGGGTCAAGTGGCCATCGAGTACCTCGGGTTCGTGCCGATCCTGCTGATCGTCGGACTGGCCGGCATCCAGCTCGGCGCGGTCGCCTACGCGGCCGAGCAGGCCGGAACGGCGGCCCGGGCGGGCGCCCGAGCCGCGTCCCTAGGACGGTCCACAGCACAGGCCTGCACGGACGCGGTGAGCGGCGGGATCAAGGTGACCTGCTCGTCCGGCGGCGGAGGCGGCTCCGTCACCGTCACCGCGACCGTGCACATCCCCGAGATCGTCTGGGACCTCGGCGACGCCACCAAGACCGCGACCATGCCGCTGGACCACGGACCAGGACAGAGGAGCAGCGGACCATGAGCCTGCGGGCACGTATCAACACCCCGGAGGAGCACCGCAGCCGGGGCGAGGACGGGCATCTGGTCGCCTCCTACCGCGCCAAGCTGCTGGAGGAGATCGACCTTGCGGAGATGGGCTCGCTGGCCGCCGCCGAGCGCCGGGCCCGGCTCGAGCGGGTGCTCGGGCACATCATCAGCCGCGAGGGCCCCGTGCTGTCGACGGTGGAGCGCTCCCAGCTGATCCGCCGGGTCGTGGACGAGGCGCTCGGCCTCGGCATCCTGGAACCGCTGCTTGAGGACGCCTCCGTCACCGAGATCATGGTGAACGGCCCCGACACGATCTTCGTGGAGCGCGGCGGCCGCGTCGAGCAGTTGCCACTCCGCTTCGTCTCCGCCGACCAGCTGATGCAGACCATCGAACGGATCGTCTCGACGGTCAACCGCCGGGTCGACGAGTCCAACCCGATGGTGGACGCCCGCCTTCCCTCCGGCGAACGTGTCAATGTCATCATCCCGCCGCTCTCACTGACCGGCCCGATCCTCACCATCCGCCGTTTCCCGCGCTCCTACACCCTCCAGGAACTGATCGGCTTCGGCTCGCTCGACGAGCACATGGTGTACCTGCTGGCCGGGCTGGTGCAGGCCAAGTTCAACATCATCGTCTCGGGTGCGACGGGCACGGGGAAGACCACCTTGCTCAACGCCCTGTCCGGACTCATCCCGCCACACGAACGCATTATCACCATCGAGGACTCCGCCGAACTCCAGCTCCAGCAGACACACGTGGTCCGCCTGGAGTCACGTCCGCCGAACGTCGAGGGCAACGGACAGGTCACCATCCGCGACCTCGTCCGCAACTCGTTGCGCATGCGCCCCGACCGGATCGTGGTCGGTGAGGTCCGCGGCGGCGAATCCCTCGACATGCTGCAGGCCATGTCCACGGGCCACGACGGCTCCCTCGCCACCGTGCACGCCAACAGCGCCGAGGACGCCCTGACCCGTCTGCAGACCCTCGCCTCGATGTCCGACGTCGAGGTGCCCTTCGCGGCGTTGCACGACCAGATCAACAGCGCGGTCGACGTCATCGTCCAGCTCACCCGGTTCGCCGACGGCGCCCGACGCATCACCGAGATCGCGCTGCTCGACAGCCACGGCGGGGAACCGTACCGGCTGGCGACCGTGGCCCGGTTCGACGCCCGGCCCATGACTCCCGACGGCCGCGTCCCCGGCTCCTTCCAGTACTTCCCCCTCCCACGCCGTACCGCCGACCGCCTCTACATGGCGAGCCAGCCCGTCCCGCAGGCCTTCGGCGTCGCCCATTCCGCGCAGCAGCTCGCCACCCGAGAAGCCAGGTAGGTAGGCAACCCCATGGAACTCCACACCCTCGTCCAGCTGACCACCGGCGTGGCGCTGCTGACCTGCGTGCTGGCAGTGGTCGGCGTGCACACCTACGCCTCGGGCCGGGCCCAGCGCGCCGCGCTCGTCGACCGACTCACGCACACCGGTCCGCCTCCGGCGACCGGCCGCAGACGCCGCTTCGGCGACCTCGACCGGCGGCTGCGCCGCACCCGCTTCGGCCGCTGGCTGGAACTGCGCCTCGCCACGACCGGCCTGGACGTCACACCAGGCGAGTTCTTCGTCTACATGCTCGCCACGGTCGCCGCGCTCTGGCTGATCGGCCAGGCCACGCTGGCCCCCTTCTTCGGACCGCTCGCAGGGCTCCTCGGTGTCTGGGCGACCGTGCAATTCCTCAACTGGCAACGCCAGAAACGCATCGAGCGCTTCATCGGCCAGCTTCCCGAACTAGCCCGCATCCTGGCCAACGCAACCCAGGCCGGCCTGGCCCTGCGCACCGCGATCGGCATGGCGGCGGAGGAACTGGAGGCCCCGGCGGGCGAGGAACTCGCCAAGGTGTCCGACCAACTGGCCATCGGCCACACCCTGGAGGACGCGCTCGGCGAGCTCGCCGCCCGGCTCCCCTCTCGCGAACTGGTGGTGCTCGTCACGACCCTGGTGCTGTCCAACCGGGCCGGCGGCCAGGTGGTCTCCGCGCTGCGGAACCTGACCGAGACGCTGGAGGAACGCAAGGAGACCCGGCGTGAGGTCCGCACCCAGCTCTCCCAGGTGACCATGACGTCGTACGCCGTACCCGTCCTCGGCATCGGCGCGCTGTTCCTGATGAACGGTGTCAAGGACGGCGCCCTGGAACGCATGACCGGCTCGCCGGTCGGCCAGGCCTGCGTGGTCATCGCCTTCTCCCTGTACGCCGTCGGATTCGTGTTCATCCGGCGCCTGAGCCGGATCGACGTGTGAGGACGACGCCATGGGATTCCTCCTCGCGCTGCTGATGGGCGTCGGCGTCCTGGGCGCCTTCGCCGGCATCCGCATGTACCGCGCGGACGCGAAGCTCCCCAGCGACCTTGCCGTGGCCCTGGAGGTCGGTGCCACCCGCACCGGCGCGGTGGGTTCCGTCATCGACCGCATGGGCATGCGCTACGCCCCGGCCGTCCTCCGCCTCATGGGGCCCCGCCTGGTCGCCAAGTACCGCCGCAAGATCGACCTCGCGGGCAACCCCGGCGGCCTGACCATCGACCGGTACGCGGCCCGCCGTGCGGTCTACGGCGTGCTCGGCGGCGTGGGCTTCCTCGTCTTCCTGCTCCGCGGCCAGTGGTTCGTCGCCCTGCTGCTCCTGCTGTTCGGCGCGTTCTGGACCGAGGTCGGCATCTGGTCCGCGATGCGGGTCCGCAGGGACGTCATCGAGCGCACGCTGCCGGACTTCCTGGATGTGCTGGCGGTGGTGGTCAGCGCGGGCCTGGGGTTCCGCCAGGCCCTGGACCGGGTCGCCTCCCGCTACGAGGGTCCGTGGGCCGACGAACTCCACATCACCCTGCGCCAGATGGACCTGGGCATGAGCCGGCGCCAGGCGTTCGCGGAACTGCGTCGCCGCAACGACTCCGAGCAGGTCGCGATGTTCGTGACGGCACTGCAGCAGGGCGAGGAACTGGGCGCGCCCATCGTGGACACCCTCGTCTCCCTGGCCAAGGACATGCGTCGCACCGACGCCCAGAACGCCCGCCGCAAGGCCGCCCGCGCGGTACCCAAGGCCACGCTGATGATCACCACGTTCATGGTTCCGGCGACGATGCTCCTGCTCGGCGCGGGCCTGCTCCTGGGCTCCGGGGTGGACTTCGGCTCCCTCACGGGGAAGTGAGGGCGGGGTGATGGTGACACGACCGATGGAATGCGGGCGCGCCGGGTCCGCCGGGGGCGTGTCCTGCGCGGAACGGATGCGGAGGTCCCCGGAGGGGGCCTTCGGCGGGTGGCCGCGCGGGGTCGCAGCTCGCGCGGGGTGGCCGAGGTGGGCCGCCGTGCGTGGAGGGTGGCGCAGGGGAGGCACCACGCGCTCGCCGCGCCGCTGGAAGGCGTCGGCCGGTAGCGGGGGAGGCGGTACAGGGGCCGGTACAAGGACTGGTATGGAGGCAGGGGCCAGTACACCCGCGACAGCGGCGGCGCCTGGTGTGGCGACCGCGGCGGGGGGCGCGGCCGAGCCGTCGGAGAAGATCCAGGTCCGTGCATTGCAGGCGTTGTGCCGGCAGGTCTTTGGTTTCCGACTGGCCATGATCGTCCTGGCGGCCCCGGCGGCCCTGCTCAACGCCGCCCCCGGACTCGGCGCCCGCCTGGTCGGAGCGGCCGTGGTCATCACGTTCATGGTGTCCTACGTCCTGTTCCGCGACTGGGAACGTTTCGGGCCCCTCCTTCTGCGACACCCCACCCTCCTCGCCGCCGACACCCTCTTCGGATCCCTCCTCCTCGTCTCAGCAGGCCCGGACACCACCCTCGCCTACGTGAGCGTCTGCACTCCGTTGTTGGCCGGTCTGGTCTACAGCTGGCGCGGCGCGGCCTGCTTCGCCTCCCTCCAGTCCCTGATCCTGCTTCTTGTTCACGCCACCCTGAACACCGATCGGCACGCGCCCGTCGCCGAGGCACTGTTTCTGCCCGGCCTGTGTGTCGTCGCCGGAGCCATGGGCTCCACCCTGCGCGACCTGATGCTCCGCTTCGGCGCGGCGACCCAGGCACTGACGACGACCCAGGCGCGCCTCGCGGCTGCGGAGGCAGTCAGTGCCGAACGTGCCCGGCTGGCCCGTGAGATGCACGACTCCGTGGCCAAGACGCTCTACGGGGTGGCCCTGGCGGCGGACGGCCTGGCGTCGACCGTGTCGATGGCCACCCCCGACCCGGCCCGTCTCAAGGAACAGGCGGAACTTGTGTCCCGGTCGGCGCGCAGAGCGGCCGCGGAGTCACGGGAATTGCTGACGGACCTGCGGCGGGAGCGGCCGGAAACGCCCGAGGAGGAGCAGCCAGGCACCGTGGAGTCGTCCGAGCGGATCACGGTCTGGCGCGAACTGGAGCTCCTGGCCCGTGACGTCACCGCACGAACCGGACTGCTGGTCACCTGTCACTGGTCGTGTGTGCCGGAGCTTCCCGTGCTGCCGGCGCCCCTCACCCACCACCTCTTCTCCATCGTCGCGGAAGCGCTGGAGAACACCCATCGCCACGCCTTTGCGACCCATGTCGAGGTCCGGGCCGCCGTCGATGGTGACCTGCTCCGTCTTGCCATTCGCGACGACGGCACCGGCATCCCGTCCGGAATGACCCTCGAACGACTCTGCGCCTCGGGCCACTTCGGCCTGCTCGGCATGGTCGAACGAGCTGCCCAGGCAGGTGCCCGCATCCGTATCGGGCAAGTCCGTCACCAGCCAGGCACGGAGGTACGAGTGGAGCTGCCCGTATCCGTCCTGAACCGAGTCGATCCGTCCCTCCGGGAAGACTGAGAGGAGGCACCGATGCAGGACAGCCATCCCCAGCCGGACTTCCCGGGGCCGGCCTCGCCTGGCTGCGCGCCGCTGCGGCTGCTGGTCGCCGACGACAACCCGGTGGTCCGTGCGGGCCTGGTCGCCCTGCTCTCGGGCCGCGAGGACACCACCGTGGTGGCAGAGGCAGCGGATGGCCGTGAGGCGTACCAGGCAGCTCTTGAGCACCGCCCTGACGTCATCCTCCTCGATGTCCGGATGCCCGGAGTCGATGGAATGTCGGCGTTGCCGCATCTGGTCCGGCTGGCTCCGGTCATGATGCTCACCTATAGCCACGAGACGGAGACCGTGCGGGAGGCGCTCCGGCTGGGGGCGGGGGGATACCTGGTGCACGGCGAGTTCACGACGGAGCAGCTGGGGCGGGCGGTGCGGGACGTGAGGGAGGGACGGCCGCATGTGACACCGGGGGCGGCGAGCGCGTTACTCACCGAGCTTCGTAGGAGTGCGCCTGCACATGCAGAAGGTCAACATCCCCTATTCGTAAGGGATAAAAACCCTCAAGCACTTTCGCAACTGCAATCATCTGTGGGACAGTCATGCCGTTCGCGGTTCCGGCTGAGTACCAGGGAGGCGGAGATCATGGACCTCATCGCGTCCGGCATGAGCAACCAACAGATCGCCGCCGTCTGCTTCATCAGCGAGAAGACGGTCAAGAACCACATCAACCGCATTTTCGCCAAGCTCCACAGCACGACCAGGTCCCAGGCGACGGCAAAGTGGCTGGGGGTGGTCTGAGGTGCCGGTGCGGGGGAACGCCGACGGCGCGCAATGGGCCCGGGATTGGGCCCTGGGACCCTCCGGGGATCGGTGTGTGGAGTCTTACGTTTGCCGAATCCGAAGCGAAGCCGGAGGGGAGCACGATGAGCGATCTGCTGCTGAAAACGGCCGTGGCGGCCAAGGTGCACATGAGCAGTTGGAAGGGCACGACGGTCGCGGCTATGCGGCGCCGCGCCGGCGACCGAGGACAGACCGCGGTCGAGTACCTCGGAATCATCGCTGTGGTGGTGGCGATTGTTTTGGCGATCACAGGCACGGATGTCGGCAAGGCGATCCTCGACAAGATCAAGGCCAAGATCACGGAGATCACCTGAGCGTTCGGCGTGTGCACGGTGATTCTGGGCAGGCCTTCCCCATCTACATCACGGTGGTGGCGGGTCTGCTCTTTCTTGCGCTCGTCTACCTTGCAGTCGGTCAGGCTGCGGTGAACCGAAGCGGCGCGCAGACAGCAGCCGATGCGGCAGCGCTGGCGGCGGCTCAGAGCCGCCGCGACCATCTGGCGGGATTGTGGCTCCAGAGCCTCAAAGATCCGGCTGGCTGGGAGGACGTCTTCGACGGCAAAGTCGACCACAGTTCGTCATGCTGGAGGGCTGACCAACTCGCCGCCCAGAATGACGGACACGTGCAGATGTGCGATGACTCAGAGCCGTTGAGAGTCAGGGTCGAGGTCCAGACGAACAAGCCCGTTGGAGACTCCGTTGTCCCCGGAACGAAGGACATCAGATCGACCAAGTCCGCCACTGCTGTGATCGAACCGCTCTGCACATTCGATGTCCCTGGCAACCGCAATGAGGACGCGCCGCTGCCTGAGCTCACATGCAACGGCAGGGTTTGGGCACCGAACCCCGAGGACTCCGGAAACTTGCCGGGACCTGACGACCTCTTCGATGTCCACCTGGCCGGATGACGAGCGGATGACGATGAAGAAGGAAAGCAGAGCGATGAGCATGTGGTTCACTGCGGGGGCTCGCAGAGGAATTGCCGCAACGGCCGTTGCTGTCGGTTTGACCGTCGGTGTGGCCGGTTGTGGTGGTGGGGGCAGCGGCGGTAAGAAGTCGGGCACCTCAGCATCCGTCCCCGGGCATAGGCATGGTGGTTCGGCCGTGAGCCCTCAGGAGGGTGAGTCCGCGGAGCCGCTGGCTGAACTCCGGGGCCCAGATGGACTGACGCTGAAGATTACGTCGGCTCGGCGTGATTCCGGAGGGTTTGTAACCGTCAATGCGCTACTCAAGAACGACGGCGGTAAGGACGCGGTCCTCTCGTCACAGCTGACTGGCAACGAGACCGAGATCATGAGGAACGGGCAGTCCTTCGGCGGGGCCACACTTGTGGACGTGAAGGGGAGGAAGCGCTACTACGTGTTGAGGGACACTGATGGCCGCCCTCTGACCACGACAGGCGTTCAGACGGTCAAGTCTGGCGACACGGTCCCCGTCTTCATGCAGTTCCCGGCCCCTCCGGCTAGTACCAGCGCGGTCTCCTTCCAACTGCCCACGTTCTCCAGCGCCACCATCCAGATCTCCGGGTGAGGCCGACGTGACCACCACACCCCGTTTTGCCCTCACCTTCTCGGCAGTTGCCCTCCTCCTCGCGGTCGATCTGTGCGGAGCGATCCCGGCGAGCGCCGATGACACGGGTCCCAGCCAGCCCCCCGGAACGGAGCCCTCCGCCACGGCGCCGGTGAAGATCGACCCCACCGACCCAGATCTGAAGCTTCCCGAGGGGGCGACCCTGGCCGCCCCCAAGGTGCTGGACATCAAGTCGGTCGTGGAGGACCAGAGCGGGGACGAGCGCCGCGAAGACACCAACGCCGACGTGACCTTCGCGCTGCAGGCCGAGGTGCTGTTCGGCAAGGACAGTGCCAAACTCGGCGCGGCGGCGAAAACCCGCATCGGGGCCATTGCCGCGGAGATCAAGAAGCAGAACGCGACCCAGGTCCGTGTCTTCGGCTTCACCGACAACCTCGGCTCCTCCGCCCATGGCGACGTCCTGTCCAAACAGCGTGCCAACGCCGTCCAGGCCGTTCTGGACCAGGACCTGAACGACCCGGACATCACCTTCGACGTGCGCGGCTACGGCGAGCAGTACCCGATCGCCGACAACTCGAATGAGGCGGGGCGGAAGAAGAATCGACGGGTCGAGGTCTCCTTCCCCCGTACGCAGGAGTGAGGCGGCGGCTCGGCGCATGAGTCAGTTGCCTGACTGAGGAGGGGCATGTGCGCCCAACCGGAGCTGTCTATAGTCAGTGAGGTGACCAACTCAGTGGATCGGCGGGCGCAGGCTTCACAGAAACGCCGGCGTCTCACGGCGGCGGCGGCCCGGGTTCTGCACCAGCAGGGGGTCGAACGCACCACCCTCGCTGACATTGCGCGTGCGGCCGACGTCCCGGTCGGGAACGTCTACTACTACTTCAAGACCAAGGACGAACTGGTCCGGGCCGCACTGTCCGAGCACAGCGCGCATCTGGACGAGCTCACCGGCCGGTTGGAACTGCTGTCCGATCCGCGAGACCGCCTCAAGGGGCTGATCGAAGAGTGGATCGGCCAGCGTGACGTGACCGCCCGTCACGGATGTCCCACGGGCACGCTGGCCGTTGAACTCGACAAGCGCGCGGACGGCGCCCTAGACGCGGAAGTCGGCGCGGTGGTCCGGCGACTGCTGGACTGGGTCGGACATCAGTTCCGTGAGCTGGGCCAGTCTGACCCGGACGACTTGGCCCTCACTCTCGTCTCCACCTACCAGGGCATGTCACTCCTGGCGAACGCCCTGCGCGATCCGGACGTCATGAGCCGTGAAGGAGGGCGCCTGCTGCGCTGGCTCGATTCCCTCCAGAGTCCGAACGAACGGTACTGACCCGGTCACGACGGCTGGCCGTTCCCGTCCCGGTCTCCCTCCCTGCATCCCCTCGTTTCCGCCGCCGTGGCTCTCCCCGCGCTTCGTCCCGTGGCGTCATCCCGCACCTCGTCCGTTTCCCGTACTCCTTGCCCCACCTCTACCCGCATTCCCGTCCTCAGTGCCCACCGGGCCATGGCGCCTGCCTCAGCTTCCAGTACGTGGCGTGCCCGCAGCCGGGGCCGGCCCAGGCGTCCCGGCCGCATCGTGTGGACGGCGACGACGGTCAGCCGGCGGTCCAGATAGGCGACATCGATGGGCATGCTCATTCCAAACGTGTGCACCCCGCTCGCTGGTGAGAGCAGCATCGCCCCGTCGATCGTCTCCCGGCCCAGCAGACCCTTCGTACGGGCCCGGTAGGAAACCGAGATCTCCAGGGGGACGGTGATCACCCGTTCCCCCGAACGCTTCCGCACGATCAGTTGGCCCCGCCCGTCGCGCCAGCGCCGTCGCCGTCCCATGCCCGTCTACCCGTCCTCCCCGCGTGTTGCCACCTCAACACGCCCCGGTCGTGTATGCGTTGTCCCCTTCCGTACTCCCCACCAGGAAGGCCGGTATGACTCGACTCCGAGGATTCGACTCCACAAGACCGCGACGTACACGTCACCATCGGTGTGAGGCCCCGCGGGGCGAGGAGCGTGCGCGGTGCGTTCCCCTCCTCCCTCCCGTTCTCGCACCCTCTCGTTCTCGTGTCCTCCCGTCCTCGTGCCCTGCTCCCGGTGTGGCCGGTCGTGGCGCCGGAAAAGGAGCTGGATCCGCCGGAATGCCCTGCGACCATGGCCGCTATGGCAGGAAACCGTTCATTTGAAGATCTCGTAGCCGAGGCCGTCGCCGTCTCCACCGAGGGGTGGGACTTCTCGTGGTTCGAGGGGCGGGCCACCGAGGCGCGGCCCTCTTGGGGGTACGCGCGGTCGGCGGGGGAACGGCTGGCCGGTGCCCAGGCCGCACTCGATATCCAGACCGGCGGTGGTGAGGTGCTGGACTTCATGCTGAGCGTGGCCGAGCCAGCCCGGCCGGCGCTGGTCGCCGCCACGGAGGGATGGTCGCCGAACGTGGCCAGGGCCACCGCCTTGCTGCGGCCCCGCGGCGTGGTGGTCGTCGCCGCCCCTGACGACGAGCCGCTGCCGTTTGCCGACCAGGCGTTCGACCTGGTGCTCAGCCGGCACCCGGTGCTGCCGTACTGGGATGAGATCGCCCGGGTGCTACGGCCGGGTGGCAGGTACTTCGCCCAGCACGTGGGGCCCGCCAGTGTGTTCGAGTTGGTCGAGTACTTCCTCGGGCCGCAGACGGAGGAAGTGCGCGATGCCCGCGACCCCGGGCGCGAACGGGCCGATGCCGAGGCGGCAGGCCTGGAGGTGGCCGTCCTGCGGGCGGAGCGGCTGCGGATGGAGTTCCACGACATCGCCGCGGTCGTCCACTTCCTACGCAAGGTGGTCTGGATGGTCCCCGGTTTCACGGTGGAGGCGTACGAGCCCCAACTGCGTGCGTTGCATGAGCGGATTGTGCGGGAGGGTCCGTTCGTTGCGCACAGCACCCGGCACCTCTTCGACGCCCGAAAGACGGCCGGATGAACGCAGCGCGGGACGGCGCACCCGGCGAGTGCCACCCGGTCGGGTGGTGATCAGGACGGCTGGCGAACAGGACGGGTGGTGAACAGGGCGCAACGGGGGAAAAGGGCCACGTGTTCATCAGGGCTCCGCCCATGGTTCTCACATCGTTATCGGATGAGGTTCACATCCGCCTCATCCGTCACGTAGGTTCAGACCAAGGTAATTCGCGCCAGCAAAGCAGCGCGGGCGGCACCGCGCAGTGGAGGGGGCTGTGCGGTGCCGTGGAGCCCGGTGGTGCACCTTTGCCGCCGTAGCGGAATCGTCAAGTCCCCGTTCGCTGGCGGGGTCACCCCTGAGCGGGACCCTCGGGCGACTCGCCGATACGTCCCCAAGATGGCGCAAATCCTCCGCCCCGCTTCCGGGCGCCTTCGAATCTTTGTGAATGTCTTCGTGTTGGGTCGCATTTGATCGCGCCCGACCGTATCTACCTGAGATTCCGCTGTGAATCAGCCATGAAGTGACCCGGAATCCGGTCTTCCGTGCCCCTCGAGGCGTCGCCGGGTGATTTCGGAGAGTAGTTGTGTCGCGCCGATGCACCCACCATCCCTTACGAAGGGTTATGGTGGAAACCCCCCCTCGGGCCGGTCCGTCTCCCCCCCACGGACCGGCCCGTTTTCTTACCCCCCGGACGTCGGGAACCTCGCGGCGGCGCTGGCGCCCCAACTGCCGCAATCCGGGCCCCGAGCCACTGCCGGGACCCCGTCTGGGGGTAGGCTCTGACCGCGGTGACCGTACCCGCGCCACAACCTCCGGAGGGCCCGTGAACCTGCGTGACAAGCTGCGCGGCCTGCTCGTCAGGCTCTACGCGCGCCGGGTGGAAGGCCACCTGGACCACGCTCAGGTGCCCAAGCACATCGGCGTCATCATGGACGGCAACCGCCGCTGGGCGAAGGCCTCCGGATCCACCGCCGTCCACGGGCATCGAGCCGGTGCCGACAAGATCGGGGAATTCCTCGGCTGGTGCACCGAGACCGACGTCGAGGTCGTCACCCTGTGGCTGCTGTCCACGGACAACTTCGACCGCCCTCAGGAGGAACTCGGTCCGCTGCTCGGCATCATCGAGGACGTCGTCCACACCCTCGCCGTCGACGGTCGTTGGCGGGTGCACCACGTGGGCACGACCGATCTGCTGCCCTCCCAGATGCAGACGGCGCTGAAGGAGGCCGAGGAGGCCACCGCACACATCGACGGGATAGTCGTCAACGTGGCCATCGGCTACGGCGGTCGGCAGGAGATCGCCGATGCCGTGCGCTCCATGCTGTTCGATGCCCATGACAAGGGCGTGTCGATGGAGGACCTCGCTGAGTCCGTCGACATCGACATGATCGGCCGTCACCTCTACACCGGTGACCAGCCCGACCCGGACCTGGTGATCCGTACCAGCGGTGAACAGAGGTTGTCCGGATTCATGCTCTGGCAGACCGCACACTCCGAGTACTACTTCTGCGAGGTCTTCTGGCCGGCCTTCCGCAAGGTCGACTTCCTGCGCGCGCTGCGCGACTATGCGGCACGTCACCGCCGCTACGGCGGCTGACCCAGCCGTACCACCGCCTCGTCCACCACGGTGGCGGGCGTTGCTCCGCACCCCGGTTCCGGGGGACGTCACAAGGAGTTCATCAGCGCGCCGTTGGCCGTATTTGCATGGCGGCGCGCGTTCGAGGGCATAAGCCAAGCAGGTCGACGCCCGAACCACGGGTGTCGGATCTCAGCGGGCGGCACGGGGCCGTCCGCCCGGGAGGCCCGTTGCACCAGCCCGACCGTGCGGTCACTGCACCGAAGCAGCCGAGGAGGGCCGGCTCCCGGCCCGCCGCACGCGGGGGCCAGGGATCGGTCGCACTGCTCCCACCCTCCCGGCCCGGCTTCCACTCCGTCGCTCCCCGACCTCATCCGAGGGGGTACGTCCTTCCGTGGTGACCAGTGCAAAGCGCCACAAGCCAGACCGGCGCACCTATGTTCTCGACACCAGCGTCCTGCTGGCCGATCCGAACGCCCTGATCCGCTTCGACGAGCACGAGGTCGTGCTCCCCGTGGTCGTGGTCACGGAACTGGAGGCCAAGCGGCACCATCCCGAACTCGGCTACTTCGCCCGCCAGGCGCTGCGCCTGTTGGACGACTACCGGGTGAAGCATGGTCGCCTCGACGCCCCCATCCCGATCGGGGAACTGGGCGGAACGATCCGCGTCGAGCTCAACCACTCGGACCCCAGCGTGCTGCCCACCGGCTATCGCCTGGGGGACAACGACTCCCGCATCCTCGCGGTGGCCCGCAACCTCCAGGCCGAGGGGTTCGACGTCACCGTCGTATCGAAGGACCTGCCCCTGAGGATCAAGGCCTCCTCCGTGGGCCTCCTCGCCGAGGAGTACCGGGCCGAGCTCGCCATCACGGAGAACTCCGGTTGGACCGGGATGAGCGAACTCACCCTTCCGGGTGAACAGGTGGACATCCTCTTCGAGGAAGGGCACGTGTACGTCCCGGAGGCCTCCAGCCTCCCCGTGCACACGGGCCTGACCATCCAGTCCGAGCGCGGCAAGGCGCTCGGCCGGGTCACCGTCGAGGGCAACGTCCGCTTGGTGCGTGGTGACCGGGAGGCGTTCGGCATCAAGGGCCGAAGCGCCGAGCAGCGCATCGCGCTCGACCTGCTACTGGATCCGGACGTCGGCATCGTCTCGATGGGCGGTCGGGCAGGCACCGGCAAGTCGGCGCTGGCTCTGTGCGCCGGCCTGGAGGCGGTCTTGGAGCGTCGCCAGCACCAGAAGGTGATGGTCTTCCGTCCGCTGTACGCCGTCGGCGGGCAGGAGCTGGGCTATCTGCCGGGCACCGAGGCGGAGAAGATGAGCCCGTGGGCGCAGGCCGTCTTCGACACGCTGTCCGCCGTCACCAGCCGCGAGGTCATCGAGGAGGTCACCGCGCGCGGGATGCTTGAGGTGCTCCCGCTCACCCACATCCGTGGCCGTTCGCTGCATGACGCCTTCGTGATCGTGGACGAGGCACAGTCCCTCGAACGGAACGTCCTGCTGACGGTGCTGTCCCGAATCGGCGCGAATTCACGGGTGGTTCTGACCCATGACGTGGCACAACGGGACAACCTGCGTGTCGGTCGCTATGACGGGGTGGTCGCCGTGGTGGAGAAGCTCAAAGGGCATCCGCTCTTCGCGCACGTCACGCTGACCCGGTCCGAGAGGTCCCGGATCGCTGCCCTTGTGACCGAAATGCTCGAAGAGGGTCACATCTGAGGCGATCCAGTCCAGTTGGCGCCGCCCGCAAAGGCACGTGAGCCTAGCTGGGCGGCGCCTTCGTGCGTGGGGATTTCCGGAAACCCCCAGGGCCAAACGGGATGTGAGCTTTCACACGTAACGCAGAATTGCCACCCGGCGCCTGGTTACGGCAGAGTCTCAGTTCTGTCAGGCCCCGCATACGACACAGCCGTATCCCCCTGGGGGTGCCCCTCGCACCCTTGAGGTAGTGGGGAGGTGCGGCACCGCACCAGAAGCACCAACTCCATAGGGTTCGTCGTATGCCGCCCGAGCTTCACGCGGCGCTCCCTCCGAGGGAGTTGCCCACCGGGCCCGTGCCTCCCGTGACCCCGCAGTTGGGAGGCCAGTGTCAGGGGCACGATTGCGTCCGCCAGGGTCACCGAAGCGGGCGATGCTGGAAGGAAACCGTGTGAGCCGGATTTCGGTCCGGGGATTCGCAGTGGCCTCCGCCACCGCGGTCACCGCCGTCGGAAGCGTCGTCGGAGTTGCCTCTGGCAGCGTCGCGCAGAACAACGACGCCGAGCCGACGGCAGCCGACGCCACGCTCCTCGCAGACATACCCTCAGGTCAGCAGGCGCAGGTTCAGTCCGCGACTCTGACGCAGCAGGCCGACGCACAGGCCATCGCCGCCGACGCGAGCGCCAAGAAGGACGCCGAGGAAACGGCCCGCAAGGCCGCGGCCGAGACCGCGATCGCCAAGAAGGCCGCCGCCGAGAAGGCCGCTGCCGAGAAGGCCGCTGCCGAGAAGGCCGCCAAGGAGCGCGCCGAGGCCAAGGCCGCGGCCAGCCGCGACGCCGCCCGCGACTCCTCCAGCTTCCCCGTCCAGAGCAGCTACACCGTCGCGCAGATCCAGGCGATGGCGCGCCAGATGGTGCCCGCCAGCCAGTTCCAGTGCTTCAGCAACATCGTGAACCACGAGTCGAGCTGGAACATGCACGCGGTCAACGCCTCCTCCGGCGCCTACGGCCTCTTCCAAGCCCTGCCCGCCTCCAAGATGTCCACCGCCGGCGCCGACTGGCGGACCAACCCGGCCACCCAGATCAAGTGGGGCCTGGGCTACATGAACGGCCGCTATGGCAGCCCCTGCCAGGCCTGGACCTTCTGGCAGGCCAACCACTACTACTAGGCCGCCGGTCTCCCGCTCAACCTTGCGTAGCCCCTCCCCGTCCTAGGGGGAGGGGCTTTTGCCCTGTACGGTCTATCCGGACAACTCCAGGGGGGAGTGGTGGCGAGCACCCGGGGACGCGGGGGAAGAGGACGGATCATGTCGCGAGTGCCAGGGTGGCTTGGTCGGCTCGGGGCCGGTCTCACCGAGGTGAGCGAGCGCCTGGACGAGCGCCGCGCCGAGGTGGAGAAGGAGCACGCCCTGACCGAACCGCCCGACGTGCCTCCCCCCAGCGATCCCACCCCGCGTGCCGTCCCGCTCGCCGCCCCGGCGCCCGGTCCCCGCCCCGACCCCTCCGAGGCCGTGCCCTGGGGCGTACGGGTCGCGGCCGAGGCCGGCTGGCGCCTGCTCGTGCTGGCCGGCACCGTGTGGGTGCTGATGCGGGTCATCAGCGCGGTCCAACTGGTGGTCTTCGCGTTCGTCATCGCGCTGCTGATCACCGCGCTGCTGCAGCCGACGGTCGCCCGGCTGCAGCGCCGCGGGGTACCGCGCGGCCCTGCCACCGCGCTGACCGCCATCCTCGGCTTTGTCGTCATGGGCCTAATGGGGTGGTTCGTGACCTGGCAGGTCATGGAGAACATCGACACGCTCTCCAGCCAGATCCAGAGCGGCATCGACGATCTGCGCAACTGGTTGCTGAGGAGCCCCTTCCACGTCACCGACAAGCAGATCAACCAGATCGCCAAGAACCTCCGTGAGGCGATCGGCGCCAATGCCGACCAGATAACGTCCGCGGGTCTGGAGGGCGTCCAGGTCATCGTCGAGGCCCTCACCGGCATTCTGCTGGTGTTCTTCTCCACGCTCTTCCTGCTCTACGACGGCGAGCGCATCTGGCGGTGGTTCCTGAAACTGGTGCCCTCCGCCGCCCGCCCCGGGGTGGCCGGTGCCGGCCCGCGTGCCTGGCGCACCCTGACCGCCTACGTCCGCGGCACGGTCCTGGTCGCCCTGATCGACGCGACCTTCATCGGTATCGGCATCTACTTCCTGAACGTGCCGATGGCCGTTCCGCTGGCCGTCTTCATCTTCCTGTTCTCTTTCATCCCCCTCGTCGGAGCCGTCGCCTCCGGTGCGCTCGCGGTGATCGTGGCGCTGGTCACCCAGGGCGTCTTCACAGCGGTCATGACCCTGGCGGTCGTCCTCGCGGTCCAGCAGATCGAGGGCCACATCCTGCAGCCCTTCATCCTCGGCCGCGCGGTCCGCGTCCACCCGTTGGCGGTCGTCCTGACGGTGGCGACCGGGGGCATGGTGGCCGGCATCGGCGGCGCGGTCGTGGCTGTGCCTCTGGTCGCGGTGACGAACACGGTGGTCGGCTATCTGCGCACGTACTCCCAGGAGGCGGCCCCGGACCCGACTCCGTCCACGGCGGTATCCGGCACCACGGACACGACCTCCGCGGAGCCGGTGGGGCCAGCGGGACCACCGGAGGGCGCGGAACCGGAGGTCCAGGTCTGATTCAGGACCTACCCACGGGTTGCCGCTTTGCCGGAACTGCCACACCGCGCACCACAGGCTTTCCGCGGCGCCCCGTGCCTGGCCAAGCGGTTCCCCGCACCTCGGGGCGCTGTGGGACCGCGGTGGACGTCGCCCGGCCCCCTCAGCTGGCCGGCCCCTCGACGTTGAACGTCGAGGGCCCCTTGCCGACGCGGAGTACCAGGGCTTCGGCGGGCTCCGCCGAAGGGTTGCCCTCCCGGTGCACCGTGTCACGAGGTACCCGGATGAAGTCTCCGGGACGACCGGTCACGCTGTCGGCGCCCCCCGCGCCGAAGTCGATCTTTACGCGACCGGACAGGACGTACACCACCGTGTCGTAGTCGCCGTGGTGGTGCCAGCCCGAGACCATGCCTGGAGCGGTGCGGATCAGCCCCGACCACATGTCCTGCGTGGCGAAGGCCTCCTGCCGTTCCATTCCCGGTGTCGGAGGACCCGGCCTGCGTTCGCTGGGACCGACCACCGTGACCCGACCCGGTTGACCCGACTGAGTGCCCATGGCGACCTCCCTCGATCAGGTTCCCATCTCCCAGCCTAGAACCGGAGAAGGCGACGGCCCCTGCCCACCGGTGGGCGGACAGGGGCCGTTTTGCGCAGGGGCGGTTCACTCAGCCGGATCGGCCAGCACCGCTTCCGCGTCGAGGGTGACGCCGACTGCCTGAACCACGGACGCGATCTTGAACGCTTCCTGGACGACCTCACGGTCGACGCCGGCCTTGCGCAGTACCTGCTCGTGCGAGTCCAGGCACATGCCACAGCCGTTGATCGCGGACACCGCGAAGGACCACAGCTCGAAGTCGACCTTCTCCACGCCGGGGTTGCCGATGACGTTCATCCGCAGGCCCGCGCGCAGGGTGCCGTACTCGTGGTCGGACAGCAGGTGCCGGGTGCGGTAGAAGACGTTGTTCATCGCCATGACCGCGGCGGCGGCCTTCGCAGCCGTGTACGCCTCCGGCTTGAGGTTCGCCTTCGCCTCGGGCTCCAGTTCGCGTAGCACGATCGGGGAACGGGAGGCGATGGCGGTCGCCAGCACCGTGCCCCACAACTGCTGCTCCGGCAGCTCCGAGTTGCCGATGACCGAGCCCAGGTTGAGCTTCAGGTCCTTGGCGTAGTCCGGTATGCGGGACTTCAGGGAGTCGAGCGACACGGGTCACTCACCAGCCAGCAGCGCGACCGGGTCGAGGGTCTGCTCGCCCTTGCTCCAGTTGCACGGGCACAGCTCGTCGGTCTGCAGGGCGTCCAGCACGCGCAGGACCTCCTTGGGGTTACGGCCGACGGAGCCCGCGGTGACCATCGTGAACTGGATCTCGCGGTTCGGGTCGACGATGAAGACGGCACGCTGCGCGAAGCCGTCCGCGCCCTCGATGCCGAGGTCGCGCATCAGCTCGTGCTTGGAGTCCGCCATCATCGGGAACGGCAGGTCGGTCAGGTCCGGGTGGTCCTTGCGCCAGGCGTGGTGGACGAACTCGGAGTCGCCGGAGAAACCGAGGATCTGGGCGTCGCGGTCGGCGAACTCGTCGTTCAGCTTCCCGAACGCGGCGATCTCGGTCGGGCAGACGAAGGTGAAGTCCTTCGGCCAGGCGAAGACGACCAGCCACTTGCCCTCGTAGGACTTGTGGTGGATCTGCTCGAACTCCTTGCCCTTCTCCAGCGAGACGCAGGAGGTCAGTTCGAACTCGGGGAACTTGTCACCGACAGTGAGCACACGCTCTCCTTGCAGCGAAGAAACTCCCCTTTTGAGGGAGTTTCCCATGGGTTGGACGTCGTTGATGTTGGCACAGGAGGCATTGATTAGGGAAATAGCTACAATCTGAGGCGTTGATCGGAGGCGGTTATCAGTGGTCATCAGTAACGGAAAGCGGAGGCAGCCGAGCCTCGCGCAGCTGCGTGCCTTCGCGGCCGTCGCCGAGCATCTGCACTTCCGGGACGCGGCGGCGGCCATCGGAATGAGTCAGCCCGCCCTGTCAGGCGCGGTATCGGCGCTGGAAGAGACCCTCGGCGTGACCCTCGTGGAGCGTACGACCCGCAAGGTGCTGCTCTCCCCTGCGGGGGAGCGGCTCGCCGCACGGGCGAAGGTGGTGCTGGAGGCCGTCGGAGCGTTGCTGGAGGAAGCCGAGGCGGTCCGGGCGCCCTTCACCGGGGCGCTGCGGCTCGGCGTGATCCCGACCGTAGCGCCGTACCTGCTGCCCACCGTGCTGCGGCTGGTGCACGAGCGGTACCCGCACCTTGATCTGCAGGTGCACGAGGAGCAGACCGCGAACCTGCTCGACGGGCTCCAATCCGGCCGCCTCGATCTGCTGCTGCTCGCCGTTCCCCTCGGTCTCCCCGGCGTGGTCGAACTCCCGCTCTTCGACGAGGACTTCGTGCTCGTCACCCCGCTCGATCACTGGCTCGGTGGGCGTGAGGGCATCCCTCGTGAAGCACTCAGGGAACTCAACCTGCTGCTCCTGGACGAGGGGCACTGCCTGCGCGACCAGGCCCTGGACATCTGCCGGGAGGCCGGACGGGGCGACGCCCCGGTGACCACGACGGCGGCCGGGCTCTCCACCCTGATCCAACTCGTTGCCGGCGGACTCGGCTGCACGCTCCTCCCGCGCACTGCGCTGAAGCTGGAGACGACCCGGAGCAGTCAGCTGCTGACCGGATGCTTCGCCGAACCCGCGCCGAGCCGGCGCATCGCCCTCGCCATGCGCTCCGGGGCGGCCCGCAGCGCCGAGTACCGGGAGCTGGCGACGGCTCTGCGGGAGGCGTTCCGACCGCTGCCGGTCCGGGTGCTCGACGCGGGCAGCTAAGTGCGCCAATCGATCAAAAGAGTGCTGAACAAAGCGCTTTGAAAGACCCGATACTCCAACTTCCATCAGTCGGGGACAGGTCGGAAATCCCCGGCGGAAATACCCCGTTGAGCTGATAAACATTCCCCCTCAGGGCGATGCATCAGGCGTCTGTGCGAAAAATCAAGGGGAGTGATGGACCAGGGTCGGCTCGCCCACGCGCTGACCGCGTGCGGGCACGAGGGATTCACCGGGGAGTTGCGGGTGCCGGGCAGCCCCGGCGGCGCCTTCCACCTACGCAACGGACTTGTCGTCGCGGTCGAGAGCCCCGGCTCTCCCGGCCCCGAGGCACTGCTGCTGCGGTCGGACCGCATCGACGGCGATCATTGGGCGGCGCTGGTACGCGAGTCCGGTGGAGAACGCTGGCCGGTCGCCGCATTGATCGCGCACGGCTATGCGGGGGCCGCCCAACTCCGGGTGGTGTGCCTGATGGCATTGCAGGATGCGGCCTTCGCCATCCTCGCCGGCCAGGTGGACGGCTGTGAACGCGTGCCGGGCACCGAACCGAAAGCCCCGGTCGCCCAGGGGGAGGTGCCCGCCCGGCTGCTCCAGTCCGTCTTCCGCCGGATCGCCGCCGTGGCCGGGCTGCCCTGCCCCGTGTCCCCCGACGGGGAACGACCGTGGCCCACCGTCCCGTCGGAATGCGGTCGCACCCCCTTGCAGCGTGAGCTGCTCGCGCATGCTGACGGCCGACGCACCGCCCGTGACCTCGCCTTCCGCACGGGTCGCGGGGTCTACACGGTCACGGTCGAGGTGGCCCGCATGCTCAGCGAGGGACTGCTGGACTGCCCCGAGCCCCTCGTCGGCGCCCCGGTCCGGGTGCGACCTCAGGCACAGGCCGTCCTCCGCCGCGAACCGCCCTTGCCCGAGCCTCCGTCGGCCTGCACCGTGCTGCCGCGCCGGGAGCCCGGCGCCAGTGGCATCACCGAAGCCCTCGCCCCACGGAAGAGCGCGGCGAGCTGGAAAGGGTTCCTGCGCTGCGGCACGGAACCGCCCAACGACGCGAGAGAACGGCGCGTTGACCGCCGCAGCGGTCGAATCCGATCAGGAACGATGGAGCTGAATACATGAATCAAGAAGCCCTGGCGCGGGAAATGCGCGGGCTGCGCGAGCAGGTGACCGGAATCACCGACACCGCCGTCGCGGCTGCCGACGGACTGCTCATCGCGGCCGACACCGGGGATTCGATCGACCCGGAGGGCCTCGCGGCCCTGGCGGCCGCCGGGCTGGGCCTTGCCCGCCGCACTGCCGATGCCACCGCACGCGGTGTGCTGCGCCAGACAGTGACCTACGGCAGTCACGGTTGTATCGCCTTCTACGCCATCGGCGAGACCGCACTGATGGTCGTGCTCGGCGACGAGGGCGTGGACGTCGACCGTCTGCACCGGGTGACCCATTCGACCGTCGACCGGATCGGTTCGATCCTCACCGACAAGACCCCCGAGGGAGTGTGAACCAATGGCGACGAAGCGCTTGACGCCGGGCTTCTCCGACCAGGTCATGAGCCTGGTCAAGAGCCTTCGATCGGACGCGCCGGACTGTGTGGCAGCGGGTGTGGTGGACATGTCCACCGGAATGCTGCTGTCGTACGAGACCGTCGACAACCATCCGCCCGAGGTGCTGGACCTGTTGGCCGGCGCGACCCTCGACCTCTTCCAGGGGCGCACGGTCGTCATGATCGAGGACATCTTCAAGGAGCGGCGCGGCATCACCGATGACACTCATTTCTTCCAGGAAATCCTGGTCAACAGTGACAACCTCACCCACCTGTTCATCCGCATGAACGAGCAGCAGGACGTCGTCGCCGTGGTCGTGTGCCGCAAGTCGGTGAACGTCGGCATGTTGTTCGCCCAGGCTCGGAGGGTGGTGCGAGAGCACAGTCTGTGACTCCTGGCCGAGTGGGCCCCTCCGGCGGCGGAGGGGCCCTGGTTGCGAGGGGGCCGGTCCGCCGTTCCTACTCGGTGCGCAGTCCGTCCGGGCGCATCAGACGGAGCAGCAGCGGCAAGCTGAAGAGGGTGACGGTGAGGACGACCCCGGCGCCGACGGCGGACATCGCCAGCACGCTCGACCAGTCCACGCTCATGGTCGCGCCGGCCATCTTCAGGAGCACGGTGCCCAGCGTCAGCCCCACGACCGAGGCGAGCAGCAGGCCGAGCGCGATCGGGATCGCCGTCTGCCACAGCACCGACAGGCTCAGCGTGCGCCGCCGCGTGCCGAAGGCGACCAGCGACGACAGCAGCTTCCTGCGTTCGCGCAACTGCTCCAGCTGGGAGACCAGCAGGCTCGCGCCGATCAGCGCCAGTACGCAGGTGGCGCCGACGAACAGGCCGGTGCGGATGGAGGTGAACTTGCGGGACTGCTCGGTGGAAGCCCACACCATCGCGTCCGCCAGTGGGTCGATCTTCACCGCCGTATTGCGGACGTACTCGTGCACGTCCGGTACCGACTCGTCGAGAGCGAGGTACACCGTTGCGCTGACCGCCGGGGCCATCCCGGCGGGCACGGCGGCTGGTGTCATCAGCAGGCCGCTCCCCTTGTTCCCCGCCGGATCGGTGACCGCGCGGGCCTGCTTCAGGCGGTGCGGCACGGTCCACACGACGTCCGGGCCCTTCTCCGTGTCGTTGCCGGTGTCGAGATGGAGCGTGCGGCCCGGCCTGGCGAGCCTGGCCACGTTTGCAGCGGCTTGCCCGCCTTTCGCGACGAAGACATCCCCGTTCCGGCAGGAGGACATCCGCGCCACCTCACGCAGGGAGGAGCAGTCGCCGATGGTCACGCTCGTCGTGGTCTGCGGGCCCTGTTCGCCGTGCCAGGGGCGGTCGCCGAGATCGGCGAACCCCAGCACGGTGGCCTTGCGCACGCCCTGGGTGGCGGAGAACTTCCGGGCGGTCGGGCCGAGCTCGGTCCCGCGCCCCAGGTTGACCTGCATCTGCGCCCGGGTGACATCGTCGCTGGTGCGCCGGGTGTAGTCGCTCTGGACTCCCGCGAACACCATCTGCAGGGCGATCGCCCCGGCCACCGCGACGGCGATGCCGTTCACCATGCGGGCTGCCGTGCCGCTGCTCAACTGGAGTCGACGGACAGCGAGTTGCCAGGAGATCGAGCCCCGACCGAGCCGGGCCACCACCGCTTCGACGAGCCACGGCAGCAGCGCGGTCACTCCGGAGAGGAGCAGCAGGACACCACCGGTCACCAGGTACTGGTTGAAGTCGCCGTTGGACCGGCCCTGACCGAGCATCGGTGTCAGCATCGCGAGTCCGCCCAGCGGCAGCAGTAGCCGCCACCACAGCCGGCGCCGCGCCTGCTTGGCCGTACGGACCACGCCCAACGGCTCGATGACCACTCCGCGCAGTGCGAGCAGGGTCACCAGCACCGCCGCTGCCGGAACGGCGACCGCGACCAGCGCGGCCAGTGCGGGGGAGGGGTTGAGGTAGCTGGGGAACACGCTGACCCCCAGGATCTCGACGGAACCCGCGACCTGCCGGCCCAGCAGGAAGAACACCGTGCCGAGGACCAGTCCGAGCAACGATCCGGCGACCGCTTCGCCCGCCGCGATGCGGCGGGTCATCCGGCTGTCGGAGCCCACCAGTCGCAGCGCCGCCAACCTGCGGTCACGCCGCTCGCCGCCGAACCGTACGGCTGCGGCGATGAACACCGCGACCGGCATCAGCAGCGCCACGAAGACGACCAGCACCAGCAGGATCAGCACCGGGTCCCAGGTGTCCGCCGTGGTCCCCTGCGGACGTCCGAACTCGCTGATTCGGGCCGTCCGCCAGCCGTCGATCCGCGGGGCCAGGTTCTTCGCACCGGCGTAGTAGGCGAGCTCACGAGAACCGATGAGTCCCGGCTCGCCGATCGTCCCGACCACGTGGTACGGCAGCCGCTCGCGCAGCAGTTTGCCGTCGGCGGAGTCGAGTAGTTCCTTCAACGCGGGGGAGACGACCATGTCGCCGGGGGCCGGGTACTTCGTCAGGCCCGGAGCCACCGGAGCCCGCGGTCCCTCGGGTTCCACCAGTCGGCCGCGGACGTCCTTGCCGTGGTACGTCGTGTTGAGGTCCGAGATCACCAGGGTGTCGGCGGCTTTCGGCCGGTGCCGGCCGTAGGTGTAGTCCAGCCGGGCCTCGTCGCGGTCATGCCGTACTGCCAGTGCGTTCGGCAACGCCGTCGTCAGCAGCAGCAGGGCCACGCCCAGCCCGACGCCGACCGCGGTCAGCAGCATGCGGACCCAGCCCTCGCGTCCGCCGGTGCAGGCGAACCGGGCCCCCAGGGCGAGGTCCCTCCCCCACCCTCGTGCGCTCATACGGTCCGCTCCATGTCCCGGGACCTGCCGTCGCGGACGACGATCTCGCGGTCGGAGTAGGCGGCCACCCGGGCCTCGTGCGTGACCAGCACGACGGCCGCGTTGGTGGAGCGGGCCGCGTCGGTCAGCAGTTCCATTACACGCTCGCCGTTGAGGGAATCGAGCGCGCCGGTCGGCTCGTCGGCGAACAGCACCCGCGGCCCGGTGACCAGCGCCCGCGCCACCGCGACACGCTGGCCCTGGCCGCCGGAGACCTCGCCGGGACGCTTGCCCTTGAGGCCGTCCACCTCCAGGCGCTCCATCCAGGTGAGCGCCGCTCGCTCGGCCTCCTTGCGGGAGGTGCCGTTCAGCCGCAGCGGCAGCGCTACGTTCTCCACACAGGTCAGCTCGGGGACGAGCTGACCGAACTGGAAGACGAACCCGAATTCGCCGCGCCGCAGGGCGCTGCGCTCGGCGTCGCTCATGCCGGCCAGTTCACGACCGGCGTAGGTGATGGATCCGGAGTCGGGCGGCACGATGCCGGCGAGGCAGTGCAGCAACGTCGACTTGCCGGACCCGGAGGGGCCCATCACGGCGACGACCTCGCCCGGGTGGATGGAGAAAGCGGCGCCGTCGAGCGCGACGGTCGGGCCGTAGGCCTTGCGCAGGTCCTCGGCGGCGAGCAGGGAACCGGGAGGAGGGGTCATCGGGCCACCGCCGCACGGAGCTTGTCGAGACGCGCCGCGGCCAGTTCCAGCCAGCGCAGGTCGGCCTCCAGGTGGAACAGGGCGTGGTCGCAGATCAGCTGGTCCGCGAGATCGCCCTTGCGCTTGCGGTCGGTCAGGATGCGCATGCTGCGCAGGTGCTCGGCGCGCTGGGTGTCGAGGATGTCGGCCGCGTCGCGACCCGTCAGGAGCGCGAGCACGACCTTGGTGTAGAGGGTCGACTGGAGGTACTCCTCCGGCTTCTCCGGGGTGGCGAGCCAGCGCGCGACGTCGGTGATGCCGGCGTCGGTGATGGCGTACCGCTTGCGCTCGGGACCGCCGCCCGCCTCGATCCCGTCGACTTCCACGAGCCCGTGCTTCAGCAGTCGGGACATCGTGGAGTAGACCTGGCCGTAGTGCAGCGGCCGGTCGTGACCGAACTTCTCATCGAAGGCCCGCTTGAGGTCGTAGCCGTGGCATGGGCCGGACTCCAGGAGCCCTAGAAGGGTGTGACCGATGGACATGGTCCCGACTCTACACATGGTGTATACGCGGGGTGTATACGCACCGTGTGTAGATCATCGCCAAGGGTGCGGCGGTGCAGGTGAGGGGCGTTTGTCACGGTTCAGTGACAGGCGGTCGGCCTCTGCGCGGCATGGGTTTGGTGTCCTTCGGCAGCCGCCCCGCTTCGGCCAGCGACTTGCGCAGCAGGAACTCGATCTGCGCGTTGGCCGAGCGCAGGTCCTCTCCGGCCCAGCGGGCCAGCGCCTCGTAGACCGACGGGTCGAGCCGCAGCAGCACCTGTTTGCGCTGCTGCGGCCGGCGCCGCGGAGTCTCGTCGGGAGAGTCCGTCACTGGTAGAGGGTCCCAGTGTTGAGGACCGGCTGCGGGGCCCGGTCGCCGCACAGCACGACCATCAGGTTGGAGACCATGGCTGCCTTGCGTTCCTCGTCCAGTTCCACGATGTCCCGCTCGGCGATCCGGGCGAGCGCTGCCTCGACCATGCCCACGGCGCCGTCGACGATCTCCCGCCGGGCGGCGACGACCGCGCCCGCCTGCTGCCGTTGGAGCATTGCCGAGGCGATCTCGGGGGCGTACGCGAGATGGGTGAAGCGCGATTCGACGACCTGCACTCCGGCCGCCTCGACCCGTGCCTGCAGTTCGACGGCCAGCTTCTCGGTGATTTCCTCGGCGTTGCCGCGCAGCGACAGGCCGTTCTCGTCGTGGGCGTCGTACGGGTACTCGATGGCGATGTGCCGCACGGCCGTCTCGGTCTGCGTGGCGACGAACTCGGCGTAGTCGTCCACCTCGAAGACGGCCTGGGCGGTGTCCTGGACCTTCCAGACCACGACCGCGGCCAACTCGATCGGGTTGCCGTAGGCGTCGTTGACCTTCAGTACGGCCGTCTCGTGGTTGCGTACCCGGGTGGAGATCCGGGTACGCGAGGTGAACGGGTTCACCCAACGCAGGCCGTCCTGACGGATCGTGCCCCGGTAGCGCCCGAAGAGCTGGACGACCCGCGCCTCGCCCGGTGCGACCGTATTCAGGCCGCGCATGGCGATCACCGCGGCGAGGAAGACCAGGATGCCGGTGATGATGAGTCCGGCCTTGGCGCCGACGACGGAGACCGCCGCGGCGGTGGCGAACAGCGCGACGGACGTGCCGAGTCCGAGCAGTCCGAGCAGCAGGGCGAGCCCGCCGCCGATGCTGTGAGCGGTGTACTCCCGTACCCCTGGGGCCGGCATCGCGGGTACGTCGGCGACGGTCGTCGCTTCCTGGGTGGTGTCTTGTACGGACATGAGTGGTCCCCCGTTCCTTGTCGTGCCTAGCTTGATTCTAGCTAAGTGATATCACTTTAACTGCCCAAGCAACCCTTGACCAGCCGTATCCGTCGGTTCCTTAGGGGGCGGGTGCTCATTGTCACGTCCGCAAAAGAGCGGATGAGACGCCCTTTGTCGTATAGGCGGGTGTTAGCTTTCGAAGCTGACCCCGAGACGGAAGCGAGCGTAGGGACTCATGGGACGAGCGGAAGAGAGACGAGCGCGACAGCGCGGTGGCCGCCGCGCGGCGTCCAAGGGCCGCCGCTCCGCACCCACGGTCGGCACCGGCTCCACCGCGGCTCCAGACAAGCCCGACCAACCCAAAAAGAGCCTCATACGCCGGATGTTCACCTGGAAGAAGATCCTCGGCACCATCTTCGGAACCTGTCTGCTGGCCATCGCCGGCTTCATCGGGCTCTACCTCTACGTGGACGTTCCGCCGCCCAACCTCGCCGCCCAACAGCAGAGCAACGTCTACAAGTTCAGCGACGGAACACTGCTGGCTCGCAGCGGCAAGACCAACCGCGAGATCGTCGGCCTCTCCAAAGTGCCCCGCAAGGTCCAGCTGACGTTCGTCGCGGCGGAGAACAAGACCTTCTACAAGGACGCCGGAGTCGACTTCAAGGGCACGGCCCGCGCCCTGCTCAACACGTTGGCGGGCAAGGGCAAGCAAGGCGGCTCGACGATCACCCAGCAGTACGTCAAGAACTACTACCTCAACCAGGACCAGACCGTCACCCGCAAGCTGAAGGAACTGGTCATCGCGTTGAAGGTGGACCGTGAGAAGTCCAAGGACGACATCCTCGCGGGCTACATCAACACCAGCTACTACGGCCGCAACGCCTACGGCATCCAGGCCGCAGCGCAGGCCTACTACCGCGTCGACGCCCAGGACCTGACGGTCGAGCAGGGCGCCTACCTCGCCGCCCTGCTCCAGGCGCCCAGCCAGTACGACTGGGCCGTCGCCACGCCCACCAGCAAACGACTGGTCAAGGCGCGCTGGAACTACGTCCTGAACAACATGGTCGAGCAGGGCTGGCTGCCCAAGACCAAGCGCGACGCCATGAAGTTCCCGACCCCCAAGGCGCCCAAGCCCGACGCCGGCCTCGGCGGGCAGAAGGGCTACCTGGTCGGCCTCGCCAACCAGCAGTTGGAACAGCAGCTCATGGCGCAGGACAGCAGCCTGAGCCAGACCGACGCGGAGAAGGCGGTCATCGCCAAGGGCTGGACCATCACCCTCAACATCGACCGGAAGAAGCAGGCCGCGCTGGAGAAGGCGGTCAAGTCCCAGCTCACCGGCCATCTCGACAAGAAGAAGCGCAGGGTCGACGGGTACGTACAGCCCGGCGCCGTCTCCGTCGACCCCAAGACGGGCGGGATCGTCGCCCTGTACGGCGGTCAGGACTACTACGCGCACTACAGCAGCAACGCGACCCGCCGCGACTTCCAGCCCGCGTCGACGTTCAAGCCGGTCATCCTCGCCGCCGCGCTCCGGAACAACGCCACCACCCAGGACGGCAAGCAGATCACCGCCGACACGATCTACGACGGCAACAGCCGCCGCCAGGCCGTGGACCACGGCGTCAAGGTCGGCTTCGCCCCGCCGAACGAGGACAACCAGAGTTACGGTTCCATCACCGTCCAGAAGGCCATGAACCTCTCGGTCAACTCCGTCTTCGCCCAGATGGGCGTGGACGTGGGGATGGACAAGGTGATGGACACGGCCAAGCAACTCGGCATGGACACCAAGGGTATGCAGGCCGTACCCGCCCAGACCCTGGGGTCGATGGGCGCCAGCCCACTGGAAATGGCCGGGATCTACGCCACCTTCGCCAACCACGGGAAGAAAGTGACCCCGTCGATCCTCAAGTCAGCTGAGCGGACGGGCCGTAGCGTGCAGTTGCCCGACGCGGTCGGCGACTCGGTGATCAGCCGTACGGCAGCCGACACGGTGACGTCCGTGCTCACCGGTGTGGTCGACGACGGCACTGCCCACAGCTCGGTGGAGGCCAACTCGCTGCGCGACGGCCAGCAGGTGGCCGGCAAGACGGGCACCTCCGACTGCAATCGCTCGGCCTGGTTCACCGGCTACACCCCCGACCTCGTCACCTCGGTCGGTTTGTTCGGCGAGGCGGACAAGGCCGGCGGCACCAATTGCGACGGCAGGCCGATCAAGAAGTGGGACCACGTCTCGATGAAGGGCGCGATGGGCAAGGGACGGGTGGACGGTGGTGGTCCTCCGGCACGGATCTGGGCCGCGTACACCTTCGGCGTGACGAAGAAGGCCGAGTTCGACCTGGACACCGCCCAGGGCGCGGCGGTTGAGCCGACCCAGACCCAGTCCGCCTCCCCGTCCCAGTCCCCGACCCAGACGCCGTCGCAGACGCCGACCAGCGAGTCGCCGACGACCGAGCCGCCCACGACCGAGCCGCCCACGAGCGCGCCGCCGACGACCGAGCCGCCGTCCCCGCCCCAGTCTCCGGGCCAGTCACCCACACAGACCCCGTCCCAGACGCCCACCAGTCAGGAGCCCACGGGTGACGGCACCCCGCCGTCAGACCCGCTGGCCAGCGGCGGTCAGTAGGGGCCGGCACATCTGAGGGGCGCCCGGAGTACACCGGGCGCCCCTCAGACGTGGCAGGACGGAACCGGGCCGTCAGCTCCGGTTCAGCTCGAACCACACCACCTTGCCGGTGCTCAGCCGGGTCGCGCCCCAGCGCCGGGCCAGCCTGTTGACCAGGTACAGGCCGCGCCCACCCTCGTCCGTGGCACGTGCCTGCCGCAGGCGCGGCAGCTGCGGAACGTCGTCGCCGACCTCACAGCGCAGCACGTCGGTGCGCAGCAGCCGTAGGGTTACCGGCCGGGACGTGTAGCGCACGGCGTTCGTTACCACCTCGCTGACCAGCAGCTCCACCGGATCCGTCAGCTCCTCCAGGCCCCAGCGGGCTAGTGCGCGCCGGGCCAGCCGGCGAGCCTGGCCGGGAGCGGAATTCTCCGGCTCCAGGGTCCAGCAGGCGACATCGCTCGGCGCGATTCCGTCGAACCGCGCAGCGAGCAGTGCGATGTCGTCGTCGCGGTCACCCGGGCCGAGCATGTCCAGCACCTCGTCGCACAGGGCTTCCAGGGGCGGTGGATGGTCCGGGCCGGTCAACTGAGCCGTCGCGGCGAGCTTCTCCCGCAACTGCTCTATACCGGTCCACACGTCCCGCAGCCGGGACTCCACCAGGCCATCGGTGTAGAGGAGCAGGGTGGCACCGGCCGGGGCGTCCAGTTCGACCGCCTCGAAGTCCACCCCACCGACGCCGATCGGCGCGCCCGGAGGTACCCGCAGCACCTCGGCCCGGCCGCCCAGGTGCAGCAGCACGGGCGGCGGATGGCCGGCGTTGGCGATGGTGATGCGGTGCGTGACCGGGTCGTAAACCGCGTACATGCAGGTCGCCATGCGGTCGGTGCCCAGCCGCTGCGCCTGCTCGTCCAGATGGTGCAGTACCTCCTGCGGGGGCAGATCGAGACCGGCCAGGGTCTGCGCGGTGGTACGCAGCTGACCCATGATCGCCGCGGACGTCATGGAGTGCCCCATGACATCGCCGACGACCAGCGCGACCCGGCTGCCCGGCAACGGGATCGCGTCGTACCAGTCGCCTCCGACCCGGGCGGTCTCCGCGGCCGGCAGGTACCGGGACGCCAGGCGGACACCGGTCGGCCGGGGCAGGGTCTCGGGCAACATGGTGCGCTGCAACTCGTCGGCGATATAGGCCTCACGGCCGTACAGCACCGCCTTGTCGATGCCGAGCGCACTGTGCGTGGCCAACTGTGCCGCCACCAACAGGTCGTCCGCCTCGAACGGGAGGCGCTCCGGGCGCCGCAGGAACAGCGCGGCGCCGATCACCCGGCGCCGCCCGCGCAGCGGCGCGAGGATCGCGTGGTGGCCGTCTGGTACCACGGCCTCGCTGCCCTCGCCGAGTAGTTCGGGCAGCGCGGCCCGGGCTGCGGGTGTGCCGGCGAACACCGGCCGTACCCCGCGCAGCACCTCGTTCAGCGCACCGCCGGGCCGCACCTCGCACAATTCGGTCGTCAGTGACGACAGCCCCACCAGCGGAACCGGTTCGGTCTCCGGCTCGAAGACCGGTGGCAGCAGCACCCCGTCGGTGTCCCGCTCCTCCGGTATCCGGTCGGTACGGCGCAGCCGCAGCACCACCGGTCCGGTGGGCCGTTCGTCGCCGACCGGCAGCGGGTCGCGCAGGTACACCAGGATCGCGTCCGAGAAGGTCGGCACCGTGGCCCGACACAACCCCATCACGATCTCGTCCAGGTCGAGCCCGCGGGCGATCCGCCGGGTGGCCGCTCCCACGAACCGCAGCCGGTCCCCGTCGCGCCGCATCGGCATGGGCCGCCCCGGCGGCAGCCCGCGCCCGGTACGGCGCTCCTGACCGCCCGGTGCACCCCGTTCCTGATCCGCACCGGGTTGCGGTGGGACTCCCTCCGGCGCGGGACGGGGCCGGTGGGCGCCGGGTTCGGCGGTGGCGGGCTGGGAGTGTTCGGGGCCGTTGACTGGGGGCTCCTTCCCCTTGCCGTCCTTTCCCCTGTCACAGGGCGTGGCCGTCCCTGGTCCGGCGGGTGCGCCGTCGGCCCGGGCCTGCACTGGTAAGGCAGGGGTACCGAGCTGTTTCGGGGCACGCAAACGTGCCCCGCGGGTCTCCGCGGGGTCGACGCCCGGCTGGGGGCGTTCGTAGGAGGTGGGCTGCTCCGTCACGCGTGTCGCATCCGTCCGTCCGGGGCTGCGCGCCCGGCGCGCAGTCGGTCCCGCAGAAATCCCGATACCCGCAATACGTGCCCCTGGAACGGAATTCCCGCGTGCTCAGAGGTTGTTCCCGTGCCACCGGCGAAGCCCCGGCGGCTGACCGTGGTGTTGCCCTGGTGCCTCTCGCTCACGTCTGTGCCGCCCCTCGGTGACGATTGGTCAAGCCCGGCGCATGCTCCGAAAGTTGCTCTTGTGCGCCCTTGCGGAGGACGATCCTACGTTTCTAGCCCGGGGGCGCATCAAGGGTCTCATGAGGACACGTGCGCGGGCGTACGGCCCCAGTCCTCGGGAAGTGACGGTACCGTCCAGGACGGGTCCGGGCGCCAGTCCGGCCAGTCGTCGGAGAACGGCGGCCCCCAGGAGCCGATCACCGCCACCGCGTCCCGCCCGGCCGCGCGCACCCGCTCTGCGGTGCGCGCGTCCATCAGTCCGTCCCGTTGGGCCTGCACGAACTCGTCCTCGTCCCGCCAGTGCCAACTGCGGTCAGGGTGGACGGAGATGTCCAGGAAGTAGTCCTCGGAGTCCACTCCGCCGTCCCAGCGGACCAGCGGCTGCTCCAGGTTGACGTACCAGTTCTTGAACTGCCAGCCCGGCTCCCAGAAGAGCCACACCGACCACGGCCGGCCGGGCTGGGCCAGTTTCAGTACGCCGGTGCCGAACCAACGGTCCCGCTGGACCGTGCGCGGCTTGGTGTAACGGGACTCCAGCGGCTCCAGGTGCACGGGGGTGCCGTCGGCCAGCACCGGCCTGACACACTCGGTGCCGGGTGCCATCCACACCGCGAGCAGGTCCGGGTCGTCGCGCACGACCGTGACGGGCCGGGCGATGTGGACGCCCTCGCCGGCGTTCTCCCGGTAGCGCCACAGGATGCGCGTTCCGGGTGTCCAGTACGCGGCAGGTCCGGCTTCGACTCGTGTCACCGCTCTGTCGTCCGTCATGTACAGATATTAGGTGCCGCGGGCATACGTCGCTGCGGTGCGCGTCACGGTGGTGCAGTGGTGGCTGGAAAGGTTCGCTCGTGCTTACGGGTGGGTCATCCGGAGGACATCCAGCGCCTCGTCGAGTTGCTCCGGTGTGAGGTCGCCCCGCTCGACATACCCGCCCTCCACGACGACCTCCCGGATGGTCTTCCGCTCGGCGAGGGACTTCTTGGCCACCTTCGCCGCCTCCTCGTAGCCGATGTACCTGTTCAGCGGGGTGACCACGGAGGGGGACGACTCGGCGTACTCGCGGGTGCGCTCACGGTCGGCGGTGGTGCCGTCCACCGTCCGGTCGGCCAGCAGCCGGGATGCGCCGGCGAGCAGTCGGATGGATTCGAGCACGTTCTTGGCCAGCACCGGGAGCATGACGTTCAGCTCGAAGTTCCCGGCGGCACCGGCGGTGGTGATGGTGGTGTCGTTGCCGATGACCTGGGCGGCGACCATCAACACGGCCTCGGGGACGACCGGGTTCACCTTGCCGGGCATGATCGAGGAGCCGGGCTGCAGATCCGGCAGCCGGATCTCGGCCAGCCCGGTGCGCGGCCCGGAGGACATCCAGCGCAGATCGTTGGCGATCTTGGTCAGGCTGACCGCGATCGTCTTGAGCTGCCCGCTGGTCTCCACGATCGCGTCCCGGGCGCCCTGTGCCTCGAAGTGGTCGCGGGCCTCGGTCAGTGGCAGCCCGGTGACCCGGGCGACTTCCTGGATGACGGCTGCGGAGAAACCGGGCGGGGTGTTGATGCCGGTGCCAACCGCCGTGCCGCCGAGGGGCAGCTCGGCGAGCCGGGGCAGTGCCGCCCGCAGCCGTTCGACGCCGTACCGCACCTGGGCCGCGTACCCGCCGAACTCCTGCCCGAGGGTCACCGGCGTTGCGTCCATCAGATGCGTCCGGCCGGACTTCACCACGTCCGCGAACTCCTCGGACTTGCGGGTCAGGGACGCTGCGAGGTGCTCCAGGGCGGGGATCACATCGTGGGTGACGGCGGCGGTGGCCGCGATGTGGATGGCGGACGGGAAGACGTCGTTGGACGATTGCGAGGCGTTGACCTGGTCGTTGGGGTGCACGTCCCGGCCGAGCCGCTCACCGGCGAGGGTGGCGATGACCTCGTTGGTGTTCATGTGGGACGAGGTCCCCGACCCCGTCTGGAACACGTCCACCGGGAAGTGCTCGTCCCACCTGCCCTCGGCGACCTCGCCTGCCGCCTCGCGGATCGCGTCGGCGACATCCTGGTCCAGCACTCCGAGTTCGGCGTTCACCTTCGCCGCCGCCGCCTTGATGCGCGCCAGCGCCTCGATGTGCGCCCGTTCGAGCCGCTGCCCGGAGACGGGGAAGTTCTCGACGGCGCGCTGGGTCTGCGCCCGCCACTTGGCGTGTGCCGGGACCCGGACCTCGCCCATCGAGTCGCGCTCGATCCGGTACTGCGGCTCTTCGCTCGTCATCGTCCTACCTCCGAAAACGTGAGCACGTGGCGCGGCACGCGTATTCCCCTCGTTGCTACCCGCAAGTAAATACCGGGGTGACACCTGCATCGGGGAGGCTCCATGGAGCGCGTCGGAACCAGGATCAGACGGACGGCCGGCGCAGCCGCGGCGGCCGCCATCGTGTTCGCGGGCCTCACGGCCCCCGCCGGCCACGCGGCCCCGGTCACCGCGGGCACCACCCCCTCCCGCCCGGCCTGGAACGCATCCGCGCCGCCGAGGCCACCGCCCTGTACGGAGACCCGGCCGAGAGGCCGCTGGTCGACCGCAGGGTTCACTGCACGTGGAGCTGACCCACGACTGGTGTCTCGATGTGCCGGGCGGCTCGTGCACCACAGGAACGGGCCTGATCCTGTGGAACTGCCACGGGGGTGCCAACCAGCGGTTTGTGCGGCGTTCGGGCACCATTCGCCCGGCCCGGCACCCGACCTGTGCCTGACGCTGGGCGCGGCCAGGGAGCGGATCAGGCTCCGCGGCGGCGACGGTTCGGCGAACCAGCGCTTCGAGTGAACCGGTGCCGCAGAGCGCCGACGTCCCGGTGCCCCGGGTGCTGCCGATCCCCGACGACCTCGGCGCACCGGCGAGTGGATCGGAAGCGTTCCGGAAGCGGCCGGCGGCTGTCTGCGGAAGCGGCGCCGGATCTTTGCTGGGGGAGTGAAAAGGTCAGCTCACCTTGGTCGGCGGGGGCGTCAGCCCCCGCTCGTCCACGGCCCGGAGGAACGCCTCGACCGCCGACAGGTCGGTCCGCTCCAGCTCGTCGCCGCGGATGACGACACGCAACTCGGGGCAGACGGCCGGATCCTGGTGCAGGCTCCGGACGAAGGTCTCGATGATCAACAACAGCAGCTGGGTGCGGTCGAGTTCGACGATACGGGACAGCCCGGCGCCGATCAGCGGTACCGCCACGGGTTTGAACAGTCCGTGCAGGGCGACCGTCGGCCACAGGCGCTCCAGGCTCAGCCGCAGGTCCGCCGGGGCGGAGCGGGCGCGCAGGTCGTTGCCCAGCCGGGAGTAGGCGAGGGCGAAGACGCGGCGCGTGCCGACGGGCACCGCCACCGCCGTGCCGACCGGATAGCGAGTGCGCCGGCCGCGCCGCTTGGCCCGGATGCTCTCCGTGCCCAGCGGGGTGAACTCCTTCAGCCCGCGGCGCAGTTTGTCGTCGAGGAGCCGGTGCCGCCCCTCGAAGAGGCGGTCGACCAGCTGACCCTGCACGCTCTCCCGACTGATTACGACGTCGTCGGTGGAGGTGTCGAAGGTGTCGGAGAACCCCACGACCAGATTGGCGTCTTCCTGGTCGAACAGGTCGCCGCGCACCACGACGACGTCCACCCGCAGTCCGCGCAGGGTGTGGCGCAGCAGGTCGCCGCCGTGCCGCGCGCGCAGCCGAGCCCTCAGCCGCGCGAGGGTTGCAGCGGCCTCGGGGTCGTCTGGTTGTTCCCGGGCAGTCAGTTCGGCTACGGACAGGGCGAGTTCGTAGCGGCCCAGCGCGGTGTGTCCGGCGATCAACTCTCGCAGGGCGGTCTCGCGAAGCTGGGTGAGTCGCCGGACCGGTGCTGTCGCGAAGTCCTCACCGTGCACCTCGGCCAGCGGTTGCCCGTGCCAGAGCCGCAGCGCCTCCGCGAGCATCCGGACGGCCGATGCCGGTGCCGCACGCAGCGCGTCGCCCACCAGATGAGTGAACTCGGTGCTGTCCAATTCGGCCACGGACAGGTTCAGCTGGTAGGTGCTCTCGGCCCCGCGCGCGGTCGGCAGCTGTCCGGTGGTGACGATCCGGGCGCCCTGACCGGGGCCGGCGAGGTCGAACGCGCGTCGCAGCTCCAGGATCCGTTTCTGCACCTCGTTGCGGTTGCGCAGGTCCTGGCGTGGCAGTTCGACGGTCTGCTGCCAGACGTCCCGGTAGAGCTGTCGTGCGGTCACGGCCCCGCCCTCGGCGGCGACCAGGCGGACCAGCAGCCGCGCGGTCAGCGGGGTGAGACGCACCGGAGTGCCGTTCACGTCCAGGCGGACGGGGCCCAGGACGTGTACGCGCACGCAGGGTGTGCGGGTCTGCACGCGCTTCGCCCCCTCCGCTGCGTGGCGTCCCGACAGCAGTGTCGTCAGCGTACCAAGGTGTTTTGGAGGGAAACATGCGATCGACCGGTCCGCTCCCGTCGTTCCGTCTGGCACGTCCCCGGCTTCCGGGGTCGCGGCGTGGGCGACGGGTGTTCGTGGGCAGCGTGTTGGCGGCCTTCGGCGGTGTGTCTGCCGTCGTGCAGTTCGCCGGCCAGTTGTTCCCGGGCACCGTTTCCCGCCCCGGTCCGGTGCTGTTCGCCTCCGTGGCCCTGTGCCTGGCCTGGGGACTGGCCCGGGCGCGTCCGCAGTCCGCTGTACGGCAGGAGTTCGGGCGCCCCGGCATGACGGTGACGGTGGGGGAGGGCGACCTCTTCGATCAGCCCGGCCATCTGGTGGTGGGGTTCACCGACACCTTCGACACGCTGGTCGACGACGGTGTGGTCATCAACGACGCGAGCGTGCAAGGGCAGTTGCTCGCCCGCCACTACGCGGGGGACGCCGGGCGGCTGGACGCGGAGCTGGCCGTCGCGCTGGACGGCGTGTCCCCGGTGGCGCGGGAGAGTGCGCGGGACAAACCGCGGGGCAAGCGCGAGCGGTATCCGATCGGGACCGTCGCCGTTCTTGGCAACCGGCCGCAGCTGGTCTTCGCCGTCGCCTACAGCCGGATGGGCAACGACTGCGTCGCCTCCTCCGGAGTGCAGGACCTGTGGCTCGGTCTGGACCGGCTGTGGGACGCCGTCCACCGCCACGGCCAGCTGGAACGGGTGACCATGCCGTTGACCGGGGCGGGGCTCGCCAGGCTGCACGACCTCGACGAGGACAGCCTGCTGCGGCTGATCCTGCTGTCGTTCGTCGTGCACTCGTGGGAACGGATGGTCTGCCGTGAGCTGCACGTGGTGGTCCGGCCCGGCGAGCTGGCGCGGATCAACCTGCGGGAGGTCGGTGCGTTCCTGGCCACCCTGGCGGCGGGCGTCCGGCGCTACGTCTGATGCCGGACGTCCGCCGCCACGGTGAAGAGCGGTACGGGCCCTCCCCCCTCGGCCCTGGACGACCACGGGGCCCGTACCGCGGCTCAGCGGGACGGCGGCACGTCCCGCCCGGTGCGGCCGTACGCCGACAGGTGGCGGTACGGCCAGGTCTGGCGCCAGTCGGAACCGGTGTCGTTGACCTTGCAGCCGGCCAGTTTCAACCGTTCGGTGATCTTGCCCAGGGCGGTGGCCGAGCCGTCGAACCGGATGACGTTCATGCCGGCGATGTCGGAGATCGTGCGCAGTGGACCGACCTCCACCAGCAGCGTGCGCTCCGGGTAGGCCATCAGCACCATGCCCAGTTCGATCAGCACGTTCGGCCGGGGCTGACCCGTCGGCCCGCTTTCATAGGGCGGCTCGTTCGCACCCCGCAGTTCCGGGTGCAGCTGCACGACGTCGTCCGGGGTGAGCAGCACGAGGGCCGCTTGGGCCTGAGCGGGGGCCTTCGCGATGACCTCGCCGAGGAACGGCGCCGTCTTGCCGGTGGCCCTGACCAGGTCCTCCCACTCCAGCGGACGCAGATCGAGCAGGCGCAGGAGGTCGAACATCTTCATCCGCACCTCCTCGTCCCGCCCGTGGATGACGAAGACGTTGCGGCCGCGGTCCGGGGAAGGGCCAGGACCCTCCTGGGTCCGGGGCCCGGGGTCGGCGCCGGGCGGGGCGCCGTCGTAGAAGTTCTGCGTCCCCGAGTTGACGGTGCCGTTGTTGCTGTTCACGAAGTTGTTGTTGCGGCCGAAGTCGTTGCCGCTTCCGTAGTTGCTGCTGCTGCCGGAGATGCCGCCCGTAGAAGTTCCGGTCATGAGGATCCCTCCCCCTGGCTGCCGCCAGAGCCGCGCTGGTAGTTCTGCGTCCCCGAGTTGACGTTTCCGTAGTTCCTGTCCACGAAGTTGTTGTTGCTCCCGTAGTCGTTGAGGATCTTCGTCTGGCGGGCTTGGTGGTCCGCCAGGTCCACGTTGTGCTTGTGCAGGAACTCCCGGGTGAACTGGAGGAGTTGGCGTTCCACGATCTGGGTGTACTTGATCATGTCCGTCCTCTGGAAGAAGACGTGGAAGTCGTCGGCCGTCGCCAGCTCCCGGATACTGGCGAGCGCACCGCGGTTCAGCATGGTGTCCGCGTAGCGGCCGAGGCGGAACTCGCTGGTGTCGCGCGGTTGCAGCACCCAGATCCGGGTCTTGTTCCACCGCCATGGGAGGAGGTTGGGCAGCCAGGAGCGCAACTGGGCGAGGACGGGCCGCAGCGTGGCCTCGGGTGTGCTGCGCAGGGTGTGCCAGGCGACCCTGAGCAGCAGCCGGACGTTCAGGGCGGCGGGGAGCCGGTCCACCAGGTGGAAGCTTGCGTGGACCGGCGCCAGCACGTACGAGTAGAACTCGGTGTGCAGCGTGTTCCCCTTGAGGTCGAAGCCCGCGAACGTCGTGGTGACCAGCTCCTGGCTCCACGATCCCACCCGGACGCACAGGTAGGTGCGTTTCGAGTGGTAGGAGTCCTCCCAGTGGCCGTCGTGCTCTCCCGGGGACGGCTCCCACACTCCGAGGCGGGTGGTGACGGAGGTGGTGAACGTGCTCCGTTCGACGGCGAGTCCGTCGATCCGTTCCGACGGGCGGGCCCGGTCGCGCAGTTCGGCGTTCATGCGGTCGGCGACGTAGTCGGTGATGTCCCCCACGGTGAAGGGGATGACTTCCTTCCGCTCCGGTTCCTGACGGGTTGCTTCAGGGGGCGTGGGGGCGCCCGGTCCATGTCGGCGGTGCTCGACCTCCGGCAGCGGCGCGCCGACCAGCAGCAGGGCGGTGGACCAGCTTCGCACCTGTGTGCCCGCGCCGACGAACGGTTTGTAGCCGCCGTAGCGGATCAGAGTGCCGTCCGACGCCTGCTCCTGGTTGATCTTGGCCACCAGCTCGGCGGTCAGCCGGCGGTGCTCGGGGCGGGAGCCGTCGAACCCGCTCGTCCGGTCCCCCGGGCCGGTGCGGCGGCGCAGCCGGGTCATCAGGGTCTGCAGGGTGATGACCCGCCGTAAGTACGCGGTGACCCACACCAGCCACACCTCCGTCAGCGACGCGGTGACCACGTTCAGGACGCCGGCGCGGGTGAGGAGGAAGGTGAGGAGGAGGCCCGCGGCGAGGACGACCAGCCGGGCACGGTGCAGCCGGCGTGCCGCCAGGGCATGTGCGAGCACGGGGACCGCGTCGTAACCGTACGACGGTGCCACCACCCGGAAGCGGTGGGTCAGCAACTCACGGATGACGGTGGCGCGGTACACCGGATCGAGATAGGTGCCCGCGCACAGCAGCCGGGTGGCATTGCTCGCGGTGTACCCGGACCGCAGGTCCGGGGCCGGTCCGGGCGGCCCCGGCGGCTGAGCGGGAACGGAAAGGGTGTCGGTCGCCATGGCGTCGTTGCTCCGCTCTGTTCAACCAGTAGGGGTCATCGAGGCTTTGGTGATGATTCCGTTCACCACGGTGTAGTGGCCGCGGTACGACTTCTGCGAGCCGTCGCTCTGCCGCGCGAGCAGGGCCACCGAGACCGTCGTGCCCTGGACGGAGTTGACCGTGACCTGGTCCTGCTCGGTCTTGTCGAAGCCCGATACGAAGGCCGAGAAGGACGGGGCGAGGTTCTTGCCGCCCCGGTCCCAGGCGGTCCGGAAGTCGTGGGCGTTGATGGCCGCGTAGTAGCGGACGACCGTCGCGGCGGGACCCGTCGCCCCGGCCCCGGCCGTGTCCTCGGCGCTTGCCGTGCTCACCGGGCTCACCGGGTTCGCGGGATACCCGGTGTTCCCGAGCCCGCTCTCCGTGTCGAGCGGGCTCGGGTAGGTGTCCGTGGTGTCCGGGCCGTCGGCGGGTCCCCACGGCGCCGTGCTGTAGGTCGTGGCGGTGTCCGGCGCCGCCGAGCGTGTGACCCGCGGCTCGTAGGAGTGGCCACGGTAGCTGTCCACGGTCGCGCCGGTGGACCCGGTGCTGTCCGTGGCCAGTCGGGGCAGGGCGCCTATCAGCAGGATCAGCAGCAGGGGGACACCCGCGATGAGCAGCGCGTATATCCGGTCCTGGCCGGCCGTGGGTAACACGCTCGGCGGCTTGTAGGTGTGGTTCATCGGTCCTCGCAGTTCCCGGCAGAGCACCGGGTTCTCGCTCGTCTCGTCGGTACGACCGGAGTCACTCTGCCCGACCTTCGCCAAGTCGGGGCTGGTTTCGCCGCTTCCGATGCGCTTCCGATCCTGGACCGGTGGGCCCGGCCGTCCCGGACGGCCCCGGGCGCCCGTGCCCACCGCTCCGGCGACACGTCACGACCAGCCCGTACCCCGCAGCGGAGCCCGGGTACGCAGGGAGCCCCCGGCCACGGCCGGGGGCTCCCTGCGGGTGTCGCGGACAGGTCAGCCGAGGCCAGGCCCCCGGACGGGGATGTTCGTGAACGTCGGCTGCGGAGCCGGGTTTTGGAAGAAGTCGTTGCCCTTGTCGTCCACCACGATGAACGCCGGGAAGTCCTCGACCTCGATCTTCCAGATGGCTTCCATGCCCAGTTCCTCGTACTCCAGGACCTCGACCTTCTTGATGCAGTCCTGGGCGAGACGGGCCGCCGGCCCACCGATCGAACCGAGGTAGAAGCCGCCGTGCGCGTGGCACGCGTCGGTGACCTGCTTGCTGCGGTTGCCCTTGGCGAGCATCACCTTCGAGCCGCCCGCGGCCTGGAACTGCGCTACGTACGAGTCCATGCGGCCGGCCGTCGTCGGGCCGAAGGAACCGGAGGCGTATCCCTCGGGGGTCTTCGCCGGCCCGGCGTAGTACACCGGGTGGTCCTTCAGGTACTGAGGCATCTCCTCGCCCGCGTCCAACCGCTCCTTGATCTTGGCATGGGCGATGTCCCGGGCCACGACCAGTGGACCGGTCAGCGAGAGCCGGGTCTTGACCGGGTACTTGGTCAACTCGGCGAGGACCGTCTCCATCGGTTGGTTCAGGTCGATCCGGACGACGTCGGAGGACTCGTCGAGGTGCTCGTCCGTGGTCTCCGGCAGGAAGCGCGCCGGGTCCTTCTCCAACTGCTCCAGGAAGACGCCCTCGGGAGTGATCTTCGCCAGTGCCTGGCGGTCGGCCGAGCAGGAGACGGCGATGGCGACCGGACAGGACGCACCGTGCCGGGGAAGACGGACCACGCGGACGTCGTGGCAGAAGTACTTGCCGCCGAACTGCGCGCCGATGCCGATCTTCTGGGTCAGCTCGAAGACCTTCTCCTCCAACTCCTCGTCCCGGAAGCCGTGGCCGAGCGGCGAGCCCTCGGTGGGCAGGTTGTCCAAGTAGTGGGCGGAGGCGTACTTCGCGGTCTTCAGCGCGTACTCGGCACTGGTACCGCCGACGACGATCGCCAGGTGGTACGGCGGACAGGCGGCCGTACCGAGCGAGCGGATCTTCTCCTCCAGGAACTTCATCATGGCGGACTCGTTCAGGACGGCCTTCGTCTCCTGGTAGAGGAAGGACTTGTTGGCGGAGCCGCCGCCCTTCGCCATGAACAGGAACTTGTAGGCGCCGCCGTCGGTCGCGTACAGCTCGATCTGGGCCGGCAGGTTGGAGCCGGTGTTCTTCTCCTCCCACATGGTGAGCGGAGCCATCTGCGAGTAGCGCAGGTTGAGCTTGGTGTAGGCGTCGTGGATGCCGTGTGAGAGGTGCTTGTCGTCCTCTCCTTCGGTCAGGACGTTCTGCCCGCGCTTGCCCATCACGATCGCCGTGCCGGTGTCCTGGCACATGGGGAGCACCCCGGCCGCCGCGATATTGGCGTTCTTCAGCAGGTCGAGCGCGACGAACTTGTCGTTGCTCGACGCCTCCGGGTCGTCGACGATGCGGCGCAACTGTGCCAGGTGGGCCGGGCGCAGGTAATGCTGGATGTCGTGGACGGCTTCCGCGGCCAGCTTGCGCAGCGCCTCCGGTTCCACCGTGAGGAACGTCCGCCCGTCCGGCCCTTCGACCGTGGAGACGCCCTCGGAGGTCACCAGCCGGTATGGGGTGGTGTCCTCACCCTGGGGGAGCAGGTCGGTGTACTCGAACGCTGGGCGGGTGGAACTACTCGGCATCTCAGCCCATTCCTCACTCTGACGGACGGCCGCCCGTCGACGCCGACGGGCCTCACCAGCGTAGAACCTGCCGCCGACGCCGAACCTGTGAGGTGAGGCTCAGTTCGGACACGCGGGTTGTCCACAGCCCCTAGTCGCGATCTATCGCGTTTCGGTACGCTACTGTCGTGGACCTCCAGAAGCCCGCCCAGAAGCCCGCCCGAACCCAGGACGCCGGACCGCGCGTCTCCGAACTGCGCGCATCGGACGCCGACCGTGACCGGGTCGCCGACATCCTCCGCGAGGCCCTCGCCGAGGGGCGGCTGACCGCGGACGAGCACGCCGAGCGCGTCGACGGAGTGCTGCACGCCAAGACGGTGGGTGAACTGGACGTCTTCGTCCGAGACCTGCCCGCCGCTCACCACGGCCCGTCCGCCCCTTCCTACACCCCGGTCCCACCCCGCCCCGCGTCCGGTACGGTCCCGGTCGAGGCCGACGCCAATGTGGTGGCCGTCTTCAGCAGCGCCGTGCGCCGGGGGCGCTGGCGTGCCGGACGCCGGCTGCACGCCTACGCGGTCTTCGGCAGCGTCGAGATCGACCTCAGCGAGGCGATCTTCGAGTACCAGCAGGTCGTGATCAAGGCAGTCTCGGTCTTCGGCGACGTCCAGATCCGGGTTCCGGAGAACATCTCGCTGCGTGGCACTGGCGGGGGAGTGCTGGGCAATTTCGAGGTGGACACGCTGGACTCGGTCGCACCCGACGCCCCGGTCGTGTACGTCGACGGGTGGGCCGTCCTGGGCAACGTCGAGGCGCGCCCCAGGCGTGGCAAGCGCGTGGCGGACATCCTGGAGCGGGTCCAGGACAAGGTGGAACGGAAGCTGCGCAAACATCTTGACCGTTGACGGTCGCGAATACGCGGGCGGCCGGAAGGGCTCGGTCTGCTCGGCCGGAATTGGCCCCAGGGGTGTGAACGAGCCGCCGTGCGCCCGTGGTTGGAGACGCTGTGCATAGGAGCGCGCACAGCGGGTAGGGGTTGCTGCATCGTCTCTCGCTCGCGAAGCCGTCGTCAGGAGTAGACCGTGCTGCAACCGCCGCATTCGTCCCTGCAGGTCGCTGCCGTTCCGGCCCAGCAGGTGCCGACGCGCGACAGGGACCAAGACGCTCCCTGGCACACCGAGGCAGTGTGCCGGCGCGACGAGGCTGGCCTGTTCTTCGCCCCCTCGAAGGAGCCGACCGCCGCCCGGCTGTCCCGCGAGGAGGCGGCCAAGCGTGTCTGCGCCCGTTGCCCGGTGATGGTGGAGTGCCGTGAGCACGCTCTCCTCCAGCCCGAGCCGTACGGAGTGTGGGGCGGCCTCACGGCGGCGGAACGCCGAGTGGTTCTCGCAAGGCGTCGCCGCCGGGAGATGGAGCTGAAGAAGGCCGCGCGGGCGACGGCGGATCGCATTGCGGGCTGAGCGAGTCGGGCGGAGCACACTGCGGTCTTCGGTTCCACAGCGTCCTCAAAGGGCGCGGGAACCGCGTGACCAGCCGCGGTGGTGCCGCAGCGACCGACGGCACAGGGTGCGGCACGTGACAGCGGAGCGCTTGGGTGTTGACCCGGCAGCACCCCCTCCGCACAGGGGGCGCTGCCTCGTCGTTGTCGTGCCGGTGCGCTACTTGGCCCGGTCGAAATCGATCGCGCTGTAGGCCCGCAGCTTGCTGAGCCGGTGTTCGGAGTCGATCCGCCGCACCGTTCCCGACTTCGACCGCATCACGATCGACTCGGTCAGCGCGGTCTCCGACCGGTAGCGCACGCCCCGCAGCAGTTCGCCATCGGTGATGCCGGTCGCCACGAAGAACACGTTCTCACCGGAGACCAGATCGTCCGTCGTGAGTACCCGGTCCAGATCGTGCCCGGCGTCGATGGCCCGCGCACGCTCCTCGTCGTCCTTGGGCCACAGCTTGCCTTGGATCGTGCCACCGAGGCACTTGACGGCGCAGGCCGAGATGATGCCCTCGGGGGTACCGCCGATACCGAGCAGCAGGTCCACGCCGGTGTCCTCGCGTAGCGCGTAGATCGAGCCGGCGACGTCTCCGTCGGAGATCAGCTTGATGCGTGCGCCGGCCTCCCGGACTTCCTGGATCAGGCCCTCGTGTCGCGGCCGGTCCAGGATGACGACGGTGACGTCCTCCGGCGTGGACCGCTTCGCCTTGGCGATCCGCCGGATGTTCACCGCCACCGGCGCGTCGATGTCGACGAAGTCCGCCGCCTCCGGGCCGGTGACCAGCTTGTCCATGTAGAACACGGCGGACGGGTCGAACATGGCGCCGCGCTCGGCGGCGGCGAGGACGGCGATCGCGTTCGGCATGCCCTTGGCCGTCAGCGTGGTGCCGTCGATCGGGTCGACGGCGATGTCGACCTCGGCACCGGTGCCGTCGCCCACGCGCTCCCCGTTGAAGAGCATCGGGGCTTCATCCTTCTCGCCCTCGCCGATGACGACGACACCGTTCATCGACACGGTGGAGACGAGGGTGCGCATGGCGCGCACCGCGGCACCGTCGGCGCCGTTCTTGTCGCCGCGCCCGACCCAGCGGCCCGCGGCCATGGCGGCGGCTTCGGTCACCCGGACAAGTTCCAGGGCAAGGTTGCGGTCGGGTGCCTCGGAGGGGACGTCCAGCTCGGACGGGAGATGATGATGCTCGGTCATCGGAGCGCACCTTTCTGATACGACGACGGCCGGATGAGGGTAATGACCCTGACTCTATCGTTGGGCAGACAAAGTGAGCAGTGGACCCCACGGATGAGCGCAAGGGGCACCTGCGACGATAGAGGGCGTGGCAGGTTTGAAAGGCAAGCAGAAGACGGCCCGGGACATGATCCTCTCCCTGGCCCTGATCAGCATCGCGGCGGGGGTCGTCTACCTGTTCGCCATCCCGCACGACGATCACGCGCCTGACCTCAAGCGGGTCGACTACCAGGTCGAGCTGCTCACGGCCCGCCGGGCGGCGGGCTACCCGGTGGCCGCACCCGAAGGACTGCCGAGCACCTGGAAGGCGACCTCCGTACGCTTCCAGGGCGAGAACTCCGACCGCTGGCACCTGGGCTTCCAGACCCCGGACGGCCAGTACGTGCAGATCGAGCAGTCCACGCAGAGGCGCGCCGACTTCATCGACCAGGCCAGCCAGGGCGCCTCGGCCACGAAGCAGACCGAGAAGATCGGCGACCGTGCCTGGACCCGTTACACCGGTGGTCGCTACGACGCCCTCGTCCTGCAGGACACGCCCGGTTCCACGACGGTCGTGGCCGGTACGGCGCCCTTCGCGGAGCTGGCGAAGATGGCGGAGGCGCTGAAGATGCGGTGAGCCCGCCCGTGCACACCACACCACGCCATGGCAGAGGCCCCCGGTGACACCGGGGGCCTCTGCCATGTGCGGAACGGGTCAGACGGTCGTGACGACGTCGTCGTACGACAGCCTGGGCGAGCGGGGGTGCCAGGCGCCGGGGCCCGGCCTGCCGATGTTGACGACCATCAGCGGGGTGTGGTCGTCGTCCAGGAACTCCTTGCGGACGCCCTCGGCGTTGAAGCCGGTCATCGGGCCTGCGGCCAGGCCCGCGGCGCGGACGCCCACGATGAAGTACGCGGCCTGCAGGGCCGCGTTCATCGACGCGGAGCCCTCGCGGGCCGGGCGCTCGGCGAAGAAGACGTCCTTGGCCTGTGGAAAGGCCGGGAAGAGGGTCGGCAGCTCCTTGTGGAACTCGTTGTCCGCGGAGAGGATCGCGACCAGCGGGGCGATGGCGGTCTTGGCCCGGTTGCCCTCGGCCATGTGCTCGACCAGGCGCTCACGGGCCTCGGGGGAGCGGACCAGGGTGATGCGCAGCGGGGTCTGGTTGAAGGCGGTGGGACCGTACTTGACCAGGTCGTAGATCGCCTGGACCTGCTCGTCGGTCACCTGCTCGTCGGTGAAGGCGTTCGCGGTGCGGGCCTCACGGAACAGCAGGTCCTGGGCGGCGGGGTCAAGAGCGAGAGACATGGGTGACTTCCTCGGGTGCACGTCCGGTCCGGGGTACCGGACCGGCTTACGGCACCGACCCTACGCGCATTTAGATTTAATGTTCAACGAAAAGTGGGGTGTGGTGATCCGATTCACTGCCTCCGTCCGGACCTACTCGGTGCCGCCGTCCTCGCTCCCGGCCTCCTCGGCCAGCGCCGCGTCCAGCCGGGCCCGCGCCCCTTCCAGCCAGCGCCGGCACACCGTGGCCAACTCCTCGCCGCGCTCCCACAGCGCCAGGGACTCCTCCAGCGCCGTGCCGCCCGCCTCCAGCCGCCGTACGACCTCGATCAGTTCGTCCCGCGCCTGCTCGTACGAGAGCGTCTCGTCCGTCTTGCCCGTCATTCGTCCACCTTCACTGTGAATTCACCATCGGCGACACGGGCCCGCAGCGCCTCGCCCTCCGACACCTCGTCCGGACCGCGCACCACGTGCCCGTCCGACTTCTGCAGCACCGCATAGCCCCGCTTCAGCGTGGCCGCGGGGGAAAGGGCCACCACGCGCGCGTGCGTGTGCGCCAGCTCCGAGTCCGCACGGTCCAACAGATGCCCCAGGGTGCGCCGGCTGCGGCCGAGGAGGGAGGCCACGTGGTCGGCCCGCTCGTCGATCATCCGGTGCGGGTCCTCCATCGAGGGCCGGGCCAGCGCGTGCGCCAGCCCGCGCTCCTCCCGCTCCAGGAACGCGTGCACGCAGCGCCGCGCCCGGTCCCGCAGCATCCGCACCCGCTCGAACTCCTCGCCCACGTCCGGGACGACCTTCTTGGCCGCGTCCGTCGGGGTGGAGGCGCGCAGGTCGGCCACGTGGTCCAGCAGTGGGTTGTCGGGTTCGTGCCCGATCGCCGACACCACCGGCGTACGGCACCGTGCCACTGCTCGCACCAACTGCTCGTCAGAGAACGGCAGCAGATCCTCCACGCTGCCGCCACCCCGGGCGACGATGATGACGTCCACGTCCGCGATCTCGTCCAACTCCTTCACCGCCCGGACGACCTGTGGGACGGCGTGCACGCCCTGGACGGCGACGTTGCGCACCTCGAAGCGGACGGCGGGCCAACGGTGCCGGGCGTTCTCCAGCACGTCCCGCTCCGCGGCCGAGGCGCGCCCGCAGACCAGGCCGATCAGCTGCGGCAGGAACGGCAGCGGCTTCTTTCGTTCCGCCGCGAACAGGCCCTCGGTCGCCAGTGCCTTCTTCAGCTGCTCAAGCCGGGCCAGCAGCTCACCGACGCCCACGGGCCTGATCTCGGCAGCCCGCAGCGACAGCTGCCCGCGCGGCGCGTACCACTCGGGTTTCGCCAGTACGACGACGCGGGCGCCCTCGCTGACCACATTCGCCACGGCATCGAACACCTGCCGGTAACAAGTCACGCCGACGGAGATGTCGTACGACGGGTCCCGCAGGGTCAGAAACACCACCCCGGCACCCGGCCGCCGCGACAATTGCGTGATCTGTCCCTCGACCCAGACCGTCCCGAGCCGGTCGATCCAGCCCCCGATCATCCGTGAGACCTCGCCGACGGGGAGCGGGGCTTCGGGGGACGTGTTCACAGCCATGCGGCGAGGGTAGCGGCCGGCACCGACATCAACGCCGCCAGTTCCCGGCCCCCTTCGCGACGCCCGCCGCGCAGGGCCTTGGCGGCGGTGGCCCTGCTGCCCCTCGTGCCGTCACCCGGCGGCGGTGACAGCAGCCCTCGGACCGCCCCGCCCCCTGCCGGCAACCCCCATCGCCGGCACCGCGAACCACCAGCAGGACGGCGGTGAGGTCACGGAATCGGGACAGCACCGCATCCGGTGGTCACCGCCGGTTACGGAAACCGCCGTTCCGGTGTCGGGCGCGTTCACCGCTCTTCCCCGCAGGGACCCCGCGCGCGCGATCCCTGCGCCGCCGGACCCGGCCTTACGATGGGGGGCATGACCGCTTCGCCTGGCCGCCGTGTCCTGCTCGCCGCCCCCCGGGGCTACTGCGCCGGTGTGGACCGCGCCGTGATCGCCGTTGAGAGGGCGCTCGAACAGTACGGGGCCCCGATCTACGTCCGGCACGAGATCGTCCACAACAAGTACGTCGTGCAGACCCTGGAGAAGAAGGGCGCGATCTTCGTCGAGCGGACCGAGGAGGTGCCGCCCGGCAACATCGTCATGTTCTCGGCGCACGGCGTCGCACCGGTGGTCCACGAGGAGGCAGCGCGGGGCCGGCTCACCACCATCGACGCCACCTGCCCCCTGGTCACCAAGGTTCACAAGGAGGCCGTCCGCTACGCCAACGAGGACTACGACATCCTCCTGATCGGGCACGAGGGCCACGAAGAGGTCATCGGCACCTCCGGCGAAGCCCCCGACCACATCCAGCTGGTCGACGGCCCCGAGGACGTCGCCAAGGTCGAGGTCCGCGACCGGGCGAAGGTGGTCTGGCTCTCCCAGACCACCCTCTCCGTCGACGAGACCATGGAGACCGTCGACGCCCTGAAGTCCAAGTTCCCGCACCTGCTCTCCCCGCCCAGCGACGACATCTGCTACGCCACGCAGAACCGTCAGCTCGCCGTGAAGCAGATGGCCGCCGAGGCCGAGCTGGTCGTGGTCGTCGGCTCGCGCAACTCCTCCAACTCCAAGCGGCTGGTCGAGGTCGCCAAGCTCGCCGGTGCACGCGATGCCCACCTCGTCGACTTCGCCGCTGAGATCGACGAGGCCTGGCTGGAGGGCGTCACCACGGTCGGTGTCACCTCCGGCGCCTCCGTGCCGGAGGTCCTGGTCGAGCAGGTCCTGGAGTGGCTCGCCGAGCGCGGTTACGGGAGCGTGGAGATCGTCAAGGCGGCCGAGGAGTCCATCACCTTCTCGCTGCCCAAGGAACTCCGTCGGGACCTGCGCGAGGAGGCCGCGGCCCTCGTCGCCGAACGAGGCGGGTCCGGCGCCCCGGACGCAACCGGGCGGTGAACGGCGGGAGCGCGCGACGCTGCATTCCGCAGTGACTGTCCGTGATCCGTCGTAACGTGGAGCCATGCAGATCTTCGGCGTGGACATCGGCGGATCCGGGATCAAGGGCGCCCCTGTAGACCTGGACAGGGGGGACCTGGCCCAGGAGCGCCACAAGGTACTCACCCCGCATCCGGCGACGCCGGACGGCGTCGCCGACGGGGTCAAGCAGGTGATCGACCACTTCGGCTGGACCGGCCCGGTCGGGCTGACCTTTCCCGGAGTGGTCACCGGCGGTGCCCTGGTCCGTACGGCGGCGAACGTCGACAAGAGCTGGATCCACACGGACGCGCGCGGCCTGTTCAGCGACAGACTCGGCGGGCTGCCGGTGACCGTGGTCAACGATGCGGACGCAGCGGGCGTGGCCGAGATGCAGTTCGGTGCCGGACGGGGCCGCCGGGGCACGGTCATCCTGCTCACCTTCGGTACCGGCATCGGCAGCGCCGTCCTCGTGGACGGTGCCCTGGTCCCCAACACCGAACTGGGGCATCTGGAGCTGCACGGTCACGACGCCGAGAAGCGCGCGTCCAGCAAGGCCAAGGAGGACCACCACCTGAGCTGGGAACACTGGGCGCACCGTGTCCAGAAGTACCTGGCACACGTGGAGATGTTGTTCTCTCCCGAACTGTTCATCATCGGCGGCGGGGTCAGCCGCAAGGCGAACAAGTACCTGCACTACATCGAGGGCATCGAGGCCGAGATCGTCCCCGCGCGGCTGCAGAACAACGCGGGAATCGTCGGGGCGGCCATGAGAGCGGCCCAGGCCCAACAGCGGTAGCGGCGCCGCTGGCACCCTGAGCCGTGCCGTTGGCAGGCACCGCTCAGCCGCGCCGCCGGCGCCGCCGTACCCACCGCACCCGCCGGACGAGCACGATCACCCCGGTGACGAGCGTCCCCCCGTACAGCCAGCCGGCCTGGGTGGCCAGCCCGGTGACCAGCCCCATCAAGCGTCCGAGCAGCCCACCGCTGCCGTCGGCGAGGGGAAACAGGCCGACGGTGAACGCGATCGGTACGACCACCGGGGCGGTCAGGATGTCCCCGCCCCGCACCCACAGCGCGGTGAGCACGCACACCGGCAGGAACAGCACCCCGTACACCGGCAGGGACACGCCGAACAGCAGGCGGTCCAGGCAGCCGAGCAGGAGCATCACCGTCGCGCAGAACAGCCCGGTACCGAGCCCGGTGAGCCGGGGATTCGGCAGCCTCCGGCCCGGCGGCACGGGCCGCGGGACCCGTACTCGTCGTGCGCTCCGCTCCCCGCCCTGCACCGGCCTGCGCCCGCCGCCCGGTCGGCGCCGTTCCTGCGGGGGCAGCTGGGCGGGCGATGGCGTACCCCGTCGCGGTCCGTCGCCCGGAGGTCGCGTTCTGTGTTGCTCCACTGGACCAACTTAGGTCTGCTTATGTGTCGAATCGCCCCTCAGACACGCCGATGAAGAGACCTTGGCGGGCGTTCGACGCTTCCGGGAGGCCCCCGCCGGGGACGCCGTAGACTGGTGGATCGGCCAGTGTCCCTGGCCCTGGCAGCCCCTGGCCCTCTTATCTACGGGAAGTCGCAACGTGTCGCTCACGATCGGAATCGTCGGCCTGCCCAATGTCGGCAAGTCGACCCTGTTCAACGCCCTGACCAAGAACGACGTGCTGGCGGCCAACTACCCGTTCGCCACGATCGAGCCGAACGTCGGCGTGGTCGGCGTCCCGGACGGCCGCCTCGCCAAGCTGGCATCGATCTTCGGCTCGCAGCGCATCCTTCCGGCCACGGTCGACTTCGTTGACATCGCCGGCATCGTGCGGGGTGCCTCGGAGGGTGAGGGCCTGGGTAACAAGTTCCTCGCGAACATCCGCGAGTCCGATGCGATCTGCCAGGTGATCCGCGCCTTCAAGGACGAGAACGTCGTCCACGTCGACGGCAAGGTCTCACCCAAGAACGACATCGAGACGATCAACACCGAGCTGATCCTGGCCGACCTCCAGACGATCGAGAAGGTACTTCCCCGTCTCCAGAAGGAGTCGCGGATCAAGAAGGACGTGGTGTCCAAGGTCAAGGCGGTCGAGGAGGCCAAGGAGATCCTGGAGAAGGGCGACACGCTCTTCGCCCACGGCATCGTCCAGGGCAGTGAGCGTGCCGAACTCCTGCACGACCTGCACCTGCTCACCACCAAGCCGTTCCTGTACGTCTTCAACGTCGATGAGGAAGAACTGATCGACGAGGACTTCAAGGACGAGCAGCGTGCCTTGGTCGCCCCGGCCGAGGCGATCTTCCTCAACGCCAAGCTGGAGGCGGACCTCGCCGAACTGGACGAGGATGAGGCCCTGGAACTCCTGCAGTCGGTCGGTCAGGAGGAGCCCGGCCTGGCGACGCTCGCCCGTGTCGGCTTCCACACCCTCGGCCTGCAGACCTACCTCACGGCCGGACCCAAGGAGTCCCGCGCCTGGACCATCAAGAAGGGCGCCACGGCCCCCGAGGCGGCCGGTGTGATCCACACCGACTTCCAGAAGGGGTTCATCAAGGCCGAGGTCATCTCCTTCGCCGACTTGGTCGAGACCGGCTCGGTCGCCGACGCCCGCGCCAAGGGCAAGGCGCGGATGGAGGGCAAGGACTACATCATGCGGGACGGGGATGTGGTGGAGTTCCGCTTCAACGTGTGACGGGTGATTCCTTGATCGGCTGAACCGCTGGTCAGATCATGAAACCCCAGGTCAGGGGCCAGATCGCAAGGTCTGGCCCCTTCTTGCTTTCTCGGGCTGATTCCGGGCTTTTCCTGGGAGCGTGCTGACTTGGTGCTGACCCGCTGACGGTGCCCGTACCGGTCCTGACCTGGGGCTACATCCGGGCTATGAGGGCAAGGCAGGGACCTGCGCACGCCTTCGGTCGGGGCTGCTCCCGGGTGCGGGATCTCTGACGACCGGGTGCCTGCCGGGTTTCCTGTTCTGGAAAGCCGGGGAGCTTGACCCGGAAGTTGGCAGGTCGGGAGCATCGGGCTTGACCAAGCTGCCGACAGGAGGGGGAAAGCCGTGGGCGCACCGCTGCGGAAGCTCTCGGGAGACCCGGACTGCAAGAACGGCACCTGCCCCACCCTGTGGGGCACAGCCGACGGGAAGGACTACGTCGTGCAGGGTTACGTGATCAACGACCCTGAGCGCCTGGCACAACTCGACCTGCCCGAGGGCGAGACGGCGGTCATGGTCCCCGCGGCCGTGCTGGAGGAGTACTTCCGTGCTCACCGGTGAGGGGTTCGGGCGCCTCTTCGAAACGTTCGAGCGGACCGCGTTCCGGCTGGAGACGCTGGCCGAGTACGACGTGGAGGAGGAGCGCGAGGAGATCGCGCGCTTCCTGGCCGGCGAGGACATGGGGCCGGAGTGGGACGACAACCCGTGGGTGCGGTCCATGGCCGACAAGGGCAAGCAAGTATCCCGTGTCCACGTCCTGCGCTCTCCGCTGACCGACTACCTGCGCTACGAGCTGGCGGCCTACCCCGGCAACATCAAGGCCGGGGAGTCGATCGGCATCATCGACCTTGCCGAACAAGACGTGGAGGGTCTGCCCGACCACGACTTCTGGCTCTTCGACGACCGCGACGTGTACCGGATGCACTACACCCCCGAGGGCCGGTTCCTCGGCGGTGAACTCCTGCCCGCCGACCGCCTCCCGGAGTACCGGGGATACCGGGACCTGGCTCTCTCCCGGGCCGTGCTGTTCGCGACCTACTGGGAGCGGCACCACTGACCACTGAATCCCTCGGAAGAGCACTGCGGACACTGCGCGAGGCATCGGGACTGACCGGCAGCGCAGTGGCTCGTAGGGCTTCCATGTCCGCAGCCAAGCTCTCGAAGATCGAGAACGGCCGGACCATGCCCACGGTGCAGGACGTCGACCTCGTCCTGTCCGCCCTCGGGGTGTCTGAGGAGGCCAAGGAACAGTTCCTCGCGGCGGCCCGAGTCAAGGCCACGGAAGCCACGGCGTGGCGCCTGCTGCGCCGTATGGGGGCGTGGAAGCACCAGAACACGATCAAGGGCATCGAGGCCAACACGAAGGCACTCAGGCTGTTTCAGGGGCAGCTCATCCCTGGCCTTCTTCAGACTCCTGAGTACGCCACGGCGGTGTTCTCACTGCCTCCGGCTCTGCCGGACGAGACCAAGGCGCGGACGGTGGTGGCCCGGCTGGAGCGGCAGGCCGTGTTGTACGAGGAGGGGCGCTCGTTCCACTTCGTCATCTGCGAGCACGTACTGCGGTGGCTGATCTGCGAGCCGGCCGTCATGGCCGTACAGCTCGACCGGCTCGCGTCCCTGTCACGGCTCCCCGCCGTGTCCATCGGCGTCGTCCCTCAAACGGGCCGGAAGCCGGACTTCCCCATGACCTGTTTCAGCATCCACGACGACAGCCTCGTCATCGTCGAGACCTTCCACTCGGAGGTGACAACGCGGGACCCGCGGGACGTCCAGACGTACGTTGACACGTTCGACAGGTTCGCCGCGGTGGCGCTTTACGGCGACGACATGCGCAGTCTCGTCGAGGGCGTCCGGGATGAGTTCTTGCGGCAACAGGAAAGACGGTAGGAACGCTCGGCCAGAGCCCCAAGGATGGATTGGCAGCGAGATCCAAGCCGGGGAGTAGCCATGCCAACGACCGTGACCACGCAGTCAGGACCCGTGAACCTGCCACTTCCACTGACGCCTCCGGAACCGGTACGGGGGTGCGACGTATGCGCCGCACTCGTAGGACAACGGCAGGAGGCGCGAGACAGGGGAGACCTGTCCGCGGCCACGGACGCCGACGTCGAGATCCGAAGCCACCCGCACAAGACGCGAGGGCGCCGGTGATGGACATGCAGACGTGGCGGGACAGCCGAGCAAGGGCCACTGAGGCAACCGAGGCACTGCGGGCGGCTCTTGCCGCCCTCGGCGCCCCTGAGAGCGTGTGGGGCAGCGTCCGCCCGATGGTCACCCACAAGGGCGCGGCGTACGTGCACATCGGCATGGTGCGAGCGGACGTGGTGGAACAGATGGCAAAGGCCTTGAGGGCACCGGAGAACGCTTCGTGACCCGCTCTGTCCTGCGATTCGTGAAGCACCGGATCACACAGCAGCCAGGCACTGACGTCACCTTCGCGGCCGAGTGCATGGCGTGCGAGTGGAAGGTGAAGCCGTCGGCCGATGGCGCAGCGGTGGACATCGACTGCATGAGCCATACCGGTCGGACGGGACACCCGGAGTTTCGGCGCACCTGTACCTCCTTCGCCATGGTGACCAGGGTCGGTACGGAAGCCGCCTCGGCTCGTTGAACACCGGCGAGGTGCGAGTGCTGGACGAAGTCCCGCACGTAACGATGGACGAACGGAAATGCGGGAGGCCAACTCATGGTGCAGATGCCGGTACCGGAGCATGATGAACCCGAAGGAGAGCCGCTGGCCGAGCGGCCTGAGGTCATCAGCTACCGGTCGACGACCAACCCCCAGATAGCGGTGGAGTGGCGCAGGGTCAAGTGGTCGAAGGAGGAGCGGCTCCGTCTTGCTCGCATTCTCTTCAAGGGCCTGCCGGGCTTCGAGGAACCACCCGTTCGCTGACGTCGCGCGACGTCAGGCAGGAGTCGGCCGCGCCAGTGCCCTGGAAGCCGAGATTGGCGAAGGGGTGGGGGTATGCCCCCTTGGGCGACCGGCGCGCACCGCCGAGTCTTAGCGGCCAAGATTGCGCCACGGTTTCAGGGGCGATCTGAGGGGATGACCCGCAGAGTGCCGGCGAGGGCCTGGCGGACGTGGTCGGCAGTCAGGACCGTGCCAGGGTTGGCGGCGGCGAACAGACGCAGCCGGCCGAGCGGGGAGTCGGCAGGCGGGGGCGCATCCGCCAGCTCGGCGCCGGCGATCTGGAGGGCGAAGCGGAGGTCGGTGTCGTCCGGGTCGACGTGATGGTTGGACATCGCCCCAAGGTACGCTCGGGAGGTTTGCCGTCTTCGGGATTCTGGGCCGCTGTGCGGCTGTCTCGCGGCCGAGGTTCCTGACCGCCGCGTTCTTGCCAGCCGAGAGCGCGTCACGGTTTTAGGGCCGATCTGGCCCTCCGCCCTGGGGCTCACCAGTAGGGTTGTGAAGATTCTGGTGTGAGGCATGCGGCGCGCGGACGGGCGCGCTGCTGAGTTGATGGGGTGGGGAGCGCGTTGGCTGCGACCACGACGACGGTGCACGACGTACTCAGGGCGATTCGTCACGGAGCCACCGGGAACCGGGACCGGGGCACCCGTTTCGAAGAACTCATGGTCCAGTACCTCAGCACCGATCCGCAGTGGACCGAGCAGTTCACCCGGGTGTGGATGTGGGCCGACTGGCCGGGCGCGGAGCAGGACAAGCGGGACACCGGTATCGACCTGGTTGCACAGGACCGTGGGACCGGCGAGTTCTGCGCGATCCAATGCAAGTTCTACGAGCCGCATCACACGGTCCGCAAGGAGGACATCGACTCCTTCTTCACGGCCTCCGGCAAGGGTCCTTTCACCCGTCGGGTGATCATCTCCACGACGGACAAGTGGAGTGACAACGCCGAAGCCGCGCTCGATGGCCAGCAGATCCCGGTCACCCGGATAGGACTGGCCGACATCGCGAACAGTGCTGTCGAGTGGCACCTGCCCGCGGAGGGCATCGACCACGAAGTCCAGATGACGCTGCGGGATAAGAAGAGTCCGCGCCCCCACCAGAAGGCGGCGATCGATGATGTCTTCGCTGGCTTTGTCGAGCGCGACCGTGGCAAGCTCATCATGGCCTGCGGCACCGGCAAGACCTTCACCAGCCTGAAGATCGCCGAACGGCTTCAGCAGGAGCGGGCCGAGGCTGGGCAGGGTGAGCACACCACCGTCCTGTTCTTGGTGCCCTCTATCGCCCTCCTCTCGCAGTCGCTGCGTGAGTGGTCGTATGAGTCTGAGGTCCCGCTACGTGCCTTCGCGGTCTGCTCCGACGCCCAGGTCGGCAAGCAGAAGGCCCAGGGTGATGACAAAGACATGTCCACCCACGACCTCGCTCTGCCGGCGACTACCAGCCCCGACCGGCTGATCGCACAGATGGCCAGTGTCGAGGCCGTGCCGGGCCTGACGGTGGTGTTCTCGACCTATCAGTCGATCGCCACCATCTCCGCCGCTCAGAAGCAGGGCCTGCCGCGGTTCGACCTGATCCTGTGCGATGAGGCCCACCGCACCACCGGTGTCACCCTGTCCGGTCACGACGAGTCCGCGTTCGTCCGCGTCCACGACGACAACTTCATCGGCGCCGACCGCCGCCTGTACATGACCGCTACCCCCCGCGTGTACAGCGACGACACCAAGCAGGAAGCCAAGGGCGCCTCCGCGGCCGTCGCCTCGATGGATGACGAGACCAAGTACGGTCCCGAGTTCCACCGCCTCGGCTTCGGCAAGGCTGTTGGGCAGGGGCTGCTTACCGACTACAAGGTCCTCATCCTCACCATCGACGAGGGCGTGGTTGCCAAGACCCTTCAGGAAGGTTTCGCCGGCGGCGACTCCGAACTGCGGCTCGACGATGCCGCGAAGATCATCGGCTGCTGGAACGCCCTGGCCAAGCGCACCGGCACCTTCGCTGATGGTTCCGGGTTTGGCAAGGACGAAGCACCGATGAAGCGGGCCGTCGCGTTCTCCCGATCCATCGCCGACTCCAAGGCCATCATGGAGCGGTTCAACGAGGTCGTCGATGCGTATGACGACGCTGATGACGACGTCTTGCACTGCGAGGTTGAACACGTTGACGGCACGTTCAACACCCTGCGACGCAACCAGCTCCTCGACTGGCTCAAGCAGGACCCTGGCCAGAACAACGCCCGCATCCTGTCCAACGCCCGTTGCCTGTCCGAAGGCGTGGACGTCCCCAGTCTCGACGCGGTGCTGTTCCTCAACCCGCGCAACTCCGTCGTGGATGTCGTCCAGTCTGTTGGACGTGTCATGCGTGTTGCGCCGGGCAAGAACTACGGCTACATCATCTTGCCCGTAGCCGTCCCCGCCGGGGTCTCACCGGAGAAGGCCCTCGCGGACAACCAGCGTTTCAAGACCGTCTGGCAGGTCCTCCAGGCGCTGCGCGCCCACGACGACCGCTTCAACGCGACCGTCAACCAGATCGAGCTGAACAAGAAGAAGCCCGACATCATCGGCCACGGTCACATCGGTGCTGGCGACGAGGAGGTCGGCGACAAGGACGGATCCAGCACCGCGGATAGTGCGAAGGCTGCGAAGAAGCAGGAAGCCCAGAACGCCCAGCACGTTCAGGACACCCTGTTCTCCATAAGCGACTGGCGCGAAGCGATCTACGCCCGCATCGTCGACAAGGTCGGCGAGCGCCACTACTGGGAGGACTGGGCAAAGGACATCGCCCAGATCGCCGACCGCCATGTCACCCGCATCAAGGCCGCACTGGAGATCCCGGAGAAGAAGGCAACCTTCGAGGAGTTCGTCGGCGAGCTGCGCGCCACAATAAACCCTGGCATCACCGGTACCGACGCCATCGACATGCTTGCGCAGCACATCATCACCAAGCCGGTCTTCGATGCCCTGTTCAAGGACTATGCGTTCGCCGAGCACAACCCGGTCTCCAAGGCCATGCAGCGCATGCTCGACATTCTTGACGATCAGGGCCTGGAATCTGAGACCAAGACACTGGAGGACTTCTACCACTCGGTCCGTGTCCGGGCTGAAGGAATCGACAACCACCAAGGCCGCCAGCGCGTCATCGTTGAGCTGTACGACAAGTTCTTCAAGACGGCGACGAAGAAGGCAGCCGAGGCCCTCGGTATCGTCTACACCCCGGTCGAGGTTGTCGACTTCATCATCCGCGCCACCGAGCAAGCGATGGCGAAGCACCTCGGCCGCTCGCTGAGCGACGAGGGTGTCCACATCCTCGACCCCTTCGTCGGCACCGGGACCTTCCCTGTACGCCTGCTCCAGTCCGGCCTGATCACGCAGGAAGACCTGCTCCGCAAGTACAGCAGGGAACTGCATGCCAACGAGATCGTGCTGCTCGCCTACTACATCGCTGCCGTGAACATCGAAGCGGCGTACATGGAGCTGGCTGGGAAGGAAGCGGAGTACCAGCCTTTCGAGGGCATCGTGCTGGCGGACACTTTCCAGCTTGCCGAGGGCCGGGCGGCGCAGCTTGAAGGTATGGATGTGCTGGCCGGTAACAGTGACCGAGCCAAGAAGCAGAAGGCCCAGCCCGTCATGGTCGTCATCGGCAACCCGCCCTACTCGGTGGGGCAGGAGAGCCAGAACGACGACAACCAGAACGTGAAGTACGAGACCCTGGACGCTCGCATCCAGGAGACGTATGCCGCCAAGTCGACGGCGACGAATAAGAACTCGCTCTACGACTCCTACATCCGTGCGATCCGCTGGGCCTCCGACCGCATCAAGGGTGAGGGTGTGGTCGCCTTCGTTTCCAACGGTGGATACATCGACGGCAACACGGCAGACGGTCTGCGTAAGTCGCTGGTCGAGGAATTCGACGCGATCTACTGCTACAACCTGCGCGGCAACCAGCGTACGGCCGGGGAGCAGTCCCGTAAGGAAGGCGGAAAAATCTTCGGCTCGGGGAGCCGGAACACCGTCGCCATTTTGGTCCTGGTAAGGAGCGGGCAGAGCGTCGGTACGGTCGCGGGCTGCGAATTGTACTACCGAGACATCGGCGACTACCGCAGCCGCGAGGACAAGCTCCGCACCATCAGCACGCAAGACCTAAACACGGTAAAGTGGGAGCAACTCCAGTCGAACGCGGACGGAGACTGGATCAACCAGCGGGACGAGCGATTCGGCCAGTTCCAAGCCATCGGAGATAAGGACAAGAAGGCGGCGGAGAAATCAGTCTTCGCGATCTTCTCGCGTGGCCTAGAAACCGGTCGTGATGCATGGGTTTACCGATTTTCGCGCTCGCACCTAGTCGAGGACGTTGAGGCGTCGATCGACTTTTATAACGAGCAAGTGTCGAGCTTTTCCAGGTATTGCAAGGTTCAGGGCATCACTAGTCCGAGCTCGCGTGATGTAGACGCGTTTATTGATCGCGATGCTACGAAGATCAGCTGGAATCGTGTTGACAAAACCCGACTGGCCAGGGGGACGCAGTATTCCTACCAGGGGGAGCGTGTGCGAACGGCTAGTTATCGCCCCTTCTCCAGCCAGTGGGTCTACTTTGACTCGCAGATGAACAGCTACCTCAACCAGCTCCCACACATGTTCCCGACAGTGGAGCATGAAAACCTCGGCATCATGATGACGGGGGTGGGAGCTGCCATGGACTTCACTTCTCTGATAGTTGACCAGGTTCCCGACGTGGCGAACTATGGCGGCCAGACAAACGGCCAGTTCTTTCCTCGATACTCCTACCGGATGCTCAGCGCTGGAGATGACCTTTTCTCCCTTTCGGAAGATCAGGTAGGGTATGAGCGAGTCGACAACATCACCGATACAGCCTTGGCCAACTATCGTAAAGCGTATGCCGATCCGGCCATCATCAAGGATGACATCTTCTACTACACCTACGGTTTGCTCCACTCCCCTCAGTACCGTGAGCGATTCGCCGCAGACCTGAAGAAGTCCCTTCCGCGTATTCCTAGGGTGCGGGACTTCCGTGGCTTTGCCGAGGCTGGCCGCAAGCTCGCCGACCTGCACCTCAACTATGAGCAGGCCGAGCCGTATAAGGGAATCGTCGAGACGGTGACTGGTGACGCGTCCGCCACGCCCGCCGGGGAGCTGTACCGCGTCACCAAGATGAAGATCCCGAAGGTTAAGGGTCAGGCCGACCGCTCGACCATCGTCTACAACAACCGGGTCAAGCTGACCAACATCCCGGAGGAGGCGTACCGCTACCAGCTCGGTGCTCGCTCCGCGATCGAGTGGATCATCGACCGCTATCAGGTCAAGGTGGACAAGGCGTCGGAGATTGTCAACGACCCCAACGACTGGTCCGACAACCCGCGCTACATCATCGACCTGCTCAAGCGGATCGTCACTGTCAGCCTGGATACGATGAAGATCGTGGATAGCCTCCCTGAGCTGGACATCCTGGAGTAGCTGGATCCCAGCGTGACGGGGGAGGGCGTCGGCGCAGGGATCGGCCAAGACGTCTTGCCAGAGTGGGCCGCCTCGTCGGCCCCAGCGCAGCAGTCTGACAAAACGCCAGAAGACTAACGGGTTCGCGGCGTTAAACTCCCCGTGAGGGGCGGCGAGCCACGGACCATGTGGAGGGGACAAAGATGAGCGCGAGCGGGACTCGCAGGTGTTCTTGGTGCGGCGAGGACGGGCACGACAAGCGGACGTGCGACGTCCCGCCCAACGCTGGGGAGTGCAGCGTGTGTCACAAGCACGGGCACGACAAGCGCAACTGCCCGGACAAGTGAACCCCGAGCGGTAGAGCCCCTGCCACATCGCTTGTGGCAGGGGCTGTACGTGGGGCTCGGTAGACGCCTACGTGCTGCTACCCGTAGGCGTCGGCCTCCACTAGGGGCTTGCTCAGTGGACCGCACAGCGACCCAACGGCAGAAGCACTTCGCCTTCACACACGGTGCGCGATGGCGCCCGTTCGAGGCTTGCTCCTGTCGGCCCCTGCGGGGCCGCACTACCCCAGTCCGTTGGCTGACTTCTGGGGGCGCTGCCGCGCCCCTCATCTCTGTGCCGTTGGGTCAAGTGGGCTTCGTTCTGTCGGCCCCGTAAGGGGCCGTACTGCTCTCGGCCTTCTTCCTCCAAGCCGGCCTTGCGGCCGGCGTTGTTCTCCTCTGCCGTTGAGACTGACGGCCGCGAGAGCGGCCGACCTGTCTGGATCAGCACGTACTTGTACCTCTGCCTGCACAAGTGCAGAGAGCGGAGCGAGGCTTGCCGAGCGGAGCGAGGTAGATGGTGGTGGTGACACTCTCTATAAGGGGGGCTGGGCCACCACCAAGAGGTCAGGCTGCTTCTGCGGACTTCCTGACCCACCCGTCGTCGGAACGCGTCAGCACCTCGGCGAGCTTCGGGCGGATGGTTTCGGGCTTTCTGCCTACGTCCTGGGCGTACCTGTGTGCCAGCGCCATGAAGGAGATCTCCTCCGGCTGCTCTTGGACGATCCGGTCCGCGAGGTCGAGGTGCCAGGGTTTTGCCTCGCGGAGGGGGACGATGTTCGGCCGTGCCTCTACGCGTTCCCACAGAGGGACCTCGCTGCCCGGGGTGGCGTGGCGAACAGTGACCTTCAGGTCGAGTTCTTCGCGGGCTCGGTTGATCGCCGTCTGGATGCGGCGCCCCTTCTTGCCGGAGTTGCGAAGGGTGATGAGTGACCGGGCGGCTGCACCGAACTGTCGTCCTCCGATGGGAGAGGACGCGACGGTCATGCCCTCGGCAGTGCCCTTCGGGGTGTGGGTGACCAGCAGGGTGGGGATGCCGGCTGAGCTGATGGGGCGCACACTGCGCATGAAGCGTGCTGCGGCGGAGGGATCGGAGATGTCCTCACCAGGGGCGAGAGCGCCGATCACGTTGTCCAGGACGAACAGGCCGGGCCGCACCTGTGCGAGGTCCTCCAGGATGCTGCGCCAGAAACCCTCTCGTCCGGTGTCTTCGACGGGGAAGACGGTCACGCTGTTGTCTGGCACGGTGCCGGAGAGGCGGGCCTTCAGCTCCGCGGCGGCCCCTTCGTCGGTCACCCCGAAGACGATGTGATCGAGGCGCTGGTACACGGGCAGTCCGAGAAACTCGCTGTGCCCGTTGATCAGGGCTGTCGCCATCCCTGCGGCGAGCAGAGACTTACCGGCCTTGGGTTCTCCGGACAGCATCGTGATGTTGGTGGTGAGTAGGTCGCTGATGAGGAACGCCTGCTCATAGGGGACGGCCTCGATCTGGTCGAGTGTGCGCCCGGTGTCGCTGATGACTCCCACTGGTGCGGGACTCCCTTCGGATACGCCAAGCAGGGCGCATCCGCGCCCGCTGTCCCGCCGGATGGCGGGGCATGTGCCTCCTTTCAGTGGCTGGAACGGAGATGACCGTGCTGGTCAGGCAGCGACCGGGCACTCTCGGTCGAGCCACCTGTCGACCTCCGAGAGCCGAAAACGCAGGCTGCCGCCGACCTTGCGCGAGGGGATGCCGAGAGCCCGGTGGTTGTTGTAGATCCACGCCGGCTTGACCGCCAGGTAGTCGGCCAGCTCGTTCACGGTCATGAGTCGCTTGTCCTGCAAGGGCTGATTCCTCCAGATGGGATCGCGGGGCTTACGGAAGCATCCTGATCTACTGGTCCACCTACGTCAAGTCCACATCTGCCCTATCCGGACTTGTCAGAGGTAGATGAGTTGAGTAGGGTCTCAGGCATGGAGATCGCATACGGCGCTGACGGTCCCCCCTCCCGGGCGGGCATCGAGATGGAGCAGCGCATCGGTTCGTGGAAGGTAGTCATGTGGAGGCCGATCACCCCCTCCTCGGGTGGTCCAGTGGAGATCCGGATCGAGCCGCATGAGGACGGTGATCCCCAGGAGGTCGCCCGGGGTATCTCAAGCACTGTTCTTCGGCAAATCGACACGGGCGCGTTCGTCGACGCGCTCAGTAGCACGGGGCAACCAGCTGACGACGATGCCGAGAGGGAAGCAGAGCGTCTTCGGGCAGAGCTGGCGGAAGCCTCGAAGCGGCTGTCGGATCGCTACCTGGCGATGCTCGCAGCCTTCTACGTGCGTGTGGTCGACATCGGGGAGCGGGCGCCGATCCAGGCGCTCGAAGAGATCACGGGCGCGAAGCAGCCCACGTTGAAGGGCCACCTCCGTGCTGCTCGGCAGCGAGGTTTCCTGACCAAGGTGGAGGGCAAGGCCGGCGGTCGCCTGACCGAGAAGGCAACCAAGATTCTGGAGGGGATGAAGGTTGGCGAAGGTTCTGAAGAAGTGTGACTGCCGCAACCAGTCGCGGTGCTCACACCTGTGGACGGTCCGCTATCGGGAGCCGGGAGGACGCAGCGCACGTCAGCGTGAGAAGTCGTTCCCGACGAAGCGGGAGGCCGAGGACTTCGGGATCAAGGCGGAGAACGACAAGCGGGAAGGTGTTTACATAGACCACCAGCTCGGCCGTATCTCCCTGCGTAAGTGGGCCGAGGAGTGGCTGGCCCAGCATCAGGTCAACGAGTCCACCCGCCGCAACTACCAGGGGTTCATCTCGAACCATCTGGAGCCTGCCCTGGGGGCGCGCACCATCGCCGGCCTGACGGTCTCGGACGTGAAGAAGTTTCAGGCGTCCCTGGCTGCGGACGGGCTTGCCGCCTCCACCATCAACGACCGCATGAACATCCTGCGGGCCATGATGTCGGCGGCCGTGAAAGAGCGGCGCATTCCTTTCAGCCCGTGCGACGACGTGCCGCCGCTCAAGGGGGCGGACGTGGCCGTCGACCCGGACGAGATACCGACCCTGGCCGAGGTGTACGCCATCGCCGCGGCCATGTCCGAGCAGTACCGGCTCACGGTGTGGCTCCAGGCGGGCGCTGGGCTGCGTATCAGCGAGGCGCTGGGTCTGACTGCGGACTGCCAGCGCGACGGCTTCCTGCGGCTGCGCCGGCAGATCAGCGCCAAGGCCAACCAGAGTGACTGCGTAACACGCTTCGTGCCTTTGAAGCACCGCACCACGGACGAGTTCCGGGACGTGCCGATCCCGCCGTTCCTCGAACAGGGAATCGGCAACCACCTGAAGCGTTGGGGCACGGTGGAGATCGACGGCCTGGAGGCGCTGTTCGCGCCACGCGAGCGGGGCAAGGGGAAGATGCCCACAGCCTCGACGTACGGCTACCACTGGAGCAAGGCGCTGAAGGCCGCTGGCGTGGTGAAGCCGGACGGCAAGCCCAAGTACACGCCACACTCGCTGCGCCACTTCTTCGCCTCGACCGCCCTGGCGAACGGCGTTCCGATCCATGAGGTGAGCCGCTGGCTGGGGCACCGGAACATCAAGACGACCGTCGACACGTACGGACACCTGGTGCCGGAGGCGTGGGACCGCTGCCGAGACGTGATCCAGAAGGCGCTTCACCCTGGGGCACCCATGGCCATGGCGGCGTGAGTGCTGACCCCGCGACATGGTGCTGACTTGGTGCTGACTCAGCACGGGGTCGAGGAGGTAGAACCCTTGGGAACACTGGGGAGGAGGGGCCTTCTTGAACGTTCCGCTTCAACGTCTGATCCATTGAGCGAAAGGCCGTCTGACCTGCGGCGGAGCGGGTTGGGCGGCCTTTGCGGTCCGCACAGAGTCCGCAGCGCGCTGACTTCGGTCAGCGCGCGGGGAAGCGGCTACGCCGCTTCGTCGAGCTGTGGCTCGGCGTCGGCGGACTGGTCCGCGTACGCCTTGTCGACGGCGGCCCGGGTCCGCTCCTCGGAGTCGGGCCACAGGTGGGTGTAGATGTTCAGCGTCATGGCCGCGTTGGTGTGGCCGAGGCGCTCGGAGACCGTCTTCACGGACTCGCCGTGCTTGATCAGCAGGCTGGCGTAGTGGTGCCGGAGGGCGTGAGGTCCCGTGCCCTTCGGTATGCCGGCCTTCGCACAGGCGGGCCGCCAGGAGCCGTCCATGAAGTGCGTGTAGACCACGGGCCCGCCTTGCGGCGCTGTGAAGATCCAGCCCTCGGGCCCATCGGCGGGGAAGTCCCGCAGGTGGGCCTTCATCGCATCCACCGCCATGCGAGGGAGCGGGACCGTGCGGTGCGAGCGAGCGGTCTTGGGCGGGCAGACGTACACGCCGTGCTTGGCGGTCTGCTGGATCTGCTGCTCGACCGAGACGGTCGCGTGCAGCAGGTCCACGTGCCGGAGCTGGAGGCCGAACAGCTCGCCGGGGCGGAGCCCGGTGGCCGCGCCGAGCAGCACGATTCAGCCGCCGACCGACGTCCAACCACCCGTCGAGCAGCCCTCCTGGCGGGACCTCGATGCCCCCGCCCTGCCCGCACTGATGAACCGCAAGCGCACCGTGGAGAAGCGCGACCAGGAGAAGACCATCCGCTTCACGCGGACCGCTGTGAGCGTGATCAGCGCCGCCGCTCACCAGCGCGGTCAGAAGTTCGCCGGATTCGTCGGGGACGCCGCCCTCGCCGTCGCACTGGGCAAGGCAGGGCTGGTCGGCAGCCCGGAGGACGACCCGGTCCGCCCGCTGATCGAGGCCGTCGAGGCACACACGGTCGCGCTGAACCGCATCGGCGGCAACCTCAACCAGATCACCGCAGCCATCCACCGAGGAACGGTGCCCGAGCGTGCCGAGGCGGTGCTGGACTGCGTCGAGCAAGCTGCCGAGAACAGCTATCGACTGATCGACCAGCTCCTGACGGAAGGCACCGCGCATGGTTCCTGACGTCTCCACCGGCTCCGACACCCGCGGACTGATCGTCTACCTCTTCGGCCCCGGCCGCCGCGACGAACACACTGACCCTCACATCGTCGCCGCCTGGGACATGGCCGGCGCCCCCGACCCCGGCCGCGACCCGGCAGCCACCTACTCCCTGCTCGCCAAGCGCCTCGAACACCACGTCGATCTGCGCACCCGCGAGCTGGGCGGCAAGAAACCACCTCAGCACGTCTGGCACTGCCCGGTCCGTACCGCGCCCGGCGACCGCTACCTCACCGACGCCGAGTGGGCCGAAGCCGCTCGCCGCATCGTTCACGCCACAGGCATCGCCCCCGAAGGCGACGAGAAGGCATGCCGGTGGATCGCGGTGCGCCACGCCGACGACCACATCCACATCATGGCCACCACCGTCCGCGCTGACGGACGCCGCCCGCGCACCCACCGCGACGGACAGCGGGCCCAAGCCGAATGCCGCAAGATCGAGGCCGAGTTCGGCCTGCGCCGCCTGAAGTCCGGCGACCTCACCGCGCCCCGCACCCCCACCGGCGCCGAACGCGCCAAGGCCGAGCGCCAGGGCCAGACGGTCACGGCACGGCAGTGGCTGCGCGAGCAGGCGTACGCGGTCGCCGCAGCCGTACGCAACGAAGCCGACTACTTCACCGTGCTGCAGTCCCTCGGCATCAAGGTCAAGACACGCCTCGGTCCAGAAACCGGTGACGTGATCGGCTACAGCCTCGCCGCCCCAGGCGACACCAACGCGGCCGGCGAACCCGTCTGGTACGGCGGCTCGAAACTCGCCCCCGACCTCTCCATCAACCGCCTGCGCGAACGCCTCCCCGACCAGGAGGTGGCCGACCACCCGCGGTATGTGGCAGACCCCGCCGACTCATGGCGCCACACCACCACCGCCATACACGCGGCACGCACCGTACTCGACTCCGGTGACGATGCCGCCGCCCAGGGCCACCTGGGCGCCTTCGGCGACGCCCTGTACAACATCGCCAGCGCCACGACCGGCCCACACCGGGCGGAACTACAAGCGGCGGCGATGGCATTCAACCGCGCCCGCCGCTCCGCCATCCGCGCCGACCACCAGGCCGCCACCGCTCTGCGCAAGGCTGCCAAGGAACTCGCCTACGCCTCCGGCGAGCCGGGCGGACTCGCCATTGCCCTGCTCTTCGCCACCGTGCACCTGGCCCGCGCCGCCGCCAAGTGGCACGAGCAGCGCGGCCACGAACAGCAGGCCGCAGCGGCCGAAGAAGCCTTCCGCCACCTCCAGGCGGGCTACCAGCAGGCCGCCACACCCGTCCTGGCTGACCTGACCCGCCGCGCACCACGGGCCGCAACCGCCCGCCGCTTCGAGCAAGACGTGCGCGTAGCCCTCCCCAACCACGCCGACCGGATCCTCGCCGACCCCACTTGGACCGCCCTGACCACCACCCTCGCCCGCGCCGAGACCGCCAGCCACAACCCCCGACGCCTCCTGGCCGAAGTGGGCACCCAGCGGGAACTCGACAGCGCCGAGCACCCCGCCGAGGTCCTCAACTGGCGCATCACGGCTCAGCCGAACCAGCGCACGCAAGCAGCTCGCAGCCGAAGCACGATCAGCGGAACGTCGCACATGTCCGCCACGCCACACCCTCCGGCCACACCAGTGGCCATGAGGCCCGAAGAGCGCAGTCGACACCGCTGACCCCGTCAGATGCCCTTCTGCGGGCGCGCGTCCTCATCACGCCGTAGCCTTCCGGCGTGCGCTATCTCGCAGAACCATTCATCCTCGGCGCCCTGAAGCGGGGGCGTTCCGTCGAGCAGTTCCTTGGACCGACTGGAACCCCCGAGAGGCCGGGGGTCCGCTGGGTCGAAATACGACCGTCCCGAGGGTCCTACGAGGTCTACCTCCACACCGCTCTCGACTGCGAACCCCTGACCGGCGACCTGGATTCGCTGCCACCGTTGTTCGACGACGAGGAAGAGGACTTCGGCCTGCTCTTGGCAACCACGAGTGAGCCGCTTGCTGCTATGCACGCTGCCGAGAGTCAAACCGGAGCCGCACTTGAACGCTGGGTGAACCAGTCCATGGCGGGCGATGAGTACCGCGACTACGTACTGGCCGGCCGCCCCGCAACGACACCTGACGACCGGCCGTGGCCCACTCCGCAGTCGTCGGCCGCCAAGTCGGCGACCTCGTAGACGATCAGCGGGACCCGTTATCCAGCCCTCGCGTGGGCACCGGAAGCCGTCGCCGGAGGCGATCGCTGAGTACACAGCCTTTCGCGCCCGGCCGCACCCGGCAGTCTGCTGGTCGGCGATTGACATGATGTGCGCCGGTGAGTTCTCAGGTGTCTCTAGAGGGGCGACTATGGCGGTCAAGGCCGAAGCCGATTTCGGAGTCGCCGGACGGGACGAGTGGTCCTATGCGCCGGCTGTCGGCGTGGGACCGCTCCGGTTCGGTATGACCGTCGACGAAGTGGTCGAGGCGGCTGAGACACTCGGCCAGACGAAGGTCAGCGATTGTGCACCGGACCACGCGATCTTCTCGCCGACCTGGAAGGTCGAGGTCCGCCGTCACGGGGCGGCTCCTTCTCCATCTGCCGTCACAACCTATGTGAGTCAAGCTGTGGGCCTCTTCTGCATTGTTGTCGACGCCGTGTACGGTCCCCAGGTCGCGTACGACGGAATCCCGCTGGTCGGGCGAGACCTGTCGGAGCTGGAGAGCGACGCAATCGCGTATGCCGAGGCAATGGACGTGCACTTCCGCTACACGCCCGAGGGCTACGCAGGACCGGATGATCCCGGGGTCGTCATGCGTGGGCAGCTGGTCGGGTCGGTCCTTCGATCGCGCCCGTTGTTCTTGGTGACGCGCGACGGCGCGAATACCGAATGGGACTCGATGCCCTCCGAGGAGTACCGCCTCAACGGGTCGACGGCCTGACGTGGCGTGACTCATGACGAGGAGGCCCGAATACGCCAGCCCACCAGTCGAGGTCGCGTTCGGGCCGCCCGTTACGCACCCTGATGCCCTCGCTGTCCGTGGCAGCGAGGGCATCAGTCGTCAGGCGGCTCGGGCTACGGGTAACTGCGCGACCCACGTCGTGACCTCAGTCAGGTACTCGGGCTGCAGCCCGAGGTGCGGGTCGGGTTGAACGAGGAGAGTCGGCGTTCCCTCGGCGGTGCGCTCCGCCGCCCAGGCGTGGTCGAGGCTGGTGAAGTCGTCGTCGATCCAGACGGCGGGGGCGTCGCCCAGCCAGGCGTCGACGTGGTCGCGCTTCCAGAGGTAGCCGTTGGGGTGGCTGGTGGTGATTTGGGGACGTGGCAGGTCGACGTGCGGCAGGGCCGGGAGGTCGAGAAGGGGCCCGATGAGGGTGGTGGCGTCCTGGCGCCAGCTGGTGCACCAGACGGGAGTGACCAGGCCGGTGCGGATCACGTCCATGAGAAGGCGGCCGTGGTCGGGGTTGAGCCAGACGGTGACCGGGTTGTCGGCGCTGCGGCCGGTGGGGACGACGTCGTGGCGGGCGTGGGTGGCCGGGGCCGAGCCCGCTGCGTCGGGGAAGGGAATGAGGACGCCGTCGATGTCGAGGAGCAGGTAGGGCGGGCGCATCGGTTCCTCCGGGGGAAGTCGGGGCGAATGGCTGGTCAGAGCTTGCGGGCGCGGATCAGCAGGGTGGTAGGCCAGTGGCCCATGCGGGGGTCGTGGAACTCCTGGGCCGAGGTGAGCCAGAAGCCCGCCTGGCTGAGGTGCTTCTCCCACCGGTCCGTGGAGAACTCCCAACGGGCGATGGGAAGCCGAGTGCGGTCGGGAAGAGTGACGTGGTCGCGACGAGGCCGGTCGTCACCCGAGGGGCTTCGGCCGCCACGTTGCGGGTGCGGAACGGAGAAGGTGAGCACCCGGCCGGGCGTGAGGCGCTGGGCGATGGCCGGGAGCAGGAGCTCGGGGGCGCCGAGACCGATGGCTCCGAAGACTGAGTAGATCGCGTCGAACTGCTCGTCGGAGGCGTGCAGGTAGTGCAGGGCGTGACCGGCGACGAAGGTGAGGTTGTTCAGCCGTCCGTAGTGGGAGCGGGCGCGGCGGACCTGGAGGCCGACCAGGTCGACGCCGGTGACGTGGGCGCCGTGTCGGGTGGCGAGGTGGGCGGCGTTGTGGCCGGGGCCGCAGCCGAGTTCCAGCAGTCGCTTGCCGCGCAGGTCGGGGCCGAGGGCGTCGGCTCCGGGTCCTTGGCCGGGGTCTCGTGGTCCATTCCATCCGGGCGGGTACGGAGAGGGGTTCGGCGAGTCCGGCGGCGGTGCGCTGGGCGGCGTGGGCATGCCACGGGGATGCCTGGGCGAGCACGTCAGATCTCCAGGAGGTGGAGGACGTCGGTGAGGTGGCGGCGGACGGCCTTGATGTAGGCGGGGTCGGTAGCCGGGTCGTTGATCCAGCGGATGGACTGCTCCATGAACCACTCGACGGCCCACATGCGGTGCCAGCCCAGGGCCCAGTGTTCGGCGGTGAGCCCGCCGCGCGGGGCGAGGGCGTCAGGGGTACCGCCGGCGGTGACGTACTGCTCCAGGAAGACGCGCAGGCGTACGGGGTGCGGGGGCTCGATGGTGCCGTGCCAGCTGGCGAGGTCGAGCAGGCCGGGGCCGGTAAAGGCGCGAGCGAAGTCGAGTAGTCGCCACCCGCGATCACCGATGTGGAGGCTGGTGGGGTGGAACTCGGAGTGCACCCAGCCGAACGGTTCCAGCGTCGCTCCGGCCGAGCGGGCCTCGGCGGCCTGGGCGATACGGTCGAGCGCGTCCTCGACGTCGTCGGCGTCCTGCCACCGATCGGCCTTGCGGAGCCGTTCGAGATGCTCAAGCGCCGTGGCTGGCAGCGTCCGCAGCCGGTTCTGGTCGAGGACGGGCAAGGGCGGAGCCGTACGGGTGCCGTGCAGGATCACGGCCGCGGCGACGCCGTCGAGGTCGTCGGCCTCGCGGACGGACGGTCCGAGGTCCTCCATGAGCATGCCGAGCCAGCCGTCCAGGACGGCGGAGGCGTGGACCTGGGGGACGGGTACGCCGAGGGTGTGGGCCAGGCGGAGGGTCTGGTCCTCGCTGTCGAAGGGCTTCTTGGCGTACTTGAAGATGGCCGTGGAGCCGTCGGGGAAGGCCACGCGCTCGACGCCGGACATGGACCACACGCGCACCTCCTCCCGTACGGCGGTGGTCTGGCCGGTCGCGGTGAGCAGGTTGTCGAGGAGTTCGGCGCTGGGGTTCGTGGTCACAGGAGGGCTCCGGGGAGATGGTGGCGTCCGGGGCGGGCGAGAGATACCGGCCCGTCCCGGAGCCTGATCGGGTGGGTTACGCGGCGGGGTTCACTCGGTGGGCGTAGACCTGCTCGATCCAGCCCGCCTTGAAGGCCGCGAGGTCGTCACGGAAGTTCGCCATCGAGGCACCGTAGGGCGCGACCACGCCGCCGGACTGGTCCGGCACGGACTGGCACCCATGCACGAGCCGGCCGCCGAGCGCCGCGTGGGCCTTGATGGACTCGATCCGGCGGTGCTCGTTGAACCAGCCGCCGTGGTAGACCTCGTCGAGCATCCCGCCCATCTCGTCGTCCAGGTCGAAGACGACGGACGTGGCGGCGGGGAAGAACCAGCACGGGCCGACGTTGGAGATGTGCCCGTCCAGCTCGACCTTGTTGAGCGCCATGAGCGTGGCCGCCTCGCGGAGCATCCGCAGGTGGTCGGCGGTGATCTGCGGCAGGCCGAGGCTGGCCAGGTGCTCCTCGCGGAAGAGGTACGCGTACACCTCGTACGCGGTGGCCAGGACGCGGGACGCGTCGGACGTGGACTCGCTGTGCTGCTTGATGAAGTCGAGCGCGAGCTGCTCGACCGCGCTCTCGGTCGTCTCGTCCACGTCCAGGAGCTGGGACTTGACCAGCTCCCAGTCGGCGACGAGCCAGGTGTTCGACTCGAAGCGGAAGAAGTACTCGGCCGGGTCGATGGTGATGCGCCGGCCGTCGACCTGGATGCCGGGCAGGCGGCTCCAGCGCGGGTCGAACGCCTCGGGCAGCTCGACCGTGATGGCCGTGGTGTCGATGGTGGTCACCGTGTCTCCGTCTCTGATTGGCCGGTCTCGGGCACAGGAATGCCCGAGCCTGGTGTGGGCGTACGGAACTTCGGGGTGCCGCCTGGACCAAGGGGGAGCCTGGATCACGGTCGCGCCGTTCCGGGCGGCTACTGATAAGTGAACCGGTGGTCACGCTCAGTGGGTACGGTGGAAGGCAGTTGAAGCGGTATACGCGGTTTACAGCTCCAGGGTGGAGGCGATCGTGACGGCGCAGAGAGAACCCAACTCCCGTCTGCGCGACGCCATTGAGGCGGTCGGCTGCACCTACGAGGCTTTCGCCAGAGACGTGCGGCGCATCGCCGCCGAGAACGGCGAGATCCTCCAGACCAATAAGTCGGCCATCTCGCACTGGGTGAACGGCACCCGTGCCCCTTCGGGCCGGGTAGGCCAGTACCTGGCCGAGGCGCTATCCCGCAGAGCGGGGCGCACGGTCACCCAGACCGAGATCGGCCTCCAGGCCGGTGATGACGAAGAGCCAGCGGAATCCGACCCTGTCCTCGCGGTCACCGACCTGGGCCGCGCCGACGTCGAGCGCCGCCGCTTCCTCGCCATCGCGGCCTTCACCACCGCCGGCGTCGCCATGCCGCTCGGCTACGACCACGAAGCCACCGCCCGCATGCTCCGCGCCCGCACCGGCACGTCCATGGTCGGGGCAGAGGACGTGGACGTCGTACGGCAGATCACGGCGGCCTTCAGCGCCGCCGACGAGCGCCTCGGCGGCGGGCACGGCCTGACCACCGTCACCGCGTACCTCGCCGACACCGCCGCCCCCATGCTGCGCGGACGCTTCCCCAGCGAAGGCTTACGCTGGGCCGCCTTCGGCGCCGTCGCCGAACTCGCCTACCTCGCTGGGTGGAAGCACCACGACCTCGGCCAGGAAGGCGCCGCCCAGCGCTACTACCAGGTCGGCTACAAGCTCGCCTGCGAAGCCGACCCCCACGGCCACGCAGCCTGGGTGATGCGCGCCCTCGCCCACCAGGCCCTGAGCCTCAAACAGCCCCACCACTGCGTCGACCTCGTTGAAGGCGCCCTGCGACGCGGTCTCGGCCACGTCGACGGCCAGACCGAGGCCCTCCTCCACATCACTCACGCCCGCGCCTACGCCGCCACCGACGAGAATTCGTCGGCCGCACGCGCCCTGCTCGCCGCCGAGGACGCCCTCCTCCGTGACGACGGCCCTCAGCCCAGCTACTCCCGCGTGAGCGGCCCGGCCGCCGGCACCGTGGCCAGCCACACCGCCCGCACCCTGACCGACCTCGCGGACCACATCGGCACCGAACAGCAGCACCGCGACGCCCTCACCCGCTGGGACCCCGAGAAGTACAAGCGCGTCCACGCCCTCACCCACGCCGACCTCGGCGACAGCCTCGCCGCTCAGGCCCGCGCAGACGAGGCCGTCGCCGCCTGGACCCAGGCCCTGGTCCTCATGGAGGGCATGACCTCCGACCGGACCCGTAAGGCAATCACCTCAATCCGCTCCACGCTCGCGGTCTACCAGCGCCGCCGCGTTCCCGGTGCTGCCGATCTCGCACGCCGCGCCCGCGAGGCCCTCGCCTAACATGCCCAACAACCCGCCCGACGAAGGGAACACCGTGACCCAGCAGACCGACGACCAGCCGAAGGCCCTCAAGCCGGCGCTCGAATCGATGACCCTGCTGGTCGCCGCGGTCATCGTCCATGACAAGGCCACCAACCGCGTCGTCCTCCTCCAGCGCAGCGAGAACGCCAAGTTCGCCCAGGGCATGTGGGACCTCCCCGTTGGCAAGAGTGAACCGGGCGAACCGATCACCGAGACGGCCGTCCGCGAGCTCTACGAGGAGACCGGCCTCACGGTGAAGCCCGAGTCCCTCAAGGTCGCCCACATCATCCACGGTGCCTGGGGCGTCGAGGCCCCCAACGGCTTCCTCACGGTCGTCTTCGCCGCCCACGAATGGACTGGCGAACCCGAGAACCGCGAACCCCGCAAGCACTCTCAGGTCCGCTGGGTCGACGCCAACGCCATCCCCGAAGCCTTCGTCGACACCACCGCCAGAGCCCTCCACCATTACCTGAATGACGGCTCGGAGGTCTCGCTGGACGGCTGGTCGGCAGCGTGAGCATCACGCTGCTCCACCTCATATCCAAGGACCCGCACTTTTCGCCTGCGCCCGCTGCGAGCGAGGCTGCGCAAGCCCGGCTACGACAACTGGTTCCTGAGGCGTTGGGCGGTTACGACGTCTGGGACATCCCCGGCACAGCCTTCATTGATCCCGGGGAGAACTGGTGTGGTGTCCGGTGCCCCGTATGCGGCTCCGACATCGAAGACTGGTGGGGCGACGCGATGGACACGGCGGCCCTTCCGGACGGCTATTTCGACGCGCTTACCGTGACGATGCCCTGTTGCTCTGCCCAGACGGACTTGAACGCCCTCGACTACGTCGAGGCTGCGGGTTTCGCCAGGTACAGCCTCGTCACCACAGACCCAGAATGCGAGCTGCCACTATCACCAGCCAGCATCCAGGCGCTGGAGGACCTCCTGGGCACGGACCTGCGACAGGTCATCGCCCGGTACTGACGTCAAGCGCTGGCTTCGCTATGCAGGGCTGCTCGGAAACAGAGGCTCGTACGGCAGGTGATCGTCGTCCGGTACGCGCGGCACGTAGTCCGGGGCCGTGCGTGCAGCCACAGCCAGCAGGCGAGCGGCAGCCTCCTCCTCGGCGATGGAGGCAAGCCCGAGGGCGTGCAGAAGGCGGTCGCGTTCGGCGTCGAAGTCCGGGTGGTCGGCCCGAAGGTCCGAGCCACGCTCGCTGATCGCGAAGCTCTTTGCCAGGTCGCGCCAGAAGGGCAGTACGGCGATGAGTGTGATGGCCTCGACGAGGTCGGCGCCGATCAACGTGGCCTGGCCCCCCGAGTCGGCGTACAGGACGGGCCTCTCCTCGGCCTCAGCCTCCCCGCACAGGTAGTACGTGCCGCCGGCGCCGCAGCCGGCTATCGGGTGTAGGGGGATCCTGGTAGGAAGAGCAAGTTGCTCGATGGGATCCCGGCGCTCGACGTCGAAATCGCCAGGCCAGGCGAGCGCGGTAGCAAGGAAAGGCTCCTGCTCGATCCGGCGGAGTAGATCGTCTGATGCGGTCATGGGACGGAACGTAACAGCGCCCTCGGACGTCTGGTGCGGCTGGCCTGCTGATCGACGCTAAAGCGGTGCTGTCAGTGGGGCGTGGCACAGTTCGGCCATGAGCTACGACCTGGCGGTGTGGGAAGGCAGCAAGCCGGCTGACGATGTGATCGCGGGCGAGGTCCTCACCCAGCTGTACGACCGCTACATCGACACGGAGGAAGAGTTTCCACCGTCACCGCGTATCGCGGAGTACGTTGCTGGGCTCTTGGCGCGATGGGTGGATCTCACGGAGGACGAGGAGGACACCTCCCCCTGGTCGACGGGGCCGTTGATCGGCGAGGCGTCCGGGCCGTTCATCTACTTCCCGATGCGATACAGCATGGCCGAGGAGGCTTCGGCCTACGCCGCCGATCTCGCGGCATCGATGGGGCTCGTTTGCTATGACCCGCAGGCTCGGCTGCTGCGGCCGTGACCGCCTTCGGACCGAGGGCGGGTGCAGTCCGGCACGACCTTCCTGTACGCAGGTAGCGTGACTGGCATGTCCGAGGAGTTGCCCGGTTTTCACTACCACCCCGACCCCTTGGCGACCGGGGCGGTCGTTGAGTCCAGCACGACGTGCCTCTGCTGCGGGAGGGCGCGGGGGTTCATCTACACGGGCCCGGTGTACGCGGTCGAGGAACTTTCCAACCTGCTGTGCCCGTGGTGCATCGCGGATGGCAGCGCGGCCGCGAAGTACGACGCGCACTTCATCGGTGACCCGGTAGGAGACGATGTCCCGCTTGAGGTCGTGATGTCCGTCGACGCGTGTACGCCGGGCTTCTCCTCCTGGCAGGACCCGCAGTGGTTCTTCCACTGCGGTGATGGTGCGGCGTTCCTGGGGGCGGTCGGGATGGCCGAGCTGGCCATGTTCCCGGATGCCCTGCAGGCGCTGCGCAGCGAGGTTGGCGCGTGGGGGTGGTCTGCCGAGGCGGTGGAGAGCTATCTGGGTGCTCTGGACAAGGACAGTCAGCCCACGGGCTACCTCTTCATGTGCCGCACGTGCGGCCGATACATGGCGTACGCGGACTTCACGTAGCCGCAGTCAGGCGGCTGCTACGGCCGGGTCCAGCCGTTGGCGAACTCGCACTGGAGGTCCGTCCAGCGGCGCTGTTCGGCGGGGGTGTAGCTGGGGTAGCCGAGGCGCCCCACGCCCGTGACCCACTCGTCCCAGAGGCCGTCGGGCTCCGTGAAGCGGTCGGCGTGGCGGGTACCGAGGAGGGCGTCGAGGCGGAGGAGGGCGCCCAGGGCGGCGGGCTGGTCGTAGTGGAGGTCGGTGCAGGGGAGGTAGCGGTCGAGGTAGGCGGTGAGGATCTCAGCGTCGGCGTGTGTGTCGAAGCGGGCCAAGGCGAAGCAGTAGGCGCCGCCGGAATAGCAGACCTCGCTGGCCAGGAGCAGGTCGCCGATGCGTGCTCGGAACTGTTCGCGGCGGTCGACGCCGATCAGCCAGCTGGCGGTGAGACGCGAGCGCCATTCGTACCCGAGGAGGGCTTCCAGTTCCTCGTCGTTGATCGCGGCGGCGTCAGCGATCAGATGCCGGGTAAAGCGTGTGGTGTGCCACCACCGGGGGCCCAGGAACCGCCCGCCGTTCAGTACGAGATAGCGCGGGAGGCCCCCGTACGTCCTCGTCACGTAGCTCTCGACCACATGGCCGTAGCCGACTTCCTCGGGGTGCTGGAACGGCATCGGTCACCTCTCCGGGTGCAGGTCGGTACGGTCGATCCAGGTGGGGGCGACGAAGATGTTGTCGCCGGTGGGGGCTTCGGAGGCTTCCAGCAGGGACCAGGTGCGGGACTCCTCGACCAGGTGCTCCCAGGGCGCAGTCCAGTCGAGTTCCCAGCCCAGGGCGGGGCCGGAGACGCCGTATGTGCCGCCGGCGTCCACGCGCCAGAACTGGGAGTAGAGGATCACCTGGGCGTGGTCGGCCAGGTCGTTGATGATCTCGGTGAAGTGGGCTGAAGGCCAGCCTGGGGCGTTGTCCGCAGTGGTGGGTCGTAGGCGCGCGGTGAGCGGCGGGACGACGGGGCTGCGTGCGCCGAGTTCGGTCAGGGCCCAGCGGATGCCGACGGGCTCGGTCCAGTCCGGTGGGGTCGCCCGTTCCAGACAGGCGCGGTAGGCGCGGCGTAGGGGCTCGATGGCGCCGTCGATCTCCAGGCTCGCCAGGGCCATGGCAGCCCATTCGCGGACGGTCGGGTTGTCGCTGTCCAGCAGGCCGATGAGAGCGGGGCCGCAACGGGGATCGCCCACCTCCTCGAAGACCTCGATGGCGGTCAGCTGACCGAAGCCGCCGAGGGAACGCAGTCCGTCGATGACGGCGGGTATGGCGTCGGCGCCGATCCAGATCAGCTCCGCGCGGGCGTCGTAGGACTCCTCGGCCTTGCCGTCGAGCTGCTGGACGAGTGTCTCGATGCGGGAGGTCATGACGCGGAGTGATCCCGGCGCCAGAAAGCGGGGAGCCACCAGCAGAGAACCGAGCTGTCGTCGGGCCACGGGGCGCGGTCCTCGGCCGCCCAGTCCTCGAAGGAGTCCCGTGTCAGGTCGATGGGGCGCCAGGCGGGGTCGAGCGGCTCGTCCTCGGCGGGCGGGCGGACGAACCGGCGGCCGTGCTCGTCGCAGGCGCCGAAGTCCTGGTAGTTGCGCTGGGCCTCGATCAGGGAGACCTTGTTCGCCCCGCCGGCCATGGTGGGCCAGCGGAACTGGACCCCGTCGTCCTCCCAGAAGCAGACGGGGCAGATCTCGTACGAGCCGGGCATCGCGCTCAGCACGCGGTGTCCGCAGCACGGGCAGGGATAGGAGTCGCTCACCTGCGTAGTCTCGCGGCAGGTCCCGCCGGTGTGCCATGGGTTTCTCTGCCTCCGGGGTACCCGGTCAGTCCGCAGCCAGTCCGCAGGACACCCGTAAACGGCCGTCGGGAGCCAACGTATGCCAACGAGGAAATCCCTGGTCAGAGTCCTGGAGGGCACTCCACCGCAGGTCAGGATCGGGCTTCAGGTATTCCGCTTCAATGTGTGATCGATCAACTGCTGTGCGTTATGCGACTCGTTAACGTGCGAGTTCGGGGTCGAGCCCTCTCCTGAGCTCGACCCCTTGGCGAGTCCCTGTGTTGACCCGTCCTGCGCCTTGCAGATGGCGTTTGCATGGCAGTTGTGCCTGCAGAGTGGCTGCGCCTGATTGGCAGTGCATCGCCTCACTCCCCCCGATGATGCGATGCACGTCAGCCCGCTTGCCGATGCCGCTACGGCGGGACAAAGCGGAGCATCAGCCGTCAGGCGCATCCAGCACCAGGAAGCGAGGTAATCGCCATCATGAGGATCTCCGTGCAGGTCGTCGCCCGGGCCTGCGAGGCATCCTCGCGACAGAAGCGATGTTGGCCCGTACTTGGGTTACGGGTAGTAATTAGTATTACTACACCTCCGACTTCTACCCCAAATCCGTTGCCCTTCCGGCTGCTGCCGAAGCGTTGGGAATCGCCAAATATACTACGTATAAAATGGTGAGAGCGAGATCTTTCCCTTGCCTGACTACGCGCATGGGAAGTAGTATTCAGGCGCCTACGAAGGCGTTGATGCACTCGCTTTCAATTGCGGACATTATCGTTCACCTTGACGACGTGGAAAACGGGGCAGCCCGCGTCGGAGGAAACTAACGCTAGCTCCGAGTGGGATCACCGGACGAGTTCACCTGCTTGCCTCGGCGGGGTCTGTGCCCAACGGCGCTCCGCTTAGGAAGTCTCGCGCTGGCTGGGCCATCAGTCCGTCAAGATCCCGATCGACTTCGACGGGAATCATCGAAGATCATGTCTGTTGCCCAGTACGTGGGGCGCCCCTGTCGGGAGGACCTGGCACTGCCCGTCCACTCCTGCGCGATCAGGTAGCCGTGCCTATCTCCGTCCCTGCGCTATTGGGGCCCGTAGGGGCTGGTCGCCGGGGATCATCTGTGGTTAGACGGTTCGGATGACAGGGGCGGGTTTGATGTCCTGGGCGTCGATGAGGGTGCGGATGTCGTCTGGGTCCGAGGTCCAGATGATGGCGCCGAGGCTGGCTGCCATGGTCACGACGGTGGCGTCGACGCTGTCGGAGGTGCCGGCCTTGCCGCAGAGGATGCCTGCGGTTTTGGCGGTTTCGAGGCCGACTGGTACGACGTGGCATCCAGCGAGGAACTTGCCGAGTCTGACCTGGCGGCGGGAGTCCCGCCATGCCTGGCTGACGACGACGGACGGGACGTGGATATCCCGTCCGTCGTCTAGGGCCAGGCTGTGTCGGGCCCACATGCGCCGGTCGTCATTGTCGATGGCGATGAGGACCCCGGCGTCGTACAGGTAGGGGATGTTCACGCGGCCGAGGCTCCCGGATTGCTGAGGTATTCGGCGTCAGCGGCGGCCAGATCCGCGCGGGCGGCGGCAAGCTCTTCCGGGGTGAAGGCTCCGTGCTCGGCCTGCCACTCCTGGATGACGGCGCGGCCGGCCCGCAGACGTAGCTCGCGTTCGGCTGCTCCAGCGACGAGGCGGGAAAGTGGGATGCCTTCTTCCTCGGCAGCTCCGGCCAGGGCTTCGACCAGGGATTCGTCGAGGGTGATAGTCACCTTCTTGGTAGCCATACATTAACCATAGTGCGGTATGGCCTCCGGTGTCGATGTGCGCTTCACGCGCCAGCGGGCGTTGAGGTGCGAGCGCGTCCGGTGAGGGGTCTCGGCGGGCCGGGGCTGCGGGTGAGGCTGGGGTCATATTCGCTAGAAAGAGCGGATTGGCGATGAATGCCTTGCTGGGTCCTGGGGCGCCAGTGCACGGTTTCGAGCACGGGCCAGGCGACGGATCGGGGCTTGGGTGGCGAGCGTTTTTCAGAGGTGCAAGAGGGACGTCCGGGACCGGAACTTCCCCTGTGACCGTCCGCGGTGTCGGCACGGGTGGACGGTGCGTTACCGGGAGCCGGGCGGTAGGCGAGGGCGGCAGCGGGAGAGGTCGTTTGCCCGGCGGGTGGGCTCGGATGGTGCGGACGCTTTCGCCGACAAGGTCGAGAGCGACAAGAAGGCCGACGTTCGTTTCGATCCTGCGCCTGGGCGGGTGTCATTGCAGGGCTGGGCTCAGGAGTGGCTGGAGCGCCGGGTCATCGGTGAATCTACGCGCCGCAACTACGAAGGGTTCATCCAGAACCATCTCGTGCCGCGACTGGGACGGAAGATGCTGGCCGGGCTGGCACGGCGCGACTTCGAGGAGTTCGCCAAGGAACTGCACTCCTCCGGCGCCGGGTTGGCGGTCCCCACGATCAACGATCGGTTGGTGATGGTGGCCGCGATGCTAGAGGTGGCCGTCGTTGAGAAACGCATCCGGCACAATCCCGCGCGCAGCGTCCGGGTATCCCGGGCGGCCCCGTGCGCGGTGGACGAGGGCGAGATTCCCACGTTGGGCGAGGTTGATCTGATCGCGGAGCACATCGCCCCGCAGTACCGTCTCGCGGTTTACCTGCAGTCGGGCACCGGCCAGTGCCCCAGCGAGGCCCTCGCCTTCTCCACCGAGTGCCGACGGTCCGGCTTCGTCAGGGTCCGCTGGCAGGTCAGCGTCAAAGCGTACTGCGGTGACTGCCACACGAGCATCGTGCCGCTCAAGCACCGCACGGAGGGCGAGTACCGGGACGTCCCGGCTGCTCCGTTCGTTGAGCAGGAGATCGACGCGCACCTTCTGAAGTGGAAGTCGGTGCCCGTCGTCTTCACTGGGCAGAAGGGGAAACGGATTCGGCTTGAGACCTTCTTTGCTCCACGTCAGCCTGGCGTTGGCGTGATGCCGTCCATCGCGTCCTACGGCTACCAGTTCAAGAAGGCATGCCACTCGGGCGGCCTTGTCGATCTGGACGGCAATGCCAGGTACACGCCTCGTAGCCTGCGGCACTTCTTCGCATCCACGGCCCTGGCCAACGGTGTGCCAATCCACGAGGTCTCGCGCTGGCTGGGGCACCGTTCGGTCAGGACGACAGTCGACATCTATGGGCGTCTGCTGCCCAGCGCACAGATGTTCTGACGTTGAGTCAGTCTGGGTCAGGTGTCGTAGACGGTGGAGCGGTGCCCGACGTGCACGATCCACACCACCAGCTCTCCGTTGTCGATCGTGTAGACGACGCGGTAGTCGCCGACTCGGAGCCGACGGCGTTCTGGCTGCGACACGAGCGCGGTGGTGTTGAAGCCCAGGGGGTCGCTCTCCAGCTCGGCCAGTTTCGCCAGGATGCGCAGCGCCATGTCGCGGGGGATCTTCCGGAGTTCGGCCTGCGCCTCGGGCCGGAAGGCGGTCCGGTAGTCAGTCACCGCGCGCCAGCGTCTCCTTCATGACGTCCTCGATCGGGATGCCGGGTGCCGGGTTGGCCATGCGCTCGTCGATGATCCGGTTGATCTCGCGCTCTTCCCATTCCTGGTACTTGCGCAGCACCTCGATCGACACCACGGCGGCGACTTCCTTGCCGCGGCGCGTGATCACCGTTGGTACGTCGTCCCGATCGGCGCGCTCCACGACCTCGGCCAAGTGCGCGCGCACATTGCGGATGGACTCTATGGGGAGTGGCTGCGTCATGAGCCCAAGAGTACCGAGTGTACCGAGTGTACACAAAGCTCAGCTCGGCGACCGGAGGGGACGTCCTCGCCGTAGTCGCGCGTGCTGGATGTGCTGGATGAACGCGCACTGTGCTGGATCGGTGCCGGATGCGATCTCCGAGAGCCGCGTTTTCGCAGAGGGGAGGGCTGCGATGCACGCTCCGGTGCAATGGGGAGCGGGTGATGTGCCACCACACCTTTGATCTGGCAAACATGCAGGTCAAGGGGGGGACTCTCTGGAGTCGGCCCCTTGCTGGATCGTGTGTCATCTTCTCATCGGGCCGTGGCTCACTTGGTGTTGTCGAGGGCTGGAAAGAGGGCACGGGCGACCTCTGGAGCTGGGCTGGTGGAGGAAGACGCCGTCTGCCTCCACCAGAATGGCGGTCGCGGCCGTCTCCGTGGCGATCGATCCGGTGCGGGGGAACTGGGCCTGGCCAGCACATGGTCAACGCCGAGGTTAGACATCCTTGATCTGTACGCGGTTGCCGCACAATTTCGACCAGTCGTCGCGGTCCGAGATGAGTGCGAGGACGGGCGCCGGGACGCGGAGCGCCATCGCGGCCACGAGAGCATCGATGGCCTACGTGTGGAGGTGCAGTCCACCGGCGTCGCTCAGCAACTGCACCGCGGTGAGGCTGTCCGCCTGCGTGACGTCCTGGACCTGAAGGCGGGAGAACACCCCGTGCAGACGGACGGTGTCAGTCTTCCCATAGACGGCCTCGACCACGGTCACCGCTGATACGAGGACGGGCACGTCCACGCGCCGGGCGGCCTCGATCCGGGTGATCATCTGGCGGTCGTTGCGCAGGAGCAGCGACAGAGCCTGGGAGTCCAGAACCAGGGAACCGGCCGCGGGTGCCTTCATGCGGCGCTGTCGCCGGATGCGTACGGCGCCGGTGCGTCACCGAAGAGTTCGTGCTGCGCGGCCTGGACCTCGGCCTCGCTCAACGGTTCATGCTCGGTTTCCTAGGCGGCCACGATCTCGGCGAGGCCGTCCATCGCCAGAAGGGCAGTACGACGATGAGCGTGATGGCCTCGACGAGGTCGGCGCCGATCCACGTGGCCTGGCCCTCCGAGTCGGCATACGGGACGGGCCTCTCCTCGACCCCAGCCTCCCCGCGCAGGTAGTACGTGCCGCAGTCGACCAGTTGCATGCCATCGGCGTACGAGGCGTCGCCATCACCGCCGAGCCGTTGAACGAGGGCCTCGATGGGGGCGTCGTGATGCCGTCGGGGCCGCGACGCCAGAGGGTGGGTAGTCACCAGCAGAGCGCCGAGCGGTCGTCGGGCCACGGGGCCGCGGTCCTCGGCTGCCCAGTCCTCGACGGAGTCGCGTGTCAGGTCGATGGGCCGTCCTGACCACGTTCTCGACGACGGCCGAACGCCGACCCAGGCGGAAGCGGCGCTGCCGGATCTCCTCCTAGCGGGCCAGGGCCGCGTCCAACTCAGCGAGGACCTCGACGAGATGCTTGCCCACGTCGTCCGCCAGAACGTCCTTCACTCCGTCCAGGCTCAGTGCGTCGAGCGGCACCGGCCCGGAGCGGTGTCCGCCGGGCCGGGGCGGGACGGCACCGCCGGTTGGCCACGGCTTTTCCCGCGAACGTGCCGCGCCCTGTGCCAGATGGCGCAGCCACGGCAGGCGCGGTTTCGGTCCCGCTGGTAGTAGTCGATAGGCGATGTCTGATCGGGAAAGGGTGGCTGCGATGACAGAGGGACCGATGCATCCGGGCGGTGCCCTGGCGGCGCCTGTGGATCTGGGCGGCACCGGGTACTACATCCACTGGGGCGTGCTGCAGATCTCGGCGGCCAACGCAGTGGTCATCGTCCTGATGCTGGTGGTTTTCGTGCTGGCGCTGCTCCTGCCCTTCCCCCGTGGCCGGCAGCGGCGATGAGCGGCACCGCGGACGACCGGCCCGGCGGCCCGGACAGCGTCCTTTCCGGAGGGTGGACCGGCGCTGTGCAGCGGCGCGCTCTGCGCGCCTTTCCCCCGGACAAGCTGCTGCCCACCACACAGCCGGAATACGTGGCCTCCTGGATCTATGTCTTCGGGGTCCTCACCTTGTCCAGCCTGGTGGTGGTCGTCGTCACGGGATGCGTCCTGGCGCTCTTCGGCCCCGCCTGGTGGCACGTCTCGGACGCTGGCAGGTACATCAACAGCCTCCACCTGTGGAGTGTGGAACTGTTCATGTTCGCCATGGTCGTCCACCTGTGGGGAAAGTTCTTCATGGCCGCCTGGCGCGGGCGCCGGGCACTGACCTGGATCACCGGGGCGATCACCTTCCTCGCCTCGGTCGGTGCCGCCTTCACCGGATATCTGGTGCAGCAGAACTTCGACTCCCAGTGGATCGCGGATCAGGCCAAGGACGGCCTGAACTCGGTGGGCATCGGTGCCTGGTTCAACGTGCTGGACTTCGGCCAGATGTTCATGTGGCACATCGTGCTGCTGCCGTTGGCCGTGGTCGCCCTGGCGGTGTTGCACATGCTGCTGGTGCGGCTGCGCGGCGTGGTGCCGCCCATCGGTGTGACCACGGCCGATGGCGCGCTCGGCGCCGATGGATCAGGGGAGTCCGCGTGAGCGAACGGAAGAACGGCCGCGCACCGGTGCCCGACCCCGGCTCCTTCCGCCAGCGGCCCTATGACTTGGTCAAGGAGTTCACCATCGCTCTGGTGGCGGCTGCTCTGCTGACGGTCGGGCTCGCGGCGGTCTTCTCCTCACCCAACGAGAAACCGGTCACCCTTGCGCGCTGGGCGAGGGCCGCACCCCACGACTTCACCGCCACCTCGGTGGCCGAGCTGGGTGGTACCAGCGGCACCGCGGAATACGGCCCGCCGTACACCACCACGGCAGGTGCCGAACAGAAGATCGGGCCGGTGAGTCTCCAGCGCGCGGCCGGGGTGACCATCCCGATCAACACCGCACGCGACTTCGTGCTCCGCCCGCTCACCGACGCGCCGGAGCCTCCCGCCGTGTCCGCTGGCCTGGCGGCATGGCGCACCGCACCCATCCCGCGCCAGCGGCAGTGGGCGGCTGCCTACGCCGATGCGCTCGACAAGGCTCCCGGAGGCGACCCGTCGCAGGTTCCGCCAGGTGATTACGGCCCCGTCCCGGTCCTGACCGCACGCCTGCTGGAACTCGCCAAGACCGGGGCCCTCGACGGCGAACTGCTTGCCACCGGGCAGTTCTACCAGACGGACTACACCAAGCCGCTGCTGTTCCTGGGGGACGGCTCGTACCTCGAAGACCAGGCCCGGGCCCGGCACCTGGCCGGTGACCAGTGGGGGATGATGAACGAGACCGGCAACTACCCCGGTCAGCCCTGGCTCTGGCTGTACACGCTGTGGTACCAGGTCGAACCGTTCAGCAGCTCGGGCAACGCCGACGCCCTGGTCTGGGGGCTGATGGCACTGCTCACCCTCGGGTTCGTCCTGGTGCCGTTCATCCCGGGCGTCAGGTCGATCCCGCGGTGGACTCGCGTCTACCGCCTCGTCTGGCGCGACTACTACCGTTCCCGCGGAACGGGGCGCCAGCCCTGACGGTACGGGCCGTGCGCGTACGGCCGGTTCTGCCGGGCTGACCTTCGGCAGTGTCGAGTGGGCGTCACATCCCCTTCACACGGGCCACCGTGAACGGCGTCCGCGGCGTTCCCTGCCCCATCGGGCCGCCCTTGTCGAACTGGGAGCGGACGACCAGCAGACCGTGGTGATCGTGGGCCAGGGTGGTCGGGATCTGCAGGGCCGGGTCCGTGAACCGGCGCCTGAGGCGGGCGGTGGTGCCGTCGTGGGACAGGTGCCAGTGGGTGAGGGTGTTGCTCGCGTTGTGGGCGACCCACAGGGTGCCGTGCGCCAGCTCCAGGCCGTCTCCGTGCACCAGATCGCCACCGTGCAGGGCGACCTGCCGCATCGAGCCGGTGACCGAGTCGATCCGGTACAGGCCGCCGCCGGTCATGTCGACGACGAACAGCAGGCGTCCGGAGCGGTCCGCGGCGATGCCGTTCAGGGCGAACGTCCCGGGCTGGTGCGGGGGCAGCAGCCGGCTCAGGTCGTAGCGCGCGGTGAGGGGCGCGCCGCCGCCGCGGGCACGCAGCAGCTCGGCCGGGGTGACGCGGTACACCAGCGGACGCACGCTGTCGGTGGCGTAGGCCGTGCCGTCCGCGGTGATCACCAGGTCGTTCACGAAGCGCGGGTCGTCCTCCGGGACCTCGAAGCGGGCCAGCAGAGAGCGGTCGCGCAGGTCGTAGACGTCGATACCGGTGGTGGAGTCGATGACCCACAGTCGACCCGCGCGATCGGCCTTCAGGCCGTTGGCGGTGGTCCGGCCGTCGGTGCCCGCCGGCAGGAAGACCTCGGCGGCGCGGCTCTTGGCGGCGGCGCGGTAGACCGCTCCGGTGGTGTACGAGCCGACATACGCGTCGCCGGTGCGCGGGTCGAGGGCGATGCCCTCCGGATAGGCGTGCTCGTCGGGGAGGGTGAAGGCCGTGGAGATGCGGGGGCCGGTGGCCGCCAGGGCGGGCACGGGTGCCGCGGCGGTGAGGGCGGTGGCCGCGGCAGCGGTCAGGAACGTGCGGCGGTGCATCGAACGGGACACGAGGAGCCTCTCGATTAGGTTACTCACTGTATGTCAGATGCGAATATAGATTAGACCTCTAATCATTGACCATGGATTAAATCCCCGACGGATTACCCTGTTCCGGGTGACCTCCATGCCCGCGTCCGAGCGCCTCGGCTCCCACCTCAAGCGGGCCGAGCAGGCCCTCAGTGCGACCAAGGCCGCGGTGCTCAGGCCGGCCGGTCTGACGGTCGCCCAGTACGCTGCGCTGCTGCATCTCTCCGGCAACCCCGGTATCTCCGCGGCGGCACTGGCCCGGCTCTGCGGAGTCACCCCGCCCACAATGAACACGGTTCTGAAGAACCTTCAGGACCGTGAACTGATCGTCCGTACGCCGCACGAGTGGCACGGGAACGTCCTCGAGACACGTCTGACCGATGAGGGTCGTGCCGTCATGGTCGACGCCGATGCACGCGCCGTTCGCGTCGAGCGGGCCCTGGCCGGCGAGTTCACCGACGAGGAGCGGGACACGCTGACCGCGCTGCTCGCGCGCTGCGTCAGGGTGTTGGAGGAGCAGCGTCCGGGACCGGCGTGACCTGACGCCGACGCCGATGCCGACGGGGGCGAAGGGGTAAGGGGGGGGCGAGGGATTGAGGGGGATCGTCGGGCAGGCGCTGATGTGCTGTGTCGCTTGCCGTGGCCGTGGTGGGCGCCTCCGGCGGCAGGAGCGGGTCCAGCCGCTGTGACGACCGTGCCGTTGTGCACTGTCGTCGTCCGCCACCCGCCGCGGGCTGGCCCGTTCGCGGCGCGGATGGCCTCGCCGACTCCCCGGTTTCCCCAGGAGGCCCCACCCTCGTTCCGTCACCCGGGTGTGTCCCGCTTACCATGCGCCCAGTCGTACGTCAGTTCAGTCGGCGGTCCGTCCGCCGGTCCTGCGCTGCAGCCGCCCGAACCAGGAGCACGGTAACCGGTGTCCATACCTCCGCTTCCCAGCCCAGGCCAGCCGGCCGGGCCGTACGAGCCGCCTCGGCCGTACCCGCAGGCACCGAGCGCGCAAGGGCCTTACGAAGCGTCACCGTACTCGCAGCAGCAGGGCGGCCCGTCCGGTGTGCCGCCGTACCAACCGTGGGCGCAGGGCTACAGCCCGTACAACCGCCCGGCGCCCGTCAACGGCCTCGCCATCGCCTCCCTCGTGCTCGGTGTGCTGTGCTTCCTGCCCGGTGTGGGGCTGCTGCTCGGGCTGGTCGCGCTGCGGCAGATCCGCCGGCGTGGCGAGCGCGGTACGGGACTGGCCGTCGGCGGCATGATCCTGTCCGGGATCGGGCTTGTGCTGTGGGTGCTGCTCTTCACCATGGGCAGCCCGTCGGGCCTTTGGCAGAGAGTCAAGGACGGTGCGCGCGGCAGCGTGAGCACCTCCCTGACCAAGGGTGAGTGCTTCGACGCGCCCGGCGGCGTACTGAGCGGCAGGCCCCGCGATTTCGACAAGGTGTCCTGTTCCGGCGAGCACGACGGTGAGGTCTTCGCCTCCTTCCGGCTGGACGACGGCCGCTACCCCGGTCAGCACTCGGTCACGAACACCGCCGACAAGCGCTGCTGGAGCCTTCAGGGCGACTACGCGATGGACAGCTGGGCGGTCCCGGAAGGCGTCGACGTGTACTACCTCACGCCGACCGAGGAGAGCTGGACGGCCGGGGACCGTGAGGTCACCTGCGTGTTCGGCAACACGGACGCGAGCGCGAACCTGACCGGTTCGCTGCGCAACGACGAGTCCGTCCTCGACGCCGATCAGGTGGCCTATCTGAAGGCCGCCCACGTTCTCAACTCCGCATTGGACACGGCCCCCGACACGGCGCACACGGAGGGCGACCTGGCGAAGCGCGAGGCGTGGGCGGGCCGCGTGTCGGTCGCGCTGGAGCGGCAGGCCCGGATGTTGCGGGCCCACGACTGGCCCGACGACGCCGGCAAGCCGGTCGCCGTGCTGACCGCACGTCTGGACAAGGCGCGTGTGGAATGGGCGAAGGCCGCGAGGGCCAAGGATATGGACGCCTTCTACCAGCACTGCGACGCCGGGGCCAACCTGATCGACCCGCTGCAGACGGTCACCGCCCGGCAGGCACTGGGGCTGGCCACCACGCCGCCCTCGGGTGATGCCGGGCCCGCCGGCTCCGGGGGCGACGGCGACACCGGGTTGCAGGTGTGACCGGACCCGCGGGGGAGGGGCGAGCATCTGGGGAGAGGCGTGCATCTGCGTCTGCGAGCGCATGACCGGGGGAGCGCAGGTACGTGTGAGCGGCGCTATACGGGGGAGGACGCCTGGGTAAAGCCCTCCCCCACCACATGTCATCACATCGAGTGATTCTCTGCCCTTTGCTTGCGTGGCACAACCCACGGTTGCCAGTCTGTTGCTGTCTGTACAACCTGATGGGAGCGGCCAGTGGCTTTCGGTGAGCAGCCGGCGTACCTGCGTGTCGCAGGTGATCTCCGCAAGAAGATCGTCGACGGTTCACTGCCGCCCCACACCCGCCTCCCCTCCCAAGCGCGCATCCGCGAGGAGTACGGCGTCTCGGACACCGTCGCGCTGGAGGCTCGCAAGGTGCTGATGGCCGAGGGTCTGGTCGAGGGCCGCTCCGGCTCGGGGACGTATGTGCGCGAGCGGCCAGTGCCCCGGCCGGTCGCGCGCTCCGGGTTCCGTCCGGCTGGCGGCGCCACGCCTTTCCGGCAGGAGCAGGCCGACGCCTCGGTGCGCGGCACCTGGGAGTCCAGTAGCGAGCAGGCGGAGGCCGGGGCCGTCGTTGCGGACCGGCTGGCGATCCAGGCCGGTGACCGGGTCATGCGTACCAGATACCTGTTCCGTGAGGGCGGTGAGCCGATGATGCTCTCCACCTCCTGGGAACCGCTGGCCATCACCGGCCGCACCCCAGTGATGTTGCCCGAGGAGGGTCCGCTCGGAGGCATGGGCGTGGTCGAGCGGATGCGTGCCATCGACGTCATCGTGGACAACGTCACCGAGGAGGTCGGCGCCCGCCCTGGCCTCGCCGAGGAGCTGAACCTGCTCGGGGGTGTCCCGGGCCATGTGGTCCTGGTCGTCCACCGGACGTACTTCGCCTCCGGCCGCCCGGTGGAGACCGCCGACGTGGTGATTCCAGCCGACCGGTACCGGGTGGCCTACCACCTGCCCGTGAAGTGACGGGGTCTGGTGCCGCGGGTGACGGCCCGTGGGTCCGTGCTTCGGTGTGATATGCGAGCGGGTGTCCGTGCTCCCCTCCGCGTGAGCTAGCGCACACCCCTGTCGTGCTCTGCCGGTGGGTGCCCGGGAGGCGCGACCCTGCCCAGGGCTTGGTGGGCCGCAGCAATCCGGCCGTTTTCCCAGGTGGGTCCAGCTGCCGCAGACGGCCTCTGACCCGAGACAGCGCCGCTCGCGACGGCGCATTCGGCCTCGTGCGCCCCCTGGGTTCTGGCTGGTTGCGTACCTCTTTGTGAAAAGGCGTATTCGCTCTGTGAAGGTAGGGCGTACGCTCAGGCATATGCGGATTGCGGTTTCCTTAGCAGGAGTGCTGCAAGGGCCCGGAACGGGAAGACGGTGGGGCGGTGCGAGATGGAGCTGCGGGGGCGGTGGGGGCCATGAGTGAGAGCGCGGTCTCCCTGCCCTGGATCGTGATACGGCAGGACGACAACGGCAATCGCTACCGCGTCGGCCGGTATGCGACGCGGGCCGAGGCTCAGAAGATCGCTGACAGCCTCGACGACCACGGGCACAAGCAGCTGTACTGGGTCGAGCGCATCGGCCAGAACGGGGACGGCGTCCACAACTGACCAGCTGCGCCCTCCCGTAGGCTCCGCCTCATGGTGCCCAGGACGTCCAGGACGGACGAGACGGACAAGCCGGAGCGGATCGTGGTGGTGGGAGCCGCCGTGCTCGACGACGGCCGCCTGCTCGCCGCGCGCCGCAGTGCGCCCGTCGAACTCGCCGGCCGCTGGGAGCTGCCCGGCGGCAAGGTCGAGCCGGGCGAGCGGCCGAAGGATGCGCTGGTGCGGGAACTGCGCGAGGAACTCGGCGTCGACGCCGAGCCGGGCGAGCGTGTACCGGGGGAGTGGCCACTGAAAGCCCCCTATGTGCTCCAGGTGTGGACCGCCCGCCTTCGCCCGGGCTCCCGGGCGCCCGAACCCCTGCAGGATCACGACGCACTGCGGTGGCTGGCTCCGGCCGAGGTCTGGGACGTGGCATGGCTGGACCAGGACGTGGCGGCGGTGCGGAAGGTCGAAACCCTGCCCTTCTTCTAGCCCGGCGCCCCCTCGCCCCGGTGCCCGCCCGCCTGACGTCTGCACGGGGCGGTCATGCGCACTGGCCCGGTGTCCGCGTAGCCGGCGTCCGAGTCTGTCCAGCGTCCGTGCCTCGCCCCGACCGGTGCCGACACGGGCTCATGTCCCAGCCTCATGTCGCCCTGGAACCCGCGCGGGTTCGGGGGCCGCACCGACAGGCCCGGCCGTCACGTCGGGGTTGACGCTCACGGCGGCCGGGTGTGCGCCTCGTACGCCGTTCGTGCCACTGTGCGCCCTCCCGCGCGGTACTGCGCGCCGAATATCGGGTATGTGCCCATTAACCCCAAGAAACCGGACACATGTGGCTCGTTGGCCTGGGAAGTGATCGGCGTGATCGAGACCGGTGGCGACCGCGCCGAGTGGTCCTTTCCCGCGGAACCCGGCGCTGTGCGCACCGCGCGGACCGCGGTGCGTGGCCAATTGCACCGCTGGGACCTCGATGGCCTGGCCGACCTCACCACGTTGCTGGTCAGCGAACTGGTCACCAACTCGCTCCGGCATGCCACCGGCCCCATCGGCGTACGGCTGGTGCGTCCCACCGTGCTCGACGGCACGCTGCTGGTGGAGGTCTCCGACCCGCTCCCAGACCCACCGCGTGAGCGCGTCGCCCGGCCCGAGGACGAGAGTGGACGCGGCCTGCAGCTGGTCGCCGGGTCCTCGCAACGCTGGGGCACCCGGCCCGGGCCGAGCGGAAAGACCGTCTGGTTCGAGCTGGCGGTGCCAGGGTGAGACGGGCGCACCCCGGAGTGTGCGGGATGCGCAGGGTGCACAGGGTGCGCATCGGCCGGCATGTCGTACGCCCTGTGCCCCGGGTCGGCGCCCGGTCCAGGAGCACGTGATTCGACGGTGTGTTCCCTGGTTAGAAGAGTGAAAGTGTGGTCACTGACCGGTCTGAAAACTGCCTGGACCGAGCTGTGATCGTGAACACCGTGTTGCGCGGCGCCGTAGTGCTGGATACTGCGGGCAGCCGCCCCCGGTGACCGGTGCCGGACGCGGTGAGCTGGAGGGGACGGTTCGCGTGGGCGAGATACCAGCGAAGGCCACGGAGTCCGAGGACCCGTCGGACGGCGCGAGGAGCCAGGCCGCAGGGGGCGCCGCAGTACCCGGCGACGCCATGTGGCAGAGCAGTCCCCCCGGTTCGATCTACGACTACATCAGGGTTGCGTCCTTCTCCATCAGTCCCGGCGGCCTGGTCGAACAGTGGAGCCTGCGTGCAGAGCAGATCTTCGGTATCCCCGCCGAACGCGCCGTCGGGTTGGACCCCATAGAGGCGTTCGTCGACCCCGACCTCCACGAGCGCGGCCAGCGCAAGATGGCCGAAATCCTCGACGGACGTGAGTGGACCGGAGCCGTGCCTTTCCGGATGCCGGACGGACCTGACGGAACGCGGGGGGAGGAGGGGCTGGCCGAGCTCTACGTCATGCCCACGCGCACCGTCGAAGGTGACAAGGCCGCCGTCTGTGTCGTCGTGGACGTCCGCACCCTGCGCAGCATCGAGACCGACCTTGCCGCATCGCAGGCGATCTTTGGCCAGTCGCCCTTTGGATTCCTTCTGATCGATACCGATTTGAGGGTCCGCCGGGCCAATGAGCGGTTCGCCTCCCTCTTCGGCGGAGCTTCGGAAGAGCACCAGGGCAAGGGTGTTCACGACTATCTGCCGAGGGGCGAGGCAGAGCGGGTTTCGGCTACCCTGCGACGGGTGTTGGAGACGGGCGAGTCCGTCACCGACATGCACGTGACCGGCTTCGTGCCCGGTTCCGAGGAGCGCAGGCACTGGTCGGTCAACCTCTACCGCGTGCACAGCGGCAGCGGTCGGCCCATCGGTATCGCCTGGCTCGGCATCGACATCACCGCGCGTCGCGCCGCCGCCCGCGAGGCTGCCGCCGCCCGGCGCAACCTCGCCCTGCTCAACGAGGCCGGTGCCCGCATAGGCAACTCCCTCGATCTGGAGACCACCGCCCGCGAACTCCTCGACGTGGTCGTCCCCGGTTTCTGCGACCTCGCCACCGTCGACCTCTACCAGAGCCTGCTGGCCGGCGACGACGCCCCGCCCGGACTCGCCGATGGCAGCGCCGAACTGCGGCGTGTCGCCTTTGCCAGTGCCGTTTCCGACGCGCCCTTCAGCGGCTCCGGCGAGCGTGTCGCGGTCGGTGCGGTGCACCACTTCCCCTTCAGCTCGCCGTGCGCCGACGCCCTGCGCACCGCCCGCCCGCGGCGCGTTCCCGCCGAGGAAGGCGGCCTCGTGCAGTCCACGCTGGCCGTGCCGATGGTCGCCCACGACACGGTCGTCGGCCTGGCCCAGTTCGCGCGGACGAAGGGCAGCGAGCCCTTCGGCGACCGCGACCGGGACCTCGCGGTGGAACTGGCCGCGCGTGCTGCGGTCTGCATCGACAACGCGCGTCTTTACCGTCGTGAGCACGAACGCGCACTGATACTGCAACGGTCCCTGCTCCCGCCCGGCGACCCCGAAGCCTCCGGCCTGGACATCGCCTGCCGCTACCTGCCCGGCAACGCGGCGACGGAGGTCGGCGGCGACTGGTTTGACGTCATCGAACTCCCCGGTCACCGCACGGCATTGGTGGTCGGTGATGTGATGGGGAGGGGGCTTCGGGCGGCCGTGGCCATGGGGGAACTCCGCACGGCGGTACGCACCTTGGCCCTGCTGGACCTCGAACCGGCCGAGGTACTGTCCGCCCTGGACGAGATCGCGCGGGGTCTCGGTGCCCCGGGTGGCGTGCAGCAGGCCACCCGGACGGCCCGGCAGCCCCGTGACGCCGACCTCTCTGAGGTGTACCTGGCGACCTGCGTCTACGCGGTCTACGACTCCGTGACCAGACGCTGCACCTTCGCCAACGCCGGCCACCTGCCCCCGGTCCTGGTCGAGCCGGGCGAGCCCGCGCTGATGCTCGACGTGCCCCCTGGTATGCCGCTCGGCGTGGGCGGCGAACCCTTCGAGGAGGTCGAGGTCGAGCTTGCGGAGGGTGCTCTTCTGGCCCTTTACACCGATGGCCTGGTCGAGTCCCGCGACCATCCGCTGGACGAGGGCCTGCAGGCATTCCTGGGGGCGCTGACTGATCCCGCCCGCCCGTCACCCGGTCACCACCCCTGGACGACGGCGCCGCACGCCGGCAGCCACAGAGATCTGGAGGACGTCTGTGATCACGTCCTCAACACCCTCGACACCCACCACGGCGAAGACGACATCGCGCTGCTGATGGCCCGTGTCCAGGGGCTGCCCGCGGACTCCGTCGGCGACTGGACGCTCCCGCGGGAGCCGCGCAGCGTGGGGCGGGCCCGCGAGTACGCACGCGCCCAACTGCTCAACTGGGCCCTGGAGCCCTTGGCCGACACGGCGGAACTGTTGGTCAGCGAGCTGGTGACGAACGCACTGCGGTACGGCGAAGGGGAGATCAGGCTCCGGCTGCTGCTGGACCGGACACTGGTGTGCGAGGTGTGGGACTCCGGACTGGTCCAGCCCAGACGGCGGCGTGCGCGGGACACGGACGAGGGGGGCCGGGGCCTGCAACTGGTCGGGCTGCTCAGCGCGGCGTGGGGATCGCGGCGGACACCCCGCGGCAAGACGGTGTGGTTCGAGCTTCCGCTGCCGGGCGGGGGGAGCGGGCTCACCGATCCAGCGGAGGCCCTGCTGAGCCTGTTCTGAGGGGGCCCGGGCCCCTCGGGACGCGCCCCCCGGGGCTCGGCTACGGATCCGCCCGGACACGGAGCCGTCCACGTGTCTCCGGGCCGCCGAAGCCGGCTGGCGGGCCCCCGTCCAAGTCCTCGCCCAGCAGTATCCCGCCCAGTACGGCACTGGCCAGTCCCGCCGAACTCCCCGCGGCGTACGGGTTGCCGTGCGCCCGCACATCCAGCTCGGCCAGTTCGCGGGCCTTGCGGGACACCACGTCGGCCTGGTCGGCGTCCCCCGCGGCGAGCGCCCGTTCCGCCTGCGACAGCTGAGCCCGTGCCTTCGTACCCACCGTCCCCAGGTGCACCGTGACGAACTCCTCCGCCGCCGAGACCGAAGCGCGGGCCACGAGCAGCACGGCCACGCTCAACACTCCCGACCATCCCGCCTCCAGCCGCGCCACGGCCCGGGTGATCCGGCGCAGCGCGTCCAGCGGGTCGTACGGCCCCGTGGTCAACTCCTCGCGTACGGCGGTCAGCACACGGTCGGCGTGGGCGAGCCGGGCGTGCAGCTCCCCGGCAGCCAGGGACGCCCCGGCCTCGCTCTTGCGTGCCCTCGCGATCACCGTCTCCGCGCCGGTCAACGCGGTCGGCACCAGCGCGGTCGCCTCGTGCAACCGGGCCGCCAGCCGTTCCACACCGCCCACCAGCACGTCGGTCTGGGAGATGGCACCCTCGGCGGCGCGCAGGTGAGCCGCCGCCCGCTCGCGGTCGGCCGCGTCGTCGGCCTGCCGGGCCTGGTTGAGGCGGGCAGTGGCGAACACCAACCGGTCCTTGGCCTGTTCGGTGTACCCGATGATGGATGCGACGGCCGCCGGTGGGTAGCTGTCCCGCAACGCGGTGAGTGTCGTCTGGGCGGCGGCCGTCCGCGCCGCCCATTTTCTGAACCGTTCCTCAGCGATCTCCAGCGCCCCGCCCAGCTCCTGTTCCAGGCCGCGCAGCCGGTCCAGTGCAGTCGCCTGGGCATCCAGTTGTCGGCCTGCCTCGGCGCACCGTCCGACCACACCCACCAGCGCCTGTCGCCGGGCGTCCGCCGTCTGCGGCGCCCCCTCCTCGTACCGGGACCAGATCGCGAACGCGGCCGACAGTTCGGTCTCGGCGGCCCGCAGGGCGTGGGTGAGCGGTTCGGCTTCCGCCTCGCCGAACCGTTCCCGCACGAAGAACAGCTCCTCCCGGCTGGTGCGCACACAGTCGTCGGCGAGCCGGAGTGCGGCGCCGGCCTGGCGCTCGGACTCGGCCGGTGCCGCGACGGGCGGGTGCGCGGAGACGATCCCCGGGGTCGTCCGGGTACGGGCGCGCCTGGTGCGGCGCAGATAGCCGTAGCCGGCCACCACCACGGCCACGCCCCCTGCGACCAGCGGCAGTACCAGGTCGGCGGTGGACGTCCCGCCCTGTTGTTGCGCAGTGACAACGGTGACGTGCTCGGCGGAGGTTGGGGGAACCGGATCCGGGTCACCGTCCGTCATCACCGGCAACACCAGCCACCCGACCCCGGCCGCGGCACCCAGTGCGGCATGCACCACCCGCACCCGTATGTGCGCCTTGGCGTGCCGGGGGCGGCCCCGGATCAGGGAGGACGTCACATTTCGGAGCGTATGGGCAGGTAGGCGGCTTCGCGAGCGGGACGGATGCGGGTGGGGGACGAGACGGACAGGGGGATGGGATGGATGGAAGGCCGACCCGGCCGGGGCCTAGGCAGACCGACGCCACGGCCCGGCCGGAGGCGCAGCAGCCCGGCGGGGTGCCCGCGCCCGGGGCGGAGGAGGCCGGTGCCGCGCCCCTGTCCGGTGGGGACGATTCCGGTGCCGTGTCCGGGGAGGGCGCTGCGGAAGGAACGCCGCCGGAGGGGACTGCGGACGGCGCCGGTGCCGCGATGCCGTCAGGGGCGCAGTGGTCCGGGGAAGGGGCCGAGCCGCGGGGGAGGACGGGTGTGCGAGGGCGGCGGATCCTCCGGCGCGCCCTCGGCGCGCTCGTCCTTCTCCTCCTCCCCCTCCTCACCGCCGAAACGGCCCTCCGGCTCAACTACACCGGCGATCCGGCCCCCGGTACCCGCACCCGGCACCGGGACGCCATCTGGCTGGGCCACGCCTGGGTGGACGGACGTAAGACCGACAAGGATCTCCATGACCTCGCCGTGCGGCTGCGCGGCACCGGAATCCGCGATCTGTACGTCCATTCGGGGCCGCTGGAGCACGACGGCACACTGCCCGACTCGGCCTACCCGAGGGCTCGTTGGCTGATCTCGGCCGTCCACCGCGAACTTCCCGGGGTGAGGGTGCAGGCCTGGCTCGGCGACAAGCTCGCCACCGAGAGTCCGGACGGCCTGCACCTGGAACGACCGGCCACCCGGGCCGCGATCGTCGCTTCCACCCGCCGTGTCCTGGGCGTCGGTTTCGAGGGCGCTCACTTCGACCTGGAGCCGCTGCACTCCGGTGACGAGGACTACCTCGGTCTCCTGGACGACCTGCGCACCCTCACCCACGCCCACCATGCCGTCCTCTCCGTCGCCGCGCACCAGATCGACCCGCTTCCGGCCTTCCACTCGTTCTGGGGTGCGGCCACCGGCCACCCCAAATGGTGGTCGCAGTCCTACTTCGGGCAGGTGGCCCGACGCGTCGACCAGATCGCCGTGATGTCGTACGACACCATGCAGCCGTTGCAGAGCCTGTACGGCGGATATGTGGCCGAGCAGACCAGCCTGGCCCTGGAGGTCACCCCGGACACCACCGACCTCCTCATGGGCCTGCCGTTCTATCACGAGAACCGCTTCGGCCACTGGGCCCACGCCGAGACGGTCCCGGCAGCCGTCCGCGGTGTCCGCCTCGGCCTGTCCCGCACCGACGCGGCCCGCACCCGCTTCGGCGTCGCCCTGTACGTGGACTTCGCGGCGACGGAGGCGGACTGGCGAGCGTACCGGGACGCTTGGGCCCGCTGACCTTGACGCAATCCATATGCGGCAGCGCGGTGTTCAGGCTGGCCGGGGTCCGTGACCAGTGGAAACATGCTGATCATGCACATGTTCTTGGTGGTGGGCGTGGCCGTCACGTTCGGGCTGCTGGCGGTGTGCGGCGTCGCCGGCATCGCGACCGGCTGGGTGGTGCCCTGGGGCAGGTCCCGGGTGCTGCGCCCGACACTGTGGGGGTACAGCTGCCTGACATGCGCCGTCGGTGGGGCGACATGGATCTACCTGGGCCCGCTCGCCGGGAGCTACGGCCCCCTGCCCTGGATCGGCTGGATCGCCTTCATGGCGGGCCTGTACCTGGGGATGCTGAGCCAGCGACCCGGCCGCTCCGGTGCTAGGAAGACCACCTCCTGATCTTCGATCCCAGCCACACCAGCGGGTCGTACTTGCGGTCGGCGGCCCGTTCCTTCATGGGGATCAGCGCGTTGTCCGTGATCCTGATGCCCTCGGGGCAGACCTCGGTGCAGCACTTGGTGATGTTGCAGTAGCCGAGACCGTGTGCGTCCTGTGCGGTGCGCGCACGGTCCAGGCCCCTTCCGGCGGCCGAGTCGAGCGGATGCATGTCGAGTTCGGCGATGCGCATCAGGAAGCGCGGTCCGGCGAACGCCGTCTTGTTCTCCTCGTGGTCACGGACCACATGGCAGGTGTCCTGGCACAGGAAGCACTCGATGCATTTGCGGAACTCCTGCGAGCGGTCCACGTCCTCCTGCAGCATCCGGTACTCGCCGGGACCGAGCCCGGGCGGCGGTGCGAACGCCGGGACCTCCCTGGCCTTGCGGTAGTTGAAGCCGACGTCTGTCACCAGGTCCCGGATCACCGGGAAGGTGCGCAGCGGTGTGATGGTGATCGTCTCCGCACGGTCGAACACCGACATGCGGGTCATGCACATCAGGCGCGGTCGGCCGTTGATCTCAGCCGAGCACGAACCGCACTTGCCCGCCTTGCAGTTCCAGCGCACTGCCAGGTCGGGCGCTTGCGTCGCCTGGAGACGGTGGACGATGTCCAGGACGACCTCGCCGTCGTTCGCCTCGACCGTGAAGTCCTTGAGGCCACCGCCCTGCTCATCGCCGCGCCACACCTTCACACTGGCCTGGTAGCCGCTCATTCGTACAGCTCCTCTTCGGCGAGGTACTTGACCAGCTCCTCCTTCTCGAAGAGGGCGAGCAGGTCGGGACGGATGGACGGGGTCGTCTCGCGGGTCAGCCGGATTGGGCCATGGGCGGGGCCGGGCGCTGCGAGGACGTCGGTGGGGTCGGGTTCCGCGGGGTTGCCGACGGGGCGGGTCAGTGCGCACAGCAGGTTCACGTTGCGCCACCGGCGGTCCATCGTCGGACGGTCCTCGCGGGTGTGCCCGCCGCGTGACTCGGCGCGTTCCAGTGCGGCCCGCGCCACGCACTCACTGACCAGCAGCATGTTCCTGAGATCCAGGGCGAGGTGCCAGCCGGGGTTGAACTGACGATGGCCCTCGACGGTCACCCGCCGCGCCCGCACCCGCAGCTCGGCGAGCCTCTCCAGGGCCTGCTCGATCTCGGTCTCCCGGCGGATGATGCCGACCAGGTCGTTCATGGTCTGCTGGAGTTCTCGGTGCAGGGCGTACGGGTTCTCCGGAGGGCCTGCCACATCCTCTGCCGGCGCGGAGAAGGGCCGCAGGGCCTCCGCCGCAGCGGCGCCGACCGCTGCGTCGTCCACCGGCGTGCGGTCCGTCTGTCCCTGCGCGTACTCCGCCGCGTGCCAGCCTGCCCGGCGCCCGAACACCAGCAGGTCCGAGAGGGAATTGCCGCCCAGGCGGTTGGAGCCGTGCATGCCGCCGGCCACCTCGCCGGCCGCGAACAGTCCCGGCACCCCGCGCGCGGCAGCGGTGTCCGAGTCGACCCCGACACCGCCCATCACATAGTGGCAGGTCGGCCCGACCTCCATCGACTCCGCCGTGATGTCGACGTCGGCCAGCTCCTTGAACTGGTGGTACATGGACGGCAGCCGGCGCCGGATCACCTCGGCGGGCATCCGGGTGGACACGTCCAGGAAGACCCCGCCGTGCGGTGAGCCGCGGCCCGCCTTCACCTCGGCGTTGATGGCCCGGGCCACCTCGTCGCGGGGGAGCAGTTCGGGTGGCCGGCGGTTGTGGTCGGGGTCCTCGTACCACCGGTCGGCCTCCTCCTCCGACTCGGCGTACTTCTCCTTGAAGACGTCCGGGACATGGTCGAACATGAACCGCTTGCCCTCTGAGTTCCTGAGCACCCCACCGTCGCCGCGCACCGACTCGGTGACGAGGATGCCCTTGACCGACGGCGGCCAGACCATGCCCGTGGGATGGAACTGCACGAACTCCATGTTCAGCAGCGACGCCCCGGCGAGCAGCGCCAGGGCGTGGCCGTCGCCGGTGTACTCCCACGAGTTCGAGGTGACCTTGAAGGACTTGCCGATGCCGCCGGTCGCCAGGACCACGGCGGGTGCCTGGAGGACGAAGAAGCGGCCGGACTCCCGGTCGTAGGCGAAGACCCCCGAGACGCGGTCACCGTTCTTGAGCACGCGGGTGACCGTGCACTCCTGGAAGACCTTCAGCCGGGACTCGAAGTCCCCGGTCTCCTTGAAGTCCTCCTGTTGCAGTGCGACGATCCGCTGCTGCAGGGTGCGGATCAGCTCCAGGCCCGTACGGTCGCCGACATGCGCCAGGCGAGGGTACTCGTGGCCGCCGAAGTTGCGCTGGGATATCCGGCCGTCCTTCGTACGGTCGAACAGCGCACCCCAGGTCTCCAACTCCCACACCCGGTCCGGGGCCTCCCGGGCGTGCAGTTCGGCCATCCGCCACTGGTTGAGGAACTTGCCGCCGCGCATGGTGTCGCGGAAGTGCACCTGCCAGTTGTCGTTCTCGTTGGCGTTGGCCATGGCCGCCGCGATGCCTCCCTCGGCCATCACCGTGTGTGCCTTGCCGAACAGGGACTTGCAGATCACCGCCGTACGCGCGCCCCGCTCGCGTGCCTCGATCGCGGCCCGCAGCCCGGCGCCGCCGGCACCGACCACGACGACGTCCCACTCCTGCCGGTCCACCACGGACATCAGCCAGTCCCCCACCAGTCACTAGAAGAAGCGCGGATCGTCGAAGACCCCGGACGCGACGAGATAGACGTAGAAGTCGGCGAGTGCCACGCTCAGCAGTGACGCCCACGCCAATTGCATGTGCCGGGCGTTGAGTTTGCCGACGAACTGCCAAGCCCGGTACCGCAGCGGGTGCCGGGAGAAGTGCTTGAGCTTGCCGCCGACGATGTGCCGGCAGGAGTGGCAGGAGAGGGTGTACGCCCAGATCAGCACGATGTTGGCCAGGAACACCAGGGTGCCGAGGCCCATGTGGCCCCAGCGGTGGTGCGTATCCCGGAAGGCGAGCGCGGTGTCGTAGGTCAGCACGCCGGCCACCAGCAGGGCGGCGTAGAAGAAGTACCGGTGGACGTTCTGCAGGATCAGTGGGAAACGGGTCTCACCGGTGTACGTGCGGTGTGGCTCGGGCACCGCGCAGGCGGGCGGGGACGCCCAGAAGCCGCGGTAGTACGCCTTGCGGTAGTAGTAGCAGGTCAGGCGGAACCCGAGCGGGAAGACCAGGATGATGATCGCGGGGGACAGGCCCCACCAGCTCCCGAAGAGGTTGGCGTTCGGCCCGCCCCGCATCGTCGTGCAGTTGTCCGCCAGGCAGGGCGAGTAGAACGGCGACACATACGGCGCCGAGTAGTAGTCGGCGTTCGAAAAGGCCCGCCAGGTCGAGTAGACGACGAAGGCCAACAGACCGGCCGTGGTGACGGCGGGCGCCAGCCACCAGCGGTCGGTCCGTAGGTGCGGGGCGGCGATGGCGGCGCGTGTACCGGTGCGTACGCCGCTGTGGGATCGGTGTTCCGTACCAGTGGCCAATGCAGGACTCCGGTCGGTCTCGAGGTGTCAGGGGGCGTGCCGGTTCTGAGCGCCCACACCCTCGTCGTCCGAGTCCGTCCACAGGCTGATGTCGTACGGCGTGTCGGAGATGGTGACGAGGTCGGGCTGGTGCGGCGCTTCCGGGGCGGCGGCTGCCCGCAGCAGCGCCACGCTCTCCCGCAGATGGTCGGCGTCCAGCCGGACCCGGCGCATCTCCAGGCCGTGGTTGCCGAGTTGGTGCTCCAGGCGTCCCAGGGACCGGTTCAGATCGTCGAGGGAGTGCTGGACCGAGGCGATGTCGTCGCGGATGGACATGACTTGCCCTCACTTCCACGGGTCCGGCGGGCCCAGGCGGCAACGTTCATGCTCCATGGAGTGTGCGTGCCGCACCGGCCGATGTGAAGGCGTCTGCAGCGATTGGCCGAGGCGTGCGGATGCATTCCCGATCGCATTGCGCCGCACGGGTGGGGTTACCGCTCGTCGTCGCCGTGTCGCCCACTGTGGCCGGAACCCTTCCACTTCAGTGGCCGCATAGACCGCATAGATCTGATCAGCTCCATATACCGCCAAACGTGATCGTCACGCTCCAGGCTTCCCGGAGGTAACAGAGATGTCCCACCACGGCGTCGGCCTGCGCGCGGTCCTGCGCTCGGCCGCCTTTCTCACCGCGGGCGCGCTCGCGGTGCCGCTCCTTGCCGGCTGCGGCTCCGACGACAAGGCTGGCAGCCCGCTCGCCGGGCAGGACATCGCCCCGGTCGCGCGCGGTCAGGTTGCCGACGGCGGCACCGTGAAGTGGGCTGTCGACGCGGTTCCGGAGACCCTGAACACCTTCCAGGCCGACGCCGACGCCGGCACCACCCGTGTCGCCCAGGCCGTGCTGCCGTCGATGTTCCGGATCGACGCAACTGGCCGGCCGGTGCGCAACCCCGACTATCTGGAGTCAGCCAAGGTCATCGAGACCGAGCCGCGTCAGGTCGTGCTGTACAAGGTGAACCAGCAGGCCGTCTGGAGCGACGGCCGGGAGATCGGTGCCGCCGACTTCGTCGCCCAGTGGCGCGCCCTGTCTGGCAAGAACAGCGCCTACTGGACCGCCCGCAACGCCGGTTACGACCACATCGCCAAGATCGAGCGCGGCGCCAGCGATCTCCAGGTCCGGGTCACCTTCTCCCGCCCCTACGCCGACTGGAAGTCGCTGTTCTCCCCGCTGTACCCGAAGGACGTCATGGGCACCCCGGACGCCTTCAACGACGGAGCCCGCCGGAAGCTGAAGGTCACCGCCGGTCCCTTCAAGGTGGAGAAGGTCGACACCGCCAACAAGGACGTCGTCCTCACCCGCAACCCGCGCTGGTGGGGCAGACCCGCCAAGCTGAACGAGATCGTGCTGCACGCCGTGCCCCGCGACGAGCGGGCCGCCGCGCTCGCCGACGGCACCGTGGACATCGCCGCGATCGACCCCGTCGACGCTCAGCGGATCGGACTGGCCGGGCGCGAGAAGGGCACCGGGACCCCGCTCCAGGGCGCAGGCAAGACCTCGGCGAAGAAGCTGCAGGCCTGGGCGCTGGCGCACGGCTTCGACTCCGACGAGGCGAAGGCCGGCAAGAAGAAGCTGCGCGAGGCCATCGGCGAGTACCTGGAGGAGCAGCAGAACCTGCGCGCCTTCGACGTCCGCAAGTCCCTGGAGCCCGCCTACACCCAGCTCGCGCTGAACGGCTCCGAGGGGCCCCTGGCCGACGAAAGGGTCCGGCGGGCCGTCGCCCGCGCCCTGGACCGCGACGAACTCGCCAAGCTGGTGCTCACCCCGCTGGGCCTGCCCGCCGTCCCGGTCGACAGCCATCTCGCGCTGTCCGGGCAGGCCGCGTACGCAGACGGCAGCGGCGCCATCGGCGGGCAGGACACCAAGGAGGCGCAGGCGCTGCTCGCCGACGCCGGCTGGGTGCCCGGCGGCCCGGTCAAGAAGCAGAAGAAGGCGGAGCAGGCAGCCGGCTCCGAGGGCGACAAGAGCGAGCAGGAGGACAAGTCCGACGGCGGCAAGGACGGCGAGTACATCGTCGGCGAGGACGACAAGGGCCGGGGGGAGGAGACCGATGGTAAGGGCAGGCACCACGAGTCCGCCGAGGAGAAGCACGAGCACGGCGAGAAGGGCGGCAAGCCCCTCGCACAGGAGGGCAGGAACGGTGGCGCGCCCGGTGCGTACGCCCCCAAGGGCACGGCGGCGCCGGCCGCTGCCCCGGCCGGGCCGCTCGCCAAGGACGGCAAGCTGCTCGCCCTCCGCTTCGTCCTGCCTTCCGGCCCTGGTTCCGACACCCTGAACTCGGTCGCCGAGCGGATCTCGGCCATGTTGGACCGGGTCGGCATCCGGGCGACGATCAGCAAGGTGTCGGACGAGAGCTACTTCAAGGACCACATCGCCTCCGGCGACTACGACCTCGCGCTGTACTCGTGGCCGTCGTCCGCCTTCCCGGCGACGGACGCCCGGCCGATCTACGCCAAGCCCGTACCGGCGGCCGACGGATCGGTGAACATCGGGCAGAACTACACGCGGGTCGGCACCGACCAGGTCGACCAGCTCTTCGACGAGGCCGCGGCGACCCTGGACGGGGGCGAGGAGAAGGACCTCATCCGCAAGGCCGACGCCAGGATCTGGGCCGAGGCCGGCTCTATTCCGCTCTACCAGCGGCCACAGCTGGTGGCGGTCAAGAAGAACCTGGTCAACGCGGGTGCCTTCGGCTTCCAGACGCCGGTCTACGAGGACATGGGCTTCCTGAAGAAGGGGGCGAAGGTCCCGGCGAGCCCCAAGGCGGACTGAGCCGCGAGCCCCGGGACGGACCGAGCCGTGTGGCCCTGCGGAGGCCTTACCTCGCGGGGCCACGTAGCATGGGGTGAGGCCGTGGCGTGTCAAGCCCGGCAGGGCCCGCGTATCACCGACGTACGCGAAGGCTTTCCTCACACTCCGGGAGTACGCCGCACCATGGCTGTGACTGCAACGCGTCACGACATCCGCAACGTCGCCATCGTCGCCCACGTCGACCATGGCAAGACCACCATCGTCGACGGCATGCTCAAGCAGGCCGGCGCGTTCGCCGCCCACCAGCTCGATCAGGTCGACGACCGGGTCATGGACTCGAACGACCTGGAGCGTGAGAAGGGCATCACGATCCTCGCCAAGAACACGGCGGTCAAGTACCACCCGAAGGATGGCGGGGAACCGATCACCATCAACATCATCGACACCCCCGGCCACGCCGACTTCGGCGGCGAAGTCGAACGTGGTCTGTCGATGGTCGACGGTGTCGTCCTGCTGGTGGACGCCTCCGAGGGCCCCCTCCCGCAGACCCGCTTCGTGCTGCGCAAGGCGCTGCAGGCCCGCCTCCCCGTCATCCTCTGCATCAACAAGACGGACCGTCCCGACGCCCGGATCGACGAGGTCGTCAACGAGGCCTACGACCTCTTCCTCGATCTGGACGCGGACGAGGAGCAGATCGAGTTCCCGATCGTCTACGCCTGCGGCCGGGACGGCATCGCTTCCCTGACCAAGCCGGACAACGGCTCGGTCCCGACGGACTCCACCAGCCTGGAGCCGTTCTTCTCCACGATCCTGGAGCACATCCCGGCCCCCAACTACGAGGAGGAGGCCCCGCTCCAGGCCCATGTCACCAACCTCGACGCCGACAACTTCCTCGGCCGTATCGCCCTGCTCCGGGTCGAGCAGGGCGAGCTGCGCAAGGGCCAGACCGTCGCCTGGATCAAGCGGGACGGGGCCGTGCAGAACGTGCGGATCTCCGAGCTGATGATGACCGAGGCGCTCACCCGCAAGCCGGCCGAGGTGGCGGGTCCCGGCGACATCTGCGCCGTGGCAGGCATCCCGGACATCATGATCGGTGAGACGCTGGCCGACCCGGAGAACCCGGTCGCGCTGCCGTTGATCACGGTGGACGAGCCGGCGATCTCCATGGTCATCGGCACGAACACCTCGCCGCTGGTCGGCCGGGGTGGCACCGGTAAGGGCGCGGACGCGAAGACGGCCGTGAAGGACCGCAAGGTCACCGCCCGCCAGGTCAAGGACCGCCTGGACCGCGAGCTGATCGGCAACGTCTCCCTTCGCGTGCTGGACACCGACCGGCCGGACGCCTGGGAGGTGCAGGGCCGCGGTGAGCTGGCCCTCGCCATCCTGGTCGAGACCATGCGCCGTGAGGGCTACGAGCTGACCGTCGGCAAGCCGCGGGTGGTCACCAAGGACGTCGACGGCAAGGTCTACGAGCCGGTCGAGCGCATGACGATCGACGTGCCCGAGGAGCACATGGGCGCGGTCACGCAGCTCATGGGCGTGCGCAAGGGCCGGATGGACAACATGTCCAACCACGGCTCGGGTTGGGTCCGCATGGAGTTCGTGGTCCCCTCCCGCGGTCTGATCGGTTTCCGGACCGAGTTCCTGACCCAGACCCGCGGCACGGGCATCGCCCACTCCATCCACGAAGGGCACGAGCCCTGGTTCGGCCCGCTGCAGACGCGCAACAACGGCTCGCTGGTCGCCGACCGCTCCGGTGCCGTCACCGCCTTCGCGATGACGAACCTGCAGGAGCGCGGCGTGCTGTTCGTGGAGCCGGGTACCGAGGTGTACGAGGGCATGATCGTCGGTGAGAACTCCCGCTCCGACGACATGGACGTCAACATCACCAAGGAGAAGAAGCTCACCAACATGCGGTCCTCGACCGCCGATGTGACCGAGTCGATCGTGCCGCCGCGCAAGCTGTCGCTGGAGCAGTCGCTGGAGTTCTGCCGCGACGACGAGTGCGTCGAGGTGACCCCGGAGGCCGTTCGCATCCGCAAGGTCGTGCTCGACCAGCGGGAGCGGGCCCGCGCCGCGAGCCGCGCCAAGCACGCCTGAGCCGAGCCCTCTGACGCGAAGTCACTGAAGCCCGGGTCCCCGATCACAGGGGCCCGGGCTTTTGCAATCCCTTTTCAGCAGTCATTGATCGATTTCCCGGATCCGTTGTCCGGAATGCGGAGACTCTGCACCGATACCCAGGTAACACGTCCGTTTCGCGGCCTTCTCCCCGCGGACCGTTTGTCCAGTTTTTGGAAGTTCTTCGCGGTAGCTGTGACTGAATTGAGATTTAAAGACGGTGGTCGCCACCTGGCTCATGCCAGATAGTTAGCCGCGTAGCGCTCGGGTCAATGGGTCTCGCGCTGTGGGGACAGCGCCGTGACTCACGAGCATCAGGGGGTGTCTGACCCTTCGTCAGGGGTGTCGAAGGGAAGACGGTGACCCTCTCCTGTCGGTGAACGCGTGAAGTCATGAGGAGGAACCCCCATGCACGGCGTCACGAACACCAGGTGGGTCGGTTTGTCGCTTCCAGCGGTGTGATTCGGCTGCAGAACTACGCGCGTCCGGCTGCGGTTGCGCGCGTCCTCGGTATCCCGGCACCTCTCACACCCATACCTGTGGAGCGGACGAACCGTGACAAGTCCTATCGACATTGAGGGCGGCGGAAGTTCGGTCGTCGTCGACGGCGGACCAGGGGCGGAAGCGAAGAGCGACGTCGTCGAACTCGAAGGCCGCTCTCCCGGCCGGCTGATGTGGACGCGTTTCAAGCGTGACCGCACCGGCGTGATCTCGGCCTACGTCGTGGGCTTCTTCTTTCTGGTCGGGCTGTTCGCCCCGCTGATCTCCAAGCTGTACGGCAAGGACCCGTACACGGTGTACGCGGACGAGCGCCCGGAGCTCTTCGACAGCGCCGGTGTACCGGTGCAGCCCAACGGCGGTATCAGCGGGAAGTTCTGGTTCGGTCTCGAACCCGGAAACGGCTACGACGTCTTCACCAAGCTGATCTATGGCATCCGCACCTCGCTGACGATCTCCGTCGTCGTCACCGTCGCAGTGGTCGTGACCGCCATCCTGCTCGGCGTCACCGCCGGCTACCTGGGCGGAAAGACCGACTACTTCCTCGGTCGGCTCATCGACTTCCTGCTTGCCTTCCCGGCCCAGCTGTTCTTCATCGCCAGCATGCCGGTCGTGGTCTCCCTGTTCGTCAGCCCGCGCGACGAGACGCCCACGTACGTCCGCGTCATCGCGCTGATCACGGTCCAGTGGTTCCTGGGCTGGATGGGTCTCGGTCGCATCCTGCGGGGTACCGCACTCGCCCTGCGCGAACGGGAGTTCATCGAGGCAGCCAAGGTCAGCGGGGCGTCCTCGTGGCGGATCATCCGCAAGGAGATCCTGCCGAACATCGTCACGCCGTTGCTGGTGCAGGCGACGTACCTGCTGCCCGGCTTCGTGACCGCCGAGGCCGGGCTGTCCTACCTGGGCGTGGGCATCGTCCAACCGACGCCGGACTGGGGCCAGATGTTCGCCAAGGCCTCCACCGAACTGGTGATGCAGAACGACATCACCTACATGTTCTTCCCCGGCGTCTCGATGATCATTTTCGTGGTCGCGTTCAACTTGCTAGGGGACTCGGTCAGGGACGCGTTCGATCCCAAGACCGCGCGCTGACCGCAGCACGTCAGCCGGAACGGAACGTCAGTTCAACGTCATCGCACGGCACTTCACTTCCAGCTATGGCACTGCACTGCCAGCAGTTCTCTTCGCACCGGTGACACGCAGACGGCGCCGGTGACACACAGATGGGTGGGAATCCTCGTGATGAGTAGGGGCAGACGCCACGCATACGGCGCATTCTCCGTGCTCGCGGCCGGAGCGCTTGCGCTCGCCGGTTGCAGCAAGGGCGGCAGCGACAGCGGTGGCAACGACAACAAGGACCAGCAGAGCGCCAAGCGCCAGCAGGCGCCCATCAAGTTCGGTGACGCGGCGGACTCCACCGGCCCGGCCCCCGCCGTGCCCGGCGCCAAGACCGGCGGCACCATGGAGGTGCTGCAGCGCGACAGCTACGCCCACCTCGACCCGGGCCAGATATACGTCTCCGACGAGATGTCGGTCGCCCAGCTCATCCACCGGGGTCTCACCGGCTACAAGGCCACCAGCAACGACGGCAAGGAGCACGAGGTAGTCGGGGACCTCGCCACCGACTCCGGCACCACCACCGACGGTGGCAAGACCTGGAAGTACACGCTCAAGGACGGCATCAAGTTCCAGGACGGTTCCCCGATCACGTCCAAGGACATCCGGCACAGCATCGAGCGGCTCTTCGCGCCCTTCATCAACCAGGGTCCCACCTACCTCCAGCAGTGGCTGGCCGACACCTCGGGCGCCGACTACCGCAAGCTCCTCAAGGACGGGCCGTACAAGGGCAAGCACCTGCCCGACAGCATTCTTGCGACCCCGGACGACAAGACCGTCATCTTCCACTTCCAGCACGCGCACCCCGACCTGCCCTACGCGCTGGCGATGTCCGGCTACGCGGTGGTGTCGGCGAAGGGCGACACCAAGCAGCAGTACGACAAGGCGCCGGAGGCGACCGGCCCGTACAAGATCCAGTCATTCAAGTCCGGCAAGTCCATGGTGCTGGTCAAGAACCCCAACTGGGATCCGAAGACGGACCCGATCCGCCATCAGTACGTCGACCGTTTCAACTTCACCTTCAACCAGCAGTTCGAGACCTCCACCAAGGCCCTGCTCGCCGACACCGGTGCGGACCGGACAGGCGTCAGCTTCAACAACCAGGTGGACGCCGGAAACCTCTCCCAGGTGCTGCGCGACCCCAAGCTGAAGTCCCGCAGGGTCTCCGGCTACCAGCCGTACGTGGGTCAGATGAACATCAACCTGAGCCACCCGGCCATGCAGGACAAGACGGTTCGCGAGGCCATTGCCTACGCCCTGCCGATCACCCCGTTCCTGCGTGCCTACGGCGGCACCGACGCCATGGAGGTCGCCGGCGGCCTGATCTCCCCGACCGTCTCCGGCTACGACCCCTCCTTCGACCCGTGGGGCAAGAAGAAGAAGCCCGCCGGTGACCCTCAGAAGGCCAGGGAGCTGCTGAAGAAGGCCGGCAAGCTCAACATGAAGCTCACCTTCGGCTACGTGAACACCCCCGAGGGCCAGCAGTACTCCACGGCCATGGCGGCAGGCCTGAAGAAGGCCGGCTTCGACGTCCAGCGCCAGGAGATCCCGGCCGAGAACTACTACGACCAGGTCTCCAAGCTGAACAACAACTACGACATCTTCCACACTGCGTGGGGTGCCGACTGGCCGTCCGCCTCGACCGTGATCCCGCCGCTGTACGACGGCCGCGTGATCGCCAACGGCGCGCAGAACTACTCGCAGGTCAACGATCCGAAGGTCAACAGCGAGATCGACCGGATCAACCAGATCACCGACCCGGTCAAGTCCGCGGCCGAGTGGGAGAAACTCGACCAGTACCTCGTCAAGGATGTCATCAACGTCGTCCCGACCGCGTACTACAAGCAGACCCAGATCGCCGGCTCCAAGGTCGGTGGCCTCGTCTACGACGACGTGATCGGCGGCATCGACCCGCGTCGCCTGTACATCAAGTAACCGTCCCCCGCGGGTACCCGGCGCGCCCCCACGGTGTGCCGGGTACGGCCGCCCGGACCGCCGACGTCTGAGAGCTGCCTGTCATGCTGCGCTTCCTCGTCCGCCGGATCATCGGTGCTGTCGTCATCCTGTTCCTGCTGAGCATCGTCACGTTCCTGCTGTTCTTCGGGGTGCCCCGGGACCCCGCGCTGCTGATGTGCGGCAAGAGCTGCAACCCCGGCAGCATCGCGAACATCCACCACGTGCTCGGCCTGGACAAACCCATCACGGAGCAGTACTGGATCTTCCTGCACAACCTCGTCCTGGGCAGCCACCAATTCGCCCAGGGTCCGTGCCCGGCCCCCTGTTTCGGCTACTCGTACCACACCAACGAGCAGGTCTGGGGCACGCTGATGGACCGCCTGCCCACCACCGTCTCCCTCACCCTGGGTGCGGCCGTGTGCTTCCTCTTCCTCGGTCTCGGCACCGGTCTGCTCGCCGCCTGGCGGCGCGGCACGCTGATCGACAAGACGGCCACCGCCGGCGCGATGGTCATCAGCTCCCTGCAGATCTACTTCCTCGGCCCGCTGGCCCTGGCGATCCTCGTCTACCAGACGCACTGGCTGGACAAGCCCGCCTACAACGAGTTCACCAAGGACCCGGTCAGCTGGTTCAGCGGACTGCTCCTCCCCTGGGTGGTCCTCTCCACGATCTTCGCGGCCCAGTACACCCGTATGGCACGGTCCTCGATGATCGAACAGCTGCAGGAGGAACACGTCCGCACCGCCCGTGCCAAGGGAATGTCCCAGCGCTACGTCTTCTTCCGCTACGCCTGGCGCGGCTCGCTGATCCCGATCGTCACCATATTCGGCATCGATCTCGGCGCCCTGCTCGGCGGCGCCATCATCACCGAGTACACCTTCAGCCTGCCGGGGCTGGGCCAACTGGCCGTCCAGGCGGTCGCCTTCAACGACCTGCCGCTGCTGCTGGGCGTGATGCTGTTCGCCGCCGCCATGATCCTGCTGTTCAACATCATCGTCGACGCCGCGTACGCCTTCATCGACCCGCGCGTGCGGCTGGCCTAGGAGCACTGCCGTGACCACTTCGACCAAAGCATCCGGTGCTCCAGCCCCCGTCGGCACCGGCCCGCTGCTCTCGGTGCGGGACCTGTACGTCAACTTCCGGACCGAGGACGGCGTCGTGCGTGCCGTGGACGGGCTCTCCTTCGACCTGGAGCGCGGCAGGACGCTCGGCATCGTGGGCGAATCCGGTTCGGGCAAGTCGGTGACGAACCTGACCATCCTCGGCCTGCACAACCCGATGTTCACCACGATCGAGGGCGAAATCCTGCTGGACGGTCAGGAACTGACCACGGCCCGCGAGCCGGAACTCGAAAGGCTGCGCGGCAACAAGGTCGCCATGATCTTCCAGGACCCGCTCACCGCGCTCTCCCCGTACTACACCGTCGGACGGCAGATCGCCGAGCCGTACATGAAGCACAACGGTGCCTCCAAGAAGGAGGGCTGGGAGCGTGCCGTGGAGATGCTCGGCAAGGTTGGCATCCCCCATCCCAGGGAACGGGCCAGGGACTACCCGCACCAGTTCTCCGGAGGCATGCGCCAGCGCGCCATGATCGCCATGGCGCTGGTCTGCAACCCCGACCTGCTGATCGCCGACGAGCCGACGACCGCCCTGGACGTGACCGTCCAGGCACAGATCCTGGACCTCCTGAAGGACCTGCAGCAGGAGTTCGGGTCCGGCATCGTCTTCATCACCCACGACCTGGGGGTGATCGCCGACATGGCCGACGACGTCATGGTGATGTACGCCGGAAGCGCGGTGGAGCGGGGCACGACCGACGAGGTGCTGCGCGCGCCCCAGCATCCCTATACCTGGGGCCTGCTGCATTCGATGCCGCGTCTCGACTCCGACCCCGGCGGGCTGCTCTCGCCGATCCCGGGTTCGCCGCCCTCGCTGCTCAACCCGCCCTCCGGCTGCCGCTTCCACCCCCGCTGCGGCTACCAGGAGCGAGTGGAGGGCAGGGGGCGCTGCGTGCGGGAACGCCCGTCGCTGGCCCCGGACCGGGCGTCGGCCTGCCACCTCACCGCCGACCAGAAACGGACCATCTTCATCGAGGAGATCAAGCCCCGACTGGGCTAGGTCGTTCCTCGCTCCCTCTCATAGGAGGACACCGTCTTGACTTCCTCCCCCTCGTGGACGAGGGGGATTCCTACGGCTCGCGCCGTGGGGTTTCCTGCCTCGTCGCTGACTGCCCGCCCGGAGAACTCCGTTGAGGTCTTACACCAGCTCCACAGACTGTCACCGCCAGCCCGGCGGCCAGAAGGTTCTGCGCTGCGTTCACGTCCCGGTCATGGGCCGTGCCGCAGTCGCACGTCCAGGTGCGGAACTATCCACGGAGGAACCAGATGAATGAGGACTTGGTCCTCCCGGCCCCGCGTGCGAGGAGCGCCGGCGCCGACGGGGACCCGCTGCTGGAGGTCTCAGCCTTGACCAAGCACTTCCCGGTCAAGGGTGGCTTCCCGATTCGCCGCACCATCGGCGCGGTGCAGGCAGTCGACGGCATCGACCTGACCGTGCACGCCGGCGAGAGCTTCGGCCTGGTCGGTGAGTCCGGCTGCGGCAAGTCGACCACCGGCCGGCTGATCACCCGTCTGCTGGAGCCCACGGGCGGCACGGTCACCTACCGCGGCCAGGACATCACCCACGCCAACCGCAAGGAACTGGCGCCGATCCGGTCCGAGATCCAGATGATCTTCCAGGACCCGTACTCGTCGTTGAACCCGCGACAGACCGTCGGCAAGATCATCTCCGGTCCGATGGAGGTCAACGGGATCCAGCCGGAGGGCGGCCGGGAGAGGCGGGTCCGCGAACTGCTGGAGATCGTCGGTCTCAACCCCGAGCACTTCAACCGGTTCCCGCACGAGTTCTCCGGCGGCCAGCGCCAGCGCATCGGGGTGGCCCGCGCACTGGCCCTGAACCCGAAGCTGATCGTGGCCGACGAGCCGGTGTCGGCCCTCGACGTCTCCATCCAGGCGCAGGTGGTCAACCTGCTGCAGGAGGTCCAGAAGGAACTCGGCATCGCGTTCGTGTTCATCGCCCACGACCTGGCGGTGGTCCGGCACTTCTCCCAGCGCGTCGCCGTCATGTACCTCGGCAAGATCATCGAGGTGGGGGACCGCGACTCGATCTACGCCCGCCCGCGCCATCCGTACACCCACGCCCTGCTGTCCGCGGTTCCCGAGGTCAACCTGGCCGAGGAGGCAGGCGCCCCGCGTGAGCGCATCCGCCTGGAGGGTGACGTACCGTCCCCCATCTCCCCGCCGTCCGGCTGCCGCTTCCGCACCCGTTGCTGGAAGGCGACGGAGAAGTGCGGGACCGAGGAACCGCCGTTGATCCGGCTCTCCGGGGACCACCATGGCCATCTGACCGCCTGCCACTTCCCCGAGGAGCCGACGACCGAGGTACGACAGGAGGGCGTCGTGTTGGACCGGAACCCGGTGGCACCGGAGAAGGACGCGACGGAGTAGGCGTTCGCCGGCGGGGCGTGCCCGGGAGTCACCGACACATATCGCGCCCACATCAGTGGCGAGGCGGGGGTGAGGGCCTCAGCCGGTCCCCGGTCACCGCCTTCCAGGGGCCGCGGGCGCCCGTCCCCCCTCGGGGCGACGCCTGTTCCGGAACATGGACACATGCTCACGACTTGGCAATGGGCGGTCAAAATGCCAGGTCAGAGCCTTGTCCTCGGGTACTCCGAGGCGCCATGATCACGGATTATGCAGGAGAACACAGACGCAGCCTGTCCCCAGTGCCGTGCCACCTTGCGGGCCTCGGACCCCCGGTTCAGCGTCTGGTGTCCGGCCTGCGACTGGAATCTCGACCCGATCGGCGGCGAAGGCTCGTGGAGGAGCCGGTCCCGTGCGGTGGCCCGGCACGAGCGGCTGTTCCATCGCGTACTGGCGAACGGGACGCAGGCCGCACCGTCGAATGCCGCCCTCTACGGCGCGATCGTGCTCGCGACTGCTGTCAACCTGGTCACCCTCGCACTCACCGGCGCGGGAGTATGGCTGCTTGCGGCGGCAGGTACCTGGCCGGAACGGATCCTGGGTGTCCTCGCACTGCTGATCGCCGTGTTGCTGCGTCCCCGCCTCGGCCGGATGCCCGGGAACGTCCTCGCCCCCGACACCGCGCCCACGTTGTACGAGGTCGCCGACCGGATCTCCGCCGGACTCGGGACCCGTCCCGTGGACTTCATCGCCGTCGACGGCCGGTTCCGCTCCGCCTACAAGGTCGTGGGGATACGCAGGCGCCGGGTCCTCGTCCTGGGCCTGCCGCTCTGGGAGAGCCTCACCCCGGACGAACGGCTCGCCCTACTCGGATACGAACTCGCCCATGCCCGCGTCGGAGCACGCCTGAGCGGACGCTGGATCCAGGCGGCGTTGGACGCGCTCGTGTCCTGGGCGGACGTGTTCCGTCCCGGCACGGACGAGCAGAGGGAACGCCACGCAGCCGTGCTTTCAGCCCGTCGGTGGGCCGGCCGCAGTGGCGTCGGCATGGCCAACTTCGGCGAGGCGCTCCTCCGTCCGCTCCAAGAACTGTTGGTCCACACCGTGCACCTGCTCCACAGACTGCTGAGCCGACTCGGAGAGCGTTCCGGCGAGCAAGCGGAGTACGGGGCGGACGAGGCGGCTGCCCGACTCGCCTCGGCCCGCTCGGTCGAGGGGCTGCTGGAAGCGCTGCTGCTGCGTGAGACCGCCGTCTTCGCACTCCGGCGGGCGGCCCGGAGCGAGGGCGATGTCTGGGAGGAGCTGCGTGACCACATGAACTCGGTGCCGGGCACGGAGCGGGCACGGCGGCTGCGGCTTTCCGAACTGCGGGGAGACGCGGCCGGAACCGGCTTCCCGCCGACCTACCTGCGGATCCAATTCGTCCGCAAACTCTCCTTCGCTGAGCTTCCCGTGCCGGTGACCAGTGCCGAAAGCCGGTCGATCGACGCGGAACTGGAACCCACCAGGGCCGTGTTCGCCGCATGGCTCCGGGAGAGCATCTGATGCGGGCAAGGGTACGTGCGTCTGCAGTGATGCCGCCGGCCGCGTCGTTCGTTGGGTAGCCGCTCGCCCGGTCCGGCGGGGTGGGCCGGGCGGAGCGATGACGCCCTTCGGGTTCCGCGTGCACCGGAGTCCGCCCGCTGGCTCCGCCGCGCTCCCGTGACACCTCTCCTGCACAGGCCCTCCTTCCGCCGGGCAGGCGCCCGGCGGAAGGAGGTGTACGTCGGACCGGGCGACCCCATGTGGTCACACCCCCTAGATCCGCCGGGCCACGGTGATGATCTCCTCACCGGCGGCGGTGAGCGGCCCCCGTCCCCAGTCCCCGTACTGCTCGACGACCGCCAGGCCGGCCTCCGTGAGGAAACCTTCCAGCGTCTCGGTGTCCAGGAACCGCAGGACACTGTGGCTCACCCGCGGTGCCGGCCAACCGTCGCCCTCGAAGGTCTCGGTGAAGCGGACCAGGCCTTGGTGCAGTCCGTCGTCTTGGACCTCGTGCCACACCCGCACGGGCGTTCCGTCGGTGGCCGTGACCTCGTACACCCTTTCCGGGCTCCAGCCCTCCCAGGCACGGGCCCCCGGATTCCGGGTGTCGAACACGAACCGCCCACCGTCGCCGAGGGCGGCACGGACCGCCCGCAGACACGTGCGGATCTCGTCGTCCCGGACCAGTGCCTGGAAGGCGTGCCCGGTCATGACGACGAGGTCGAACTCCTTGTCCCATTGCCGGGCCCGCACGTCGCCGAGTACCCACTCGACCTCGGGGGCGGCGCGGCGCGCCTGTACGAGCATGGCGGCGGCCGGATCCAGGCCCATCAGCCGCCCCCGGTGCCCGTCGGCCCGGGCCTGCCGGAGCAACCGTCCGGTACCGCAGCCGACGTCCAGCACACTGCGGGCGTCCATCACCAGCCCGAGGTAGAAGTCGTCCCCCGGATCCCAGGGGTTGAGGCTGTCGTAGAGCGCGGCAAGCGAAAGATCGGCGAACGAGTGATCTACCACCGCGGCAGTCTGACACACGATGCTGAACGGTGCGTCAGTTTCCTGCCCACTTCATGAACGTCTTTCAACACCGTGCGTCGGGAGCGGCTGTCGCAGCGCCGACGATGACCAGGGGGAATCAGGCGTGTTGCCCCGGCCCAGCGGGCCGTGCAAGCGGCGGATGCGGCGGGGCCGCTCGCGGGGCAGCCACCGGAGTCCGGGCGCAGAAAGGCCCGCACCTGGGCAGGCGCGGGCCTTTTCCCCTGGAGCGGACGTTCATGGGCTCGGGTCAATGGGCCGGGAAAGTCCGTTCCGCAAGGGGGCGGCTGACGGAAACGGGGTGTGTCAGGCCGCCGCCTCGGGGTCCTTGGAGAGGCGCGGAGCAGGAACGGTGTCCGCCGTCTCGGGATAGTGGCACGCCGTCAGGTGGCTGGGCTTGTTGCCCTCCACCTGCACCAGCGGCGGAGCCTCGGTCGCGCACTTCTCCGTCGCCTTCCAGCAACGGGTGCGGAAGCGGCAGCCGGACGGCGGATTGATCGGGGAGGGCACATCGCCGACGAGGCGGATGCGCTCGCGCGGCTCGTCGTCGACCGACGCCTCGGGCACGGCGGACAGCAGGGCCCGGGTGTAGGGGTGGCGCGGGTTGCTGTACAGGTCGTCGCGGTCGGCGATCTCGACGATCTTGCCGAGGTACATGACGGCGACGCGCTGGGAGAAGTGCCGGACGATCGCGAGGTCGTGGGCGATGAACACGAACGCGATGCCGAGTTCCTTCTGGACCTCCTGCAGCAGGTTGACCACCTGCGCCTGGATGGAGACGTCGAGGGCCGAGACCGGCTCGTCGGCCACGATCAGCTTCGGGTTCAGGGCCAGTGCGCGGGCCACCCCGATGCGCTGGCGCTGGCCGCCGGAGAACTCGTGCGGGAACCGGTTGAAGTGCTCGGGGTTGAGACCGACGATCTCCAGCAGTTCGCGGACCCGCCTCTCCCGGCCGCCCTCCGGCTGGATCCCGTTGACCTCCATCGGACCGGAGATGATCTTGCCGACGGTGTGCCGCGGGTTCAACGAGGCGTACGGGTCCTGGAAGATCATCTGGATCTCGGACCGGATCGGCGCCAGTTCCTTGCGGTTGGCGTGGGTGATGTCCTGGCCGCGGTAGGTGACCGTGCCGCCCGTGGGCTCCAGCAGACGGGTGATCAGCCGGCCGGTGGTCGACTTGCCGCAGCCGGACTCACCGACCAGGCCCAGGCTCTCGCCCGCGGTGACCTGGAAATCGAGCCCGTCCACGGCCTGCACCGCGCCGACCGTACGCCGGATCGGGAATCCGCCCTTGATCGGGAAGTGCTTGGTCAGCCCGGAGACGTCCAGGAGGGGAGTGGTGCTGCTCATGGTGGTGAAATCCCGTCTCTTACGTCAGTGGGCCTTGCCGGCGACCGCGTGGGAAAGGAACTCGCGGCGCTGGTCGTCGGTCAGGTGGCAGGCGTTGCCGCGGCCGTCCATGATCTCCAGGGACGGGCGCTCCTTGGCACACTTGCCGCCCTCGACCTTGTCGGCGAAGGCGCAGCGCGGGTGGAAGCGGCAGCCGGAGGGCGGGTTCAGCAGCGAGGGCGGCGAACCCGGGATCGGGGTCAGCGGCACGTCGACCGGGCCTTCCAGGCTCGGCATGGAGCCCAGCAGGCCCCACGTGTAGGGGTGCTGCGGTGCACGCAGCACCTCCGCCTTCGGGCCGCGCTCCACGCACCGGCCGCCGTACATCACCAGCACGTCGTCGGCGATGTCCGCGATCACCCCCAGGTCATGGGTGATGAAGATGATCGAGGTGCCGAACTCCTGCTGCAGGTCCTTGAGCAGGTCCATGATCTGGGCCTGCACGGTCACGTCCAGCGCGGTGGTCGGTTCGTCGGCGATCAGCAGTTTCGGGTCGCATACCAGTGCCATGGCGATCATCGCGCGCTGGCGCATACCGCCGGAGAACTCGTGCGGGTAGTTGTCCACCCGGCTGTCCGGCTGCGGGATGCCGACGCGCTTCAGCATTTCGATCGCCCGCGCCCGGGCCTCGGCCTTGGAGGCGCCGGTGTGCTTGCGGTACACCTCGCCGATCTGGGTGCCGATGGTGTGGTAAGGCGACAGCGAGGCCAGGGCGTCCTGGAAGATCATCGCCATCTTGTTGCCGCGGAGCTTTTCGAGCGTCTTCTCCGAGGCGCCGTTCAGCTCCTCGCCGTCCAACTCGATGGAGCCCTCGACCTTGGTCGAGTCCGGGTTGTGCAGGCCCAGGATGGTCAGGTTGGTGACCGACTTGCCGGACCCCGACTCACCCACGATGCCCAGCGTCTTGCCGCGTGCGAGGTCGAAGGAGAGGCCGTCGACGGCCTTGACGGTGCCGTCCTCGGTCGAGAAGTGCACCTTGAGGTCCTTGATGGACAGGAAGGGCTGTGAATCGGTGCTCGTCACGGGGACGCTCCAGAGAGGGTGATGCGGGGTAGCTGTCGGAGGCGGGCGGGTGTCAGGCGAGCCGGATCCGCGGGTCGATGAGGGCGTAGACGGCGTCGACGATGATGTTGGCGATCACGACGAAGGCCGCGGTGATCACCATGACGCCGAGCAGCATCGGCAGGTCCGTCTTGACCACCGACTTCACCGCGAGCATGCCCAGACCCTGGATGCTGAAGGTCTTCTCGGTGATCATCGCGCCGCCGAGCAGGACACCGAGGTCCAGGCCGAAGATGGTGACGATCGGGCCCATGGCGCCGCGCCAGGCGAAGCGGAAGAAGACGTTGCGCCGGGACAAGCCCTTGGCGCGGGCCGTGCGCACGTAGTCCTCGCTCAGCGTCTCCACCAGTTGGGAGCGCGTCATACGCGTGTAGTTGGCGGTGAAGATGATGGAGAGGACCAGCCAGGGCACGAGGAGTCCGTTGAACCAGGCGACGGGGTCCTCGGTGAAGGACGTGTAGGCGGGCTGGTCGAGCAGGTGCGTCTGGTAGACGAGGAGGTACATGGCGACCGGGCCGACGAAGTAGATCTGCATCGACGAGGCGATCAGCGAGCCGGAGCTGGCGATCTTGTCGGTGGGGCGGCCCTGTTTCACGGCGGCGAGCATGCCGGCGCCGATACCGAGGATGAGGAAGACCACCGCGGAACCGATGGCGAGGGAGGCGGTGATCGGGAAGCGGCGGAGGATCGTCGACAGGACGGGCTCGCGGTTGACGAACGAGTAGCCCAGGCACGGGGCGCTGCAGTGGCCGTAGCCCGCGTAGTCCCGGCCCACGAAGATCGCTGACAGCCAGTGCCAGTACTGGACCGGCAGTGAGTCTGAGATTCCCATGTTGTGCCGGATGAGGTTGAGCGTTTCCGGCGAGCAGACCTTGCCGCAGGCGATCCTGGCCGGATCGCGCGGCACCGCGTAGAAGAGCATGAACGTGACCGCGCTGATGATGAGCAGCGTGATCGCGGCGCCGACTAGTCGGCGGACGAGGAAGCGAAGCATGGGGGTTGGCTTTCCTGGGAGGGCCGTCGTGCGGATCGGGCCGGGCCGGGGTGACCGGAAGCCCGGTGGACGAGCCGAGGGTGGGGCGGCTGGTAGCCGCCCCACCTCTCAGGGATGGATCAGGCCTTGACGTACATCTTGTAGAGCATGCAGCCGTCGAAGTTCGGGTCCATCTTGACGTTGCCGAGCTTGGAGCCGTGCAGGTACAGACGCTTCATGTACACGTCGGGGATGAAGGCGCCCAGCTCGGTGACCTGCTTGTCCATGGCGGCCCACATCTCGTTGGCCTTGTTCTGGTCCGTCTCCGCCGTGGCGGCCTTGATCGCCGCGTCGACGTCCTTGTTCTTCAGGTGGCAGTAGTTGGTGCCCTCGTCGCGGATCTGGTCGCTCTCGAAGAGCGGCTGGAAGACCGAGTAACCGGTCGGCCAGTCGGCACCCCAGCCACCCCAGTAGATGTCGTACTGGTTGTCGATCTTCCCGACCTGGTCGTAGTAGGTGGTCGAGTCGAGGGACTTGGTGACGACGTCGAAGCCGGCCGCCTTCAGGGCGTTCTCGACGATGACCTTGACCTTGGCGTTGGTCGGGTCGTTCTGGTAGGCGTAGACGATCTTGGTGCCGAGCTTACCGGCCTTCTTCAGGACCGCCTTGGCCGTCGCCGGGTCGCCCGCCGGGTTCTTCAGCCTGCCCCACACGTCCTGCGACTTGTAGCCGGCCACCTGCGGGCTCATGATGCCGGTCGCGTAGTCGCCACGGTTCGCGCCGCCGTACAGCTGGCGGATGGCCGCGGTCGGCCAGGCACGGATGATGGCCTCGCGGACCTTCATGTCCGTCACGCGGGTCTGGTTGATCCAGTAGACGCTGACGCCGCTGCCCAGGCCCTCGAACATGCGGTCCTTGGCCTTCTCGGTGGCCTGCTGGACCTTCTCCTGCGGGATGGTGCGCCAGGAGACGGCGAACTGGTCCTTGCCGTAGTCGGCGATGAGACGGTCGGCGGCGGTCTGCGCCTCGATACCGAAGGTGAAGTCGAACTCGTCCGGGTAGGCGTTGCGGATCGGGTCCGTGCTCGGGTCCCAGTGCTCGTTGCGGACCAGGACCATCGACTTGTCGGTGACGTGCGACTTGATCTTGTAAGGACCGTTGGAGTACGGCTTCTTGTCGTAGTCCTGCTTGGTGTCGTGCTTCACCGGGGTCGGCGCGTACGAGTGCATCGCGAGGACGTAGTTGAAGTCCGGGCGCGCCTCGGAGAGGTGGAAGGTGATGCTCTTCCCGCTGGTCTCGATCGACTTCAGGTGCTTGCCCTTGAAGGGACCGGGGTAGGCCTTGCGGTAGTTCTGCGTACCCGTCAGCCAGGTCTGGACGTAGCTGGCGCCCTCAGTGATGAAGTTGGCGAAGGCGCGCTCGAAGCCGTGGCGGACGTCATCGACGGTGATGTCGGAACCGTCCTGCCACTTGACGCCGTCCTTCAGGGTGAAGGTCCAGGTCTTGCCGTCGTCCTTCATGGTGCCCGTGTCGGTGGCGAGGTCGCCGACCAGGGTCATGGAGCCGTCGTCCGCGACCTTGTAGCCGGTCAGGGTGCGGGAGAGGACGATCGCGGCCAGCGAGTTCCAGGCGTAGTAGACGCGCTGCGGGTCGAGGTGCGAGAAGTCGTCGTCGTTCAGCAGGTAGACCTTGCCGCCCTTCTTGGCGCCGCTGACCTCCTGAGCCGGACCCTTGGAGTCCTCCGCCGTACCGATCTTGATGGTGGTCGTGTGAGCCTCGGCCGCCTTCTGCTTGCCGCCCTTGCCTCCGCTGCTGCTGCTGGAGTTGCCGCTGCTGCACGCGGACAGCACGGAGGTCGACGCGGCGGCGACACCGGTGGCTATCAGGAAGTTTCTGCGCGAGAAGGACATCGCATCCTGCCTTGGAAGTGGGTTGATGAAAGAAAACCGGCACCCGGCACCGTTGCCGTGGTCCTGAAGAGGGCCGGAGTCAGCGCTTGGTCTTCGGGTCGAGTGCGTCGCGCACCGAGTCACCGAGGAGGTTGAACGCCAGGACGAAGAGCACGATCGTGATGCCCGGGAAGCACAGGAAGGTGATGTCGTCCTGGTAGAAGTTGGCCGCGTACCCGATCATGACGCCCCAGTCGGGGGTCGGGTCCTGCAGACCGACGCCGAGGAAGGCGAGACCTGCCTCCGTGGTGACCATCAGCGGCAGCATCAGCGTGCCCTGGATGAGGATCGGCGTCCACAGGTTGGGCAGCAGTTCCTTGAAGATGATGCGGGCCGGAGACGCGCCCGTGACCTTGGCGGCCTCGACGAACTCGCGCTCGCGCAGGGCCAGCACCTGTCCGCGCAGCAGGCGCGCCATGGAGGCCCAACCGAAGACGGTCAGCAGCAGGACCAGCGAGATCACGATGATCCAGGTGGGCGTGTTCTCGTTGGGGGGCACGAACAACGCCATGACCACCGGGGTGAACGCGACGAAGAACAACTGCTGGGGGAAGGCGAGCAGGATGTCCATCACTCGCCCGAGGAACCAGTCCGTCTTGCCGCCGATGTAGCCGGCGGTGACGCCGATCACCACGCCGATGACCACCACGAGCAAGGTGATGGCGGTGGAGATCAGCAGCGAGTTGCGGATCGCGTACAGCAGGAAGGTGAAGACGTCGCGGCCGAGCTGCGGGTCGATGCCGAACCAGAACTCGCTGTCGATGCCGCCGTTCGGCTTCGCCGGCAGGCCGTTGTCGCCGAGCAGGCCCGGCGTGTTGATGCCGTACGTCGTGTACGGGTCCTTGCCGTACAGCTTCGCTATGAGCGGTGCGGCCAGCGCGACGACGAAGAACAGGATCACGACGATCGCCGAGATCACGCCGACACGGTCCCGCTTGAAACGGCGCCAGGCCAGCTGGCCCGGGGACCTGCTCTCGCTGCCCTGCGAGCCGTTCGAAGAGGTCGTCTTCTCGGCGGTCTCGTCGGTCACCTCAAGCGGGGCAGCCGCTGATGGAGTTGGGGGGGTCATGGTGCTCCTGGCCCAAGGGAGGGTCTGATGACTCCGCAGGGCGCTCCCCTACGGGCTACGCCGGACTTTTTCAACGCAATTCATTCAAGGTCAATAAATTCTCGACCGCCTTGGTTGCGTCTTTACTTTTTTTACTCGTGCTTGACTGTTCCGTAGCTGCGCAGGAAGTGCGCTGTAATCAATCCGTGCTTCAGTTCGGGCGAAGTGTACCCAAACGGACAATGGGTTCGATATGCGGACGGTGGAGTGCCGAAATGTGTACATCCACACATCGCAATCCAACGTTTTGGCATCGTTGTCCGAAGATCCGTTGCGCCCTCCCGTTCAAGATCGTCCAGGTCCCCCCTTCGGGGATGACTGCATTTGGATGACATGCACCTCCAAAGGCCCACTAACCGGTCGGTCTGCATGCGTCATGTGCCTTATCCGTCGATATTGACCCGTAACGGAATGATGCTCACGGAGGAGGCACGCCATGCGTGGAACCGCGCACGCCCGATGGGTCGCCGGAGCGGCGGCGGTGGCGCTCGCCGCCACCGGTTGTGGAGGCGGCGGCTCAAGCGGCGGCGGGGGGAACGACGCGGTGCTCAGTTCCTCCTGGGGCGATCCGCAGAACCCGCTGGAGCCGGCCAACACCAATGAGGTGCAGGGCGGCAAGGTCCTCGACATGATCTTCCGGGGCCTCAAGAGGTACGACCCCGAGAGCGGCAAGGCCGAGAACTGGCTCGCCGAGTCCATCGACACCACGGACTCGCAGAACTTCACGATCAAGGTCAAGGACGGCTGGACCTTCTCCAACGGGGAGCAGGTCACCGCCCAGTCCTTCGTGGACGCCTGGAACTACGGGGCGAGCCTGAAGAACAACCAGAAGAACGCCTACTTCTTCGGCTACATCGACGGCTACGACCAGGTTCACCCCGCCAGCGGTACGCAGAGCGCCGACACCCTGTCCGGGCTGAAGGTGGTGGACGACCACACCTTCACCGTCAAGCTCAACCAGAAGTTCTCCAGCTTCCCCGACACCCTCGGCTACGCGGCCTTCGACCCACTGCCCCAGTCCTTCTTCACCGATCACGCGAACTGGCTGAAGAAGCCGATCGGCAACGGCCCCTACGCCATCGAGTCCTATGCGAAGGGCTCGCAGATGTCCCTGAAGAGATGGGACGGCTACCCGGGCGAGGACAAGGCACAGAACGGCGGAGTGACCCTCAAGGTCTACACCGACAACAACACCGCTTACACAGATCTGCTGGCCGGCAACCTCGACCTGGTCGACGACATCCCGGCCTCGCAGTTGAAGAACGTCAAGAGCGACCTCGGCGACCGCTACATCAACACCCCCGCCGGCATCATCCAGACCCTCGCCTTCCCCTACTACGACAAGGCCTGGGACACGTCCGGCGCCGAGAAGGTCCGCACCGGCCTGTCCATGGCGATCAACCGCAAGCAGATCACCCAGACGATCTTCAACAACACCCGCACCCCGGCCACCGACTGGACCTCGCCCGTCCTCGGGAAGGACGGCGGCTACAAGGAAGGCCTGTGCGGTTCGGCCTGTGACTACGACCCGGCCCAGGCCAAGAAGCTGATCCAGGAGGGCGGCGGACTGCCCGGCGGGCAGATCAAGATCACGTACAACGCGGACACCGGTTCGCACAAGCAGTGGGTGGACGCCGTGTGCAACTCCATCAACAACGCCCTCGGTAACAACCGGGCCTGCGTCGGCAACCCGGTCGGCACCTTCGCCGACTTCCGCAACCAGATCGGGCAGCACAAGATGACCGGTCCGTTCCGTGCGGGCTGGCAGATGGACTACCCGCTCATCCAGAACTTCCTCCAGCCCCTCTACTACACCAACGCCTCCTCCAACGACGGCCAGTGGTCCAACCAGGAGTTCGACAAGCTCGTCGACCAGGCCAACGCCGAGACCGACACGACCAAGGCGGTGTCCACCTTCCAGCAGGCCGAGGAGGTGGTCCGGGACAACATGGCCGCCATTCCCCTCTGGTACCAGAACGGCAGCGCGGGCTACTCCCAGCGGCTGTCCAACGTGGCGCTCAATCCGTTCAGCGTCCCGGTCTACAACGAGATCAAGGTCAGCTGAGCTGTCATGGGGCGCTACGTCGTCCGGCGACTGCTGCAGATGATCCCGGTGTTCATCGGGGCGACCTTGCTGATCTTCCTCATGGTGAACGTGATGGGGGACCCCATCGCCGGCCTGTGTGGGGAGCGGGCCTGCGACCCGGCGACCGCCGCCCAGCTGAAGCGGGAGTTCGGCTTGGACAAGCCGGTCTGGCAGCAGTACGCGACCTACATGGGGAACGTCTTCACCGGAGACTTCGGTACGGCGTTCAATGGTCAGCCGGTCACCGAGTTGATGGCTTCGGCGTTCCCGGTCACCGTCCGGCTCACCCTCGTGGCCATCCTCTTCGAGATCGTCATCGGGATCACGCTCGGTGTCGTCACGGGTCTCAAACGCGGACGGCCCGTCGACACCGGGGTGCTCCTTGCCACCCTGATCGTGATCTCCGTACCCACCTTCGTCACCGGTCTGTTGCTCCAGCTGCTGCTCGGGGTCAATTGGGGCTGGATCAAACCGTCCGTCTCCCCGGACGCCACCTTCGGTGAGCTGATCGTGCCCGGACTGGTGCTCGCCTCCGTGTCGCTCGCCTACGTCACCCGACTCACCCGCACGTCCATCGCGGAGAACAAGAGGTCCGACTACGTCCGCACGGCGGTCGCCAAGGGGCTGCCCCGGCGTCGGGTCATCACCCGGCATCTGCTGCGCAACTCCCTGATCCCCGTGATCACGTTCATCGGCGCCGACATCGGCGCACTGATGGGCGGCGCGATCGTCACCGAGCGGATCTTCAACATCCACGGCGTCGGCTACCAGCTCTACCAGGGCATCCTGCGGCAGAACACCCAGACGGTCGTCGGGTTCGTGACGGTGTTGGTGCTGGTCTTCCTGATCGCAAACCTGCTCGTCGACCTCTTGTACGCCGTACTCGACCCGAGGATCCGCTATGCCTGAGCAGCAGTACGAGCCCGAGGGCGCGATCGCCGGCACCGGCATGGGCGGTGCCATGGACCTCGGAGCCAGCGAGGCGGTCACGCTGGAGCAGCCACCGTCGGCCGCCCCCGGAGGGCCGGAGGGGGGTGGGCCGGCGGGCAAGCCGCGCAGCCTGTGGTCCGACGCCTGGCGGGACCTCAGGCGCAACCCCGTCTTCCTCATCTCCGCCCTCGTCATCCTCTTCCTGGTCTTCATCTCCCTGTGGCCCGGCGCCATCACCTGGCAGAGCCCCCTCACCTGTGACCTCGCCAAGGCCCAGGAGGGTTCCCAGCCGGGTCATCCCTTCGGCTTCGACGGCCAGGGCTGCGACGTCTACACGCGGACCGTGTACGGAGCCCGCACCTCGGTGACGGTCGGTGTGCTGGCCACGCTCGGGGTCGCCGTCCTGGGGTCGGTGCTGGGCGGATTCGCCGGATTCTTCGGCGGGCTGCCGGACTCCTTCCTGTCCCGGATGACCGACATCTTCTTCGCCATCCCGGTCGTCCTCGGCGGTCTCGTCCTCCTCTCCGTGGTGACCAGCAATACGGTCTGGCCGGTCATCGGGTTCATGGTGCTGCTCGGTTGGCCGCAGATCTCCCGCATCGCGCGCGGCTCGGTCATCACCGCCAAGCAGAACGACTACGTTCAGGCCGCCCGCGCCCTCGGCGCCTCCCACTCCCGCATCCTGCTCAGGCATATCGCCCCGAACGCCGTAGCGCCCGTGATCGTGGTCGCGACCATCGCCCTCGGCACCTACATCGCCCTGGAGGCGACCTTGTCCTACCTCGGTGTCGGGCTCAAACCACCCAGCGTCTCCTGGGGCATCGAGATCTCCGCCGCCTCCCCCTACGTCCGCAATGCCCCGCACCCGCTGCTGTGGCCCGCCGGGGCCCTGGCGATCACGGTGCTGGCCTTCATCATGCTCGGCGACGCGGTGCGCGACGCCCTCGACCCGAAGCTGAGGTGACGGTGCCGTGTTGCTCGAAGTGCGCGATCTGCGCGTGGAGTTCCGCACCCGGGACGGGATCGCCCGGGCCGTCAACGGCGTCAGTTACCACGTGGAAGCGGGGGAGACCCTGGCCGTGCTCGGCGAGTCGGGCTCCGGCAAGTCGGTCACCGCGCAGGCCGTCATGGGCATCCTGGACATGCCGCCCGGGAGGATCACCGACGGGCAGATCCTCTTCCAGGGGCAGGACCTGCTCGAACTGAAGGAGGAGGAACGGCGCAGGATCCGGGGCGCCGGAATGGCGATGATCTTCCAGGATGCGCTGTCGGCGCTCAACCCCGTTCTCTCGGTGGGGGACCAGCTCGGCGAGATGTTCGTCGTGCACCGGGGCATGTCGAAGAAGGACGCGCGGGCCAGGGCGGTGGAACTGATGGACCGGGTGCGCATCCCGGGCGCCGCACAGCGGGTGCGCGACTATCCCCACCAGTTCTCCGGTGGTATGCGCCAGCGCATCATGATCGCCATGGCGCTGGCCCTGGAACCGGCGCTCATCATCGCCGACGAGCCGACCACCGCCCTGGACGTCACCGTGCAGGCCCAGGTCATGGATCTGCTCGCGGAGCTGCAGCGCGAGTACCACATGGGACTCGTCTTGATCACGCATGACCTGGGGGTCGTCGCGGACGTCGCCGACCGGATCGTGGTGATGTATGCCGGGAAGATCGTCGAGTCGGCGCCCGTGCACGACATCTACAAGGCGCCGGCCCACCCCTACACCCGCGGTCTGTTGGACTCCATCCCCCGCCTGGACCAGAAGGGGCAGGAGCTGTACGCCATCAAAGGCCTGCCGCCGAACCTGATGAACATCCCACCCGGCTGCTCCTTCAACCCGCGTTGCCCGATGGTCCAGGACGTATGTCACACCGACCCGCCTCCGCTCTACGAGGTCTCCGAAGAGCGGGGCAGCGCCTGCCACTTCTGGAGGGAGTGCCTGCATGGCCACGACCAGTGAGCCGGTCCTGGAGGTCAGCGGCCTCGTCAAACACTTCCCGCTGATGCAGGGCATCCTCTTCAAGAAGCAGGTCGGCGCGGTGAAGGCGGTCGACGGCGTGGACTTCACCCTGAACAGGGGCGAGACCTTGGGTGTCGTCGGCGAGTCGGGCTGCGGCAAGTCGACGGTCGCCAAGCTGCTCTGCAACCTGGAGCGGCCGACGGCAGGGGCCATCAGGTTCAAGGGCGAGGACATCACCACGTTGTCCGGCCGGGCGCTCAAGGCCGTCCGCCGCAACATCCAGATGGTCTTCCAGGATCCCTACACCTCCCTCAACCCCCGGATGACGGTGGGCGACATCGTGGGAGAGCCGTACGACATCCACCCGGAGGTGGCGCCGAAGGGCGACCGGCGCCGCCGGGTCCAGGAACTGCTGGACGTGGTCGGTCTCAACCCGGAGTACGTCAACCGCTACCCGCACCAGTTCTCCGGTGGGCAGCGTCAGCGCATCGGCATCGCACGGGGGCTGGCACTGCGACCGGAGGTCATCGTCGCCGACGAGCCGGTGTCCGCCCTGGACGTCTCGGTGCAGGCCCAGGTGATCAACTTGCTGGACAGGCTCCAGACAGAGTTCGACCTCTCCTATGTGTTCATCGCACACGACCTGTCGATCGTCCGGCACATCTCGGACCGGATCGGCGTCATGTACCTGGGCCGGATCGTGGAGACCGGGCGGGACGCCGAGATCTACGACCATCCCACCCACCCTTACACCCAGGCGCTGCTGTCGGCCGTACCGGTCCCGGATCCCAAGGCCCGGGAACACCGTGATCGGATCATCCTCACGGGTGATGTCGCCTCCCCGACGAACATCCCCTCCGGCTGCCGCTTCCGCACCCGGTGCTGGAAGGCCCAGGAGCGGTGCGCCCTGGAGGTGCCCGCCCTAGCGGTACCCGCCGTCTTCCGGGACACCGCCGGTCCCGCGGCCCACGACTCGGCCTGCCACTTCGCGGAGGAGAAGAAGGTGGTGCCGCCCGAGGACGCGGCCCTGCCGGAGCCGTCGCAGGAGCCCGCGGCCGAGAACGGCAACGGGCCGGGATGACATGACGCATCCCGGCCCGTTCACGGCACCCGCACGGCCGTACGCTGTTCAGACTCCCGCGTCCGTATATCGGTACCGCTTCCGTGAAGTTGCCCGCGTGTTAAAGCAGTTCACCGGGTTTTGCCCCGGTCCGCCAGCGATCGCCGGAGGAAGTCCAACTGCAGCCGCAGCAGGTTCTCCGCGACGGTCTCCTGCGGGGTCATGTGCGTCACCCCGGACAGCGGCAGGACCTCGTGCGGGCGGCCGGCGGCCAGCAGGGCGGAGGACAGTCGCAGGGAGTGGGCGACGACCACATTGTCGTCTGCCAGTCCGTGGATGATCAGCATCGGGCGGTGCGGCTCGGCCGGGTCGACCAGGCCGGCGTCGTCGACCAGCGAGTTGCGGCGGTAGACCTCCGGGTGTTCGTCCGGGTGGCCGAGGTACCGCTCCTGGTAATGGGTGTCGTACAACCGCAGGTCGGTGACGGGTGCGCCGACCACCGCCGCGTGGAAGACATCGGGGCGGCGCAACGCCGCCAGCGCCGCCAGGTAGCCGCCGAAGGACCAGCCCCGGATCGCCACCCGGTCCAGATCCAGCGGGAACTCTCCGGCGAGGGCGTGCAGCGCGTCCACCTGGTCCTGGAGCACGATGGCCGCCACGTCGTCCCGGATCGCCTTCTCCCAGGCCGGCGAGCGTCCGGGGGTGCCCCGGCCGTCGGCGACGATCACGGCGAACCCCTGGTCGGCGAACCACTGGGAGGTGAGGTGGGCGTTGTGCGCGGCGGTGACCCGCTGGCCGTGCGGACCGCCGTAGGGGTCCATGAGAACGGGCAGGGGAGCGTCACCGTGGTAGTCACGTGGCATAAGCACGGCGCACGGAATTCGACGTGCGCCCCCTTCGGTGAGCGTCACTCGTGGGGACACGCCAGGATCTTCAGCGTGGGACCGGACGGTCGCCGCCGGCTTTCCGTCCTGCAGCACCTGGACGCGGGTGCCCGGCCGGTCCAGTGTCGCGGTCACCAACACGGTCACGCCCCCAGCGCGCACCGCCGAGTGCACGCCGGGCTCCTGGGAGACGCGCTCCACGCCCAGCTCGTTCACCCGGTACACATGGACTTCGCCAATCTCCGCGGCCTCCGCCTCCGCGCCGGCCGAGGCGGAAACCAGTACGTCGTCCGCCCCGACGTCCAGTACCGCACGGATGTGCAACTGCCCGCTGGTCAAGGGGCGTTCGCCGACGGCGAGCACCCGTGCGCCACCCTCGTCCGCGATCCGGACAAGCTGCCCGGAGGGGCTCCAGCAGGGCACCCCAGGGAAAAGTTCAAGCCAAGTTGGATCTTCATCGGCGTGCACCATCCGGGTGCTCCCCGTGGTGGGGTCCGCCGCCAGGAACAACTGGCTGCGCTGATCCCGTGCCTGCACCAGCAGTAGTGGTGCACCCGCCTCTGACCAGTGCACATGGGCAAGATATGGATAGCGGGACCGATCCCACAGCACCTCCGTGCGTTCCCCGTCCAGGCCGAACAGGAACAGCCGCACGTCCGCGTTCGGCGTGCCGGCCGCGGGGTACCGGACGTTGCGTGGCTCACGCTCCGGGTGGGCGGGGTCCGCGATCCACCATTGCCGTACGGGCGTGTCGTCCACGCGCGCCACCAGCAGCCGACGTGCGTCCGGTGCCCACCAGAAACCCCGCGAACGCCCCATTTCCTCGGCCGCGACGAACTCCGCCAGGCCGTAGGTGACCTCTGCCGACTCTGGGCCGCCGAGCGCCCGGTCGTCTTCTCCGCCGACGCCCACGACCCGCAGGGCGCCCCGGGCGACATACGCGATGTGCCGTCCGTCGGGGGAGGGACGTGGGTCGATCACCGGCCCCGGGACGCGGAGTTCACGCGTCGTCCCGGCCTGCAGCTCGGTCGTGAAGAGCCTCCCTGACAAGGCGAAAGACGCCAACTCCACCGCGGCGTCAGTGGCGTAGCCGACGATGCCGGCCCCACCCTCCCGGCTGCGTTCCCGACGCGCCTGCTCCTGCGGCGAGAGCTCTTCGGAGGCGCCGCCGAGCAGGACGCGCGGATCGGCTGCCAGACGCTCCGCACCATCCCGTGGATCCAGCACCCACAGGGAGTTGGCCCGGTCGGTGCCGGAGCCGGAGCGCAGGAACGCGACGCGCGACCCGTCGGGAGCCACGGTGAAGGCACGCGGCGCGCCGAGCGTGAACCGCTGGGTTCGGGCGTGCCGGCGGGGGAAGGGATCAACCTCGGTTGTCATACCCCGACCATATTGGCCATGCGCCCCCTTGTGCGGCCGTGCGCCGAGCGATGCGCGAGTACGGATAGTTATGATCACTACCGCTGAGTGGGTATGAACCTGCTGGCGTCTGCACGGATTTGCTCTATTGATCTACAACTGACGTACGGCTGACGACGTACGGCAGAGTCACAACCCCCATAGTCAAGAATCCCCGTGTCCCCGGGACCTTTGGAGGTGAGCCGCCGTGGCACTCTCGATTTCGGCGGTGGTGCTGCTGGCGATCATCGTCTTCCTGCTGATCAAGAAGTCAGGACTGAAGGGCGGCCACGCGATCGTGTGCGTCCTGCTCGGCTTCTATCTCGCCTCCTCCACCGTTGCTCCCACGATCAGCGAGCTGACGACGAACGTTGCCAGCATGCTCGGCAGCATCAAGTTCTGACGTCGGTCGGGACGCCACTCGTGGCCTCCCGCCCGTGCCGTCGGCCGTCGCGCTCCGCCGCTTCCCGCCACCCGGTGGGAAGCTCCGCGGCCCCTTCCGGGGCCATGCGGCGACACGGTGGAACCGCGCACGACGCCGAACTGACCGGTGGAGGTCTGCGGCGGCGCGCCCCACCGGCGGGGTGGAGGTGACGGACGCCACCGACCGGATCGGACGGTTTGCGCGGGCTCCGTCCACGCACTGGACGGTCATGAGGGAGACAAGAGGGAGAAGCGGGCAGGGGTGGCCGCCGCCAGGACGAGGGGCTCGTAGGGTGGTCCCATGACGGAACTGCCCTCCCCTGGCCTCCGGCAAGGGGAACCCTCCTCTCGCGCCGCCCGGCGTCTGCTGCTGGTGCATGCGCACCCGGACGACGAGTCGATCAACAACGGCGCGACCATGGCCCGGTACGCGGCCGAGGGTGCCCATGTGACCCTGGTCACCTGCACCCTCGGCGAGCGGGGGGAGGTCATCCCGCCGGAGCTGCGGCACCTGACCGGCCCCGCGCTCGGCGCGCACCGGCGCGGTGAGCTGGCCGCCGCCGTGCGTGAGCTGGGCGTGGGCGACGCACGGCTGCTCGGCGGAGCGGGTCGGTACGGCGACTCCGGGATGATGGGCATTCCGGACAATGGCGACCCCGGGTGCTTCTGGCAGGCTGATGTCGACGAGGCCGCCAGCCACCTCGTCGAGGTCATCCTGGAAGTCCGCCCCCAAGTCCTGGTCACTTACGACGACAACGGCGGTTACGGCCACCCCGACCACATCCAGGCCCATCGTGTCGCCATGCGAGCCATTGACCTCGCGGCCGAGCGGGGCCACCGGATCGAGAAGGTCTACTGGAACCGAGTCCCGCGCGCGGTCGCCGTGGCCGCCTTCGCCCGGCTCAAGGACGAACTGCCCGCGCTGCCGTTCGGCGAGAGCGCGGCCGTCGACGAGGTGCCGGGCGTGGTGGACGACCAGCGGATCACCACCGTCATCGACGGAACCGCGTACGCCGCCGCCAAGGCAGCCGCGATGCGCGCCCATGCCACCCAGGTCGCCGTGGCGGAGCCGTACTTCGCGCTCTCCAACGACCGTGCCCAACCGCTCTTCACCACCGAGTACTACGAATTGGTGCGCGGTGAGGTGCAGGTCGGGGAGAGCGATCTGTTCGCCGGCGTCGGGATGGATGCCGGCACCGGGGAGGGATCATGAGCAACAGTGGACACGGTTCACCGCTGGCCCAGCCGTTGCGGACGCCCTCCGCCGGGCGGTTCGCCGCCTATGTCGGTCTGTTCTTGCTCGGCGCGGTCGTGGCCTTCGCCGGGACCCTGGTACAAGCGGCCTGGTTCCCCGGTGGTCTGCTGCTCGCCCTCGCGGGCGCGGCCGGGCTGTTCATCGGAGGGGCGTACGCCACCGAAGGTCGGGGCGGTGCCGTTGCGCCGGCCGTCGGTTGGACCGTCTCCGTCATCCTGCTCACCACCGCACGCCCCGAAGGTGACTTCTTCTTCGGTGCCGCGGGGGGCTCCTACCTCTTCCTGTTCGGCGGCATGGCCCTTGCTGTGATCTGCGCCACCCTCGTCGGCGGGCGGCAAACCGGCCGTGGTCCCGCCCGACTTGGCAAGTGACGTACCGCTTCGCCGCGGGGAGCGTGCGGGGTTCGGCGCAGGTTTCCTCAGCGGTCGTGGGATACGTGCCGGAAGCGGCCAGTATGGTGGTGCGCGCCGCCGAGCCGCCCGAGCAGTGAGGTAACGGGCGGCGGAGCCAACTGGGAGAACCTGCCTTGAGTCGTGAAACTGACACTCCGTCCTCCGGGCCCGACGGGCGCGGCGGAGCCGCATATCCTTCCGGCACACCGCCCTACGGGACCCCCATGGCTTCCGACGACGGTACGGACGCGGCCCGTTCGGGCACGCAGCCGGAGGAACGCAAGACCGAGACCACGCTGACGACGCGGATCCGGATCAACATCCCCGGATCCCGGCCCATTCCGCCGGTTGTCGTACGCAAGCCCGTCGGGGACGGCGAAGGCGTCGAGGGAGATGCGTCCGCTGCTGATTCGCGGCCCACGCCCGCCCAGGCGGCCTCCAGGAGCGCCGAGGCCCCCGCAGAGCCCTCCGCCCCGGTTGCGGCTCCGGCCGATGAGAAGACCAGCGACTGGTTCGCGCCCCGTAAGTCGTCTGCCGCCAAGGGCGGTCCGGGTGGCGGTGGCCCGAACGGGGCCGGAATCGCCGGTGGTTCCTCCGCCTCCTCCGGCACGCCGGAGGCCCGTTCGGGCGGTCCGGCAGCGCCCGGCACGGCCGGTACCACCGGCGGGCGCCCTGGCGCAGCCCGTCCCGGCCGGGTGGTCGGTTCCATGAGCGCCCCGGGCACCACCCGGCCGGGCGGGACGAAGGGCAAGGGCCTGCCCGGCGCCACGGGCGGCCCCGTCGCCCCTGGACACGGCGGCGGCACCGGTTCCTTCGACGTGACCGAGGCGCTTGCCGCGGGTCCCCGGAGCAGCAGTTCTCACCCCGGCACCTCCAGCGGCGGCGAACCGCACCGGGACGGCCTGCCGTACTTCTCGGAGAACGGCGGTCAGGACGGCTTCGCCGGTCGGGGCGAGCCGGTGGCCGGCACCAGCGGGTATGACGGCTTCGGCGGCGGCACCGGTATGGCTGGGGCCGGCGGCCACAACGGCTTCGGCCACGCCGCCGGCGCGCACGGCCCCGGCGGACCGGCCGGGCCCGGCGATCCTGACGGCTCGGGTGGGCAGGGCGGCCTCGGCATCACCGGCAGTCCAGCGGGGCCGGTCGGACCCACCAGCGGCCCGGTGACCGGAGACGGCACCCTCACACCGCCCGCCGGTCACCTCGGCATGGAGCCGGGCGAGCCCTTCGACGGGCCCGCGGGCGCCACTTTCGGCGGCCCGCGGGGCGTTGGTGTCCCCGGCGCCCCGGCGAGTGCGGGTACGGCACCCGGCGGACCCGCTGGGCGCGTGGGGGGTGGCGGCATCAGTGACGACACCGCGGTCCTCACCCCGCAGACCTCGTCCCTAGGTGGTCCCGGCACGCCCGGCCACCAGTCCCCGGCCGCCGACAACGTCTCCGGGCACACCGTCACCAGCGGCATCCCGGTCATCCCGAACACGGGCAACTCCCCGTTCGGTCCCGGCTCCCACTCGGGTGGTCCGGCCTCGTCCACGGACCGCAAGCCCGAGCCGTCCGCCACCGCGCCCAAGGCGGGCGCCAAGACGGGGGCCAAGCCGAAGAAGAAGGGTCGCAGCAAGCTGGTGCTGCTCGGCGCCGCAGTGTTCGTCGTCGCGGGCGGTGCCTACGGCGCCGGACTCCTGATGAACCACACCGACGTGCCCAAGGGCACCACTGTGCTCGGCGTCGACATCGGCGGTGGTACGCGCGACGACGCCCTGAAGAAGCTCGACGAGGCCTTCGGCAGTCGGGTGCACCAGCCGCTGAAGCTCTCCGTGGACGGCAAGACGGTCTCCATCACGCCGGGGAACGCCGGCCTTCAGTTCGACTACCAGGCCACGGTGAGCGCGGCCGCGAAGAGCGACTACAACCCGGTCCATGTGATCGGCTCCCTCTTCGGGCAGAAGCGCGCGGTCGAGCCGGTCATGCCGGTGGACGAGGAGAAACTGCAGGCCGCGCTCCAGCAGGCCGGCGGTGGCTCTGGGTCGGTCACCGAAGGCACCATCGAGTTCAAACCGGGCAGGGCCGTGGCCGTTTACGGCAAGGCGGGCAAGTCCATCGACCCGGGCCGCTCGGCCCGGGTGGTCGAACAGGCCTACCGGACCCAGGTGGAGACGGGCACGGCGACCCCGGTCACCGTGCCGACGGCCACCCAACAGCCCACGGTGTCGAAGGCCGAGGTCGACCGGGAGATGAAGGAGTTCGCCGGACCGGCGATGTCGGCCAATGTGATCGTGCAGACGGACGCGGCCCACTCGATCCCGATGAGTCCGCAGAAGTCGCTGTGGAAGTTCCTCCGGGTCAAGCGGGTGAGCGGCGGCAAGCTGACCGACGCCCCGGACCTGGCCGCCCTCCAGCAGCTCTACGGTCAGACGTTCGACGGGGTGCTGATCACCCGTGCCAACGGCAAGAAGACGGCCGTCACGCCCCAGGACGTCTACCTCGCCCTGCGTCGGGCGCTGACGAGCACGACCAACCGGGTCGCGGTCATCGACACCAACCCTGGCTAGTTCCGCAACAGGTGACGTTCGCTCCGTCGCGGCGTCCGTACGCACGCTTGCCGCACCGACCGGAAGCCCACGTACTCCAGTACTCCAGTACGAGGACGTCCGGCCAGCACGCCGAGAGTACGCACGGACGCCGCTCCTTGACGGACAAGCATCGCCTGCCGCGGCACTGGTCCGCCTCACCGAGGGGGCGTCCCAGGCGACGCCCCCTCGCCGTGTCCGTCACCCGATCCGTATGACATCTGTCATCCGGCACTCGGGACCGCCGACACTGCTGGGCCCGGGCCCCTTCCGGCGAGCATGGGGGCATGACGACGACAGCGGCACCAGCCACCACCACCCCGGTGGTCGGCTTCGACCAGGTGACCAAGACGTACGCCAGCGTGCGGGCCGTCGACGGGCTCTCGCTCCGGCTGTACCCCGGTGAGACCGTCGCCCTCCTGGGCCCGAACGGGGCGGGCAAGTCCACCACGCTCGACCTGCTGCTCGGGCTCAAGCACCCCGACAGCGGCACGGTGAACGTGTTCGGCACCAGCCCGCGCGAAGCGATCACCGCCGGACGGGTCGGGGCCATGCTGCAGAGCGGCGGCCTGATGGACGAGGTCACCGTCGCCGAACTGGTGAAGCTGGCCTGTTCCCTTCATCCCAAGGCGTACCGGCCGACGGACGTGTTGGCCCGTGCCGGCATCACACAGATCGCCGACCGCAAGGTCAACAAGCTCTCCGGCGGCCAGGCCCAGCGGGTCCGCTTCGCCCTGGCCACCGCCGGTGACAGTGATCTGATCATCCTGGACGAGCCGACCACCGGCATGGACGTCGCCGCCCGCCAGGCCTTCTGGGCCACCATGCGGGAACAGGCTGACCAGGGCCGTGCGGTGCTCTTCGCCACCCACTACCTCGAAGAGGCCGACGCCATCGCCGACCGGGTCCTCGTGCTGCACCGCGGCCGGCTCCTCGCGGACGGGACGGCCGCCGAGATCAAGGCCAGGGCGGGAGCCCGCCGGATCTCCTTCGACCTGGACGGGCCCATCGACGAGGCCGCCCTGCGCGCGCTGCCCTTCCTGACCTCGATCGACGTCTCCGGCCAGACCGTGCGCATCCAGTCGTCCGACGCCGACGCGACCGTCCACGCCCTCTACAAGCTCGGCCTCTACCCCCGCAACCTCGAAGTCGCCGGTCTCGGTCTGGAGCAGGCCTTCGTCGCCATCACCGAGGCCGAGGAGGCCAAGCAGTCGTGAACGCCCTCATCAAACTCGAACTGATCCGCTCCCTGCGCAACAAGAAGTTCCTGTTCTTCTCGGTGCTCTACCCCTCGGTCATCTACCTGATCTTCTCCAGCAGTTCCGGCTCGGAGGGGAAGGTCGGCGGTAGCGGCCTGACCGTCGCCACCTACCTCATGGTCTCCATGGCCTCCTTCGGCGCTCTGACCGCGGTGCTGATGGGCAACAGCGAGCGCATCGCCAAGGAACGCGAGAGCGGCTGGGTACGGCAGCTGCGGCTGACCTCGCTGCCCGGACGCGGCTACGTCCTGGCCAAGACCGCCGGTGCCGCCGTGGTGAGCCTGCCGTCCATCATCGTGGTGTTCCTGGCCGCCGCCGCCCTGAAGCACGTCCACCTCGCCGCGTGGCAGTGGCTCGCCCTCACCGGCGTCATCTGGGCCGGCAGCCTGGTCTTCGCGGCGCTCGGCGTCGCCATCGGATACGTCGCCTCCGGGGACGCGGTCCGCCCCATCACGATGATCGTCTACTTCGGCCTGTCGATCCTCGGCGGACTGTGGATGCCGTCCACGACCTTTCCGCAGATCCTTCAGGACATCGCCAAGTGGCTGCCCACGCACGCGTACGCTGCACTGGGACGCGCGATCGAACAGAGCCAGGCCCCGCACACGGCGGACATCGCCATTCTCGCCGTCTACTTCGTCCTCTTCGCGGGTGGTGCGGCCTGGCTGTACCGGAAGGACACGCTGAAGGCGTGAGCACGATGACGGAAGGCCCCGGAACCCGCGAGCAGCGGACCGGGAACCGGGTACGGCCGGGCCGAGGCCTGCGCATCCGGCGCGAGGTGAAGATCAGAGCGCTGTGGATCGGTGTGTGGCTGATCTACCTCAGCCCGCCGGTCCACGACCTGGTGGACTGCCGGCACACGACGGTCGCCACCGTGGCCGGTTCGCTCGGCCTGACCGTCTTCGTCGGGGCCTACCTGACGCTTGTCTTCCGGCACATGGGACGGCCGTTCTCCCCACGTCAGGCCACCGGCCTGCTCGCGGCTCTCGGCATCCTGGCCCTCGTCCTGGCCTACACCCTCGGCGGCGCGTGGCTCGGGCTCTTCGTCTACCTCTCGGTGGCCTGCGGGGTGTCCCTGCCGGTGCGGGCGGCCTGCTGGGCGGTCCCGGCGACGGCGGTGGTGATGTACCTCGTCGGACTGCACACCGACGAGGGGGTCGCGGGCAACCTGCTGGTCCTGGTCGTGCTCATCGGGTTCGCGATGGTCGGCGTCGGTCAGCTGGTGCGGACGACGGTGGAGCTGCGCAAGGCACGGGCCACCGTCGCCCAGCTCGCCGCCAATGAGGAACGGCTGCGCCTCGCCCGTGACCTGCACGATCTGCTCGGCCACTCGCTCTCGCTGATCACGTTGAAGAGCGAGCTGGCCGGCCGCATGTTGCCCGGACACCCGGGCAAGGCGGCCCAGCAGGTCGCCGACATCGAACAGGTCAGCCGGCAGGCCCTGGTCGATGTGCGGGAGGCCGTCACCGGATACCGGCGCCCCCGGCTCGCCGTCGAGCTCGCCGGCGCCCAGGTCGCCCTGAACGCTGCCGGTGTCGTCGCCGAGTTGCCCGCCGAACCCGGCCTCGCCGGTGTTCCCGAGGAGACCGAGTCCGCCCTCGCCTGGACGCTGCGCGAGGCGGTCACCAACGTGGTCCGGCACAGCGGCGCCGACCGTTGCCTGGTCCAGCTGGCACACCGCCAGACCCTGGACGGGCCGGTTGTCGAACTCAGCGTCGAGGACAACGGATCCGGCGGGTCTGGCTCCGGTCCGGGTAACGGTCTGACGGGACTGACGGAACGTCTGGAGAAGGTCGGCGGAACCCTGGAGGCGGGTCGGGTCAAGCGCGGGTTCCGGCTGGTCGCCCGGGTGCCCGCGGGCACCCGGCGGACGTAGGATCCGGGGCATGACGAGCTCGATCAAGGTCCTGCTGGCCGAAGACCAGTCGATGGTCCGCGAGGCGCTGGCCGCGCTGCTCGGCCTGGAGGACGACATCGAGGTCGTCGCCCAGGTCGCACGTGGGGACGAAGTGCTCGCCGCCGTCGGCGCGCACGGCGTGGACGTGGCGCTACTCGACATCGAGATGCCGGGCTGCACCGGCATCGAGGCAGCGGCCCGGGTGCACCGCGAGTATCCCCGGGTGAAGCTCGTCGTCCTCACCACCTTCGGGCGGCCCGGCTATCTGCGCAGCGCCATGGAGGCGGGCGCGGACGCGTTCCTCGTCAAGGACGCACCGGCCGCCCAACTGGCCGAGGCGGTCCGCAAGGTGCTGGCCGGCGAGCGGGTCATCGATCCCACCCTCGCGGCGGCGGCCCTCGCCGAGGGCGCCAACCCGCTCACCGAGCGCGAACGCGAGGTGCTCCGCGCGGCGGCCGACGGCTCCACCAACGCCGAACTGGCCAAGGCTCTCCACCTCTCCCAGGGCACGGTCCGCAACTACCTCTCCACAGCCATCCAGAAACTGGCCGTGCGGAACCGGGCCGAGGCGGTGCGGACGGCCAGGGAGAAGGGCTGGCTGTGACGGCCCGGCGAAGGGTCAGTTGAGCATCGCCCGCGCGGTGTGGGCCTGCTGCCGTACTTTCCGGGCCGCCGCCTCGTCGACGACTTCGATCAGATCGGCGTAGGCGTCCATTTCTTCGGCGCCCTGAAGGAACTCCCCGCACCGCAGGAGCAGCTGTGCCCTTTCGTAGCGCAGGCGAGCCGGATGCGAGGGCACCAGCAGGGCCAGCTCCACGGCTCGCAGGGCGACATCCGACCGTTCGGGGCGGGCGCCGGCCCACGCCCGGATGTTGTTCAGAACGCGTTGGACGACGTCCATGACCACGGCTGGCTCCAGCATCGAGGGATCCAGCGGTGCCCCTGTGGCCCCGGCCACGAGCAGTTCGGTGTCGGCGCCGGTCAGCACCCGCCCGCCGTCGAACGGATTGGCCAGCACCTGCTCCTCCGCGGCCCCGAACCCGACCACGAAGTGCCCCGGCAGCGCCACCCCGTACACCGGAGCCCCCGCCCTGCGGGCGACCTCGATCCACACCACGGACAGCAGGATCGGCAGCCCCCGCCGCCGTCGCAGCACCTCGTGCAGCAGCGAGGACTCCAGCCGCTGGTAGTCGGCCGCGGTCCCGTGGAACCCGTGGTGCGTACCGAGCAGCCGCCGTACGGCCTCAGCCCATGCGTGCGGGCCCCCGGGACGGTACGGCAACTCTCCCGCCAGTCGGTCCAGCTCCAGCTGCGCGGCATCGATTCCGGGCTCGTCCAGCGAACCGTCCGCATGAGCACCGATCAGCAGGCACAGCGCCGACAGGTCCGGCCGCTCGGAGCGGGCCTCTTCGGCGAACCGCCGCCGCACCTCGGCGGACCGTTCCGGCGGAGGCGGGTACGGGGGCGGCAGATTCGGGTGATGCATGCCAGACTCCTGCCCTTCCACACCGGTTCCTACTGCCGTCCGCCGCCGTCCCGACCGGACGGACCCGGCAGTCCGTCGGCCGGCGCCGGCCCGGTGTCCGGGCGGTCTTCGGGCGCCCGGTAATGGTGGTACGCGTGATGCGGCGCGAAGCCCAGCTCGGCATAGAGCGCTCGGGCTCCTTCGTTGTCCGCCTCCACCTGCAGCCAGGCCGCCGACGCGCCCTCGTCCAGCGCGCGCCGGGCGAGCGCAGCCATCACCTCGGTGGCGAGTCCCTGCCGTCGCCGGGCGGGGTCCACCTCGACCGCGGCGAACCCGGCCCACCGTCCGTCCACGACGCACCGTCCGATCGCCGCCAACGGCGCACCGGCCGTCGCACCCGGCACGGAGGCGAACCACACCGACGGGCCGCCGCCGAGCACCCGCAGGGCCACCTCACTCACCCCCTTGCGCTGGTACCGCGCGAGCCACGCCTCGTCCGCCGCGCGGGACAGGACCACTCCCGTGCCGTCGGCCCGGTCCGCGACCGGGGCGAGGGCGCCGGTCCACACACCGGCGGTCACCTCCCGCGTCCAGCCGCGCCGCTCCAGCTCCGCGCACAGCAGCTCCTGCGTGCCCTCGGCCCCGGTGGCGGTCTGGACGTAGGTGGGCAGACCACGCTCGCTGTACCAGCGTCGTACGTGCTGCAGGGCCGCGTCGAGCGGAACACCGGGGTCGCCGAGCGGCAGCACGCTGTTGGCCCGCCGGGTGAACCCCAGCCGTCGCCCGGACGTCGTCCCGCAGGGAGAACCTTCCGGAGCCGGCGGATCGGAGGGCCCCCCACCGCGCGACGCCTGATGAACCGCTGCCCGCAGCTCCCACTCGCCGAGCCGCTCGCTCTCCACCGGGGGCCACGCGCGCGCGGCGATCCGTGCGAGTTCCGGGTAGCTCGCGGCGGGACCCCTGCGGCGCGCCGGGGCAGCGGGCACGACCTTCCCCGCGACCAGCGTGGTCTCCGGGATGCGGACACTCCGTCCGTCCCGTTGTGTGATCATGAGCATGGAATGATTCCACGATGTGAGAACACCCACCGTGTCGGTGAACTTCTGCTGCGTTGCTCCAGGTTCGCCCAGGCGTCGTACCGACACTCGTTTTCCCACGTCAGCTGGGGTGATACGGACTTCTGGACGTCCTGCCGGCGAGATTTCCATCGGTCAGTTCACCCCTCCTGTTCGGATCATGCTCCGGAACGGAGATACTAGGGGCGGGCATCGACGACGCCGCGCTCCCGCGCGCCAGGCGGCGGAGCCTGAGGAGGCCCGCCAGCGCCCTATCGAGGAGGAACGACAGCGTGACCTATGTCATCGCGCAGCCTTGTGTCGACGTCAAGGACAAGGCGTGCATCGAGGAGTGCCCGGTCGACTGCATCTACGAGGGCCAGCGGTCCTTGTACATCCACCCGGACGAATGCGTCGACTGTGGTGCCTGTGAGCCGGTCTGCCCGGTCGAGGCGATCTTCTACGAGGACGACACTCCGGAGGAGTGGAAGGACTACTACAAGGCGAACGTCGAGTTCTTCGACGAGCTGGGGTCTCCCGGCGGTGCCAGCAAACTGGGGCTGATCGAACGCGACCACCCCGTCATCGCCGCGCTGCCGCCGCAGGCCCAGTGACCGTCTGAGTGCCAAGCGGCCCGCAACCGCGCCGCCTCGGTCCCGTACGGTCCGATCGTCCCGATCGCCGCCGTACGGGACCGAGGCGTTTGCCGCACTGACGAAAGTGAGCCTGATTCCCGTGCCCGCAGCCTCCGCCCGTCCGTCCGCCTCCCACGGGCAGTCGCTCCGCGACCGTCTCCCCGCCTTCCCCTGGGACAAGCTGGAGCCGTACAAGAAGACGGCCGCCGCCCACCCGGACGGCATCGTCGACCTGTCGGTCGGCACTCCGGTCGACCCGGTCCCCGAGCTGGTCCAGAAGGCCCTGATGGACGCGGCCGACTCCCCGGGTTACCCGACCGTGTGGGGCACCCTCGCCCTGCGCGACGCGATCACCGGCTGGTTGGAGCGCCGCCTGGGTGCCCGCGACGTCACCCACCACCACGTCCTGCCGGTCGTCGGCTCGAAGGAGCTGGTGGCCTGGCTGCCGACCCAGCTCGGCCTCGGTCCCGGTGACAAGGTGGCCTACCCGCGCCTGGCCTACCCGACCTACGAGGTCGGCGCCCGTCTGGCCCGAGCCGACTACGAGGTCTACGACGACCCGCGCGAGCTGGACCCGTCCGGCCTGAAGCTGCTCTGGCTGAACTCCCCGTCCAACCCCACCGGCAGGGTCCTGTCCAAGGAGGACCTGGCCGGCATCGTCTCCTGGGCCCGCGAGCACGGCGTGCTGCTCGTCTCCGACGAGTGCTACCTGGAGCTGGGCTGGGATGCCGACCCGGTCTCGGTCCTGCACCCCGACGTCAACGAGGGCTCCTACGACGGGGTCGTGGCCGTCCATTCCCTCTCCAAGCGCTCGAACCTGGCCGGCTACCGTGCCGCCTTCATCGCGGGCGACCCGACCGTCCTGGGCCCCTTGCTGGAGATCCGCAAGCACGGCGGCATGATGACCCCCGCGCCGACGCAGGCCGCCGCGGTGGCGGCCCTGGGCGACGACGAACACGTCCGTGTGCAGCGCGAGCGCTACGCGGCCCGCCGCGAGGCCCTGCGTGGCGCGCTGCTCGGCCACGGCTTCCGCATCGAGCACAGCGAGGCCAGCCTCTACCTCTGGGCCACCCGGGACGAGTCCTGCTGGGACACCGTCTCCCACCTGGCCGGCCTGGGCATCCTGGTCGCGCCGGGCGATTTCTACGGTGAGGCGGGCGACAGGTTCGTCCGCGTGGCCCTGACGGCGACGGACGAGCGGGTGCGCGCGGCGGTGGCGCGCTTGTAGCCGCCCCCCGGGCAGGGTCGCCTTCCCCGGCAGGGTCGCCCCCCCTGCCCGTGCGCGGCGTGCGGCAGGGGCTCACGCGACGAACGGGGCCCAGCAAGAGACCTGGACCCCGTTCGTCGGCCATCGTGGCGGGCGCTCAGCCCCCCAGCGGCAGGCCCTTCAACGGCAGGGACGATGTCGGCAGCCCGCCCTTGGTGAGCGAGTCCGTCGGCAGCCCTCCCTTCGTCGCACCGGCCGCGGTGTCCCCGAGGACACCTCCCGCGGCGCCGGCCGTGTCCCCCGCGGCCTGCTGTGCCACGGGCGCCGCCTTCTGCACGGTGTCACCGCTTGTCTTGCCGGCGGCCGGTACCGCCTGCTCGACCGCCTTGCCGCCCGCGTGGCCGGCGAGCGAGGTGGCGTTCTGCGTGGCACCGTCCACGGTGTTGCCGAGGTGCGCTCCGTCCAGGGCGGTCAGGCCGCCCAGGTTCGGGGTGGCCGCCGGCAGGTTCGCGGCCGCACTGGCGGAGCCGGCCGCACCGACCCCGGCAGCCGCTCCCGCTGCGACGAGCAGCGCGGCACGGGCGATCCGGCGGGTCAGAGGGAGGGTCATGATGCTCCATTCGACGGGAGAGAACGGTGATGCGCCCGGGATCGTTTCCGGGCTCGGACGCCGTGACTACCGCTCGAAGCCCACGAAGGTTGCGGACGCCCCCGGTAAAGAATGCATAACGCATCGCATTATCAGTTGTGGATAAAAACGGGCAAAGTCCGTCTGGTTGAAGTCCTGCAGAATCCTTACGGCCCTTGCGTGCCAAGGGTTCCAGGCCTCCTCGCAGCTTTCGCCCGGACGGCCGGGCCGTCCGAAGCCGCACAACCCGCCGGAGCGACGCCCCGCACTACTGTCCGGTCACGATCCTGACCGCCCCGGTGGACTCCTGCGCACCACCGGCGTCCGCCGGGCCAACCGGCCCCCACCGGTCGGCACCACGGCCCGCGCTCCACTCCCGTCCTGCATACGAGACCCGCTCGATGTGCAGCGCCGAGGAGTTGGCGACCGCCCAGTGCGCCAGCTGCCAGCCCCGCTCCCGTTCGGTGCGTCCGGTGGCGTCGGCCTTCGCGCCCTCGGGCACCGGGACGGTCACGGTCCGCCCGCGCGCGGTCGAGGTCACGCTCGGCGCGGGGGTCGGCGCCGGCACGGGCGTACCGCCCACCTGCGCACCGGCCTCCCGCAGCGCGTCCCGTCCGAAGTCCCTTACCAGCGCCGCCCGTACTGCGTCCGGACCGGTCGCCGAGGCCGTGCGTGCCGGGCGCCCGTCACAGGTCAGCGTGGCCGCCGCGCGCCCGGTCAGCGCCGCGGCCAGCAGCGAGGCGTCCACCTCGTGCTTCGCGTACGCCTCCGGATAGCCGCTGCGCTGCACCCGTTGCGCGGCCACCGTCAGTGGCAGATCCGTGTAGTCCGGCACCTTGGCCAGGTGCGCATAGAACATGCCCGCCGCGTACGACGGATCCATGATCTGCCGCTCGGTGCCCCAGCCCTGCGATGGCCGTTGCTGGAACAGCCCCAGCGAATCCCGGTCGCCGTGTTCGATGTTGCGCAGGCCCGACTCCTGCAGGGCAGTCGCCAGCGCGATCGTCACGGCCCGCTCGGGCATGTCGTGCTCGGTGCCGACGGCGGCGATCGTCGCCGCGTTCACTGCCTGCTCCGGTGTGAACTCGTACGATGTCGCGCCGCCCGAGGCTGACACCACCTTGCAGCCGCGTGCGCCGCCGCCGGTGACGTACTGCACCACGAGGTACGCGGCGATGCCGCACAGGACCAACAGGGCCGCGGTGAACCGGAGGAGGCGGCCGTGACGCTTGGGGCGAGTGGGGGACGGCTCTGGCACGCGTACAAGGTACTGGAGCCCCGTCAGGCCTTCACGCGGGGTCCGCACACTGTCGGGGGGCCCTGGTCCCCGTAGGCAGGGCGCTAGGGTCGTGAGCATGGCCGACACATCGCTTGACCTCGCGCTCGACGCCGCCGCACTCACCGCGCGACTCGTGGACTTCCCCTCGGTGAGCGGCACCGAGAAGCCGCTGGCGGACGCCATCGAGACCGCCCTGCGTGCCCTGCCCCACCTCACGGTCGACCGCTACGGCAACAATGTGATCGCCCGCACGGAACTGGGCCGGGCGGAGCGCGTCGTCCTGGCCGGTCACATCGACACCGTCCCGATTGCGGACAACGTGCCGTCCCGGCTGGACGAGGACGGTGTGCTCTGGGGCTGCGGCACCTGTGACATGAAGTCGGGTGTGGCGGTGCAACTGCGCATCGCGGCCACGGTCCCCGCCCCCAACCGCGATCTGACCTTCGTCTTCTACGACAACGAAGAGGTGGCGGCCGACCTCAACGGCCTCAAGCACGTGGCCGAGGCGCACCCGGAGTGGCTGCGCGGCGACTTCGCGGTCCTGCTGGAGCCCTCCGACGGCGAGGTCGAGGGGGGCTGCCAGGGCACGCTCCGGGTGCTGCTGAAGACCAAGGGGGAGCGGGCCCACTCGGCGCGTGGCTGGATGGGCTCCAACGCCATCCACGCGGCGGCCCCGATCCTGGCCCGTTTGGGTTCCTACCAGCCGCGGTACCCGGTCATCGATGGCCTGGAGTACCGCGAGGGACTGAACGCGGTGGGCATCAGCGGCGGAGTCGCGGGCAACGTCATCCCCGACGAGTGCGTGGTGACGGTCAACTTCCGGTACGCCCCCGACCGCACGGCGGAGGAGGCGATCGCGCACGTTCGCGAGGTGTTCGCGGAATGCGACGTCGAGGAGTTCGTCATCGACGACCATAGCGGTGGAGCGCTGCCCGGCCTGACCCATCCGGCCGCGGTGGCCTTCATCGAGGCGGTGGGCGGCACCCCGCGACCGAAGTACGGTTGGACGGACGTGTCCCGGTTCTCTGCGCTCGGGATCCCCGCCGTCAACTACGGGCCCGGCAATCCGCACTTGGCCCACAAACGCGACGAGCGAGTGGAGACCGCGAAGATCCTCGCGGGTGAGGAGCGCCTGCGGAACTGGCTCAGTGCGTAGTGGCGCGGCGCGGTGCCGTGCACGGTCGTTCAGCGCCGTGCCGCGCCAAGCCGTGCCGCACCGCGCTTCGTGGCGGACACGCGCACGTCCTCCCTCCGTAACCCGCGTAGATCTAGGCTGAGGTCGAACTACCGGCAAGCGGAGGGAGCGCACATGGCTACCGGCAACCCCGAGGGGAAGAAACAGCCGCCGGACGAGCAGCGGCTCGGACCGGTCCTCCGACGGCGGAACCAGGTGACGTCCAGTACGACGGACCAGCGGCTGCTGGACGCGGGCGGCCCTACGGACTGGGTCCACTCGGACCCCTGGCGTGTGCTCCGCATCCAGTCGGAGTTCATCGAGGGTTTCGGTACCCTCGCCGAACTCCCGCCCGCCATCAGCGTGTTCGGTTCGGCGCGTACGCCGGTGGACTCGGCCGAGTACGACGCGGGCGTCCGGCTCGGCCGCGGTCTGGTGCAAGCCGGCTGGACGGTGATCACGGGCGGTGGCCCGGGCGCGATGGAGGCGGCCAACAAGGGCGCGTGCGAGGCGGGCGGCATCTCGGTCGGACTCGGCATCGAGCTGCCCTTCGAGCAGGGACTCAACCCCTACGTCGACATCGGCCTGAACTTCCGCTACTTCTTCGTCCGCAAGATGATGTTCGTGAAGTACGCGCAGGGCTTCGTGGTCCTGCCCGGTGGGCTGGGCACGCTGGACGAGCTCTTCGAGGCCCTCACCCTGGTTCAGACCCAGAAAGTCACCCGTTTCCCGATCGTGCTCTTCGGTAGCGAGTACTGGGGCGGCCTGGTGTCCTGGCTGACGAACACACTAGTGGCACAGGGCAAGGCCGCGGACAAGGACCTCCTGCTGTTCCATGTGACGGACGAGGTGGAGGAGGCGGTGGCACTGGTCTCGAAGGAGACAGGGCGATAGGGCGGGCCCGTTCCCGCCGAACGGAAGCGCCCCCCGGCTGATCGCTGCGTACTCCCCACGGACAGCACGGACAGCACGGACAGCACGGACAGCACGGGCTCCACGGGCTCCACGGGTCGGTACGGGCCGCACGGGTCGGTACGGGCCACACCAGGGGCCAACCGCCACCAGGGGGTCGCCCCTGCCCGTACGGGGGGCGTTCCGGCCGTTCCCGGAGCGAGAGCCGGCTTCCGGATCGTTCAGGGGGCCCGGCTTCGGAACGCCGGCCGTTCCCGTGCGGGAGGCTGCTCGATCCCGTGCGCCCCGGGCCGGCCTAGGCCAGCCCCCGGCGCGCCACCGCCGGAGGCCGGTGCCCGGCGATGGACGCGACCATGTCCAACACCTGGCGCGTCTCGGCAACCTCATGGACCCGGTACACCTGAGCCCCCAGCCACGCCGACACCGCCGTCGTGGCGAGCGTACCGAGCAACCGTTCCTTCACCGGGCGGTCCAGTGTTTCGCCCACGAAGTCCTTGTTGGAGAGGGACACCAGCACCGGCCAGCCCGTCGCGACCATCTCGTCCAGCCGCCGCGTCGCCTCCAGGCTGTGCCGTGTGTTCTTCCCGAAGTCGTGCCCCGGGTCGATCAAGACCGCCTCCCGCGGCACGCCCAGCGACACCGCCCGTTCGGCCAGTCCCACGGTCACGCCGAGGATGTCGGCCATGACGTCGTCGTACGTCACTCGGTGCGGGCGGGTCCGCGGCTGCGCACCACCCGCGTGCGTGCACACCAGCCCCACCCCGTACCGCGCCGCGACTTCCGCGAGTCCGGGATCCACCCCGCCCCACGCGTCGTTCAGCAGGTCCGCGCCCGCCTCGCACACGGCCTCGCCGACCTCGGCCCGCCAGGTGTCCACGCTGATGATCACATCGGGGAACCGGCGTCGCACCTCCGCGACGAAGCCGACCGTCCGGTGGGCCTCTTCCTCGGCCGTCACCTCTTCGCCCGGCCCGGCCTTCACCCCGCCGATATCGATGATCGCGGCGCCCTCGGCGACGGCCTGTTCGACGCGCGCGAGCGCCGGCTCGTCGCGGAAGGTGGCTCCTCGGTCGTAGAAGGAGTCGGGGGTCCGGTTCACGATCGCCATGACCACCAGCTCGTGCGGCCCGAATTCCCGCCTGCCCAGCCTGAGCATCCGCTGTGACCTCTCCTCGTGCGTCCCGCAGTACGGCGCCTGCGACCCTAGCCGCCAGACTCGCATGGCACGATCGGACCCTGACAGTTTCAGCATCCGGCACAGAGTGTGGGGACCCTCGGCGATGGTGATGTTCTTGTTCCTGATCGTCGCGCTGGCCGTCGTGGTCGCCGCGGTGACACTCGCCGTGGTGAGCGGCGGTGAGGGCGGCGCGTTGCCCGAGGTGGCGCCGGAGCGGCTGGAGGATCCGCTGCCCGCCGACCGCCCGGTGGACCGGGCCGATGTGGAGGACCTGCGCTTCCCGGTCGTCCCGCGCGGCTACCGCATGGCCGACGTCGATGACGCACTGGGCCGTCTCGCCGCCGAACTCGCCGAGCGGGACGCCCGGATCGGCGATCTGGAAGCCGCGCTGGCCGGAGCCCGAGCCGTCACCGGGCAGGTCCGGCTGGACAAGCCCGAGCAGCCCGAGCAGGGGGACCAGCGATGAGCGACGGAGCCGCCCTTGCCGGGCCGGACGGGGGCCTGCGCTGTCCGTGGGCCCTGTCCACCGAGGACTACGTGGCCTACCACGACCAGGAGTGGGGCCGCCCGGTCCACGGAGATGACGCCCTCTTCGAGCGGGTCAGCCTAGAGGCCTTCCAGTCCGGCCTGTCCTGGATCACGATCCTGCGCCGCCGCCCCGGTTTCCGTGCTGCCTTCGCCGGCTTCCGCATCGAGGAGGTCGCCGCCTTCTCCGATGAGGACCGCGAGCGGCTGCTGGCCGACCCCGGCATCATCCGCAACCGCGCCAAGATCGACGCGACGATGGCGAACGCGCGGGTGCTCGCCGGCTGGGCAACGGGCGAGCTGGACGAGTTGATCTGGTCCCACGCTCCGGATCCGGCCGGCCGCCCGGCTCCGAAGACCCTTGCCGACGTTCCGGCGATCACCCCCGAGTCCACCGCCCTGTCGAAGGCACTGAAGAAGCGTGGTCTCAGATTCGTCGGCCCGACGACGGCGTACGCGCTGATGCAAGCGTGCGGGCTGGTGGACGATCACCTGGAAGCCTGCGTCGCGCGTACCTCCGGTCCGTCTCGCGGTGCCCCCTCAGGGGGAGTTCCGGCACCGGGCCGGTGACGCCGTAGCGGGCGTTTGGGGCCGTAGCCTCCCAGCGCCCCGCCACGGCACACGATCGCCGGCTACCGGCCGAGGTACTTCGGCCTCTCCTTGTTCACGAACGCCTGCACCGCGATCGCGTGGTCCTCGGACTGCCCGGCGCGGGTCTGCAGCTCGTCCTCCTTCTCCAGCGTCTCGGCGAGGGAGTGCGTCAGGCCGAAGGCCACCGCCTCCTTCAGTGCCGCGTACGCCACCGTCGGGCCCTGGGCCAGTGCCCGCGCGGTCTTCTCGGCCTCGGCTCGCAGCTCGGGCGCGGGGACGACCCGGTTGGCGATGCCCAGCTCAAGGGCGTCCTGGGCGCTGATGCTGCGCGGGAAGAGCAGCAGGTCGGTGGCGCGGCTGGGGCCGACCACACGGGGAAGGGTCCAGGAGATCCCGGAGTCTGCGGTCAGCGCGACGCCGGCGAAGGAGGTGTTGAAGCCCGCTGTGTCGGCCACGATCCGGTAGTCGGCCGCGAGCGCGAAGCCGAGGCCGGCCCCGGCCGCGACTCCGTTCACCGCTGCGACCACCGGCTTGGGCGCCCCGGCGAGGGCCCGCACGATCGGGTTGTAGTGCTCCTTGACCGTACTCATCGTCTGCCCGGCCCCGGTCTCCCGGTCCTCGGCGAGCAGTCCGATGTGCTCCTTGAGGTCTTGGCCCACGCAGAACGCGCGTTCTCCGGCGGCGGTCAGCAGGATCGCCCGTACGGCCGAGTCCCCGGCCGCTGCCTCCGCCGCCTCCCGTAGGGCGACCTTGGACGCGACGTTCAGCGCGTTCATCGCATCGGGGCGGTTCAGCGTGATCGTCGCGAGTCCGTCGCTCACCTCGTAGAGCACGGTGTCTGCCATGGGGCATCCCCTCCGGTGTCGCCGATGGTGACGTACCGCTCAGTACGTCCATGTCTGAAGGACAGCATGGCGGAGATCGCCGTCCAAGAGCCGGACCGGACGTGTGACCTGCGTCAAAGAAAACCGGAGTGGAGTCGGCTGGTGGGTGTCCGCACGGTGGCGCAGTATCGCAGCCACATCGCCGAATTGGGTGGTTTTGCTCGCGCGCGTTGCCCAAGCGATGCCGACCGATGTTGGTCATCGGGTCCTGCGATGCGGGATAATGGCTGGGAAGCAATGTGTTCGATGCCGGTGTCGCGTGTCCGTTTCGGTTCGTGGATGCCCCTTCCGGGGCCGTCGGCAGACGATGAGCTGGTTTCAGGAAGGGGAACGAGCATGGCGGCCATGAAGCCGCGGACGGGCGATGGCCCGCTCGAGGTGACCAAGGAGGGGCGGGGCATCGTCATGCGCGTTCCGCTCGAAGGCGGCGGTCGACTCGTCGTCGAGCTGACCCCTGACGAGGCCGAGGCGCTCGGCGATGCCCTCAAGAAGGTCGTCGTCTGACGTTAGTCATCTGTCCTCCCGGCTGCCCCGGCACCGTACGCGGTGTCGGGGCAGCCGTGTTCCCGGCCGTCCTGGCCCGCGGTCTTACCGTTTGGCGGCGCACAGCAGCCCGTCGCCCACCGGCAGCAGTGACGGCACCAGCTCCTGGCTCTCGCGCACCGTGCGCAGCAGCTCCCGCAGGCGGAGCACCTCCGGCGGCTGTGGCCCCGAGTCGACCGTGCGGCCGTCGGCGAAGACGCCCTCGAAGACCACCAGGCCCCCCGGACGCAGCAGGCGCAACGATTCAGCGAGATAGTCCACGTACTCCAGGCGGTCCCCGTCGCAGAAGACGAGGTCATAGCCCGCGTCCGCGAGCCGGGGCAGCACGTCCAGGGCGCGGCCCGGGATGAAGCGGGCCCGGTTGCTGGCGAAGCCGCAGGCGCGGAAGGCCTGCCGGGCGAACTGCTGGTGCTCCGGTTCCAGATCGACCGTGGTCAGCACCCCGTCCGCACGCATGCCGTGCAGCAGATGGATTCCGGAGACCCCGCAGCCGGTGCCGATCTCCGCGACCGCCTTGGCGTCCACCGAGGCGGCGAGCAGTCGCAGCGCGGATCCCGTGCCGGGAGACACCGAGCGCAGCCCTGCCTCCAGGGCCCGCTCACGGGCCCAGTGCAGTGCTTCGTCCTCGGCGACATAGGCGTCGGCGAACGCCCAGCTCGTCTGCCGGTTGCCGGTAATGACCCTCTCCTGTCCCCGCGGTTGCCTCGGCGTGACTGTATCCGTTGGCGTCGGGAACCCGCAGATGGGACCGGGCGTTTAAAGGGTTGACCGGGTGACCGGGGAGGCAACGGGGGGTAAGAGGTGGTTCAGGACACCGAGCGCGTGCTGATACAGCCGTGCGCGTCGCATCAGCAAGTATCAAATTCTCGTAAAACCGCTTATCCGGAGCTAACGGGCGAGGTGGCTATGGTAGGGGCTCCACTGGACACCACCAGAGCCGACAGGGGAGGTGCGGCCACGCCCGGGGATCGGGGTGGAGTGCTGCGGCGCTTCCTCGGGTCGGCGGGCAGGCCGAAATCCGTGACCTACACCGCTGCTGACAGCCACGCCGCCGGCTTCGCCGCAGGCGACGCCCAGACCGCGACCTTCTCCACCGACGCGGACGGGCAGGCGTGGACTCCGCCCACGTGGGAGGAGATCGTCAGCACGCACAGCAGCCGCGTCTACCGCCTGGCCTACCGTTTGACAGGTAACCAACACGACGCCGAGGACCTCACCCAGGAGGTCTTCGTCCGGGTGTTCCGGTCCCTGTCGACCTACTCACCGGGCACCTTCGAGGGGTGGCTGCACCGCATCACCACGAACCTCTTCCTGGACATGGTCCGGCGCAAGCAGCGTATCCGCTTCGACGCCCTCGGTGACGACGCGGCCGAGCGTCTGCCCAGCCGCGAGCCCACCCCACAGCAACTCTTCCATGACGCCCATTTCGACGCCGACGTCCAGCAGGCCCTCGACACGCTTGCGCCCGAGTTCCGCGCCGCCGTCGTGCTGTGCGACATCGAGGGGCTGTCGTACGAGGAGATCGCCGCGACCCTGGGCGTGAAGCTCGGCACCGTGCGCTCCCGTATCCACCGGGGCCGCTCCCAGCTACGCAAAGCCCTCGCGCACCGCTCCCCGGAGGCCCGCGCGGCCGAGCGGCGCTCCTTCCTGACCCGCGTGCCCGCTCTGGGGGGAGGGGGCGCGACCGCGTGAGTGGAACATGGCCGAACCCAGTCGAGAAGGCGCACCTCGCAGAGCAGCATCTGGGAGACCGGCTCTCCGCCCTGGTGGACGGAGAGCTCGGGCATGAAACGCGTGAGCGGGTCCTCGCACACCTGGCCACCTGCGCACGGTGCAAGGCGGAGGCGGAAGCGCAGCGCGCGCTGAAGAACGTGTTCGCCGAGGCGGCCCCGCCTCCGCCCTCGGAGAGCTTCCTGGCCCGCCTTCAGGGCCTTCCCGGGGGAGGAGGCCTGGACGGCGGCGGCACGCCGTCGTCCAGGGGTGGACCCCACGCAGACGTGCCGGACTCCGGAACCTCCGGGGCCTTCGGAATGCGGCGCGGTGAACGCTTCGCGTTCGGATACGTTCCGGCCCGACCGCACCACCCCGCCCCCGAGCGGCAGGAGCGCGGCTTCCGCATCCAGCCTGTCGGCCGCCCGGACGACGGCCGCTCGGCCCCGCGCGGTCTGCGGTTCGCGTTCGTCGCCGCCGGCGCGGTTTCACTGGCCGCGGTGGCCCTCGGCGGAGTGACCCTCGCGGGTTCGGGCGGCATGACTGCAGAGGCCCGCGGTGGCGGCACCGGAACCGGCAGCAACGTGTTCCCGGCCGGCTCGGCGGGCACGGGCACCGGCAGGGGGACGGGAGCGCCCACGCCCGACACCCAACGTCGCCGTTCGGTGGGACCACTGCTCACCCAGGGCGGAATGGGCCGGACGCCGATGGCACCGACCTCCCTGTCCGCGCCGTTGCTGCCCGGAGCGTCCTCCCCCGTTCCGAAACGGGCTCCGGACGACAGCGCGGGAAGCCTGACGGCGCCGGTGACCGCGGGAGCGGCCGTCCTGTCCCCGCTGATACGTTCGCTGCACGATTCCGTGTTCCTCCCCCTGCGTAACCGGTCCGTACCTCCCGCGGCGACCGGCTCCGGTCTGCTGCCCGCCCTTGCCCCCGTCCCCGACACCACCCCCGCTCCTTCGGCGTTCCCCACGCCCCCCGTTCACCCGGCGTCGCCCGTTCACCCGGCGTCCCCCACGGCCCTCGCTCACCCGGCATCCCCGACCGCTCCCCACCAGACCCCCTGACGGGTCTCTGCACCGGACCGCGAACCTGGTTGAATCCCGTGAGGACCGTGCCCGCGGCGATGGTCCGGGTGCAGAGTCGACGTTCCGTTGCCGCTGCCCGAGCGCGCGGTCAGCCGTGGAGAGAGCATGAACGAGGGGAACCGCGTCCCGCCGGGGAGAGGGCTGGAGGGCGCGGCGGCGGTGGCGGCCGCCGAGGCAAGCGAGAGCGTCGTACCGGAAGGCGTCCTGGCCGATGAGACCGCGCCGGGAACCGAGCCGGACCGTCCGGTGATCGGGCCGGAACGCGGAGCCGATACGGGAGCGCCAGGGGGCGCGGCCGGTGACGCCGAAGGGGATTTCGAGCTGGCCAAGCCGGTGGCGTCTCCCGTACCGGCCCCGCGGGAGGGCGAACGGGAGGACGGCGACGGGCCCGGCGTGGTGGGAGGACCGGGCCGGGCTGCGGCTCAAGCGGCGGGCAGCGCCCCCTGGGCCGCTTCGGCCGAGCGCCCGACGCCGTTGCACGCCCCCGACCCCTACAGCACCCCACCGTACGGCGAGCCAGGCCCCTGGGCTCCGGCACCGCCCGTGCAGCACCCGACGGTCACTCCGGTGCAGAGGGCGGCCGTACCTCAGACCGCCACTCCGTCGGCACCGGCGCCGGCACCCGGCAGCCCCGTACCGGTCCCTGTGGTCCGTCCACCGGCGCCTGCACCAAGGGTGGCTTCGGCATCCGTGCCGGCGGCTTCTGCGCCGCCGGCTGAGGCTCCGGCCCCGGCGTCGGCAGTGGCCACTCCCGAGTCGTCAGGGGCCGTGGCCGCCCCCTGGGGCCGCTACGGTCCCTGGGGCGCGGGCTCACCCGAGGAAGAAGCGCTCGCACACGCCCCGGGGCAGCAGACCGCTGCCGCCATGTCGACGTATGGCCAACACGCTGGACGGGCGAAGCGGCGCCTGCTCGGGTGGGCTCTGGTGATCGCGCTCGTCTCCGCCGGCATCGGTGGGGTCGCCGGAGCCTATGTCGAGCGTGACGGGTTGGGCGGTGGTGTACACCTTCCGCAGGCCGGGGGCGTGCCCGCCGGGCGGGCGCCGGACAGTGTGGCCGGGATCGCCGCCCGCGCGCTGCCCAGCGTCGTCACGTTGCACGTCACCGGGGCCGACGAGGCGGGCACCGGCACCGGCTTCGTGCTCGACACCGAGGGGCACATCCTCACCAACAACCACGTCGTCGAATCCGCTGGGTCGGACGGCGAGGTATCCGTGACGTTCAGCAGCGGCGACTTGGCCAAGGCCAAGGTCGTCGGCCGGGATAGTGGCTACGACCTCGCCGTCGTGCAGGTGCACGGCGTCCACGGGCTGACCCCGCTCCCTCTGGGTAATTCCGACGACGTTCGGGTCGGCGACCCCGTCGTCGCCATCGGGGCCCCTTCGATCTGGCCAACACCGTCACCGCTGGCATCATCAGCGCCAAGGAACGCCCCCTCACCAGTGGCGGGACGAAGGGCGACGGCAGCGACGTGTCGTATGTGGACGCCCTGCAGACGGATGCCGCCATCAACCCGGGCAATTCCGGCGGCCCCCTTCTCGACTCCCGGGCCGAGGTCATTGGCATCAACTCCGCCATCCGCTCCGCCGCCGGCGCCTCCGACCTGGACGGCAGCCAGTCCGGGTCCATCGGCCTCGGTTTCGCCATCCCGATCAACCAGGCCAAGCGCGTCGCCGAGGAGCTGATCAACCACGGTCACGCCACGCACCCGGTGATGGGCGTCACGCTCGACATGGGTTACCCCGGCGACGGCGCCCGCATCGACGACGCGAGCGTGAGCGGCGGCCCAGCCGTCGTCAAGGGCGGCCCCGGTGAGCGGGCCGGTCTCAGAGCGGGTGAGGTGATCACCGAGGTCGACGGCGGGCGTGTCCACACCGGTGCGGAGCTGATCGTCAAGGTCCGTGCCCACCGGCCCGGCGACCGGCTACGGCTGACGGTCCGACGCGACGGCATCGACCGGGAGGTCCTACTCGTGTTAGGAGCCTCGGCGCAGAACTGACAGAAGTCTCACCTCGGGGCGGTACCGGTCGGGCGGGAACGCCCGGTACCGTTGAGCGACCGAGGACATCGCAAGGAGCGTCAGGTGTTCAATGACATAGGACCACTGGAGCTGGTGACCATCATCGTGCTCGCCGTGCTCGTGTTCGGTCCGGACAAGCTCCCCAAGGTCATCCAGGACGTCACGCGGACGATCCGGAAGATCCGAGAGTTCTCGGAGAGCGCCAAGCAGGACATCCGCAGTGAGCTGGGGCCCGAGTTCAAGGACTTCGAGTTCGACGACCTCAACCCCAAGGCGTTCATCCGCAAGCAGTTGGACAGCGACGAGCTGGGGCTGAAGGAGATCCGCAGCAGCTTCGACCTGAAGGAGGAGATGGCCGAGGTCACGGATGCCGTCAACGGCCGTGACCGCGGGGCGTCGGCCGCCTCTTCCGCGCAGTTGCCGTCCTCCTCCTCGACCGGTGGGCGCGTCGACATGACGAAGAAGCCCGGGGAATCCAGCACGGACGACCGGCCGCTGTTCGACGCCGACGCCACCTAGTGCCGCACTAGACAACTGGTCCGACCCCGACACGCGGGCGCGGGTGCACGCCGTGCACGTGACGTGTTTCATAGAGCGGGACCGGCGCACACGGCTTGAACAGGCCGTTTGCGCGGCCCACGCATCCAGAGCCTGCCCTGCTGGTCTCAGCAGTGTGGATATGCTGCCAAGTTGTTGTGCGGACCGGAGCGTACGCCCGAAGGGGGGCGGGCCACCCCGGTCCGACGAGAGCGAGGAGGCGTCCGGGTAGATGGAGACGACGAGTCGGGTGGGCGCGCAGGCGCCGGCCGCGGAGGGCGAACAGCAACTCCCCTCCGCCCGGTGCACGGTCGACGGCTACCTGCGGGCGCCATTTCCGTGGTACGGCCTTGACGAGGCATTCACCGGGCCACGTTGGCTCATGCAGGTCGGCACCGCGGCCGACGGAGCCGTCGAACACGGTTCGATCGGACACGGCGACGAGCCCTCCGTGCGGATCGAGGCCGGTTCGGTCGGTGAGCCGCGGGAGAAGTTCGCGGTCGTGATCACCGTTGCCGCGCACCCCTCCAGGAGGAGCGCCGACGGCACGGGACTGCTGGAGGCGACTTCGGTCTCCTCGTCGGCGTGGCTGGCGGGAGTGGGCCTGCTGTCCTTCACCTGGCCCGGGCAGATGGATCACAGCCTGCGGGACGACTGGCTGGAACAGCAGACGGAGGCCGCATGGGCTCTGGCCGACGATCTCGACGGGCCGGAGTGGTCCCGCCTCTCCCTGCCGGTGGATGGGATCGCCGTACCGTTCCATTACCGGGAGTCGGAGTTCGGCTGGGTGCTGGCCGGTTCCACCGAGGCGGGGGTGCATCTGGGGGCCTATGGGCGGGGGATGAGCGCGTACGGGCTGGGGTTCGCGGTGGTGAAGGACATCGGCGCCTATGCGTGACGGTTGCCCGTGCGTGACGGTTGCCCGTGCGTGACGGTTGCCCGTGCGTGACGGTTGTCCGCGCACCGGTGAAGGCCGCCTCGCGCAGGAAAGTCGCCCGCCGGTGAGGGCCGCCCTCGTGCGAGGGCCGGCCAGGGGCGGCAAGAGGGGCGCCGATGGTTTCCGGCGCCCCTTTCGGCTGCGGTGACGTTCCTCAGAACTTGTTCTTCGGTGTGATGCCCAGCGACAGGCCCGACAGGCCTCGCTGCCGGCCTCCGAGCTTTCCGGCGATGGCCCGCAGCGCCGAGCCCGCCGGCGAGTCCGGGTCGCTCAGCACCACCGGCTTGCCCTCGTCGCCCCCCTCGCGGAGGCGGACGTCGATCGGGATGTTGCCGAGGACCGGGACCGTCGTACCCGTGGTGCGGGTCAGGCCGTCGGCGACCACCTGGCCACCGCCCGTGCCGAAGACATCGACCATCTCGCCGCAGTGCGGACACGGCAGGCCGGACATGTTCTCGACCACGCCGACGATCTTCTGGTGGGTTTGCACCGCGATGGAACCAGCACGCTCGGCCACCTCGGCAGCCGCCTGCTGCGGGGTCGTCACGACCAGGATCTCCGCGTTCGGGACCAACTGGGCCACGGAGATCGCGATGTCGCCGGTGCCGGGCGGGAGGTCCAGGAGCAGGACATCCAGGTCGCCCCAGTAGACGTCCGCGAGGAACTGCTGGAGCGCGCGGTGGAGCATCGGACCGCGCCAGACGACCGGGGCGTTGCCCGGGGTGAACATGCCGATGGAGATGACCTTCACGCCGTTCGCGGACGGCGGCATGATCATGTTCTCGACCTGGGTGGGGCGGCCGTCCGCGCCCAGCATGCGCGGCACGCTGTGACCGTAGATGTCGGCGTCGACAACGCCCACCTTGAGGCCGTCGGCGGCCATGGCCGCGGCGAGGTTCACGGTCACCGAGGACTTGCCGACGCCGCCCTTGCCGGAGGCGACCGCGTAGACCCGGGTGAGGCTGCCGGGCTTGGCGAAGGGGACCTCGCGTTCGGCCTGGCCGCCGCGGAGGGCCGCCGCCAGCTCCTTGCGCTGCTCATCGCTCATGACATCGAGGGTTACGTCGACGCGGGTGACGCCCTCGACCCTGGAGACCGCCTCGGTGACGCGCTGGGTGATCGTGTCGCGCATGGGGCAGCCGGAGACCGTCAGAGAGACGGTGACGGCGACTGCTCCGTCCGTGCCGGTCTCCACCGATTTCACCATCCCGAGTTCGGTGATGGGTCGGTTGATCTCGGGGTCGTTCACCGTCGCCAGTGCCTCGCGCACCGCGTCTTCCGTAGCCATAAGGACGATGGTACGGCGCGCTGAGGGGCCTCCGGGTAGCCCCTCAGCGGTCGTCTGTGTCACGTCCCGGCGACCGTTCTGTCTGCTCTGCCGGGAATACCACCTGCCCGTCGTGGCGCCTGTGGTGCTCCAGCTCCTTGACCAAGTCCTGCAACTCGGAGCGGATCCAGTCGCGAGTGGCCACCTCACCCAGTCCCATGCGCAGTGCGGCGATCTCCCTGGTCAGGTACTCGGTGTCGGCGATGGACCGCTCGTTCTGCTTGCGATCCTGTTCCAGATTCACCCGGTCGCGGTCGTCCTGCCTGTTCTGTGCGAGCAGGATCAGCGGGGCCGCGTAGGAGGCCTGCAGGGACAGCACCAGGGTCAGGAAGATGAACGGGTACTGGTCGAAGCGCAGCTCGCGGGGCGCCGCGATGTTCCACAGCACCCACATGACGATCACGACCGTCATCCAGACGATGAAACGTCCCGTGCCCAGGAACCGGGCGATCCTCTCCGAGAGCCGGCCGAAGGCCTCAGGGTCCCACTCCGGCAGGACGCGCCGACGCGGCGGCCGCGGTTGGTCCAGCCGGTGTGCACGCCGGGACGCTGCCGTGGCACCCGATGGGGCACGTTCCCGGGTGGCCTCCCGCTCAGGGGCCATGGGAACCAGCTCCCTCGTCCGCCTCGGTCGCCTCGTTCAGGTGGAACTCCGTCTCCCGCCAGTCCTCGGGCAGCATGTGGTCCAGCACGTCGTCCACGGTCACCGCGCCCAGCAAGGACCCGGCCTCGTCCACCACGGGCGCCGCCACCATGTCGTAGGTGGCGAAGAACCCGGCGATCACCGGCAGTGCGGCATCCGGGGCCAAGGGCTGCAGATCATCGTCCACCAGTGAGCTGACCAGCGTGTACGGGGGGTCACGGAGCAGCCGCTGGAAGTGCACCGTGCCCAGGTACTTGCCGGTCGGGGTCTCGTCCGGTGGGCGGCAGACGTAGACCTGTGCGGCGAGGGCCGGGGAGAGGTCCGGGTTGCGGACCCGGGCGAGCGCGTCGGCGACCGTGGCGTCCGGGCGCAGCACGATCGGCTCGGTGGTCATCAGACCGCCGGCCGCGTGTTCCTCGTACGACATCAGGCGTCGCATGTCGGCGGCGTCCGCGGGCTTCATGAGGCTCAGCAGCCGTTCCTTGTCCTCCTCGGGCAGCTCGGAGAGCAGGTCGGCCGCGTCGTCGGGGTCCATGGCCTCCAGGACGTCCGCCGCGCGTTCCTCCTTCAGTTTGCCGAGGACCTCGATCTGGTCGTCCTCGGGCAGTTCCTCCAGCACGTCGGCGAGCCGGTCGTCGTCCAGGGCTGCGGCGACCTCGGCGCGCCGCTTGGGGGAGAGGTGGTGCAGCACATTGGCGAGGTCGGCAGGGCGCAGTTGCTCGAAGGTGGCGAGCAGGCTCTCGGCGCCCTGCCCGTGCTCCTCCAGGGAGAACCCGGTGACGGCCGACCACTCTGCGGTCAACGTTTCCCCCTTGGCCCGCCGGAAGGCACCGGTCTTCTTCCCCTTGCGGACGAAGACGCGGTCGACCTCCCAGTCCCGGCGTGCGGGCAGCTGCTGCACGGACACGTCCAGGACGGTGACCTCCTCGCCGGTCTCCACCAGGGTCACGCGCCGGTCCAGCAGTTCGCCGAAGACCAGTCGCTCGGTGGGGCGCTGCTCGAAGCGTCGTACGTTCAGGACCCCCGTGGTGATGACCTGTCCGGATTCGATGCCGGTGACCCTGGTCATGGGCAGGAAGATGCGGCGCCGGGTGGACAGCTCGACGACCAGCCCGAGGACGCGTGGGGGCCGGCGCCCGACGCGCAGCATGACGACCAGATCGCGGACGCGGCCCACCTGGTCGCCGGCCGGGTCGAAGACGGGGACCCCGGCGAGGTGCGAGACGAAGATCCGGGGGGCGCCGGCTGCCATGGCTCTGCTTTCTCTGTTGTCGCTGCTTGCGTGGCCTGGAACCGCTTTGTCGTTTCGGTCCTCCGGTTGTTCGTGAATTGCTCGGAATTGCCCGCACGGGTGCGCTTCAGGCTAGCCCGTGCCGGTCGGATACGCCCTGGTGGGGGGTCCGGACGGACTGACTCCGCTAGGTGGGCGCGGCACCGGTACGCTGCCGTACGCCGCTCCGGAACCGGTGACGAGGACACGCGACGACCGCCGGCGGCAGGGGCCGGTAGTAGGAATCGTCAGAAAGGTGTCCCCACCCGTGACTGCGACTCCCCACGGCCGAACCCGGCGGGCCGCGCCGGTGACCGCGATGTGTGCCCTGGCCGTGACGGGGGCAGCTGTGCTGACGGGGTGCGGTGGTGACGACCCGGACGCGGGGACGAACGGTGTGGGCAGGCTGCCCGCCGACAAGATCCAGGCGCAGACCCGGGCGGCGGCTGACGCGGCACCGGCGGTACGGCTGTCCGGGACCGTGGTCACCAGCGGCCGTACGTACACACTGGACATGCGACTCAAGGCTGCCGGTGGGACGGGGTCGGTGACGTCACGGGGCACCACCTTCAGACTGCTCAGGGTCGGCAAGCAGCTGTATCTGAAGGCCGGCGCGGACTTCTGGAACCACACCGACGGCAGCGACGGCGCCGCGGGCAAGCTGAACGGCAAGTACGTGAAGGTGCCTCAGGGGGATCCCGCCTACCAGAAGTTCAGCGGCTTCACGGACAAGAACGTCCTCCTCCACGGGCTGCTGACACTCCATGGCACGCTGGCCACGGACGGTCACCACGACCAGTCGGGCACCCGCACGATCCGCATCACCGGCGACCGTGGCTCCGGGGGCACCCTGGACGTCTCCCTCCAGGGCAAGCCGTATCCGTTGCGCCTGGTGCGCGCCGGTGACGCGGGCACCCTCCGCTTCTCGGACTGGGGCAAGGACTTCGCCGTCACCGAACCCGCGAAATCGGAGACGGTGGACTACGGCAAGAAGTTGCCGGCTTCCTAGCCTTGGAGGCCTTGGAGGCCTTGGAGGCCTTGGAGCGCTTGGGGGCCTTGGAGGGCTTTGGGGCGGCGAGGCTGGTCGTCCGCCGCCCTCCGCCGCCCGGGCGTCACTTCCTGCGACGTTTGGCCAGCAATTTCGGCAGGCCCGCGGGGACCGGCCGACGCGTCGTCGCAGGCGACGGCAGTGGCGGCTCGGTCAGACTTCCGGAGGGCATCGGTGCCACATCACCGTCGGGCACCAGGCGGAGCACCCGGCACTCGCGGGACCAGCGGCCCAGCATCCCTTCGCCGTCGGGGGCGTTCAACCGCTTCCCCTTCAGCTCGGCGACCACCGCCTCCCACTCCGGGGACCCGGAAACCAGTTCAGACACGGCCACCGGAAACGACACCAGCCGGCCCCCCTTGTCCTTGCTGCGCACGGTCACCTCGGCCACGCCCCCGTCCATGAGCGCGGGCAGCGGCTGTTCACCGGGTCCGTCACCGACCAGACACACCGCACCCTCGTGCCACACGTGCCACAGCGCGCGTGCGGCGGGGGCCCCGGCGCCTCTGACCCAGAGGAGGCCGGACTTCTTCGAGGCTTCCTCGATGAGGGACCGGTCGAGCAGCTCGCTTGTCATGCGTCCAGCCTAACCAGGCCGGCTCACAGCCAGCCGTTGCGCTTGAGCGTGCGGTGGATGCCCAGACACAGGGCGACCGTGACGCCCATGATCACCGGATAGCCGTACTTCCAGTGCAATTCGGGCATGTAGTCGAAGTTCATACCGTAGACCCCGCATACCATCGTGGGTACGGCGATGATGGCTGCCCACGCGGTGATCTTGCGCATGTCCTCGTTCTGCGCGACGGACGCCTGCGCGAGGTTGGCCTGGAGGATGGAGTTGAGGAGCTCGTCGAAGCTCATGACCTGCTCCTGGACCCGGGCCAGGTGGTCGGCGACGTCCCGGAAGTACTTCTGGATGTCCGGGTCGACCAGCCGCATCGGCCGTTCACTCAGCAGCTGCATGGGGCGTAGCAGTGGGGCCACCGCGCGCTTGAACGCCAGCACCTCGCGCTTGAGCTGGTAGATGCGCGCCGAGTCCACACCACGCGAGACGCCACCCTTGCGGCCAGGAGAGAAGACCTCGGTCTCGACCTCGTCGATGTCGTCCTGCACTGCGTCCGCGACCGCGATGTAGCCGTCCACGACGTGGTCGGCGATCGCGTGCAGCACCGCCGAGGGGCCCTTGGCCAGGAGTTCGGGGTCGTCCTGGAGCCGGTGCCGCAGCGCTCGGAGCGAACCCTGGCCGCCGTGCCGGACGGTGATGAAGAAGTTCCCGCCGGTGAAGCACATGACTTCGCCCGTCTCGACGACTTCGCTGTTGGCGGTGAGCTGGTCGTGCTCAACGTAGTGAATGGTCTTGAAGACGGTGAACAGTGAGTCGTCGTACCGCTCCAACTTCGGCCGTTGGTGCGCTTGCACCGCGTCCTCGACGGCCAGCGGGTGTAGCCCGAACTCGCTTGCGATACCCGCGAATTCGGCCTCGGTCGGCTCGTGCAGTCCGATCCACACGAAGCCGCCGTCGCGCCGTACCAGCCGCATCGCCTCCTGTGGGGTCAGTGGCTTGTCGCTTGCCACTCGGGCCCCGTCGCGGTACACGGCGCAGTCCACGACGGCCGACGGCGTTCCGGGGGCGCGGGTGGTGTCGTACGAGACGCCGGCGTCCCCCCGTAGCGAGACGCGGGACGACGGGCGGACCACGGCGCGCAGGTCGCGGATCATCGACATGGGCAGGCTCCTTCGCAGGCGGGCAACGACAGCGCGCCGACGACGGTTGGAACTTCCCGGAATGGGGACGGTCCTGGAGAGGTCTTCCTGCCCTTCGGGCAGAGAAGGAGGTTTGGCACGTCCGCAAAGCGGGGAGCACCGCACCATCGCGGTGGCGACTGCGCTGCTGATGCAGAACTGACGCAGAACTGACCCGAACCAGACGGATCCGAGGGACCAGTCGCGCCGGACAGATCAGGTGAAGCGAAACGAAGTGCTCTTCCGAACGGCGACGCGCGCGGAGAGGCGGTAGCCAGCCGGTAACTACATCAGCGGGCGGAAGAGCGGGTGGTACTGCACGGTCGACTTCGATCCATGACAGCCCCACCTCCTCCGGCCGGTCCCTCGTAAGGGAGTCTCGTCGGTGTCGGGACCCGATAGCGCCGCTTCTGCGTGCTGCCCCGAAACCACCGGCTCACCGTACCAGCCGCCCGTACTGTCAAGGTGCCGCTTTGCCCGCAGCTGACGAGTTCTATGCTCGCCGCATGGTTGATGTTCTTCCTCTGGTCGAGGCACGGTTGCACACCGCGCTGGGCGAACCGGACGCGCGTGCCGCGGTCACCTTCCTCGGTGCGGACCGCATCGAAGTGCTCCGCTTCCAGGAGGCAGACGTCCTCAGGTACGCCACCCTTGGTATGTCCCGGCACCCCATGACGGACCCCACGGCGATGGTCGCGGACCCGGTCGAGGGTCCCAGGGCCGAACTGGTTCTGTCCGTCCGTGCGGGCGTCGCCGACACGGCCAAGGTGCTCCGCCCGCTTGCCGTCCTCGCGGCATCCCCCCAGGTGGAGGGCCTGGTGGTGGTCCCCGGCGCGTCATTGGACGTGGGTGAGCCGTTGTGGCCCGACGCCCCCTTCACCTCGGTCCTGGTGGGCGAATCAGGGGGGCTCGTGGAGGATCTGGAACTGGACGCACCGATGGACCCCGTACGGTTCCTGCCGCTGTTGCCGATGACACCGAACGAGGCCGCGTGGAAGCGGGTGCACGGTGCTCAGGCCCTCCAGGAGCGCTGGCTCGCGCAGGGGACGGATCTGAGGGATCCCTCCCGCCGGTCCGTCCCGCTCGACTGACCCAAGGTGAGCAAGCTCACCAAGTCCATTCCCTGAAAGGTCAGTTGGTCGAGGCGCCGATGCCGTCCTCGGCGGCACCTCCGCGTTCCGTTCCTCCGCCTCGGGGTGTGAGGGCCCGGCGCCGTACGGGCGACCACCGCCGCACCCGGCAAGGCGGTGACCGACAGCACCTTCACCTTCACCGAGCCGAACCGCTTCCGCACGTTCTGCACGCGCGGGGGTGACGTGGTTGGTTCATGCGCGCACGGGGTTGGCGCCTCCAATGAGTGCATTGTGCATTTAGTGGGGGACGGGCAGCTGTTCCGTCCGGACGGGTGATCGTCCTTGACGTGAGCGAGCAGGGGTAGGAGCGTGGAGCCCTATGAGGGGCGAACCCAGTTGCCCGAGGTGCGGTGGCCGGGTCAGGGCTCCCGGCCTCTTCGCCGATTCGTGGCAGTGCGATGTGCACGGCACGGTGTTTCCGCTGCAGCCCGTGATCCCGCCCAGTGTCGAGGCTCTTGCTGCCATCGTGCAGCGCACCCGTGTCCCGGTGTGGATGCCGTGGCCGCTGCCGGTCGGCTGGCTCTTCACGGGTGTGGCTTATGCGGGTGACGAGCGCAGTGGTGGTCGAGCCGCCGTTGTGGCCTGTTCCGGTCCCGCTCCGCTCGGTGGGCCGGGGGAGCTGATCCTGGTCGCCGAGGAACTCGGCGTCGGCCTCGGTGCGCGGTACGCGGGCATTGACGGCCCGGATCCGGGCCCGTACATCAGTGTCGAGAAGCCACCCCAGGCCAAGCTGTTGGCCGCCGGTCGGCCGACTCCGCTCTGGCACGTCTCGGCCACCCCGGACGATCGGGCCGTCTTCGCTGGTGAGGCGCTGGGGCTGTGGTTGTGGGCGGTGGTGTGGCCCGAACAGTCGGGGCTGATGATGTACGACGAACTGGTGCTGACCGATCTGCGGGACGCGGGAGCGGAGCTGGACCTGGTGCCGTGCGGGGCGCTGTCGCCGCGCCTGCTCCGGCCGTAGGGGCGGCGCCCCGCCCTTCCCCAGTCTTCCTGGCTCGCGCTGTTCGCGCGGCGGTCGGCGGTGTAGTGCCTGGGTGGGCGGGGTGAGGTGTGTAGGGGGTGCACTGCTGCTGCGGGTGTGACAGGGCATGCCGTTCTTCCGGCTATCCTTGGTGTGTCCCCGTCCGTCCGTCCCGCCTGGAGCCCGTGTGCGTATCGATCTGCACTGTCACTCCACGGCCTCCGACGGTACGGACACCCCGGCTGAGCTGATGCGCAAGGCCGGCGCTGCCGGACTGGACGTCGTCGCGCTGACCGACCACGACACCACCCGTGGCTACCCCGAGGCCGTTGCCGCGCTTCCCGAGGGACTCACTCTGGTCACCGGCGCCGAGCTGTCCTGCCGCGTCGACGGCGTGTCGATGCACATGCTGGCCTACCTCTTCGACCCCGAGGAGCCTGCCCTGCTCGCCGAGCGTGAGCTGGTTCGGGACGACCGGATCCCGCGAGCCAAGGGCGTGGTCGCCAAGCTGAACGCGCTGGGCGTGCCGGTCACCTGGGAGCAGGTTGAGCGGATCGCCGACGGTGGCTCCGTGGGGCGCCCGCATGTCGCCACCGCGCTGGTCGAGCTGGGTGTCGTGCCGACGGTGGGCGACGCGTTCACCGAGGAGTGGTTGGCCGACGGCGGGCGGGCCTTCGTCGAGAAGCACGAGACGAACCCCTTCGAGGCGATCCGGCTTGTCAAGAGCGCGGGTGGCGTGATTGTTTTCGCGCATCCAGCCGCGGTCAAGCGCGGCCGTACGGTACCGGAGGACCGGATCGCCGAGATGGCCGAGGCCGGGCTCGACGGTATCGAGGTCGATCATGTGGACCACGACCCGGAGGCCCGGGACCGGCTCCGTGGTCTCGCGAAGGAACTGGATCTGCTGGTCACCGGCTCCTCGGACTATCACGGCAGCCGCAAGGCCGTGTCGCTGGGCGCCTACACGACCGACCCCGACGTGTACGGGGAAATCACGCGGCGGGCGACCGGGGCATTCCCCGTTCCGGGGGCCGGCGGGATCTGACGGCCCCCGCCTCTTGGGCTAGGCGCGCCTCCCTGCTCCACGCCCTCTTTCTTCCTCTGCCCCGTTACCCGTCTCACCTCTCACTCTTCACTCCGCACCTCCGTCGTGCCGCCTGTCCGTGTCGCCGGACGAGCAGCTGACGGCCGCGGCTTCACCCTGCAAGGCTCACCATGTTCGACATCGCCGTCTTCGGCTCCCTGTTCCTGACCCTTTTTGTCATCATGGATCCCCCCGGGATCACCCCGATCTTCCTCGCCCTGACGGCCGGGCGGCCGTCCAAGGTGCAGAAGCGGATGGCCCTCCAGGCCGTCTGCGTGGCGGGCGGGGTCATCGCCGTATTCGGCGTCCTGGGCCACCAGATCCTCAACTATCTGCACGTGTCCGTGCCCGCCCTGATGATTGCGGGTGGTCTGTTGCTGCTGTTGATCGCGTTGGATCTGCTCACCGGCAAGACCGATGAGCCGAAGCAGACCAAGGACGTGAACGTGGCCCTGGTGCCACTGGGCATGCCGCTGCTGGCGGGGCCCGGTGCCATCGTGTCCGTGATCCTGGCTGTGCAGAAGGCCGACAGCGTGGCGACCCAGGTCTCGGTGTGGTCCGCGATCCTCGCGATCCACGTCGTGCTGTGGCTGGTGATGCGCTATTCGCTGCTGATCATCCGGGTCATCAAGGACGGCGGCGTGGTCCTGGTGACGAGGCTCGCGGGCATGATGCTTTCCGCGATCGCCGTGCAGCAGATCATCAACGGGATCACTCAGGTGATCCGGGGGAGCTGACCCGGTGTCGGCTCGGCTCCCCCGGAAAGCTTGAGCGGCGGTGCCCGCTTACGAGGCCGGGACTTCGGCCGGGCGGATCCACAGGCGCTGCCCGACGGCGGCGGCCTGCTGAACGATCCTGTTGACGGAGGCCGCGTCTACGACGGTGCTGTCCACGGTGGTGCCGTCGACCTCGTCGAGTCGCATGATCTCGAAGCGCACGGCTTCTCCCTTCGTCTGGTCATCCTCCTGCGGAGAACTACTTGGTGCGCCGGATGAATGGCCGGCGTCGTAGTGAGTCAACGTGCCGCTTGTTACAAACATTCCCTACGCTAAAGAAATTTTTCGAACACCTAACTACTATCGAGTAGGTAGGGCGTGGGCGGAACTGAACGGGACCGGTTGTGTTCGCAGTGTGACGACCAGGACAATGGAGCCGATGAACAACGACCTTGCGGCCCTGGGTGCCCGCATCGACCGCACGAACGAGCTGCTGGAGCGCATGCTCGCCGAGGTGGCGAAGACGCCCTCCACCCATGCGATCTTCGTCGACGCGGGCTACCTGTACGCGGCCGCGGGCCGACTGGTCGCCGGCACCGAGGATCGCCGGGCGTTCGACCTCGACGCCGAAGGCCTGATCGAGGCATTGATCGACAGGGCCCGCACCATCTTCGCGGACAGCCGGTTGTTGCGCGTCTACTGGTACGACGGCGCCCGCCGTCGCATCCACACCGCCGAGCAGCAGTCCATCGCCGAGCTGCCCGACGTCAAGGTCCGCCTCGGCAACCTCAACGCCAACAACCAGCAGAAGGGCGTCGATTCACTCATCCGCTCCGACCTGGAGTCCCTCGCCCGGCACCGCGCGATCAGCGACGCGGCCCTGCTCGGCGGCGACGAGGACCTGGTCTCGGCGGTTGAGGCGGCCCAGGGCTACGGTGCCCGCGTCCATCTGTGGGGCATCGAGGCGCCGGAGGGCCGCAACCAGGCCGAGCCGCTGCTCTGGGAGGTCGACAGCCAGCGCACCCTAGACCTGGAGTTCATCAAGCCGTACGTCTCCCGCCGTACGGCCGCCGCCTACGAGGCGGGCACCGGGGCCCGCCCGACCCGCGAGGACGTCCGCTTCGTCGGGGCCCAGATCGCCGCGAAGTGGCTAGTCTCCCGGGGGCGCGAGGCACTGGTCGAGCTGCTCCCCGGCCACCCTTATCTCCCCGGCTCCGTCGACCAGGAGCTCCTGGTGGAGGCCGAGGGCCTGCTGCAGTACTCCCTGCGGGGCCAGGCGGACTTGCGCCGCGCCCTGCGGGACGGCTTCTGGGATCACCTCCAGGTGCAGTACTAGGGGGTTTCGAAAATCCTGTGCGGTGTCCGACACTGCGGGTGCTGTGCGGGACTTGCGAAACCCCCTAGGCAGGTCGGGCGAAGCCCACCGTGGTTGAACAAAGCCTCCTGTAGGGCTGCGGGGAACTACGCGACCAGCCACGACAGTGCCGCGGTCACGTGGTGGTACACGCTGCTGCACTACCGTGCGGTGCTTCCGGCAGAGCGCTCAGTGCTACTGGCCGGCCCGGGGCCCGACCCGAGAGTAGACCCCGCACCAGCGTGCACGGCGGCCCTACGCCCCGGCGGTTCGGTCGTCCCAGAAGTCGGCGATCGCCCGGGCCGTGGCAAACGGACGGTCGGTGTTGGGGGAGTGCTCAGCGCCCTCGATCACCGTCCGCCGTGCCTTCAGCCGCACCGCCATGTCATCGAGCAGAGGCAGCGGCCAGGCGTCGTCCTGCGCCCCCGACAGGACATGGAACCGCAGCGGTACGGCGGCCAGTTCGGCAACGCGATCCGGCTCCATGCACAACTGCTGCCCCGTGGCGAGGAGTTGACCCGGCTTGGTGCGCAGCCAGCGGTCCCGCAGATCGTGCCGCTCGTCCAGTCCGCTGTCCAGCGCGGCCGTCCCTGCCTCCTCGGACGCCTCCATCGCCTGGATCGTGTCCCACACCTCCGCCATGTTCATCACGGTGAGTGCGTCCCGCAGTAGCTTCACACGTTCCTGCTGGGACACCGAGATGTGCGCCGGACCGGAGGCCATCAGGGTGAGTGACAGGAAGGGCGCGTGATCGACCAGCACCGCCGCACGCGAGACCAACCCGCCGAGGGAGTGCCCCAGAAGATGCACCGGCTGCCCGAGCGCCTCCACCTGGGCCAGTACGTCCCGTGCCAACTCCTCCTGTGCGTAGGCGGGACCGTCCGCCTCGGGGCCGTCGGACTCGTATTGCCCGCGTCCGTCCACGGACACGGTTCGATACCCGCGCTCCGCGAGAGGCACGTGCAGCGGATTGAAGTCCTCCTTGCTCCCGGTGAACCCCGGCAGCAGCAGCGCGGTGCCACGGGGCTCGACCCCGGCGGCCACAGGAGCGTCGACGACGGCGAACTCACCACGCGCCGTCCGCAGGGAGTACGCACGGGCGCCGGGGGGCGGGATGAAGGTGTCGGGCCTGCTCATGAGACGAGACTATCGGGCGCGGGGATGGGACTGCGCAGGTGAGGGTGCCTACAGGAACGCCGATGGCCCGGTCCACAGAAGCGGACCGGGCCATCGGCGGTCGGTGGTGCTGTCGCGAACGACGCCGGATCAGGCCTCGGGGGCCTCCACGGCCGCCGCAGTCTTACGGGTGCGGCGCCGCGGCTTGACCTCCGGCTCCTCGGTGGTCTGCGCCGGAATCTCCGGAGCGGCCTTCTTGGCGACGGTCTTGCGGGTGCGGCGTGCCTTGGGTGTGGCTGGTTGGGGTTCGTCGGCCTTGTTGGCTTCGTTGGCTGCGTCGCTGTGGTCGTCCGTGTTGGCCGGTTCCACGGTGGTGGCCTTCTTGGTGCGGCGCGGCTTGGCCGGGGTTGCCTCGGCGGTGTCCGTTGCGGCCTTGGCGGTGGTGGTCTTGCGGGTGCGGCGCGGCTTGGCCTCGGCTTCGGGTGTGTCGGTGGTGGCCGTGGCGGTGGTGGTCTTGCGGGTGCGGCGTGCCTTGGGTGTGGCTGGTTGGGGTTCGTCGGCCTTGTTGGCTTCGTTGGCTGCGTCGCTGTGGTCGTCCGTGGTGGCCGGTTCCACGGTGGTGGCCTTCTTGGTGCGGCGCGGCTTGGCCGGGGTTGCCTCGGCGGTGTCCGTTGCGGCCTTGGCGGTGGTGGTCTTGCGGGTGCGGCGCGGCTTGGCCTCGGCTTCGGGTGTGTCGGTGGTGGCCGTGGCGGTGGCGGTCTTGCGGGTGCGGCGTGCCTTGGGTGTGGCTGGTTGGGGTTCGTCGGCCTTGTTGGCTTCGTTGGCTGCGTCGCTGTGGTCGTCCGTGGTGGCCGGTTCCACGGTGGTGGCCTTCTTGGTGCGGCGCGGCTTGGCCGGGGTTGCCTCGGCGGTGTCCACCGCGGCTTCCACCTGGATGGCCGACTCTGCGGTCTTGCGGGTGCGGCGCCGCGGCTTGGTCTCCGCAGCCGGCGTGGCCTCTGCCACCGCACTGGCAACGACGGCCGGGACGGTCGCCGGGCCGTCCACCGTCACGGGCTCGGCCGCGGCGACATCCGTCACCACGGTGTCCGTCGCAGGGCGCTCCGCGGTCTTGCGGGTCCGGCGGCGGCGCGGCTTCTCCGGAGCTTCCGGCACGGCCGGGACCTCCGCAGCGTCCACCGCCTCGACGGTGGTTTCGGTGGTTTCGGTCATCGTCGAGGCGGTCTCGGCCGTCAGCGGCTCCGCCGTCGCTCCGCCACGTGTGCGCCGGCGACGGCGCGGGGTGCGGGGAGCCGTCTCGGGCTCCTCAGCGACGGACCCGGTGGCCGGTGCGGGGGCGGTCGTAGCGGTGGAGGCGTCCACCGGGGCGCCGCTGCGTGTGCGGCGGCGACGGCGGGGCGTACGGGCCGGGCGTTCACGGTCGGCCGTGGTGGAGTCCGCAGGCCGGCCGTGGCGGCCGCGGGCCCCACGCCCGCCGGTCTCGCCCAGGTCCTCCAGTTCCTCCGCGGCCAGACCGGCACGGGTCCGCTCCGAGCGCGGCAGGACGCCCTTGGTGCCCTCGGGGATGTCGAGGTCGGAGAACAGGTGGGGGGACGTCGAGTACGTCTCCACCGGGTCGTTGAAGTCCAGGTCCAGCGTCTTGTTGATCAGTTGCCAGCGCGGGATGTCGTCCCAGTCGACGAACGTGATCGCCGTGCCCTTGGCACCCGCGCGGCCGGTGCGGCCGATGCGGTGCAGGTACGTCTTCTCGTCCTCGGGCGACTGGTAGTTGATGACGTGGGTCACACCTTCGACGTCGATGCCACGGGCGGCGACATCGGTGCAGACGAGGACGTCGACCTTGCCGTTGCGGAAGGCCCGCAGGGCCTGCTCGCGGGCGCCCTGGCCGAGGTCGCCGTGGACGGCACCGGAGGCGAAACCGCGACGCTGCAGCTGATCGGCGATATCGGCGGCCGTGCGCTTCGTACGGCAGAAGATCATCGCGAGTCCGCGGCCCTCTGCCTGCAGGATGCGGGCGACCATTTCCGGCTTGTCCATGGAGTGCGCGCGGTAGACGAACTGCTTGATGTTCGCGACCGTGGCGCCCTCGTCATCCGGGGCGGTGGCACGGATGTGCGTCGGCTGGGACATGTAGCGGCGCGCGAGGCCGATGACCGCCCCTGGCATGGTGGCCGAGAACAGCATGGTCTGGCGCGTGACCGGCAGCATGTTGATGATCTTCTCGACATCGGGCAGGAAGCCCAGGTCGAGCATCTCGTCGGCCTCGTCCAGGACAAGGCACCTGATGTGCTTCAGGTCCAGCTTCTTCTGGCCCGCGAGGTCGAGCAGACGGCCCGGGGTGCCGACGACCACGTCGACGCCCTTCTTCAGGGCCTCGACCTGGGGCTCGTAGGCCCGACCGCCGTAGATGGCCGTCACGCGCACGTTACGGACCTTGCCGGCGGTCAGGAGGTCGTTGGTGACCTGTGTGCACAGCTCGCGCGTGGGGACGACGACGAGTGCCTGCGGAGCGTTCGTGAGGGCTTCGGGGGCGGCGCGGCCGGCCTCCACGTCGGCGGGGACGGTGACGCGCTCCAGGAGCGGAAGGCCGAATCCCAGCGTCTTTCCGGTGCCGGTCTTGGCTTGGCCGATGACGTCCGTACCGGAGAGGGCGACGGGGAGCGTCATCTCCTGAATGGGGAAGGGAGTGATGATGCCGACGGCTTCCAGGGCCTCGGCGGTCTCGGGAAGGATGCCGAGTTCTCGAAACGTGGTAGTCAGGGTCATGCCTCTTCTGTGTGCGCGGTGCGAGGCGAGCGCGGGGGTCATGTCTGACCGTGCCGGGGACGTCGGCTGCCGTACGGGCGAACCACTCGGGCAAGCCGTATGACACGGGACCTCTGCCGACGCTCTAGCGTTCGTACCGCTGAGGGGTCCCTCGGTCGTCGTACGTACAGAGCCGTACGGCCACGGAGGGCTGTCGGGTCGGAGCCGATCGGGCCACCGACCGGGCATCCTCATACCTGCGGCCTGTCGAAATACGTCGCATACCGTCGACGCACTCAGCAGGCGCATTACCACCATACCCCGGAATCGCGCACATGTGATGGCCGAATTGGTCACGTAGTCGTGGTCACAGTCGTTGACCTGGGGCTTCCCGGGGACGGCAAGCGGACTATTGTGCGCCTCATGACTAGCTCTGACAAGCCCGAGAAGGCGTCCGCCGCACCCACCGGACCCATCGGCGTCGCCGCCCAGGACTGGGCGCAGGCCTCCGCCGAACCGCAGTACCGCGCCGCCGTCGTGGACCTGCTCGGCGCCCTCGCGTACGGGGAGCTCGCGGCGTTCGAGCGGCTCGCGGAGGACGCCAAGCTGGCGCCGACCCTCGCGGACAAGGCGGAGCTGGCGAAGATGGCGTCGGCCGAGTTCCACCACTTCGAACGGCTGCGGAACCGGCTGACCGAGATGGGCGAGGAACCGACGGCCGCCATGGACCCGTTCGTTGCCGCACTCGACGGCTTCCACCGCCAGACGGCTCCCTCGGACTGGCTGGAGGGCCTGGTCAAGGCGTACGTCGGCGACTCGATCGCGAGCGACTTCTATCGGGAGGTCGCGGCCCGCCTCGACTCCGACACGCGCGAACTGGTGCTGGCCGTCCTCGACGACACCGGCCACGCCGGCTTCGCGGTGGAGAAGGTGCGCGCGGCCATCGACGCCGACCCGCGGGTCGGCGGCCGGCTTGCGCTGTGGGCGCGGCGGCTGATGGGTGAGGCGCTGTCGCAGTCCCAGCGGGTGGTCGCCGACCGGGACGCACTGTCCACGATGCTCGTGGGCGGTGTCGCCGACGGCTTCGACCTCGCGGAGGTCGGGAAGATGTTCTCGCGGATCACCGAGGCGCACACGAAGCGGATGGCCGCGCTGGGTCTCGCGGCCTGAGCGCGGTGGGGCTCAGCGGGGGACGAGCGGCGTGACCGGGGGTGCGCCGCGACTGCCCGGCAGTTCCACGCACCCTGAGCGTCCCCGTCCCTGCCGTGCCGCCGCCCGGACCTCCCATGAAGGCGCCGGTCTACGCCGGCGCCGATCGTCGGCGCAGCCGACCAGCCGGACGGAGCAGGAGGGACAGGGACGCCGCTGAAACGATCGCGGCGCCCAGCAGGCTCGGCAGGACGCTGCCGAGGTCCAGCGCGCTGTGCGTGACGAAGTCACCGAAGAGGGCCCCGGCCACGCCCGTCGCATACACCAGCGGACGGGCGGGGAGTCGATGGGACAGGCGGTGAGCCGCCGTCCAGGCGAGGATCAGACCGAGCACTGCGGAACCGAGTGCTTCCAGGATCATGTCGGGGGTCCTCCCAGGGCCGGTGTGCCTCGGCGGTCGTAGCCCGTCATACCCGTGACCTGCGGAGAGCAATCCTCGCTGGGGAGGAGCTGTGCGCCATACGTGTGCACGCCCCATGCAGAAGGGCCCTGCGGCACGCGGCCGCCGGGCCCTTCTCACGACTTCGGCCTACAGCGTGCCGAACCCCACCTTGCGCACGGTCGGCTCGCCGATCTCCACGTACGCCAGACGGTCCGTCGGCACCAGGACCTTGCGGCCCTTCTCGTCCTCCAGGCTGAGCAACTGCGTCTTGCCGGCCAGCGCCTCGGACACCAGCCGCTCGACCTCCTCGACGCTCTGACCGCTCTCCAGAACGATCTCGCGGGGCGCGTGCTGCACGCCGATCTTGACCTCCACGGCTATGTCCCTCCGACGGTCAGTGATGTGCGCGATCTTCCGCGCTGTACGCAGCACACATTAGCCCGGTGAGGGGACGTACACGCTGCGCCCCGGAACGCCAAGAGCGAACAGCCCCGGGAACGAGCGAGCCTCAGTGCTGTTCGGTGTTGTGCAGCGGGAAACCCGCGATGCCCCGCCAGGCCAGGGAGGCCAGCAGTTGCACCGCCTGGTCGCGCGGAACGCTGCGGTCGCTGTGCAGCCAGGAGCGCGCGACCACCTGGGCGAGACCGCCGAGGCCGGAGGCGAGCAGCATCGATTCCGCGCGCGAGAGGCCGGTGTCCTCGGCGATGACGTCGCAGATCGCCTCGGCGCACTCGTTGGTGACCTTGTCGACGCGCTCCCGTACGGCGGGCTCGTTCGTGAGGTCGGATTCGAACACCAACCGGAAGGCGCCGCCGTCGTCCTCCACGTACGCGAAGTAGGCGTCCATCGTCGCCCGCACACGCTGCTTGTTGTCGGTCGTCGAGGCGAGTGCGCTGCGTACCGCCTGGATCAGCGACTCGCAGTGCTGGTCCAGCAGCGCGAGATACAGGTCGAGCTTGCCGGGGAAGTGCTGGTAGAGCACTGGCTTGCTCACCCCGGCCCGTTCGGCGATGTCGTCCATTGCCGCCGCGTGGTAGCCCTGCGCGACGAAAACCTCCTGAGCGGCCCCCAGGAGCTGGTTCCGTCGGGCTCGGCGTGGCAGACGGGTGCCACGCGGGCGCGCCGCCTCAGTTTGCTCGATGGCTGTCACGCCGCCTCCCAGAGTCGTCCACATGCGGTGTCGGCCGCACACCTATCGTACTTTTCGGTAACCGTGGTGTGCGCGGTGCGAGCGCAGAATTTCATGGAGCGGACGGTGGGGAAAGCCGCGGAGCCGGGTCTGGTGCGCCCGCCGGGCGCCGTACGCCGCCACCGGAGGACGTACGAGGTCAGCGGCTGACGGCAGTCTGCGGGCTCAGCGGTAGTCGTCCTCGTCGAGCGAGACCACACGCGCCTGTTCGATGAGATCGGCCTCGTTTCCGCGGTCTGGGTGCACGTCTGTCAACGGTTCGTCGTGGTCCGGCGTGACGTCCGCATGCTGCTCGGCAGCATCCACCTCGGGGGCCTCGACGTCGACTTCGGGGGCCACGTCGGCCTCCAGGTCCTCGATCTCCTCGATCGTGTCGGGCTCGGTGGGGTCATAGGCCATGGTG